>CAZARU010000090.1:0-28332 GCA_964487605.1 uncultured Polyangiaceae bacterium
GGCGGAACCCGCGCTGCCGCCTGCGCCGGCGCTGCCGGCCGAGCCCGCGGACCCTGCGGCTCCCGATGCCCCCGCGGTGCTGCCACCGGTTCCGGCGCCTCCCGCCGCGCCGGCGCCGCCGCTCCCCCCGCCGCCGGACGAGTCGTCGCCACACGAGGCAACGAGCAGACCGAGGAGGGCGATGGCGGCGACGTGGCTTCGAGTCATGGTCGGTTCCGATCCTCGTGGCCGACGTGCGTCACGTCGGCGGTGGCGGCGGTGGTGGCGCGATGGGCTCGAGGTTGAGGCCACCCGGGTACTGGTAGCTCGTGTAGTCGCCGTAGCCGATCACCTGGATCCCCACGGCGCGGTTCGACGTCAGCACGTGAGCGCCGTTCGCGCCCGGGCCCAGCTTGACCCTCACGGCGCTGAAGCCGCTCGCGCCGATGGGGGCGCCGCCCGTGACCGGCGTGCCGTCGAGGACGACCGCGGCGCCGGTGGGCATGACGATGTCCACGTAGTTCTGCGTGTAGTCGTTGGGAGCGAGGAACACGTACTTCGTCCGGTACTGCTCCTCGGCCGCCACGATGCTCGCCGACGGATCGCCCTGGCGCGGAGCGAAGAGCCCGCCGAGCGGATCGAGCAGCTGCGCGCTCAACATGAACGAGCCGACCGCGAACTCCTTGTCGCCGACGATCTCGAGCGGTGTCGTCACGTTGCCGAAGTCGATCACCTGCCCCGCGTTCAGCGTCGTGGGTGCCCCGCCGGGCGCGCCGGCGGGATAGGTGAGCTGTGTCCCGTCCACGTTGCCGAACAGGCGGACCACGTGACCGACCACCTGGGCGTTCGGCGCCGTCGGCGGGACCACGAAGTACCGCTTCCCGAGCGTCTCCGCGGGGAACACCACCTCCTCGACGTGATCGCAGGTGTTGCCGGGAGTGTCGGGCATGCTCGTGCATGGCAGCCCGGCGATCACCTGGACGGGCTTGGTCGCCTGCACCAGGGAACCCGACAGGTCGACGCTGCCGCCGATGCTCGCGACGAGCTGCACGACGTCGCCCGCGTTCATGGAGAGCTCGAGCCGGCCGCCGGGGGGCGTGGTGCCGATTTCGATGGTGGTCGCGCCGCCCTCGCACCCTGCCGTGGCGTCGGGCGTCCCCGCTTCGGCCGTGCTGGCGTCGCCGGCGCCCGCTTCGGTCGCGCCGGAGTCCGTCGGTGCTCCGCCGTCGCAAGGTGCGCTCACGGGAAGACTCGGGATGACGTCGCCGTTTGCCGAGACCGTCACCGTGACGTCGGTCCCGTCCTCCGTGGCCGTGATGGCGATGTAAGGCGGCATGAAGCGCGTGCCGTTCCGGCTGACGACGCGATAGTTTCCGGTCATGGCCGTGTCGGGGAGCAGCAGCGACGCGTCGTTCGTGAACGAGTTGCAGCCGTAGGGAAGGCCGTCCCGGGGGCACGGGAAGTTGCCCGGGCAGCTCGACCAGTCCTTGCCCGGGGGACCGCCCTGCCCCCGGAACTGCAGCGCGTTGAACTGGTACGCCGTCACCGGCACGCTCGACTCCAGGTGATACGCGCCCTCCCGCGCGAACACGCTGGCGTCGGGGGCGACGGCGGTGCCGCAGGCGTCGGCGTCCGGGCCCTTCAGCTCCGGGACCCACGGGAGGTAGATGGTCGCGGCGCCGTTCGGCGCGACGGTCGTCGTCGAGATCATGGAAGCGCCGCGCGTCACGGTGATGTCCGCCGGTTGATCACCCGCGTTGGCCACCACGACGGCGAAGTCGAAGATCGACCAGACGTTGTTCGCGACGGTGGTCGGCCAGTAGCTGCAGCCCACGTACGACTTCAGCGCTGCGGCCTCTTCGCACGTCTTCGGATCTTCGGCGGGGACGCCGCCGGTTCCGCTGTCCACACCGCCTTCGAAAAGCGACGAGCCACCCACGCCCCCGGTTCCTCCACCGTCGAAGGAGCCACCCACGCCGCCGGCGGCATCGGCGGCGCCCGTGCCCCCCGTCCCGCCGGACGTTCCGACGCGTCCGCTCGGCGGCGCGCTGTTGGCGGAGCATCCGCCCGTGGTCGTCCACACGGCGGCGAGCAGCGTCACCGCGGCCACCGATCCAACGCTGGTTCTCATGGGGCCCTCCGACCGAAGAAAGACGTCGGGTACAGATACGACGTTCGCCGTGACCGGTCCAGTGGCGGTGTTCGACGCGCCGCACCGCGGCGCGGTCGGCGTTCGAACGCGCGAATCAGCCGGTGGAGCGCTTCTTGCCTCGCGCCGGCTTCTCGTCCGACGCCTTCTTCACCGGCGGCTTCGCGTCGTCGGCGCCCGCCCGCGCGCGCGACGTGTCGACGTCGGCCAGGCTCTTCTTGAGCGCCTCGAAGAGGTCGATGATCTGCGCGCGCGGTGCCTCGGGCGCGACCGTGATCTCCTGCCCGGCCGCCTTCTGCTCGACCATGGCTCGCACCCGCTGGGCGTACTCGTCCGAGTACTGATCCGCGGCGAAGCTCTCGACCGAGAGCTGCTCGATGAGCCGGTCGGCCATCGACTCTTCCGCATCTGAGAACGTGAAGGTGGCTCCGGTCTCGATGTCCTCGAACGCGCGGACCTCGTCGGCGTAGTAGAGCTGGTGCAGCAGCAAGCCCTCGCGATAGGGGCGAATCAGGACGAGCTGCTCCTTGCCTCGGGCCGCCCAGCGCCCGACGGCGACCTTCCGCGTCCTGTCCATCGACTGGTTGAGGAGCCGGTAGGCCTTGTCGCCACCTTTGTCCGGTCCCAGGTAGTAGCTCTTCTCCACGTGGATGAAATCGACGGTGTCGATGGGTACGAACTCCACGATGTCGATGCTGTTCGAGCGCTCGGCCTCGAGCTTCTTGAGCTCCTCTTCGGTGAAGGTGACGTACCGGCCCTTGCCGTACTCGTACCCCTTCACGGTGCCGCCGCGCTCGACGAACTCGTCGTCCGTGGGGCAGTACATCCGCTGCTTGAGCCGACCGCCGCACTTGTCGTGCAGCATGTTGAAGCGGACCTGCTCCGAACTGGCTGCCGTGTACAGCTTGACCGGAATCGAGACGAGCCCGAACGAGATGGTTCCTGAAGTGATGGCGCGAGCAGCCATTGCCGTATGCTAGCCCACCGGTTCGAAGCGTACGAAACGTTCGTCGTCTCATGAGTCCCAAGCGCGAGAAACCCGCGGACAATGCCCCCGACGATCTGGGCGAGTACCGCGCGAAGCGCGACCCCGGGCGCACCGTCGAGCCCTTCTCGGCTGAACGCAAAGCCAGCGCGGGGAGCACCGTTGGTGGCCGTTTCGTGGTGCACCTGCACGACGCGACGCGGCGACACTGGGACCTGCGCCTGCAGATCGGCTCCGCCCTGACCAGCTTCGCCGTGCCGCGGTGCCCCAGTCTCGATCCCGCGGACAAGCGACTGGCGGTGCAGACCGAGGCGCACCCCATGGAGTACCTGCTCTTCGAGGACGTGATCCCCGAGCAGAACTACGGCGCGGGTCCGATGATCGTGTGGGATCTGGGGAAGGTGAGGTACCTCGAAGGCACGGCGGAGGAGGGGCTGGCGCGGGGAGACCTCAAGTTCGAGCTCGACGGGCACAAGCTGCGCGGTCGGTTCGCGCTGGTCGAGACGAGCCGCCGCCAGGCGCAACGCGCGAACGAGAAGCCCCAGTGGCTCCTCATCAAGAAGGAGGACGCCTTCTCCCGGCCCGGGTACGACGTGTCCGTCGAGCAGCCGCGGAGCGTGCTGTCTGGCCTCACGGTGCACGAGCTGGCCGAGAAGCCGAGGGTGCTCGCGGAGCTCTCTGCGCTCCTCGACGCGAAGGAGGCGCCGGTGGGCAGCGTCGACGCGGAGAAGCTCGTGCCGATGATCTGCGCCCTCTCCGGCGCGGGGCTCGAGCAGCCCGGCTGGCTCTACGAGCTGAAGCTCGACGGAGTCCGCATCGTCGCCGACAAGTCTCGAGACGACGTGGCCCTGCGCTACCGGACCCTGCGCCCTGCGGGGTCCACCTACCCGGAAATCGCCAGGGCCGTGCGCGCGCTGGCGCCGGAGCGCGTCGTGCTCGACGGAGAGATCATCGCCTTCGACGACCGGGGGCGCCCGAGCTTCGGACGCCTGGCGCACCGGATCCAGGCTCGCCGCCCGTTCGACGTCGAGCGCGCGCAGCTCGACGTGCCCGTCGTCTACGTCGTCTTCGACGTGCTCGCCGTGGGGGATCGCGACCTGAGCTCGCTGCCGCTCGCGACGCGCAAGGAGATCCTCGCGCACGTGATCCGTGGCAGCGGGCTCGTGAGGACGCTCGATCACGTCGTGGACGATGGAACGCCGCTCTGGCAGTTCTGTGAGGCGCGGGAGATCGAGGGGGTCGTCGCCAAGCGCGCCGGCAGTCGGTACGTGCCCGGCCCCGCTCGGACCGAAGAGTGGGTGAAGATCAAGCGCGAACGCGCCGAGGACTTCGTCGTGGTCGGGTGGGTCGAGGGGAAGGCAGGGCGCGGGACGCTCGGGTCGATCGAAGTCGCGACCTACGTCGGCTCGCGGCTCGTGAGCCGAGGAGCCGTGGGGAGCGGTCTGGACGACCGGACGGTGCGCGACCTGTCGCGGCGGCTGAGCGCGCTGGAGGTCGCGGAGCCGACGGCCGACGGCCAGGGAACGCGCGCGGGAGCGGTGAGGCATCCGGTGCGCCCCGAAGTGGTCGTGCGCGTGCAATTTGCCGGGTGGACCGACGGTGGCCACCTCCGGCATCCCGTGTTCCTCGGTCTGCGCGAAGATTCCGACGCGTCGTCTTGCACCGCCGCGCCCGGGGAGGAGCTGCTCGACGCCGGCGCGCCGGCCCCCCTCGAGGTCGCTCCCCCGCCGCGCGTCACGTCGCCCGGCGCGAAGCCGCGCGTCGAGCTCACCAATCAGGACAAGATCTTCTGGCCCGCCGAGGGTTACACGAAGGGCGATCTCTGTCGCTACTACGCTTCCATCAGCGACACGCTGCTCCCGTTCCTCGAGGAGCGGCCCGTGATGCTCGTGCGCCACCCTGACGGCATCGAGGGCAAGAGTTTCTACCAGTGGAACGCGCCCCAGGGGACGCCGGACTGGCTCAGGACGTTCAAGGTCCGATCGGAGGAGCACGACGGCAAGGACGTGAGCGTGTTCATCGTGGACAGCGCCGACGCGCTCCTGCACATCGCGAACCTCGGCTGCATCCCGCTCCACGTGCTGGCGAGTCGTGCGGGGTCCCTCGAGGAATGCGACTTCATCACCATCGACTTCGACCTCGGCGGGCGTCCCCTGCGCGACGGGGTCGTGCTCGCTCTGTCGCTGAAGGAGCTCCTCGAGGAGCTGGGGTTCGTGGGCTATCCGAAGACGTCCGGGCAGACGGGGCTCCACGTGTTCGTCCCGCTCGGTCCCGGCGTCCCCTGGGACGCCGCCAAGCTCCTGGTCGAGCTGATCGGTCGGCTCCTGGTGATGCGGCACCACGAGCTGGCGACGATGGAGCGCAGGGTGTCCGCGCGCGGGGGCAAGGTCTACGTCGACACGGGCCAGACGGGCAGGTCACGGACCATCGTCGCGCCGTACTCGGTGCGCGCCTACCCGGGGGCTCGCGTGTCGACGCCGCTCACGTGGGACGAGGTGCACCTGGCGCTCGATCCGTCTCGCTTCGACGTCTTCACCGTACCGTCGCGCGTGGCGGAGGTGGGCGATCCGCTCGAGGGGCTCCTGGGGGAGCGCCCCGACGTCGGCGCTGCCGTCGCTCGTCTTCAGGCCCGCATCCACGGGGCCGCCGGATCACATTAGGCAAATCTCGAGTCGATCCGCCGTCGGCGCGGCGAGCGCGCACTCGAGCTGCCGCCGGGAGACCTCGCGCTCGCAGTCCGCGAAGGCCGGGTCCGTAGCGGCGAGATCCCGGGCCTGACGCTGCAGGTCCTCGATGGCCGGGGCGGACGTGTCCTTGCCGTTCGTGTGGGCCAGAAGCTCCACGTACCGATCGAGGAGCGCGTTGCACTCCGTCCGCGTGACCGGGTCGCGGCAGCCGGGACCGAGGACCGCAGCGGCGAGGAACGCCGCGAGCAGTGCCCGGGCGCGCGCTCCCGATGGACTGGGCGCTGCGTGGCCCACGCTAGTCGAAGCAGTCGATGACGTCCGCGGACGCCTTGGCCGACCGGACGCACTTCATCGCGTCGTCCGTGACTCGCTTGCCGGCGCAGTCTTTCATCGTGGTTTCGCGCAGCGACGCCTTCGTCGCTTCCACCTCCGCCGCCACCTCGCTCTGCGGCAGGTTGCCGCGCTGCTCGATCTCGAGCTGGGCGATTCGCGCGACGATCTCCTCGCACTCTTCGACCGTAGCCGGTCGGCCGCACGACGCGACGCACCATGCGGCGAGGAGCACGCCGCCGAGCGCTGGTGCACGAGATGTGATGTCGCTCCGGACCTTCACGGCGGCGAAGCTTTGCGCGCGCGCCACACCCCTGTAAAGCCGCCATCACCGCGCTCGGTGAAATCTGGACGCGTGTGCAGGTGCTGCTAGATTCGTGTGAATGCCACGATCCAAGAGCGGCGCCGCGATCCAGCGCGCCGTCCGAGCGACGCCGGAGGACATGCTCCGCAAGGCGACGCACGCGCGAACGTCGGGCATGCGCGCGAAGTACGCCATCCGCGGACTCGCGAGCACGACGCTCGATCGAACGACCGAGGCGATGCTCACCCGACAGCTCTACCTCTCGCAGATGGAGGGACGAGAGTTCGCGACGGCGCTGGAGAGCGCCCACAAGATGATCGTGCTCGACGTGATGCCCGACGTCGCGCGGCAGGACGCGGCGCGCGCCTGCATCGGTCTCGGCGATCGCGCGGGGGCCCTCGAGCACCTGCGGGTGGCCAGCCGGATCTGTCCGGGATCTCGGCGCGCGTTCCATCTGTGGACCCTGGGCAGCATCCTGTACCTCGCCGGTCGCCACCCCGAGGCCATCGGGGCGCTGGCCCGCGCCGCGCGGTGGGGCA
This sequence comes from uncultured Polyangiaceae bacterium, assembly GCA_964487605.1. Lineage (GTDB taxonomy): Bacteria > Myxococcota_A > Polyangia > Polyangiales > Polyangiaceae > JAJDAH01. The sequence goes on from CAZARU010000090.1 coordinate 6,974, forward strand.
CGGTGGACAAGCCGCTCTATCAGGCGCAGCTCGCCCTCGCGCGCCTCGCGGCCGGCGAGGCCGCCGAGGACCTGCACCGTCTCCGCGAGCGACTGGAGGAGGCGCCGTGCGGTCGCGGCTACGGGCAGTTCGTCCTCGGCGAGCTGGCGTTTCACGAGGGTGACTTCCCCGCGGCGAAGGAGCACCTGCGCCGCTTCGTCCGGCGCTCCACGAGCGGGCGCGTCGCGCTGGCGGTGGCCTTGGAGGGCGAGGTGGCGCGTGCGCGCGAGCTTCTGGCGGACCTTCGCCGCTCTCGCCGCAGCGGGCCGCGCACCCCGCCCAACTGAGCGGACCGCCGCGGGCGCCCGGCCGCGGGCGCGCGGGGAAACTGGGGTAATCTTCCGACCGCTCGAAACCATCCGCCCCGCCCGGCACTACCGTCGAGGCCCGGATGGTGTCATGTCCCCGTCAGCCACCGATGCGCCCCTTCGTGCGGCAAGCTCCGCTCCTTCTCGCGCTGTACTTCCTCCTGGCGGTGCTCCTGTGGCCTTCGGTCGGCGTCGCGAGCGAACCCGACGCCTTCACGGCGGCGCTCTCCCGGGGGCCGCTCTACGCCGGGCTCGCCGCGTTCGTCGGCGGCCTCGGCGTGAGCCTCACGCCGTGCGTGTATCCCATGGTCGCCGTGACCGTGAGCGTCTTCGGCGGCGGAGGTCGGACGTCGCGGAGGCGCGGTGCGCTCCTCTCGGCGACGTACGTCCTCGGGATTGCCGCCTTCTTCACGCCCATGGGCGTCGCCGTCGGCCTCGGCGGCGGCTTCGCAGGCGAGGTGCTCAACAACGCCTGGGTGCTCGTGGGGCTGGCCGTTCTCTTCTCCGCCATGGCCGTCTCCATGTTCGGCGCGTTCGATCTCGCGCTACCGGCTGCGCTCAACAACAAGCTGGCGGAAATGGGAGGGCTGGGGTTCAAGGGCGCCTTCGTGCTCGGCCTCATCTGCGGCCCCATCGCCGCGCCGTGCACCGGCCCGGTGCTGACGGGGATCCTCGCCTGGATTGCTCAGACCAAGGACCCCGCGCTCGGCGGCCTGGCGATGGGCGCCTTCTCCCTCGGACTGGGAGTCCCGTTCTTCCTGGTGGGTGCGCTCGCCGTGCAGCTTCCGCGCAGCGGCGCGTGGATGGTGCACGTCAAGTCGGCGTTCGGGATCATCCTCCTCGTCGCGGCTGCGTACTTCCTGTCCGGGGCGGTCCCAGCGCTCGCGAAGATTGGCCGGCCAGGAGCGACGTTCCTCGTGGCTTGCGCTGGCGTCGCACTCCTGGGGGTCGCGCTCGGCGCGCTGCACAAGGAGTTCTCGGATCCGCGCATCACGGTGAAGCTTCGCAAGGGGCTCGGCGTGCTGCTGACCTCCGCGGCGGGCTTCGCGTTCGTCATGGGGCTGCTCACGCCCGACCGTACGCTGTCGTGGGAGGCGACGTCTGCCGAGTCGGCGCGTCAGAAGGCGCTGGCTCAGGCGCGCCCGCTCCTGGTCGATTTCACCGCGAACTGGTGTGTCGCGTGCAAGGAGCTCGACAAGCGCACGTTCGCAGACGAGGCCGTTTCGCGCGAGGCGGGGCGATTCATCGCGGTGAAGGTCGACGCCACCGACGACGAAGCGCCGGAGGTCGTGGCCGCCATGCAGCAGTACCGCATCGTCGGTCTACCGACGGTCGTCGTGCTCGACTCGACCGGTCGCGAGGCCGTGCGCTTCACCGACTTCGTCGCAGCGGACGAGTTCCTGGCGGCCATTCGCCAGGTCAACTGAGCCGAGCTCAGGGCTCGAAGTCGCCGGTCTTCTTGGGCGGGGGCGCGGACGAGCCGCCGCCCTTGCCCTTGCCGCCGCCCTTGCCCTTGCCCTTCGGCTCCGCCGGGGCTTCCTCGGGTGGCGGCTCCGCTGGCGGGGGTGGTGCGTCGAACTGCCCCTTGTTGGTGTGCGTCGCCTCGCGCAGCTTCTCGAGGAGCCGCTCTGCCTTCTTCTCGTACTTCTCCGCTCGATCGAGCATGAGGGGGATGAGCTGGCGGGCGTCCGCCATGTTCTTCTCGACCTCGGAGCGCTTCGCGATGCCCTCCTTGCGGAACACCTCGGGGATGGCCTTCTCGAGCTCCGGTCCAGCGGACGAGACCTGCTTCACCTTCCCCTTCGCGACGCGGCAGATCACGTAGAGCTCGGCCGCCTCCTCGATGGCTTTCTCGATCGCCCGGAGCTTCGTCTCGCTGGCGGAGTCGGGCGCGGCGCCGGCGGTCGTGACCTTGGCCTCGACGTCGTCCGGGTCCTCGCCCTCCGCTCCGCGAACGTCGAGGGTCACCGCGGTGCCCTTTGCGAGGAGCTCCTGACTCACCTTCGCCACGTGCTTCGGCAAGAACGCCAGCGCGTCGGAGCCTTCGACGCCCAGCTTCGACGCCAGCTTCTCGCGGTTCTTCTTCTCGCGATCGGGGACGCTCCCGAGCACCCTCTGGGCGTCGTAGAGCGTCGTGAAGAACGCGTCGTACGTCCCGTGGCCGCTCACGTACTTCTGGGCCTGGCTCACGGCCGAGGGGCCGGGGCTGCCGAAGAGGTTGCACGCCGGCGCGCCGGCGAGCGCGGCGACGAGCGCCGCGGTGGCCCACCCTGGAATTCGCTTAGGATTCATCGACATTGCAGGCTGACTCCCCAGAGCTCGTGGCCCGAGCCGGTCTTGGCGAAGAATACCGCAACGGCCCGATCACCTGCCGCCCATACGTTGCCCTTTCCGGCGTTCGTCCCGGGTGGAGATAGCTCGATGGCCGGGCCCAGCGCGAGGAGATTCGAGCCCAGAACCTGCGCTCGGACCGTGTGATCGCCCTTCTCGCCCTGGGTCCACTGCAGCAGCCACCGGTCGCCTCCCAGAGCCGTAGCCGCCGGGGAGATCGCCTCGCTCCCCGCTGCGCCGGAGGGGATCACGAAGGCCTGGCTGGCCGACGGGGCCTCGCCGGCCTTCGAAGCGGCGAGCGCGACGCCCCAGCTCGCCTCCGCGTTCGCCCTCGCGGCGAAGGTGACCAGCAGGCTCGACTCGCTGGCCGCGCTGGTCGGATTGCCCACGAACGCCGGCGACGCGACCGCGGACACCGGGCCCTTGGGACGGCCGTCGGCGTCCAGCCATCCGACGAAGACGCTGCCGGACTGTCCGCCGGCGCGGACCGCCACGGCGTAGCCGGTCCCCTTCGCCGCCGACACGTCGGGGACCGTGATGGGGCCGTCGATGGGGAGGTCCCAGAGGTCCTCGGGCTTGCCCCCGCCTCGAGCGATGACGAGCCCCTTGTTCCGCGTGCCGACGGTGAACGCCGGCGAGGCGTCCACCGTGCGCGCTCCGGCCATGTCGGCGTCCGATCGGTCCGAGACGAACTTCAGCGTGCCGGAGGCCTTCGTAGGAATGACGCTGACGACGCTCGCGCGGCCGGGCTCGCGGTACGGTTGTTCCGCGTCGAGCGTGTCCGGATCGATGAGCGTTCCGACGGCGATCTTGTCGGACTGGGCCCACCCCATCGCCACGCGCGCGCTCCCAGGGTCGGCGATGAGCCAGGGCTGCACGCGGATCTCGGCGGCGTCGGCGAGGCGCCGCGCCGGTCGCACCACCTTGCACGGTCTGACCGGTGCGGCCTCGCCGCGCGCGGGCGATCCCGCCGGATCCCGGACGACCGCCGCGGCCGGCGCCGTCACGGTCATGCCCCCGGGCTCCGGGCGCACCGCGAGCAGGACGACGATGATCGCCAGCAGCCCGATGACGATGCCGCCGATCACGAGCACCGACGTGGGCAGTCCCGGGCTCGATGGCGCGGGCGCCGGTACGTAGGCGAGGCCTGGCGGCGCGGCCTGCGGCGCGACGGGCGGCGCGGTGGCCGACTCCGCATCCAGATCGAACGACGGCAACGGTGCGTCGTCCACCGGCGGCGGTTCCGGGCTGGCAGCCGGGCTCGTGGCGGCGTCCGGCGCGGAGTCGATCACGACGTCGGTTGGTGCGACGATCCCCACCGGGACGATGGGCACCACATCGGCGATGGGTACGGCTTCGTCGCCTGTGCCGTCCGTTGGCGAAGTGGGCTGCTCCGTTGCCGGTGCCCCACCACCGCCCCCTGGCCGAGCCTCTTCCGTGAGCACCACCACCGGGCTCTGCGGGAGCCGCCGCGGCGGCGGAGGCACCGCGGCAGGCGGGCGGAGCGTTCCGGTGCGCACCTCGGGTGCCGGTTCGCCCAGCGTCGGCATGGGCGGACGGTGCGGTCGAATGGGCGCGGAGACCGGCGCTCGGTCGGGCGGACGCGCCATGGCGTCGGCGGCCGCGCGGCCGATGAGTGCCGCGGCGGAACCGACGCCGACCCGAGACGTGGTCGCGCCTGGCGGCGGTGGCGGTCGTGACCCACGGGCGTCCGCAGCGGGTGCGGCGGGTTCCGAGGCGTGCTCGCTCTGGGTGAGCGCGGTATCCGACGCCGATGGGTCGGCCGGCGTCGCGTCCGCCGGCGTCGCGTCCGCCGGCATCGCGTCGGGCGGTGGCGCGTCCGCCGGCGCCTGCTCGCCCCAGCCGGCGTCCACTCCCCCTTCCGCGTCGTCTGGTTCGGTCACGTAGGCACCGGCGCTACACCACATTTTCCCCGGATCAGCAATATCAGCCGGCGATGGCCACCGCAGCGACGGCCACGACCCTGCCGCGGGCCACGCGCACTGCTTCGGCGCACGCCGCGACGGTCGCCCCCGTCGTCACGACGTCGTCGACGAGCAGGACCTCCGCGCCGCGGAGCCTCTCGGGCTGCAGCGGTACGAACGCTCCCCTGACGTTGGGCGCGCGCTCCGCCGCTGGAAGGCCGGCCTGGGCCGTCGTGTCGCGGGTCCGGGCCAGCGCCCGCGGGGCGAAGCGCGCGCCGACGGCGCGAGCGACGCAACGCGCGAGGAGCGCGGACTGGTTGAACCCGCGAGCGACGAGTCGACGCGGGTGCAGCGGAACCGGTACGACCAGCGACACGGGGGGGATGCCGTCGAGCGCGGCGCCCATCAGCGCGCCGAGCGGACGCGCCAGGTCGGGTCGCGGGTCGTACTTCAGGTGCCGGACGGCGCTGGCGAGCGGGTCGCGGTAGGCACCGGCGGCGCGTACCGGGAGCTCCACGACCGTCGCCGATGCGGGCGCGATCTGCCGAAGACACGCCGCGCAGAGGTGTGCGAGCGCGTCGATCGGCTCGAGGCAGCACGGGCAGTACGCCGGGCCGAGCAGCGCGAGCGCACGGTGCACCCAGGCGGTGACGGAGCCTGCCGACGCAACCATCCCGCGGCGTTCGGCCCGCGGCCGCGACGATTGCGGGCAAAGGACGGCGCCGTCAGTCGCCTCGGCCGCCGTCGGGCCACGACGAGCACGCCCCCTCCGGCGAGAGGCCCATCTCGCGGTACAGGACGAACGCGCACTCCCCCCAGCCGTACGAGCACTCGGCGCCGCAGCGGGCGCTCCCCGAGTCGCTCGCCGGCCCGCAGCGATCACGCCACTCCGCGTACGCTCCCCGCAGCCACTCGCCGCACCGCTCGGACTCCTTGGAGTCGATCACCTCCACGCTGTGCGGTACGCAGGAAGGGAAGCAGCCGCAGCTCAAGCGCCGTACTCGCTCGCACGCGGCGACTTCTTCCTCCACCGAGCATCCCCCCGCGCCGGTGGCGCCACCCAGCGCGAGCAGGAAAATGGTGGCCGCCACCCTGGACCACGCGGCGCGCGTCGGGGTCACCAGATGCCACCGAGGGTCAGCCGCGTGGCCACCGGATCGGCGTGGAGGTCTCGCGGTGTCGCGTCTTCGAGGGTCGTGGTGGAGGCGAGGTACATCGCGACGCCACCCGCCGTGAACGCGAGGCCCCCGACGAGCAGCGGGATCCCCACGCGCGCCTCCTTGCTTTCGAGGCTCGGCTCCGACGTGAAGGCGGCGATGACGACGACTCCCGTCAGTGCGGCGGTGATGCCGAGGGCGGTCGTGAACGTCCCGATGACGTTGAGCTCGGCGCTTCCCGTGCGGGCCACCAGGTGCTTCGGATGGTCGCCCATCTCGATGGTGGTCGCGGCCGTGGTCGTCTCCGGGCTCTCGACCTCGACGGTGTACAGTCCCCGCGGCAGGTGGACGTCCAGCGGCGTCTTGCCGATCTTGACGAAGCGGTGCAGTTCCGGTGGTTCGAGCTCACCGGAGCCGGGGACGACGAACACGGTCACCGGACGCGAGGCCGTGATCCGGAGCGGCGCGCCAGGGCCGAAGGGGGCGAGGGGCGCCGCCTGGGCGCCGGCGGTCAGCGCCGTGAAGAGCGTGGCTGAGAATGCCCCCGTTCCGGTGCGGGCTCTCAAGTGACTCCGAGCAGCTTGTTCATCGAGAGCTCGTCGGCGGGCGTGAACGGATACTGGTCGAACTCCGCGCTCGGTACCCACTTGAACGAGTGGACGTTCTTCTCGCCGGGCTCGCCGCGAGTGATCCGGCACTCGTAGAGGTGGAGGTCCACCACGTACTTCTCGTACGGGTGACTCACGAAGCTGATGAGCTGTCCGGGTTCGACGTCCACCCCCAGGCGATGCGCGACCTCCCGGCGGAGTGCCTCGGCGTCCGTCTCGGCTCCCTCCACGCGCCCGCCCGGGAACTCCCACAAGAGCGGGAGCACCGCCGCTGCGCGCCGCTGGGTGATGAGGTACGCGCCGTCCCGCTCGATCACTGCGGCGACGACGCGAATCCTGGTGGTCATACTCCCCGCGCGACGCCGGCAGCGCTCAGGCGTCGATGCGGAAGAGCTGCTGGCCCATCAGCAGCACGTCGCCAGCGGCGACCGTGTGCTCGGCGGTCAGCCGCGCGAACGTTCCGTTCGAGCTGCCGACGTCCGTCAGGTAGGTGCGGCCGTCCGCCTCGCGGTGGATGCGGCAGTGGAGGCCCGATACGTAGCCGTCTTCGGAGAAGAGGATGTCACCACGCTCGCGGCCGCAGTGGACTCCACCCTCCGGGATCGGAAAAGCGTTCCCCGTCGTGTCGCGCCCGACGACGAGCGCGAGGCGCCCGATGTAGCCCTTCGCGGGGCTGCCCAGGCGCTCCACTCCGTCCGCGCTCGGGCCCTGCCCGCGGAGCTCCTCGTACCGGACGATCTCCTGGCCGATGCGGAAGACGTCCGTGTACGCCAGGGGCCAGGGGACGTTCGGCTTGAGCTTGACGTAGACGCCGTTGAGCGAGTTCTCGTCCTTCACGACGATGCTTCCCCCGCGCATGGTGAACGTCGCGTGCCGCGGGGACAGGTAGCTGTCCCCGGCGAAGATCGAGCCGGTGTCCCGGCCGAGCGTCACCACGGGCTGATCCACCGGCAGCGGGTACCGCCCCGCCTCCGTGCCGTCCGCGCGGAGCGCGGTGAGCTGGATCCCGCGGGCGGGCATGGCGGCGGCCGGTGCCGGCGCCGGCGCGGCTTGCGACACCGACGCCTGGGCCGCCAGCGCCGACAGGTTGTAGCCGCACGAGGCGCAGAACTTGTTCGCGGTGGTGTTCACGTGGCCGCACTGCGGGCAGGTGACGGCCGCGTCCGCGGCGGCAGGAGGTGCCGAGGGTGCAGGACGTGGCGCCGCCGCGACGGGCGCGGGCGCGGGCGCAGCAGCCGGTGGCGGGGCTGCGGGGGCTGCCTGGGGCGGCGGCGCGGCGGGCGCAGCCGCAGGTACGGCTGCCGGCATTCCTGGCGGCGGCGTCTGCGCGACGAACGGCTTCGGCGCCTTCTCGCGCGGAAGCTCAGCGCCGCAGCCGAGGCAGAATTTGTAGTGGTCCTGGTTGTCTTTCGTGCACTTCGGGCAAGTGATCACTCGGGCCTCCCCTTCGACGGGCGCCGTTCAACTCCGGGCCGGCTGGCCCGTAAGCGCGCGATTATCCACGCATCGGGCGGGGGGTCAAGACGGCTTCTCGCGGGCGCCCGCACCGCGCGTCTCAGCGGGGTTTCGGCCGTAAGCCGCGTCATCCGCGGGCGACGAGGTGCGCGAGCGCGCGCTTCAGCAGGTCGCTGAGCGGCTCGTCCAGGCGATCCCCGAGGGCCGCGACGGCCCGCTCCGCTTCGGCCGGCCGGTACCCCATGTTCGTCAGCGCGCCGACCAGGCGGGCGGCGTTGCCGGCACCGGTGGCCGGCGCGTCGCCCTCCACGCTGCCTGCGGCTCGCGGCAGCCGCTCCTTGAGCTGCAGAGCCAGCAGCTCCGCGGTCTTCTTGCCGACGCCCTTCACGCGAACGAGCGTCGCGACGTCGCCATTGAGCACGGCCCGCGCGAGCTCGGGGACCGTCAGCGCGCCGAGCACTCGCATCGCGAGGCCCGGTCCCACGTTGGGAACGTCGATGAGCAAGCGGAACACGCTCCGCTCCGTGCCCGTCGCGAAACCGAACAGCGTCAACGCGTCCTCGCGGACGTGCGTGTGCACGTGAATCGTCACTGGTCCCGACCGAGATCCCAGGCGGCCCACGGTCCCGAGCGGGACGGTCACCTCGTACCCGACTCCGCCGACGTCGAGCACGACGCGTCCTTCGACGTCGTCGTCCACGATCCTTCCCGTCAGGAGGCCGATCACGCGCTCACTCCGTCAATCGACCGTTGCGCCCTGGGCAATCCAGCGGCGCAGCACGTCGCGCGACTCCGCCGGCAGCGGGTCTCTGCCGCGCGGCATGCGCTCGCCGCAGTCGCCGGCGCGGCACGACAGCGACTCGAGCGTCGGTATCCCCTGGTAGCACCCGTCCGCGTGGGTCCCGTCCAGCTTGTGCAGCAGCAGGCTCTCCTGCGGAGCGCCGGGCTTCACCCGGGCGAGTCCCGTCACCGTTCGCGAGGCCTGGGTCAAGAACTGCTCGACGATGCGCTTTCGCGTGGACTCGTCCACGGGCCGCTTCGGGTCACCCGGGTCGCAGGGCTGCTCCGCCGGGCCCAGATACAAGCCTTGCGTCGGCGCGGCGAACCGCGCGTGGCAGTCGCAGAAGGCGCAGCCGTCCGCGAAGATGGGCAGCACGTCGGCCGTGAAGCTCACCGTCGGCGCGTCGGCCGCGAACGTCGAGTAGTCGAACAGCTCGCACGGTACGATCGGCGCCTCGTCGGCGTCGCTGTTGCAGCCCGGGACGGCGCCCACGAGGCACGTCGCGGCAGCGAGGGCCCACCGACGCGCACCGCGACGCCGTCGATGGCGCGACGCCGTCAATTGAGCTGGGCCCCCTGGGCGATCCACCGGCGCATGAGGTCCCGCTCGGCGCAGGCGAGCTTCGGTGCGCCCTGGGGCATGCTGTCGCCGCAGGCGTGCTTGCCCTTCGCGCCGGTCTGCGCGGTGCAGGGTTCCGCCTCGTCCAGGCACCCGTCCATCTTGAGCATCATGAAGCTCCTGGAGGGGTCGCCCGGCGTGATGCGAGGCAAGGTGTCCGTCGTCTCGGCCGGCGCGATCATGGCTGCGTGGATGAGCTGCAGCAGCATCGGATCCAGGCCCTCTGCAGCCAGTTCCTTCTTCGTGGGGCCCATGAAGAGCTTCGCCTTCTTGCCCGTTCCGTGACACGAGCTGAAGTTGCAGGCGCGCGCGATGATGGGCATGAGATCGTTCTGCAGCGACACGGGCGCGCCCGGGTCGAACCCGGTGTAGTCGTAAGGACAGCCGCCCCCGCACTCGGGACCATCGCCGGCCCCGTCCTCCTCGCCCCCGCCGCACGCCGCGAACGGCAGGATGCACAGCGAGGCGAGGATCACGGTTCGAAGCGTTCTCATGTCGTCGATCTCCTGATGAGCCTGCCTCGAACCCTAGCAGAGGCTTCGGCGGTGCGGCGCGCCGTCGGCCATGCTAGCCCGGCTCCGATGGGAACGCCGACGTCGGTGCGCCGCCTCGCCCGCGTCACGGCGGCGGCTGCAACTTTGCAGCTCGCTGCCTGCGGAGGATCGGCGAGCGAGACGCCGCCGCCCCTGGAGCCGGATTTCGCCCGGTTGGCGCGTGTGCAGGGCACGAGCGTCCAGCCCGCCGATGCCGGTGCCGAGGACGAGCAGGTCGAGGTGCTGGAGGACGAGGCCCGCCCAGCGCCCGACACCTGGGGCAGCGCCCCCGCGCCCAAGCGGTTCGAGCCGAAGTAGCCCGCGTGCTCAGAAGGTGCCGGAGACGGCGAGGCCGGCGAAGCCCGGTCCCACCGCCGGCGCCACGTGGGCGCGACGCGTCGTGCCCGGCGCCGCGGCCGACTTCTCCGGCTCGCTCGTGATGTACCAGACGAGGCCCCCGACACCGACCGCCGCGCCGATGAGCGTGATGGCGCCGCCGAGCTGGGCTCGCCCTCGCGCCGACTCGGCTTCGTCCTTCACCTTGTCCGACGGGCACTGCCGCTTCGGGCACTGCTTCTCGAAGTCGCTGACGTCACCGAGGGCGCCGAGCCAGACGATGGCGCCGATCGTCGCGATGAGGCCGCCGCCGCCGGCGACGATGAGGGGAGTGATGGGCTTGGCGCCGTCGCCCGAGCCAGCGCCGCCCGTGTCGCCGGTCGCGCCCGGCGTGGTGTCCCCCGTCACGGGGCCAGGACCGGGGCCGCCCACCGGGGGCGGTGCGGTCTTGGCGGCCTCGTCCTCCTGGATCTTCTGCTTCAGCAGATCGATCTTGCGCTGGATCTGTGCGCTGGACGCGGTGTCGCCGCTGCGCGTCAGGTACGTCTCCAGCGCCAGGAGCGCGGCCTTGCGCTTGCCGCTGAGCTCGAACGCCGTCGCCAGATTTCGCAGCAGCGCGTGAGCGGTGCAGTCGCGACGGTAGGCGTCGGACCAGTACGTGATCGCGCGCTCGTAGTCGCCTTCGTTGTACGCCGCCTGGCCGGCCGCGAACGCGCCCTTCGCCGCCTGCGTGTCACCCTCGGTCGGCTGACGCGTGCAGTCGGGGTACGGAGCCGGGTCGTCCTCCGCGAAGGCCGTCGCGGGCATCGCGGCGAGCGCGAGTCCAGCAAGCAGAGTCCCAAGCGACGTCTTCATCCGAAAGCCCTCGTGACCGGGTTGGCACCGGCGGTCGGCCGGTAGCATAGAAGGTCCGCGGGCCGAACCTCAAACAATCTTCCGCTCGTGGGGCCGGCGCGCGGCGCCGCGCTCCGGAAGACGCGGGCGCGGGCCAGCCGCTCCCGGCTCGATTCACGCGCGGTCGCCCAGCGTTCGCGCCAGCGAACCGGCCGGAAACTCTCGCCTTGTGCGCCGCTTCCGATCGCGGGATGGTAGCGCCGGTGCAGCCGAGATGTGCATCGTCCGGGGGGCCTTCGCGCCTCTGGCTCCTCTTCGTCCTGCTCTTGGCGGTGCTCGCTCCGTCGTTCGCGTCCGCGCAAGGTGCGGGCACGACCCAGAAGCTCAAGGCCATCCGCCAGATCATGGAGCAGGGCCAGGAACTCTACATCGCCCAGAAGTACGACGAGGCCGCCAAGGTCTTCGAGGACGGGTATTCGAAGCACCCCTACTCGGCGTTCCTGTTCAACGCGGGCGTCTGCTACTCGAAGCTGCAGGAGGTGGACAAGGCGCTCGGCGCGTTCAACCGCTACGCGACCGTCGACCCCAGCGCGCCGGACATCGAGAACGTACGCGACCGGATCCGGAAGCTCGAGGCGTCCAAGGCGCCGCCGCCGGTCGAGGACGCAGGCGTGGCGGAGGCCGGCGCGACCGACGCGCAGGTTCCGCCGCCGCCACCCACCGGCCCGGTGGACCTGGGCGACGACAAGGACGCCATGCGCTCTCTGGTCGTCGTCGAGACCGAGCCCGAGGGAGCCCCCCTCAGGCTCTATCGGAAGGTCGAGCCCGGCGCCGCGGCGTTCCAGGTCGGCGGCGCGAACGCGGGCTGGGCGGAGGTTGCCGCGGCGCGCTCACCGGCCAACCTGACGCTCGCCGTCGGCGCGTACCACGTGGTCATCGACAAGTTCCGCGACTTCAACGTCAGCGAGACCGACATCGACGTGTCCGCGGGCCGGGTGATGCACTTCAAGGCCAACCTGTCCCAGGGCGTGTTCATGTCGTTCCTCCGCGTCGCCGCCGTGGACCAGGTCGCCCGGCACTCGATTCGCGGTGCTTACCTGTACCTGGACGACCGCGAGAAGAAGCGCGCGGAGTGGGGCACGACCCCCTACGGCGAGCTGGTTCCCGCGGGCGAACACGAGGTCCTGGTCGAGGCGCCCGGCTACCAGCCGTTCTTGAAGAAGTTCGCGCTGAAGAACGGCGAGCAGATGGAGCTGAACGTCGAGCTCGCGCGGGTGGACTACGGGATCATCCGCGTGAAGCCGCGCCTCACGGGTGAGGGAGGCGCCGCGAAGATCCGCATCGACGAGGAACCCCTCGGCTCGTGGCGGTTCGGGGAGGCGGCGTTCGAGGCGCGCGTGAGCGCGGGCCGGCACCGGCTCACCATCGAGGCGGACGGTCACAAGGACTACGACGGGATCATCGAGGTGCCGAAGGGCCAGGTGCTCCCCATCGGCGTGACCATGATCCCGAAGTACCCGCGGGGAGCGGCGTGGACGCAGGCCGTCGTCGGCGCGCTGTTCATCGGAGCGGGTGCGTACCTCGGCAACGAGTCGAACCGGCTCCACGAGGAGCTGGAGGCCGACCGCGCGCGCGGCGTCCTCGAGCCCGAGGACGACCGCATCACGCGCGGTCGCATCTTCGCGATCAGCGCCAACGGCGGCTTCGCGGTGGGTGGCGTCCTCGCCATCATCGCCACCTACAACTTCATCAAGGATCCGTACCCGGAGTCGTCGAGTCGCGTGGACAAGTCCGTGGAGTTCGACGACCCGAAGCGCGCCGGCCAGGTGCCGAGCGCAGCGGCGGCTCCCGGCCCCGCTGCCGCGCCGGCCGCGCCCGGTCCGGCGTCGCTGCGTCGCAGGCAGCGTGTCGACACCACGGCGCGCGCGCCTGGCCTCTCGGTGGGTCCGTCCGTCGCGCCGGGGGGCGGCGGCGGCCTCGTGATCGGGGGGACGTTCTGATGCGCGCGCGGCTCTCCGGAATCGCGCTCCTCGCCGTGGCGACCACCGCGTGCTCGTGGACGCGCTTCGACGACCTCGAGGACGACGCGCCGATCGTGCTGCTGAAGAAGCCGGACAAGATGGGGCAGGGCTTCGGCGTGAGCCTCTCCGCCGCGACGCTCGGGAAGAACGCTCATCTGCTGGTCGGCGGCTCCTCCATCGTGTCGGGTGCTGCCATCTACGGGCTCGGGGCGGGTCAGAAGCCGTCCCTCGACGCCATCGACACGGGCCACTGCGATCCGGACGGGAACCCCTGCGCGCTCGGCCGTCAGACGTTCGGTGCCGAGACGATGCTCGCGAGCGACGGCGAGGATCGCGAACTCTGCTTCGTCATCGGCGTCGGGTCCACGCCGAACACCGGCTTCGGCCTGCTGGTGCGGTGCGACGACGACACCGAGTTCTCGCTGCCCGTCTCGGAGGACGTCGAGCAACGGGTGATCCTGCCCGCCTTCAACGACGGCTTGCACGATCCGGTCGCGGTCGCGGGAGATCGCTCGATCAAGCCCGCGGTGGTCGCCGGCGCGGCCGTCGCGCAGGTCGCCTGGTACTACCCGCCGGATTCCCACACGCCGCAGGCGCTGCAGCCCGGCGCCGACGAGCCGACGGGGAGCTACGGCGCGTCCGTGGCGGTCGTCCTCGTGGACGCTGCCACGCGCCTGATCGCCGTCGGCGCGCCCGAGGCGAACCGCGTCTGGCTGTTCCGCTCGGACGAAGGCTCGACGTCGCCGGTGCTGCTGGGCTGCATGGGAGGCACCCCGGGTTTCGGGCGAACCCTGGCCGCGGGCCCCGTGACCGCGGGGGACACCGTCGAAGAGCTCGTCGTCGCGGACGCCACCAACGTTCACGTCCTCGACGGTCGGCGGCTCGCGGACATTGCCCCTGGCAGCGTGCCCGCGGAGTGCACCCTGGGTGGCCTGCCTCCGGACACCCTGCACGCCTCCTTCGGCTGCGGGTCCGATGGCGACACCACGGGCTGCGGGTCGTCGGACTTCGGTGCTTCGCTCGCGGTGGGCGATCTGGACGGCGACGGTGACGGGGAGGTGATCGTCGGAGCGCCGCGCATGAAGACGCGCGGCAACGCGCGCGCCGGTACGGTGCTGGTCTACGACGTGGAGGATCCGCGTCGCGAGCGCGTCGCCGACTTCCTCATCATGTCGTCCGCCGAACCGGACGACGAGCTCGGTCGAACGGTCGCCACGCCGCTCGTGGGTGGCCGGCACATCATCGCGGCGGGGGCCCCCGGAAACGGCAAGACCGCGTTGTTCTACTGCTCGTCGCTGCTCCCCGACAGCCTCGCCGGCAAGCGCTGCCGCTGAGCGGGCGGTTCCGCATGCTGCCCGAGCGCAAGCAGGTCCTCGTCGTCGACGACGAGCCGAACCTGCGACGGGTGCTCAAGGCCCAGCTCGAGCGTGACGATCTGGACGTCCACGTCGCGGAGGACGGCGAGGAAGGGCTCGCGATCCTCGGGGAGCATCACATCGATCTGGTGATCACGGATCTGCGCATGCCGAAGATCGACGGCATGGAGCTGCTGCGCCGCGCCGTTGCCATCGACCCCGATCTGCCGGTGGTGATGATCACGGCCCACGGTACCGTGGACAACGCCGTCGAGGCGCTGAAGACCGGCGCCTTCGACTACCTGACCAAGCCGTTCGATCAGGACGAGGTGCGGCAGGTCGTCCGAAAGGCGCTGAAGACCCGGGCGTTCTCCCAGGCCGACGCCTCCGTGGCGCCCGTCGGGACGCAGGCCGGCGCCCGGTACGGAATCATCGGCCAGAGCGAGGAGATTCACGCGCTCTACGCTGTGCTCGACCGCGTCGCCGACACGCCGAGCACCGTGCTCATCACCGGGGCGAGCGGTACGGGCAAGGAGCTGGTCGCTCGCGCGCTCCACGAGAGTTCTTCGCGCAGCGACAAGCCGTTCATCAAGGTCAACTGCGCCGCCATCCCGAAGACGCTCATGGAGAGCGAACTGTTCGGGTACGAGCGCGGCGCCTTCACGGGCGCCGTCGGCTCCAAGCCCGGTCGCTTCGAGCTGGCGAACACGGGGACGCTCTTCCTGGACGAGATCGGCAACATTCCCGTGGAGATGCAGGTGAAGCTGCTCCGGGCGCTGCAGGAGAGCGAGTTCGAACGGGTGGGGGGCGTCAAGACCATCAAGGTGGACGTCCGCGTCGTCGCCGCGACGAACAGCGACCTGAAGAAGGAGATCGCCGCCGGGAGCTTCCGAGAAGACCTCTTCTACCGGCTCAACGTCGTCCCCATCCGGCTGCCGCCACTGAAGGAGCGCGGCCCGGAAGACGTCCTGCTCCTCGCCCGGCACTTCGTGGACAAGTACAACGGCCGATTGAAGAAGGAGCTGCGGGGGATCACCGCCGAGGCGGCCGATCTGCTCACGCGCCACTCCTGGCCGGGGAACATCCGGGAGCTCGAGAACGTGATCGAGCGCGCGGTCCTGTTCTCGGATGGCGCGGACCTGCGCGCGGCCGATCTTCCCCCGGACGTGCGCGAGAAGGACGTGGCGGAGGTTGCACGGTCGTCGGCCTCCGCCAGCCCCAGCACCACCGACGGTTTGAAGGAACAGGTGAAGGCCGCGATGAGCAAGCTGGAGAAGCAGCTCATCGAGCGCGCCCTCGCGCAGACCGAAGGCAACGTGACGCACGCCGCGCGGCTCCTCAAGATCTCGCGCAAGGGCCTCCAGCTCAAGATGAAGGAGCTCGGCCTGCGCGACGAAGATCCCCCCAGGGAGCCGAGCTGAAGCGGTCGTTCGCGGCGCTGGCCCTCGCCGCCGTCGTCGCGGTGACGTCGTGCAAGCGGCCGACCACCAGCGCCGTGGCCAGCGACGCGGGGAGCGCATCGCTCGACTCGGGGCTCGGTGCTGCGACGGTCGAGCGGCCGCCGCCTCCGCGGCGCGGCATGGTCTGGATCCCGCGCGGTGCGCTCGTGGCGGGGACGCCTCCGAACGCGCTGCCCCGCATCGCCGACGAGGAGATGCCCGGGGAGCAGGTGGTGATCGACGGGTTCTTCGTCGATCGTTTCCCTCATCCCAACGAGGAGGGGGCGATTCCGCACACGAACGTCTCCCGCAGCGAAGCCGCCACCCTTTGCAAGGAGGCCGGCAAGCGCCTCTGCAGCGAGCTCGAGTGGGAGCGCGCGTGCAAGGGGCCCGAGAACACCACGTACGTCAACGGCAACCGCTATCGCCCGGAGGTCTGCGGCATGGGCGCGCAGCCCGCGCTGCTGCCCACGGGGCTTCGCTACGGCTGTCGCAGCGGGTTCGGCGTGCACGACCTGCACGGTGGCGTGTGGGAATGGACGCGCAGCGACTGGGGACGCGGCACCACCGACGGGCGAGCAACCCTCCGCGGCGGCAACGCCGTCGCGGGGGAGATCGCGGGTCGCTGTGCGAACGCGAAGCCGCGTTCCCCGGATGCCAAGGACGGCACCATCGGGTTTCGATGCTGCATCGGGAAGGACGACCCCGAGGAGGTCTCCCTCACCGTCCATCGCGGTCGCAAGCTCGAGCCGAAGGACACCGTGGATCGAGAGCTCTCGCGGCGGCTCACGGCCCTGGTCCCCGCGGACGCGCTGGCGACGCTCACCACGAAGGACGACTTCGTCGTCGATCGTGTCTGGCTCTGGCGTCCCATCGGCAACGAGGAGCTCGTCGTGTTCGGCGGCTGCGCAGGCCTCGCGAAGAAGCCATCGTGCCTCCTGCTGGTCGCTCGAGAGGTGCGCGACGATCTCGATCTGCTCGCCTGGGCCGGGAGCGGCCACTGGGCGCCCACGGTCCACCTCGACGGTGACCCGCGCGACCTCTGGCTGTTTGCGGGGGATGATCTCGGCCAGTTCCGCGTGCTCGTCGCGTACGCGTGGGGGCGGGTGACCGTGGGGACGAAGGAGCGCAAGGTGCCGCGCCCGCCGCGAAAGAAGCGGTGAGCGTCAGGGTGCCTCGCAGACCGCGTTGAACCGGACGGCCAGGACCCTCTCCTGCGCGACCACGCGCTCGAGCTCACGACGATTCTGCACCAGCGCGCGCTCGTTCTCGGCGGTCTGTGCCTCCGCCATGGCGCGCGCGCCCCGGGACGCTCGCCGGTACAGCGTCTCGTACTCCTCGGTGAGGCGGGCGATGCGCGGCGTCCCGATGCCCAGCGCCTTGATCTCGTCCGCCAGCAGCTCGTAGCGCGCCGCGATCCCCTGCACCTCGCGCACGTCCAGCCCGTCGGCGCGCACCGCCTCGATCTCCGTGACGGCCGCGTTGACGGTGCGAGCCGTCCTTCGGCAGTCGTCCACCTTGGCGCAGGCGGTCCCGAACGCCACGCTCGACACCGCGACGAACGTCGTCGAGCGACGCAGCACCCGCACGAACCGCAGCACGGGGAGCTCTTAGCTCGGAACGTGCCGGCGCACTACCGACGCGTACAATGCGGCGATGCGATGCGCGGTCGCGCTCCTCCTGCTCGTGGCGTGCAACTCCGATCGCGATCCCCCGGAGCGGCCCTCCGAGGAGCCGCCGCGGTCGGTCCAGAGCGATGCTGCCAGTCCGCCGCCCAGCGACGCTGCTTCCGCGGGTGTTCCCGACGACGCGCGTCCCACCCGTGCGAAGCTCGGCCTCGAGCTCCGGCGTGCGCCCACCCAGCAGCTCGCCTTCGGCCGCGGACGTCTGGCGCGGATCGGGGAGGGCACTGTCTTCGTCCTGGCCGTCCCCGAGTGGTCTCCGACCATCACGGTGCCGCTCGAGGAGCCGCGTCGCGTGGTCGCGCTGCGCGACGGTAGCCTGGTCCTGGTGGGGCGTGCCCGGCTCGCGGCGCTCGAGCACGACGAGCAGAGCCCCACCTTCGCGCCGGCCCCGAGCGTGTTCCCTGGGACCCAGCTCTTCTTCGACCCGCGAGGCGCGCGAACGTTCTGGGCGCTTCAGCTCGGTGCGTTGCTCTACGAGTACGGCCTCGAACCGAGTGACGCGCTCGTGGCGCCCCCGCTGCGGAACGTCGCCGTGGAGGCGGCGGTCGGCGCGGGAGTGGGCCAGCTCGCCGATGGCGCGCTGCTCTTCACGGGTGATGGCGCGCTCGCGCACGAGTATCCCGGCGGCAAGCGGCGCGACCTCGCGCTGCGCGACGCGCCTTCGGCTCCCCTTCGAGTCCTGCCCGCGGATCGTATCGATCGCGCCTGGCTCGTCTTCGAAGGCTCCGTGGCGTGGCTCGTCTCACTGGGCCGTTCGGTGCGTCGCGTCCGAGAGCTCGACCTCGGCCGCGGCGCGTTCGACGTCGCAGGAGGCCGCGTTCTGGCGGTGCTGCGCACCGAGCCGCGCGACGACGGCGGGCTTCGCTGGAAGCTCGCCACCTTCGACACGAAGGGCGCGCGCCTGTGCGAGGTCGGCATCGGAGAACCGGCCGCCGGGACCTTCGGAACGGCGGGCTGGCTCGAGGAAGAGACTCGCGAGCGTCACCTGGCGGTCTCGCCCGATGGGCGGTGGGTGGCGGTCGGCGGGCCCGGCACGCTGACCGTCCACGACGCGCGGACCGGGCGCGTGGTGCACCCGGCGGGCGCGGACGGGCCCTGATGGGCTGCGACGCCGGGAAAACTTGGCCGAATTTCCATCGGATGCGAAGGGTGGGCCATCCCTTGGAGGCCCCCTCGAGATGCCGTCGGATCCCGAGCTCGTCACCCTGCGAAAGCTTGCCGAGTCCCTGGCCAAGGGACGCAAGGAGCGAGTCACCAGCGCTCACCTGCTGGCGGCCATGGTCTCGGAGCCCAGCTCGGCCGCGGATCTGCTCCTCGACCTCGGCCTGACCGACGATCGCCTCCTGTCTGCCGCGCGCGCGTCCACCGACGAGCTCGACGATCCGCTCCGGCGAGCGGGACAGCGCGCGCGCGAGGTCGCGGCGAGGACGCGCGCCCCCGAGCCGCTCTCCGTGCACCTGCTCGTCGCGCTGCTCAGCGAGTCGGGCTTCGCGGCGCGCAAGGCGCTCGAGCAGTGCGGCGTGGACGTCGCCAAGCTGCGGCTGCGTGCCATGAACGTGGGGCTCGGCCTCGTCGGACGGCGTCGCATCGTCTCGCGCCGCGAGACGGACGCCGTGGGACGGCAGGCGACCGCGTCGAAGCGGTCGGGCGTGGCCATCCCCATCTTCCCGCCCCCCGAGCGACACGCCGTCGAGCCCGAACCCGACGAACCGTCCGCGCCGTCTGCGCCGTCCGGGGAGGAAGCGCTCGCCGAGGCGCAGGAGGTGAAGGTCTCGGCGAAGGGACCCTCGGTGCGCCGCGCTCGCCCGAGCGCCGCCGCGCGATTCGACCTCGAGCCCAAGCGGTACCCGACGCTCGTCGAGCTCGGCAGGAACCTGACCCTCGCCGCCGCGACCGGCACCCTCGAGCCGGTGGTGGGACGCGAGAAGGAGATCGAGCTCGCCCTCGACGTGCTCGCGAAGCGACAGGGGAACAACCCCGTCCTCGTGGGCGCGGCCGGCGTGGGCAAGACGAGCGTCGTGCGCGGCATGGCGCTTCGCATCGCCGGCGCCCAGGACGTGGTGTCCCTCGACGATCGCATCCTGGTCGAGATCCCCGTCTCGGATCTGATCGCCGGTACGGGGGTGCGCGGTGCCCTCGCGCAGCGCATGGCGATGATTCGCAAGGAGGTCGCGCAGTCCGAAGGGCGAGTCGTCGTGTTCTTCGACGAGGTGCACCAGCTCTTCAGCGGCGACGCCGCAGAGGAGCTCAGCGGTGAGCTGAAGGTGGCGCTCGCGAAGGGCGAGCTCCCGTGCATCGGCGCGACCACGGCCGAGGAGCTGAAGAAGGTCTTCGACGCCGACCCTGCCCTCGCGCGACGATTCTCCACGATAGAGATCGACGAACCCAGCCGCGAGGACGCGTACCTGGTGCTCGACGCGCTCGCGCCCGCGCTCTCGGAGCACCACGGCGTTGCCTACGAGGAGGAAGCGCTCGCCCTCGCGGTGGCGTGGTCCGTCCGTTACCTCCCGGGCCGCGCGCTGCCCGACAAGGCGGTGTCCATCGTCGATCTGGCCGGCGCCCGCGTACGCCGCCGCGGCGGAAGCGTCGTCGATCCCGAGAGCGTGGCCGAGGTCGTCGCCGACGCGGCGGACGTTCCGGTGGAGCGGCTGCTCGAGACCGATCGCGATCGCATGCTCGGTCTCGAAGAGCTGCTCGCCGATCGCGTGATCGGTCACGAGCGCCCCCTTCGTCGCATCGCGCGCATCCTGCGTCGAAATGCCGCGGGCCTGGGCGGGTCGCGTCCCATCGGGACGTTCCTGCTGCTCGGCCCCACCGGCGTGGGAAAGACCGAGACCGCGAAGGCGATCGCCGAAGCGCTGTTCTTCTCCGAGTCCGCGATGACACGCATCGACCTGTCGGAGTTCAGCGAGGCGCACTCCGTGTCGCGCCTCATCGGCGCGCCGCCGGGCTACGTGGGGCACGAGGCCGGTGGGCAGCTCACCGAAGCCGTCCGAAGGCGACCGTACCAGGTCGTGCTCCTCGACGAGATCGAGAAGGCTCACCCCGAGGTGCTCGAGACGTTCCTCGCGGTCTTCGACGAAGGGCGACTCACCGACGGCCGTGGACGCACGGTGGACTTCACCAACGCCGTCATCGTGATGACGTCCAACATCGGCGCTGACGAGGCGACGCCCCAGAAGCGTCGGGTGGGCTTCGGCGCCGACGACGCGCCGGCGGACGAGGTCGAGGACCGGATCGTCGCCGCTGCGCGCAAGACGCTGGCGCCCGAGATGTACAACCGCATCGACGAGACGCTGGTGTTCACGCCCCTCGATCGCGAGGCCGTCCGTCAGATTGCGCGCCGGCTGCTGGACGACGTGAGCCGTCGCCTGACCGAGGCCCGCGGCGCGACGCTGCGGGTGGAGCCGGCCGCCATCGAGCGCCTCCTCGACGCCGGCGGTTTCGATCCGTCCCTCGGCGCGCGCCCGATGAAGCGTGCCATCGCGCGGCTGGTCGAGGCGCCCCTCGCGGAGCGCATCCTCGTGGGCGACGTCGGTGTGGGTGACGTCGTACGGGTCGTCGCAGGATCGGACGGCGTCGATCTCGAGGTCGCGGGCCGCTCCGGCGCCGCGGCGGAGTGACCGAGGACGTCGCTTCCACCCACCGTCGCACCGGTGCCGCGCGGGACAGCCCTGTCCGCACGGCTCACGACACCGACGTCCGCTGGTGGGCGACGACGGGTGCGGATAGGCTGGCGGGATGAATGACACGACGGTGAGGTGGGTGGCCCTGGCGCTGTCGGCAGGGCTGGTCGCGAGCTGCTCCGGCGAGGAGAGCTCGACGGGCGGATCCGGAGGTGCCGGCGGCACTTCGAGCGCGGGAACGTCCGGGACGAGCGGCGTCGGTGGCGTCGGTGGCGTCGGTGGCGTCGGTGGCGTCGGTGGCGTCGGTG
>CAZARU010000091.1:0-28110 GCA_964487605.1 uncultured Polyangiaceae bacterium
CTCCCACTGCGCCCGCTCCGCCCGCGGCGCCCGCGCCCGCGGCGACGGTAGAGCCCGCTCCGGCCGAAGCCGCGCCGACCGCGGCGGCGCCCGCGGCGCCATCCGCCGGGGCGGAACCGGATCGGAGCCTTGCTGCAGCACCGCCTCCCCCGCCTCCGCCATCGGACGAAGCCGCGGGGACGGAGCTGCGGCAGCGCTTCATTCTGGACACCGGGCGGACGCCGCTCACCGAACCGAAGGCGGGCCAGATGTCCGCGCAGGTTCACGGGGAGTACCAGCTTCGTCTCACCCGGTTCACGAACACGCCACTGAAGCAGTTCAGGTTCGATCCTTCGACGGCGTCCCTGGGGCAGGATACGCGCGTCACGCACTGGCTGCGGATCACGCCGCGATTCCATTTCGGCAAGACGGTGGAGCTGGTCGGTCAGATCGACGCGCCGTACGGGTTCTTCGCTGGTCAGGAGACGCAGCTCGTCACCTCCGCCACCGAGCCCTACGCCGAGAAGGATGGACTTCGGGTAGCGCCACGCTGGCTCTACCTGGCCTGGCAGTCGCCGGTGGGCGTCCTGCGCATCGGGCAGCAGCCCTCTCACTGGGGCCTGGGCATCGTCGCGAACGACGGGGACCGCCCGTCGCTGTTCGGCGACTACGCTCGTGGTTCCATCGTCGAGCGCGTCCTGTTCGCGACCAAGCCCGCCGGTCGCGACTCGAAGGTGACCGTCGCGCTCGCTGGCGACGTCGTCTTCACGGACCGCACGGCCGATCTGCGCGACGACGAGAAGGCCTACCAGGGCGTTCTCGCGGCCTTCTGGCGCGACCGTGATCCCGACCCCTACCGCGACACCGCGGCCAACATGATCGGCGTGTACGGCGTCGTCCGGCACCAGACGCAGGAGGCGCGCACGGCGGGCCTCCCCGCTGCGGCGAGCGAGAAGTTCGACGAGACCCTCGACGTGTTCGCGCTCGACTCTTCCGGCGAGTTCCACGCGAAGATCCCCGGAACGCGGGGCCACGTCCACGGCGGCTACGAGGTCGCGTACATCTTCGGCGAGACGGACATCTTCCGCACGACGGAGCTGACGCGCGCGAACGAGAGGGAGAAGATCCGGGCCCTGGGCGCGGTGCTCCAGCTCGGGTTCACCACGACGACGGGCGCCGGCGACGACCGCTGGGGCGATCTCTCGGTGGGCCTCGAGTGGGGATGGGCCTCGGGGGACGCGAACCCGAACGACGGGACGACGAAGCGGTTCACGATGGACCCGAACCACAACGTCGGCCTCCTGCTCTTCGACGAGGTCCTGGCCTGGAAGACGGCGCGGTCGGCGAACATCGCCCGCGACCCCGACCTCACGAACCGCCCGAACCCCGGCCTGCAGTTCCTCCCCTCGGACGGCGGAATCTTCGGCGCCACCTACGTCTACCCGAGCGTGGTGGTGCGCCCCGTCCGCGAGCTGGACCTCAAGGCCGCCGTGCTGGTGGCGCAGACCACCGCCGACTTCGTCGACCCCGTTCAGACGACCACCACGGGACGCTTCGCGAACTACGACGGCGGCGACCCCCGAGGACACGATCTCGGCCTCGAGCTCGACGGCGGCGCGGAGTATCGCCTGAGCCTCGGCGCCGGCATGACGCTGCAGATGGGCGCGCAGGGCGGCGTTCTGTTCCCGGGGTCCGCCTTCGACGGCGTGAGCCCGTCCGGCGCGAAGACCGAGCTCGCCACCCAGTGGCTGGGCATGGGGCGCCTCGGGCTCCAGTACTGACGCCTCCGTCCCCCGGGCCGAGGCCCCCTACGCTCGGAGAAAGCGCGCGCCCCACGCACGAGCGGGCACCCGTCGGATGGATTTTCGGTAAGCTCCGCGCATGAAAGCGACGACCGGCGTTCTGCTCCTCGGCTTCTCGTCCCTCGCGTGCTCCTTCGACGAGCTGCCGGACAGCAAGCGAACGCCGAGCGGCCCCGGCAACACCATCCGCTTCGATCTGTACCATCGCCCGTTGCCGGAGGTGCCGCTGCCCAACGACGTGGCGATGTGGCCGGACCCGACGAGCCGCACGGGCCTTCGCGTGAACGCCAGCATCGTCGCGCCGACGAGCATCGAGGAGACCGCGCGGCGGAAGTTCGACACCCTCGAAGGCTGGGGCACGTACAGCGCCATCACGGTCGCGTTCGACCGCCGCGACGGGAAGGACGCTCGGCCCGCCGTGAACCTGGAGAACGTGATCGAGCGCCACCAGGGCGACGACTACGAGCTGGCGGACGACGTCATCTACCTGGTGAACCTCGACACCGGCGTCCCCGCGGTGCTCGACATCGGCGAGGGGGCCTTCCAGTACGTCATCCGGGAAAAGGCGAAGTACTGGCGCAACGACACGCGATTGTTCGAGCAGAACCTGCTCTACGACACCGCCGACGAGACGATCGACCCGGACACGGGTCGGCACGATCCGAAGCGCCTCGCCTACGACCCCGCCTTCGACATGGACTTCGACGGCGTCATCGACCGTCCGAACCTGCTCGACCCTCGTGGCGCTCCGGGCAACTTCGGCTCCTGCCCCTCCCAGGTGGACGTGGCGCGCTGCTACGGCGGCGCGGGAACCGACTGCGGCAAGCTCGAGATCCAGCGCGATCAGTGCGTCACCGATCAGCTCCTGAGCTGGTACGAGCGCGAGACGGACACGATGATCATCCGCCCCCTCGTGCCGCTCGAGGAGAAGACGCGGTACGCCGTGGTGGTCACCGACCGTCTGGTCGACTACGACGGACGCCCCGTCAAGTCGCCGTTCGACTACGTGCACCACCCGCGCGAGGAGACGGCGGTCAAGCGACTGAAGAAGCACCTCGAGAACCCCGATCTCGCCAGCTACTACGGCAGTCTCGGCGGAACCGGGCTCGAGCACGTCGCGTTCATGTGGTCGTTCACCACGCAGCCCGTCGTCGAGGATCTCGTGCTGCTGCGCGACGGCATGTACGGCAAGGGTCCCTTCGCGCACCTGGCCAAGATGCTCCCCGTGGAGCCCACCATGAGCCGGGCGAGCGGCTTCTTGACGAAGCAGCAGATCGCCGACGGCGCCGAGGAGAAGCCCGACTGGCACGATCGCCCCCTCTGCCAGGGGCGCCTGGAGCGCTACTACCGCGTCGACTTCGACCTCGTTCGCGGTCTGCTCCGCGAGGTCGCGAGCCAGGCCTTCGGGTTCGACGGCCCCACGCTCGACACGCTCACCTCGAGCTTCGACGAGATCAGCCACCTGGTCATCGGCTCGGTCAAGACACCGTTCGTCATCGCCGGCGGCGCCAAGGGGGGGGATCCCAACGCCTCCTTCGAGCTCGACTACAAGGACGGCGAGGGCGAAGTCACGCTCGACGAGGTTCAGTTCATGCTCGCCGTGCCGAGAGAGCGCCCCGGCCACTCCCAGCCGTTCCCGGTGTCGATGTACGGACACGGGTACACCAGCAGCATGATCGAACACCTGGGGTTCGCCGGCGAGCTCGCCCGGCAGGGGATCGCATCCCTCGGCTGGAACGCGACGTTCCACGGCCTCGACCTCGCGGAGACCGAGAAGCAGCTCGCCACGCTGCTCTTCACCGGCTCGTGCCAGGCGCCGTTCGGCGACGCGCTGCTCAGCGGTAGGCAGCGCGACCTGAACCGGGACGGCGGACTGGACTCCGGCGGCGACTACTGGACCAGCTATCTCTTCCACACCCGCGACGTGGTCCGTCAGAGCGCCATCGACTCGCTCGCGATCCTCCGCTCGCTCAAGGCCTTTGGCACGCGAACCACGAACCAGGACTACGACCAGAACGGCCAGCTCGACGAGGTGCTGGGGGACTTCGACTCGGACGGTACCGCGGACGTGGGCGGGCCCGACAGCGAGTACTACGCCTGGGGGCAGTCGCTCGGCGGCATCCTTTCGCCGTTCGCAGCGGCCCTGGACGAGAACGTCGTCGCGGCAGCCCCCACGGCGGGCTCCGGCGGGCTCCTCGACGTCGGCACGCGGACGTTCCAGGGCGGGGCCTTCGAAGGCATCTACCTGCGAAACTTCGGACCCATCCTCGCAGGAGTGCCGCGGGCGCAGCTCGCCGACGACCAGACGGTGTGCTCCGAGGGCCAGGTCAGCCTCCGGTTCGTGGTGCTGAACGTCAACTCCGACCAGGAGGTCGAGTTTCATTGCCTCGATCCCGAGGCTCTGGGGGGCGAATCCGGCGGAACGGTGCTGGTGAACAACCTGGACAACGGCGAGCGCCGGTGCGGTCGCGTGGAGCCGGACGGACGCTTTCGAATCGGGCTGCCCTCCAACGTGGGTCACCGCGTGGAGCTGCAGTTCTTCGACGCGCCGGACGCCGTGGACACGTACGAGTGGGAGGAAGGCTGCAACATCGCGCCCGGCGCGAAGCGGCTCACGCTCGTGGACGAGTTCGGAGATGGCCTGGTGCCCAGAGGGTTTCTCGACCCGAAGTCGGGCGAGGTCGGGTGCAACGCGGAGCGCGGGTGCGCGAAGTTCCAGGACACCTACTACGAGGCCGGCGCGCGCCTCGTCGCCATCGCGGAGGGGTTCGGGCACATTCGCCAGACCCCGGCGCTCCGCCGCTTCATGAACCTGGCCGGAAACGTGGTGGATCCGGGAGATCCCATCAACATGGCGCCGTACTTCGCACTGCGGCCGATGATGAACCCCGACGGCGATCCGCAGCCGGCAAAGGGCCTCTTGAACCTCGTCACCACGGGCGACATGAACGTGCCCCTGAACTCCGGCTACGCGATGGCGCGCGCGGCGGGCGCGCTTCCGTTCCTTCGTCCCGATGCCGCGGAGCGCTACCCCGCCCTGGCCGACTACGTGACGCCGCAGGAGCTGTACGCGGAGATCGGGATGACGCCGAACCGGTTCCTCGTCGTGAACCACGTCTTCGAGGGCATCAACCGCCTGCGCCGCCATCCGCCGGCGCCCGGCTCGTGCCTCCCGAACGAGGTCCCCGTCACCCCCGCCACGGACGAGTGTCACCGCTTCTGCACCAGCGACGGCGATTGTCTGGGCGGCCAGAGCTGCAACGGCGACGGGCGCTGCGTGCTACGGCCGATTCCCGAGTCCGACTGCGAGCAGTACCTGGTGGACGCCGACGTGCTCGATCAGGGCCAGGCGCTGCACGGAGAGCTGGAGGCGGCCGTTCCGCTTCGACTCGCGCGCATCGCGACGCCGGCATCTCCAGACGACCCCGAGAGCGTGTGGGAGCCGCGCCTCGCGGGCCGGCCCTACGGGTCCGACGCCGGCGGCTGGAAGGCCGATCGTCGGGTGGTCGCCGCACTGAACGGCTACATCTTCCCGCGGGGCGAGCACGGCTTCTTCGTCGGAAACCCGTGCGACAACTTCCCCATCGACACGTACCTCATCCACCTCATCGCGCGCTTCTTCGCGACGAGCGGATCGGACCTCTTCTACCTGTCGCACCCTGCCACCCACCAGTGCCTCGCACGCCCTCGGGGCAACGCCGCGTGCAGCTTCGTGACCTTCAGCGAGCTACCGAAGTAGTCCGGACGCCACCACGCGCCGGCGCATCGGACTCGACCCCGCGTCGGCCCCCGCACGTAGAGTTGCGCGCCTCTTCGCGAGGCACTAGCGTCGCGCGTCGCCGATGCGCTACTACGTCACCCTGGACGGCACGGACGCCGTCATCGAGGTCGAGGATCGTCCCGATGGCGGCTGCACGGCCCGCAGGATCCAGGAGGACGGCACCGCCGAGTCTCCCCTCGAGGTCGACGCGCGAACGAGCGGCGGGTCGCTCGTGGTGCGGATCGGGGGACGCGTCGTGGACGTGCTCCTCGACGGATCGCCCCCCACGCAGACCGCCTACGCGAGCGGACGCCGAGCGCCGGTTTCGTGCGAGAGCGAGCGCATGCGTGCAACCGGGACGCTCCGGTCCGGCGGCGGCGGCAGAGGCTCGGGCACCGTCCTCAGCCCGATGCCGGGTCGCGTGGTCAAGGTGCTCGTCGCGGAGGGCGCCGAGGTGGAGGTGGGCGCCCCGCTGGTCGTCGTGGAGGCGATGAAGATGGAGAACGAGCTCCGCGCGGAGCGGAGCGGCGTCGTGAAGTCCATCCACGTCGCTCCGGGCGATGCCGTGGAGGGCGGAGCGCGACTCGTGACGGTAGCCTGACGTGGCGCGCCGGCTCGCTCTCGGCCACCTCCCCACGCCGCTGTGGCGCCACGACGCCCTGGACGACCTCGTGGGGACGCGCGTCTGGGTCAAGCGCGACGACTGCACCGCGGGCGCCGAGAGCGGGAACAAGGTCCGGAAGCTCGAGTACCTGCTCGCGGATGCCCTGGACGTCGGCGCGACCCGCGTCATCACGTGCGGAGCCGTACAGTCCAACCACGCTCGAGCCACCGCGCTGCTGGCCGCACGCCTCGGCCTCGGGTGTGACCTGTTCCTGCGAGCGAAGGAGCCGGCGGCCCCCCAGCCGCTGATCGGGAACCTCCTGCTCGACAGGCTCGCGGGCGCGCGTGTGACGTTCATCGACCACGCGGCGTACCGCTCGCGCGCGGACATCATGCAGGCTCGCGCCGCGGAGATCGGCCGTGACGGCGGCCGCGCCTACGTCATCCCCGAGGGTGGGTCGAACGGCCTGGGTGCGCTCGGCTACGTCGAGGCCATGCGCGAGGTCCGCGCCCAGCTGGACGTCGGCCTGGGCGGCGGCCCGGAGCCCTACGACGCCGTGGTCATCGCGTGCGGCTCGGGGGGATCCGCGACCGGCATCGCCCTGGGGGCGCGCTTGCACCGCGTCGCGACGAGGACGCTGGCCATGGCGGTCTGCGACGACCGCGCGTACTTCGCCGCCGTCGCGGAGCGCATCGCCACGGAGGCGCGCGCGCACGACGCGACGCTGCCGGCCAACCTCGAAGGTCTGGAGATCCACGACGAGCACAAGGGGCCCGCGTACGGCGTGGCGAGCCAGGAGCAGCTCGCGTTCATCGCCGAGGTGGCGCGGCGCACCGGCCTCGTGCTCGACCCCGTGTACTCGGGCAAGGCGCTGTTCGGCCTGGCCAGAAGCGGTGACCGCCCGCGGCGCACACTCTTCATCCACACGGGCGGCCTGCCGGGCCTCCTCGGAGCACCGGACGCGCTGGCGGCGCTGTTCGGCTGAGGCCGCGATCCGCTTCAGGGCGAACCGGCGGCGGGATCGATCAGCACGAGCTCCATCTCGACGGTGTGGGTCCCCTTCTCGCGCGCCACCTCTACCCTGACGCGATCACCGGCGTTCTTCGTGTCGAGCGCGTTGTAGAGGTCGTCGTAGTCCTCGACCCGCGTGTCGCCGATCTTGACGATGACGTCACCAAGGGTCATCCCGTCGGGAGTCCGCTGGATCCCGCGCAGACCGACCTTCGCCGCGGGGCCGTTCTCCGTGGTCCCCAGCACGACGACCCCCCGCAGACCGAGCCGTCGCTCGAGGCGGCCCATCGGATCGATCTGGATCCCGAGCCCCACCTGTCGCACGCGCCCGAACTTCACGAGCTGGGGGACGACCCGCGCGATCGTGGCCGCCGGCACGGCGAAGCCGATCCCCGCCGAGGCGCCGCTGCGGCTGAAGATCATCGTGTTCATGCCGATGAGGCGACCCGACGAATCGAGGAGCGGCCCCCCGGAGTTGCCTGGATTGATGGCCGCGTCCGTCTGGATCATGTCGCGGATGGTCACGCCGCCCACGCCCTGCACCTCCCTTCCCAGCGCACTGACGACGCCGGTGGTGAGCGTATGGTCGAGGCCGAAGGGGTTACCGATGGCGATCGCCTTCTGGCCCACCTCGAGCGACCGCGCGCCGGCCGCGACCTCGAGGGGCACCAGAGTGGACGCCGGCGCCTTCACACGAAGGACGGCCACGTCCTTGCGAGGTTCCGCACCGACGACGACGGCATCGTACGTCTTCTGGTCGTACAGCGTCACGGAGAGCGAGCGCGCTCCCTGCACGACGTGGAAGTTCGTCACGATGTGACCCGCAGAGTCCCAGATGAACCCGGAGCCGGATCCCGCTGGGACCTCCTCCGCGCGCCCCGCAAACCAGTCCACCACGACTCGCCGCTGGGTGACGAACACGACCGATGCGGCGGCCTTTCGGAACACGGCGATGGTATTCCTTTCGTCCTCGATGAGGGCGCCCGAACCGAGCGGTGCCACCGGAACCGCCGCTGGTGCGCCGGACGCCAAGGGCTGCGGGGCAGGCGGAACGGGCGCCGTCCCTGCAGGGGGTCCGGGCGGCGAGTTGCCCCCGCGGCACGAGGAGAGTCCGAGCACGAAGAGGGCGACGACGAGTACGGTCGGCGGCATGGCGCGGCGTAGAGTAGTCGGGCGCGCGCACCGCGCGAGTGAACGGGCACCGAGCCCCGCGAGCGCGGACCTCAACGTCTCACTTCCACCGTCTTGAGCGAGCGCCGAAACGCCTTGAATCGCGGAAGAATCGTCCCCTTCGGCTCGTCCCCGTCGAGCAGATCGCGCTTCTCGCCGGGGTCCTTCGCCAGGTCGTAGAGGCCCAGGGGGCGCCCACCGCTCGCGATGAGCTTGAGATCGCCCTCGATGAACGCCTGCCGGTCCGCGTTGTTCGGCCCGGCGGACATGTCCACGAACACGATGCGCGCCTCGGGCTCGTGGCCGGGGGGCCCCATGGCGTCGAGCAGCAGACTCTGACCCGAGACGAAGTCCTTCCCCTCCCCCGACGGCGGCGACACTCGCAGGACGTCCAGGATCGTGGGGACCACGTCCACGGCGCCGCGCCGCTGGGGGATACGGCCCGGTCGTGCCCCGGGCACGTGAACGATCAGCGGGACGCGCACCAGCTCCTCCCAGATCTCGAAGCCGTGGCGGATGAGGCCGTGCTCACCGAAGGCCTCTCCGTGATCGCTCGTGAGGAGGATGGCCGTTCGCGCCGCGAACGCCTGCTTCGCGACGAAGTCGAGCAGACGCCCGATGTGATGATCCGTGAACGCCACCTCACCGTCGTAGCGCTCGCGATTCCCGGCGCCGAAGTCGAACGCATCGTGCTTCACGTACTCCGCATGCGGATCGAGATAGTGAACCCACATGAAGAACTGCTTGCCTGCGTTCGTCGGATCCGAGAGCTGGGCGATGGCCGCATCCGTCAGCTTGTCGCTGTTCACGGTCCTGTCGCCCTCGAGCTGAAGCACCTTCGGCGCCGCGGAGAGGTCGAGAACGTCGAAGCCCCTCCCGAGGCCCGTGTTCTCCTTGAAGTACCAGTGCCCCTGGACGCTCACGGTGCGAACTCCCGCCGCGCGTGCGCGCTCCTGGACGAACGTCTCCTCCTTCCCGAAGGTGTTGAAGTGGGACCAGCCCCGATGCGTCTCGCTCGTGTACTTTCCGATGAGCATCGGGCCGATGCTCTTGCCGGTGTAGGACGCCAGGGAGTAGGCGTTCTCGAAGACGACGCTCCGCTTCGCCAGGGCATCGATGTTGGGAGAGACGTTGCGCTCGTACCCCATGTAGCCCAGGTCGTACCGAAGGGTATCGACGGTGATGAGGAGTACGTTCGCCTTCGCCGGCAGGTTCTCGTCCACCCAGGCGCGGGCGTCCTTCGGCGCCTCCTTCGGCTGGGTGGCGAGCGACACCGCGACGTCGTCGGCCCCGGAGCAGTCCTCGTCGACGCCGTTGCCGGGCACGTCCTCCGCACCGGGATGGACCGCGGCGTTCGCGTCGTCGCAGTCGCCCCCACCGAAGAGCCTGCTCACCCCATCGCCGTCGGCGTCGCCGAGCTTGCGGAACGGCCCCACCAATCGCTTCGCGAGCGGCGCCGATCGCTCTATGGCGTTCGCCACGCGGCGCTGGTCGAGGCCCGAGTGGGCGGCGTGCCACACCAGGCCGACGGGGAGCAGCGCGCCGGCGGCCGCCGCGAGCGCGGGGAGCCTCGCCAGCGCCGCTGGTGCGAGATAGGCCGCGGCCGACATCAGGACGATGAGCCCCGGCGCGCGGAGATCCAGCTCCGGTCGCTTCAGGACGCCGAGGATACCGGCGAGGCCACGGGTGCCACTGGTGTCACCGGTCGCGACGCCGAACGCGACGATGGCCGCGGCGACGGCCACACCGGCTAGCCCCATGAGCGACGGTGAGCGCTCCGCCGGCCAGCGCTTGGCCGCTGCGCGAGCCGCGGCGGCCGCCACGATGGCGACGCCCAGGCCGGTCAGCGACAGGCCCAGCGCCATGACGACGCCCGACCCTCGCGAGCCCGCCGACGACGACAGGGGCACGAATGCCGCGTGAGCGGCACCCACCAGCCAGACGGCCACCGCGGGCGGCCCCAGCGCGGCGAGCCAGGCGCCGGTGGGCTCCCCGCCGCGGGCGCGCAGCGCGCGGTCGAACCCACGGGGCGAAGGTTCCGCCGTCGGGTGCAGCACGACCACGGCGACGGCGACCGCAACGCCGAGCGCGACGCTGAGCGGTACGGTCAGCCCGGCCGTCGCGAGCCAGACGGAGAACGCAGGAGGTGCGTCGTCGAGCGCCGCTCGCGCCCAGTGCGCGTCACAGCCGGCGGCGGCCAGGCCGCCGATCGTCGCGCCAACGAGCACGCGAGCCCCGCGCGCGCCTGCGCCGGCAGGGGCTCGTGGCATGTCGCCGGAACTCTGGTCAGTCCTCGCCATCTCCGTGGGGCGCACTCGCCTTCGCGAGCGGGTGCGCCCGGTCGTATACCGCGAACAGCTTCTCGAGCGTAACGTGCGTGTACTGCTCGGTGGTTCCCAGCGAGGCGTGCCCGAGGAGTTCCTGGATGACGCGCAGATCGGCGCCGCCCTCGAGCATGTGCGTCGCGCAGGAGTGGCGCAGGGCGTGGGGGTGCAGGTCGCTTCGACCGGCGCCGAGCGCGCCGTATCGCTTCACGAGGCGCTGCACCCACCGCGCGCCGAGACGGCGACCGCGGCGGCTCACGAAGAGGGCCTGCGCGTCGGGTGGACGCCCCGGGGCGGCGAGCTGCCCCCGGACGCGGAGGTAGCCGGCGAGCGCCACGCAGGTCGGCCTCCCGAGCGGAACGACCCGCTCCTTGTCGCCCTTCCCGATGACGCGCGCCGTCGCCTGCTCGATGGACACGCGCTCGACGTCGAGTCCAACCAGCTCTCCCACGCGCACGCCCGATCCGTAGAGCAGCTCGAGGATGGCGGCGTCGCGGAGGCGCTCGGGCGCCGAACCACCCGGCCCATCGTCCGCGGTTGGCGCGCGCACCACCCGTTCCGCGGCCTCGGCGTCGAGGAAGCGCGGCAGACGGCGGCGGACCTTGGGGCTCGCCAGCGCCTCCCCGGGGTTCTCCACCACGCACCCGGTGCGCTGCAGGAACCGAAACAGCGCTCGAACCGCGCTGAGCTTCCGGCTGACGGTCCGCGGCGTCCGCCCATCGGCGAGGCTCGCCAGCCAGGTGCGCAGGGCGAGCTTGTGCACGTCCTCCACGCTGGGCGGGCGTCCAAGGCGCTCCTCGAGATGGTGCGCCAGCTGCGTGAGGTCACGCCGGTAGGCGGCGACGGTGTTCGGTGGAGCATGCCGCTCCAGGGCGAGGTGCTCGAAGAATCGGTCCCGGGCCGCAGCGAGCGAGAGGGTCCGCGACGTCACGGGCCCATCATGCCTGCCACAGGGCGATGGTCCACAGCAGCGTCCCGGCGACGGTACCCGCGAGGCCCAGAGCGAGCGGCCTCGCGACCCAGCGCCCGTCCGCCGTGAGGCCTCGCGCCGCCACCCACCCGAGGCCCGTCATCGCGAGGACGACGCCCAGGGCGAGCAGGGCCCCCCACTCCGACCGGGGCGCGTCGTCCCGCGCGAGCAACTCCGCGAAGCGAGCCTTCATGGGCGCCGCGCGCTCCGGCGCAGCGTCGACGACCGCGAGCCGTGCGAGCGCGTCGTTCGCGACCTCGAGCTCCGCCTGATCGAGGAGACCGATCGTGCGCGTCTCGAGGATCACCCCGCGAATCGAGCGCCATGCCAGGCGCGCGACGTCATGCTCCCCCTTCGCCTCTGCGCCGACGGCGATGGCGAGGAGCCGCGCACGGGCCCTCTTCTGCTCCGGCAGCAGGCGCGGGGCGAGCGTCGCGGCGCGCCGCGCATGGACGACGCTGGCCCGAAGCTCCCCCTGGTCGAACGCGGCATCGCTGACGACGAGCTCGGCGCGGCTCTCCGCGACGACCCGCCCGACGAGCGCGCCGCCCACCAGCGTCGCGACGAGCGCGCCGAGGACCCCGCGCCGTAGCGCCGCGCGCATCAGTGAAAATCCCTTCGAGAGAAGACCAGGCTCGACACGGCGAGCAGCCCGGCGCACCAGAGCACGGCGTGGCCCACGGCCATCAGCGTGTACTGACCCAGCGGGGTACCGACGGCCTCGCCCGTCAGCAATGAACGGGGTGGAGCGTAGACCATGAGGTTCGGCACGACCCGCGCCAGGAGCGCGCCCAGATCCTTGATGGCCTGGCCGAAGACCGTGTGCGGCAGGTTGGCGAGCGTATCCGCACTGCGGCCGACGACGAAGACGCCGAACGTGAACACCGCGGTCAAGAACGGAGACGAGAACGACGCGAAGAGCGTCGCAATCGCCGCGACCACGCCGACTTCGCTCAGGGTGAGCACGGCCGATCCGACGAGGACCCGGCGGTCGTCGGAGACGTCGGTCGCGAGGACGGAGCCGAGGATCAACACGGCGATGGCCCAGCCGACCGGCACGTACGTTCGCCACGTTCGCATGCGCCACGCGACGACGCCCGCCACGACGATGCTGCCGGCGCCCGCCGCGAGGACGACCCCGAACGGCCGGCCCCCCAGGTGGGCCACCGCCAGGAGGAGCAGTCCCGTGTTCGCCGCGATGAACACCGCCAGGGTGAGCACCGTGCCGAAGAACTTGCCCACCAGGTACTCGGACCGGCGCAGCGGCCTGGTGAGAATCGGGAAGATGGTCTTGAGCTCGAGCTCGCGGTAGAGCGAGCTGCCGGCGAGGACGACGGCGACGACGATGCCGAAGAACGACACGCTCATCGCGCCCAGGTCGCTCACGACTCGCATGCGGCTCTGCGCCGCGAAGGCGCCCACGACCAGCGTGTAGCCAGCGGCGGCCACGGCGAGACCGAAGAGCCCGTGCAGCACCCGCCCTCGAACCGCCTCGCGGTACGTGTTGAGGGCGATCACCGAAATACGCGCCAACACCCGGCTTTCCCTACAGCGAACTCCCCGCGACGGTAAAGAATCCCGGAGCAAACCGCCGCTTTCTTCCGCGCTTACGGAAGCACGAGGCGCCTCATCGCAACGTCAGCGAAGCCGTCGGGCTCGGCGCCGGCGCCTCCACGTGGTCCCTGATGTGGCGGGGAGCGTCGAGGATGACCGCCTGGACCCTTCGTTCGAACAGCATCCGCGCCATGC
This sequence comes from uncultured Polyangiaceae bacterium, assembly GCA_964487605.1. Lineage (GTDB taxonomy): Bacteria > Myxococcota_A > Polyangia > Polyangiales > Polyangiaceae > JAJDAH01. The sequence continues at coordinate 13,370 of CAZARU010000091.1, forward strand.
CGGGGCCGAGATCGAGCGCCACGGCCACGGTCAGCAGGCTCTGGTGCTCCCCGAAAGACTCCACCCTGAAGAATCCCCACACGTCCTGGATGTCGTGAGGTCGGTCTCGGTCGAGCCGGAAGCGGAGCTCCTTCTCACGGGCAGCCTCGACGCGAACCGTGTAGCGCGCCTCCACGACGGCGTTGCCTTGCACGAGCTCGATGTGGCGGACGCCGCGAGCCTGGGCGACGACGCTCGCACTCTTCGTTCGAGGCAGCGCCTGCGCGAGCGACTCCGCATCACCGAGCGCGGCGAGCACGGCCTCCGGGCGCGCGTGAACCGTCTGGTACGCGACGCCGCCGACGTAGCGACCATCACCGCGGGTGAACGCGACGGGACGGCGCACCGACGAGCCCTCCGAGAGCAGGCGTCGCTCGTCGCGAGAGAGACCCCAGGGTGGCGGCAAGTGTGGAACGAGCTCCGGGGCGAGCTTGCGCGCTTCAGACTGTGCGAGGGCCGGCGACGCCAGGGTCAGGGCCGCGAGCACGACCACGATCAGCCCTTCGAAGGAGACCGTTCCGACGCGCGCCATCGCGGCACCGTACCAGACGAGCCCCGCGATTCGACGAGTTCCGGTCCGAAGGATTCCTCCGACACGGTACTCCGCTCACGGCGTCGACAGAAACGCCTCGAGCCTCCACTCCCCCGAGTCACCGTTGTAGCCGTCCACCAGCACGAAGTACTTCCCCGCGGGCAGCACGACGTCGAGGAAGCTTCGGTCCTGAACGTAGCCTGCGGCGCACGCCTGAACGACCGGATCGCCGGGGCAGCTCGGCCCCCGCCGCACCTCGAGCATCGTCTGAAACCCGCTCCCCTTCATGTCCAGGATCACTCGCCTCGGGGACGGGAGGTCCAGGCTGAGGACCTGATCGGCGGCGCCCACGGAGGTCTGCCCGCCGAGGTCGCACGTCGGCGCGTAGTCGGCCGTGGCAGTTGCCGTATTGCCGGTGTACGTCCCGCCCGAAGGATTCATCGGCACGGCGTCGGCGCATCGATCCGCGAACGGGACGAACAGGGGCACCGCCTGATCGCGCACGAAGGCGGTGACCGAGACCGGGTTCGCCTGCGCCGATTCGACGACCACCCGATAGGTCCCGACGCCGACGCCATGGGCCACCGCCCGGGCCGGGCTCCGCGACCCGGACCCGCAGGCGATCACGTCCGCGGGGCCCTCGCACGGCGGGCGAACGAGGCTGACGGCCCCCGTGTCCTGCGCAGAGAACCGCTCCACGAGCAGGACGTCGGACGGACGGGTCACGTCGAACGTGAGCGCCGCGTCCCGAGCACCCGGCAGGCAGCCGAGCCGCAAGTCGTCCACGTGGCTCGCGAGCGAGACGAGCCAGGTCTGCGCGTGCGGGAGCGCGGGTGCTCCTTCGCACGACTCGTCGATGGGGGGAATCGACGGCGCCGCCGTGGCGAACACCAGGTCGACGTCCGTGGGGCTCGTCGCGGAGACGGCGAGCTGGTACGTGCCGGCCGGCAGCGCGCGAGCGAAGAGCGCCACGTTCGGCGCCGTCTGGCACGTGATTTCGTCTTCGAGCTCCGTGCACGGGAGTCCGCGAAGCGACACCGACGGCAGGCCCAGTCCGTCCACGGACGTGGCGTGAACCTGCACGTCGCGAGCCGCCGCGAGGTCGAAGGTGTAGACCAGCTCTCCGGTGGGCACGCCGCACGTGGTGGGGACGTCCTCCGTGGCGTCGATGATCTCCGCGACGACGTGGACCCCCTCGGCGAGGACCGCCGCCGTGCCGCACGTCTCGTTCGCCGGAGGCGGCGCAGGAGCATGGAACTTCGTCGTGACGGTGATCGGCTGGCTCGAGTCCGTGAACACGTAGAATGCGTGCAGGCCCGGCGAGAGTCCCCGCGCGCGAATGCGAGCGGCTTCACCGCCGTTCGGCTTGGGCAGCCCGCGAAGGCACGTCGCGATGCTCGAGGCCTCCCCGCAGAGCCCGACGTGTGCCACCGCCACACCGCCGTTGGTCGTCCGTAGCACGAGCTCGACGTCCCGGTCCGGCCCTTCCGGAACCACGACGGCGAGCACCGCGTCTCGCCACGGTGCGCCGGCCGGTGCACACGAGGCCGCGTAGTCGCTCCGTAGGGCGAGCGTCGGAAGCGACACGTTGCCAGGTCCGGCGATCTCGAGCGGATCGAGGCAGTCGTCGTAGCGCGGCGACTCGCACGCGGCCTCGTCGATGGTGCCGTCGCAGTCGTCGTCCTTACCGTTGAGGCAGACCTCCGGCGCGGTGCTGGCGATGGTGGGATCCGTCTCGTTGCAGTCGCCTCCCCCCGGGCAGTTGTGATCCGGATCGCCGTCACCGTCGGCGTCCCGCGGCGAGTGCTCGCACGACCGTGTTTCTTCGACGCAGCGGTCGATGCTGCACGTGTCGTCGTCGGAGCAGGACACGGGCTCCCCCGACGTGCAACCGTGGACGCCACTGCACACCTCCACGCCGTCGCAGTAGATGCCGTTGTCGCATCGAGCGTGCTCGGGCTTGGCGCGGCATCGGCGAAACGTCGGATCACACGAGTCGGTGGTGCACTCGACGCCGTCGTCGCACTGCCCGTCGTCGATGCACGGGCCGCGGAGCTCCGGATCGCCATCCGTGCCCGGGGCGTCGGCCGTCGGTTCGCCGTCGGCGGCGTCCGCCGGAGGAGCCTCCGCGGTGACGTCCGCGGCTCCGCCGTCCACGAACGGGCTCCGAACCGAGCCGTCGCCGCAGGCCGATGCTCCCCAGAGGGCCACCGCGGCCCAGACGGTGCGGAAGGGGAACGGACGGGGCACGGCGCGGTAGCCTAGCAAGTCGCGCGATGCGGGCCTGCGCCACGACGCCGAGAAGGGCGCCGACCGGTGGGCCGATGGCGGAGTTCGCCAGGCTCGTGGCACAATCGCCGCCCCGTGGGACAGGATCGCCTCACACGTCAGGAACTGAGCTGGCTGCTCGCGCAGGAGGCGCGTTCCGCCGCGAGCGCGCTCCGCAGTGGGCTCAGCCAGCACCCACCGGCGCCCGACGTCACGATCCAGGATCTCGGTGGGGCGAACGTCGAGGTGACGCTCGACGCGCTCGACGCCTCGATCGGAATGCTGACGGCGCTGCAGCAGTCGGGCTCGACGCGGACCCGCAGGGGGCGGATCGACCTGGCGGCCTTGCTCTGCGAGGTTGCGCCGTCCGCCCGCATCTCCATGGAGACCGGTGCCGGCACCGAGGTGGCGGGCGACGAAGCCGAGCTTCGCCGCATGTTGAGCGTCCTGGTGAGCCAGACCGCCGCCCCTCTGGGCGAGTTCGGCACGGCAGAGATGAAGATCCGACGTGAAGGCGAGTGGATTCGCGTCGAAGTGGAGCTCGGTCCCGACACGTCGTCCACCGCGGCGATGGAGCGCCGCTGGCTCAGTCGCATGGCGATTCGGCAGGGTGGCCGGGTCGAGCTCGATGGAGCGACACAGACGCTGATCCTTCCGGCCGCGGGCGGGGACCAGAGCGAAGTGGAGCAGCTTCGCAAGGAGCTGGAGCAGGCCCAGCAGCTCGGAGAGGCGTACGCGCGAGAGCTGGCCGCTGCCTTCTCTGCAGGTGACCTCCCGAGTCCGAGCAGCCTGCCCCCGGCGCCCGACGAAGGGCTCGCACGCTTCGAGGCCATGGTGCGGTACGCGGCGTCCGTGTTGCGCCCGCTGCGCAACTCCCTCGAACAGCTGCGGACCGACACGACTCGCGTGTCCCAGGCGCTCGGCGATCGCGCCGACCTGGCCCTGGCGCTGAGCCAGCAGGTCTCGGCATCCTTCGAGCTGCTCGGTGAAGTGGGTCGCGTGGGCAGCGCGGACGTGACGGCGGAGCCCGCCGTGCTGGACCTGGGCGCCGCTGCGCGGAGAGCCGCGAGCGACGTCGAAGCTCGGGCGGCCCGTCACGGCGTGTCGCTGAGCGTGGACGCGGACGATGGGGTCTCGGTGAAGCTCCGCGAGGGGCCACTGGCCCTGATGCTGCGGTCGTTGCTGGATCACGCCATCGCGGCGAGCCCGAAGTCGGCGACCGTGAACGTTCTGATCACGAAGGCCGGCAGCTCCGCCCTGGTGACGGTGGAGGACGCGGGGCCCGTGGTTCCTGCAGCGCGGCGAAACGACGTGCTCCAGCACCGGATCGACCCGACACAGGTGGGCCGCCCCGACGGTCCGGCGCTCCTGGTCGCGGCAACCGTCGCGTCGTACCTGGGCAGCACGCTGCTCATGAAGGAGACGCCGGACGGCACGTGCAGCGTCGAGGTGGACTTCCCGCTCTCCGGCTGAGACGGCCCCCGGTTCCGGGGGCATCCCGGGTCGAGGGCCCGCCGACCGGTCCTCCGGGATCCGAGCCGAAACCCGGAATCGCCGCCGCCAATTCGACGGGTTCGCGGGGCTTCATGGTAGGCTGAACCGATCGATGCGGATTCTGATTTGCGAGGACCAGGACTCGATCCGCCGGATGATCGAAGCCCTCGTGGGGGCCAGGGGCTACAAGGTCACCGCCGTCGCTTCGGGTACGAAGGCCATCGACACGGCGATGACGGACCCGCCCGACGTGGTGCTGCTCGATCTGATGCTCCCAGGCCAGTACGACGGGTTCGAGGTGTGCCGCCGGCTGCGCAGTGACCCCACCACCCGGAACGTCCCGGTGGTCATCATCAGCGCGCTCGACGACGAGGGGTCCCGCAAACGGGCCGCCGATGCCGGCGCGAACGCCTACTACACGAAGCCGTTCTCGCCGATCGCACTGCTCAAGGAGATCGATCGGCTCAAGGAGCTGATCGAGAAGCGCTGATCCGCCGCGGCGGCGCCCTCCCGAACGCCAGCGCCGCTCAGAGCAGGTTCATGAACCGCTTGGCTCGCTCCTCGGCGACCTTCATCACCTGCTTCGCCTCCGTCGCAGGGATCCGCAGCTTGTCGCAGAGGTCGTCGAGCAGTTCCTTCTCCTTCTCGTGCTGCTCGCCATCGATGTAGGTGAGGATCACCGCGTGCTGGAGCAGCACGCGTCGATCGTCCGTCGACAGGTCGGTGAGCGGGATGTCCTCGATGGTCCTCGGCGTCGCCGCATAGGCACGGAGCTCGTGCCCTTCGCTCGGCGACGCCTCGAATGCCGACAGGAGGGCTTCGAGGACCTCCTTCTCTTCATCCGCCATGCGGCCGTCGGCCCACGCGACGCTGACCAGTCCCTTGAGGATCGCGAAATTCTGCGGGTGCATCGCGGGCGAGGATCGCAACGTCCCGGGGGGGCGTCAACGCGAACGTGACACGGCCCGCGCGTCCACCGTCCGGTGAGGCGAAGGCGACCCCTGCCTCGCCGTCAGGTCATCGGCCGAAACCTCGATCTTGTGCCATCCGGGAAGCGCGTCGTCGACGACCAGGACGTCCAGAGCCTGGCCGCACGGCAAATCGGAGAACGTGCTGGACGGCCCAACCGCAGCCAGCATCTCTCCCGAAGCGAGGCGCGCCTTGACGGTCGCCCCTTCTGGAGCGTTTTCGACGACGAGGACCGCACGGCAGGCGTCGGATGGTACCGCTTCGTCCGGTCGGGCTGCCGCCGTCTCCGCGGGCGCGTCAGGCGGGGCCGCCCCGGGCACGAATCGAGCCTTGCCGACGCCGAACGCGAGCACCAGGAACGCGCCCATTGCCGCGAAGGCGCCCGCGCGGGAACGCGCGCCCGCCACGGGCTTCACGGCGACCTCCTCGCGCTCGTCCAGCGACACGACGGGCGGCGGCGTGAAGCTCGCGGCACCCGGCGGTGGCGGCGTCGGACCGAGCCCCGCCATCGTCTTGAGTTCGCGTCCGAGCGCGCCGTGGTCCGCGCCATCGGGCACCGAGAAGCGCGCCGCAAGGTCAGAGACCGTGCTCCGCGGCCGCGCGATGCTCTGGGGAGTCTCGGACGAGAAGATGGGCCGGAACGACCGGGGCTTGAGCACGACCGACGGCCCCGCCGGCGTACGGACGATCGGGGGCGACGGAGGCGGTTGCGCGACGTTCGGCGGGCTCGCGGGCGCGACGTCTGCCGGGCTCGCGGGCGCGACGTCTACCGGGCTCGCGGGCGCGACGTCGGTGGCAGCGGGAGAGACATCCTGCGGTTCGTCTTCGAAAACGACAGGCATGGGATCCGTCGAGTCGGGACCGACGTACTCGATGGGACCGGGCAGGCGTGACCGCGCGTCCACGGCCAGCGAGCCCAGGACGGGTGTGGTGCTCGGCCGGTGGCGCACTCGCGGCAGGTCGGGGCGCGTCTCGACGGCGGGCGCCACGCTGCTCGAGGCGGTCTCCCGGCGTTCTGCGCTCGTCGTCGCGGCGCGCGCCGCTTCCGGGTCCGTGGAGCGGGGCGCTGCGCCGGGGAGACTCGGCTCCTCGATCAAGAACGCTTCCGCGGGGGCGTAGGAGTCCTCTTCGCGCACCGCGACGAACGGAGACGCCAGATCCACTTCGAACACCAGCTCCGGCGAGAAGCTGTCGTCGTCACGCTCGACCGTTTCCACGCTGCTCGGCGCCACGGGCGCGTCGCAGGCGGTGTCGTGCACGGGAGTGCGGGACGTGTCGCCACGGGACGCGACGGCCGGGCTGCTCTCGCTCGACTGGAGCACGGACGCCACCCAGTCGCGCGTTCCCCCGTGCTCGACCCTGCCCAGGGCGAGCGCACGCGCCGTTTCGCGGGCCAGGCGGGCCAGCGCCCGCTTTCCCGCCGCGCGATTCAGCGGGATCAGCGCCGCTTCGATCTCGGACACGAACGCGCCCACGTCACCAGGACGTGCCGCAGCACGCAGCGCGGGTGGTGCCGAGGTGGCGGCCGCGAGCAAGACGGCCAGCAGCTCGCGCGGCCCGACCCGTGAGCCGCGGTCCTCGGCAACGCGCGAGGCCAGCAGTCCGTCCTCGGAGAGCGTCATCTCTTCGAGCCCCAGCTGCCGCGCCGTGCCGAGCCGTTCGACGGCGCCGAGCACGAGGTAGCCGACGATCTCACCGACCAGCGACACCTCGCGCGCGCGCGCCGCTGCAACGACATCCAGGATGGTGACGCTCATGCTGCTCCTCCCCTGACGACGATTCCCGCGCGTGCCAGGTAACGCTTCGCCTCGGCGACGCTGTGCGTCCCGTCGTGGAAGATCGACGCCGCCAGCGCCGCATCGGCCATCCCTTCCGCCAGACCCTCCCGGAGGTGCTCGAGCGTGCCCACGCCGCCGGACGCCACGACCGGAATCGGAACGGCCTCGGCGATGGCGCGGCAGAGCGCGATGTCGTAGCCGAGCTGCGTCCCGTCGCGATCCATGCTCGTCACGAGCAGCTCTCCCGCCCCGGCGCGCGCCGCACGGCACGCCCACTCCACGGCGTCGAGCCCCGTGGCGGTGCGGCCTCCGTGGGTGAACACTTCCCAGCGGCCGCGCACGTCGTCGCGCCGCGCGTCGATGGCGACCACGAGCGCCTGAGATCCCCACGCCGCCGCGACGCGCGTCACGAGCTCCGGGTCACGGACGACCGCCGTGTTCACGCTCACCTTGTCCGCGCCCGCATCGAGCAGCGCACGAACGTCCTGCTCCTCTCGCACACCCCCGCCGACGGTGAGCGGGGCGAAGACGACGTCCGCGGTGCGCCTCACGACGTCCAGGAGCGCCCCGCGCTGCTCGTGGGATGCCGTGATGTCGAGGAACGTGATCTCATCGGCTCCGTCGCGGTCGTATCGAAGCGCGGACTCCACCGGATCGCCCGCGTCGCGAAGGTTCACGAAGTTGACGCCCTTGACGACCCGACCCCCCTTCACGTCGAGGCAGGGGATGATGCGCTTGGCGAGCATGTCCTCCCGGCCCCGTACCTGAGGCGGGGCCCAGGGGACAAACAGCTTGCAAACCGCGGCCGCCAGCGGGCCACGAGCCGATGGCGTTCTCGACGAAGGGGGCTGGTATAGTGCCGCCATGCGCGCCTGCAGCCAGTGCGGCACGCCCAACGACGACGCTCGCGCGGTCTGTGGCGTGTGTGGGGCGCCCCTGCCGGCCCAAGCGGCGCCCCGCGCAGCCGCACCGAGCCCGCAGCAGACCATGCTCGGGATGCCCGCCATGGCGCCGCCCAGCGACCTCGCCCGAACGCTCGTCGGGACGGCGGACCCGGCTTCTGCGGCCTACAGCGCACCAGCGACGCTCCCCTCGCCCGGCGCGGGGCAAGCCGGAATGCAACGCACGATGCTGGGAATCGCCCCGATTGCGCCGCAGGCCGCGCCGCCGGTGGCCCCGCCGGCGGGCAACCCCGGCGCCATGAAGACCATGCTGGGCATCGCCCCGCTGTCGTCGGCCGCGGGCGCGCCCTCGGCGCACCCGGCGTCCGTCGTACCGGGGTCCACGACGCTCCCGTCGCACGGACCCGGCGCGACGGGCCCTTCGGCCCCCGCACCGCAAGGAGCGGTCGCCCCACCGGCGTCCCAGGCCGCGCCGTCGAGCGCGCTGGCCTCGAACATGAAGACGGTGCTCGGGGTGGCGATGCCGGGCATCGCACCGCTGAACCCGGGCGTCGCCAAGGCCCCGCCGACCCCCGCCTACGTGCCCGCGCCTGCACCGTACTCCGCTCCCGTGGGACCCACGGATGACGATCTCTCGGTGCTCCCGAGTCGCCGCAAGGGGACGATTCACGTCGTCGCGATCCTCGCCATCGGCGGGGCCGTGATGCTCGGCCTGGCGGCCGTCGCGTTCGCGCTCTTCTGGCGGAGTCCGAAGCCCCTGCAGGCCTCCCTCGTCGCGGACGGTGAGGGAAAGGAGTCCCTCGAGATCCAGTGCGAAGGGTGCGCCGACGGGGCGACCATCGCCGCCGGCACGGCGCGCGCCGTCGTGCGCGACCGGAGGGCCACGCTGGCGCTGTCCAAGCCCCTCGCCGTCGGCGACAACGAGCTGAGCCTCACCATCGAGCGCGGCGACGGCCGCACCGACGACGTGACGATCGTGGTTCCGGTGGACTACCGCATTCGAGCCGACGTCTCGGCGCTGAGCGAGGAGCCTCCGAAGCTGCGACTGACCGTGGAGGCCACGAAGGGAACCGCCGTCGCAGTGGACGGCAAGCCCGTCGCCCTCGACGCGTCGGGCCGCGGTTCCTACGACCTCGACGTGAGCCAGGCGCTGACGGGTCCTTCGGCGGAGGGCGGGCGCATCGAGAGGAAGGTCCCCTACACCGTGACGCCCCCGGAGGGCGCAGCGGCGACTGGAGAGGTCGCCATCGGCCTCCCCATCGCCCAGCTCCGTGTGGACGCGCCCGGGACCGGGATCGTGGTCGAAGCGCCGAACTTCATGCTGGCAGGCCGCACCCAGAAGGGCGGCAACGTCGCGGTCGCCGGCCGTCCAATCACCGTGGACCCGTCGGGCCGCTTCGCCCAGCTCATGAACGTGTCTTCCGAGGGTGAGACCACCATCACGGTGCGGGCCAGCCTCGCCGACCACGCGCCGCGCCTCGTGCCGATCCGCGTCAAGCGGGTGAAGAGCCTCACGGAGGAGGCCGTGGAGTTCAGGAAGAAGGCCACGGACAGCTACGCGGGGATCGCGACGGACATCGACTCGAAGCAGGGGTGGGCCGTCGCTCTGGAGGGCAAGGTCGTCGAAGCACGGAACGACGACCACTCCACCGTGGTGCTGCTGGACGTGGCGCGCGGATGCGCCGAGGCACCCTGTGTCGCGCGCCTGGTCCACGGCGCGCGTCTGTCGCTCCAGAAAGGCGACCGGATCTCCGCGTTCGGAAAGATCACCAAGCCCGTCGAGGGGCTCTCCGCGGGCAAGCAGGTGCCGGAGGTCGCGGTGGAGTTCGTCCTCGCGGGTGCCGGCAAGTGAACGCTCCGACCGGGCTGGATCTCGTCCCGTGCCCGGCGTGCGGCACGCAGAACCTCGGTGACGCCAGGTTCTGCAACCAGTGCGGCGTCGTGCTCAAGCGCGACTCCGCACCGCCGCCCTCCGAGGGACGGCGCCTGAACGACCCCGCCGCGCACAGCCTGTCGGACCGCGCGACGCTCGATGCCGTCCCTGCGTACGCCGATCCGCTCATCGGCGTGGTGGTCGCGGATCGCTACCGGATCCTGGAGCTGCTCGGCCGCGGCGGGATGGGCGTCGTCTACAAGGTCGAGCACGCGCGCATCGGCAAGTTGATGGCGCTGAAGCTCCTCACCGGTGAGCTGACCCGCGACGAGAATCTCGTGAGTCGCTTCAAGCGCGAGGCGCTCATGGCGAGCAAGCTCTCGCACACCAACACGGTTCAGGTGTTCGACTTCGGCTCGACCGACGGCCTCACGTATCTCGCCATGGAGTACCTCCACGGCGAAGATCTCGGGCGCGTGCTCCGGGCCGGGCCGATCAGCATCGCACGTGCGGTGAAGATCATGATCCAGGTCTGCAGCTCACTCGCGGAAGCCCACGAGAAGCGGATCGTGCACCGCGACGTGAAGCCCGAGAACATCTTCATCCTCAAGGGGCCGGGCGGACACGACATCGTGAAGGTCCTGGACTTCGGCCTGGCGAAGCTGCGCGAGTCGTCGGAGCTCGCGGATGTCACCACCAGCGGGTCCGTCGTGGGCACGCCCTACTACATGTCTCCCGAGCAGGTGCGCGGCGAAGCCGTGGACTCTCGAAGCGACATCTATTCACTGGGCGCCGTCCTGTACAAGTGCCTCACGGGGCATCCCCCATTCGACGCGCAGACGCCCATGGGCATCCTGACGAAGCACTTGACCGAGGAGGTGCCGTCCCCGAGCGAGCGCTTCCCGAGGCTCGCCATCCCACGCGAGATGAGCGGCGTGGTCCTGAAGGCGCTGTCGAAGGAGCCCGCCTCTCGCCCCGCGTCGGTGCGCGAGTTCCAGCGCGCCCTCGTGGACGCCCTGCGAGGCACCGGCGGCAGCATGGACAGCCTGCTCGACACCGAAGGCTCCGAGCGCCTGGCGGCGGCGGCACGCGGCGCCGCAGGAGCCGGTGCTGCCACGCGTGACGAGGTGGACCAGTACGAGCGCAGGCTCCGCCGACGCGGGCTCTTCACCTGGGGAGCCATCGCGGTCGGTCTCACGGCGGGCGTGGCAGTGGGAGCGCGGGCGTGGACGAACGCGTCGGTTGCGCCGGCGTTCAGGGGCACGGAGGTCGAGCCGAACGACACGGCGAAGAACGCCCAGGCCGTGCCGTTCGGAGATGCGGTGGTCGGCCAGATTGGCCAGCGCATCGAGCCGACGGTGAGCGATCGCGACTTCTACGCCGTGGACGTCCCGCCGGACGCGCCGCTGGTCGCGGTGACGACCACGGCGCTGCCCAACATGGCGCTCTGCACGTGGATCTATTCCGCCGGCGCCGAGGAGCCGACGGCGCGCTATTGCCCGGGCGCGCCCGGGCGCCCCCTGCACCTGCCTCGCCTGAAGCTTCCGCCAGGCAAGTACCTCTTCGCCGTGATGCAGGATCGCGACCTCTACAGTGGCGACGTCGCTCCGCCGGTATTCGAGAACGTGTCGGACGAGTACGAGCTGCGGGTGGCCGCCGCGCCCGCCGCGCCGGATCGCGAACACGAGCCCAACGACACGACGACGTCGGCGACGCTCGTGTCGCCAGGTGCCGAGGTGATGGGGCGCCTCGCGTGGATGCGAGACGCAGACGTCGTGTGCGTGAACGGCACGACGAGAGTGCAGTTCGTCGTCACGGACCAGCCCCGCGACCGCGCGGCGGTCCTGCAAGCCACGCCCCTCGGCGGGCCCGCCGACCAGGTGCCCGTCCGCGTTCACTCGTCGGAAGGTGGCGTGAAGTTCTCCGCCAGCGACGTCAAGTCACCGTGGACCGCGCCGACCGCGGGTGGCGCCGGCGAGCGGGCCTGCGTCGTGCTTCGACTCGTGCCCAACCCGTGGGCTCCGACGCCCCACCCACGAGTGGCGCCAGCCGGCGCGGAGCAGTGGTCCGTGCGTGCGGACCTCGCGGAGTAGGATGCGCCGCGCTCGCTTCGCCCCGGCCGTCCTCACTGCGTGCGTGATGGGTTCGTCGTCCACGGCGTTCACCGAGCCGCTCGACGCGACACGCACGCACCGGATCCCCACCGGCCCGGCGACGGCGCCCGCCGCCATGGTCGGGCTCGATCCAGGGCACACCTCGGTGACCGTACACGAGCTGCCGCGCCGGGGGCGTGTGCTCTGGCGCGCCCGCGGCGCCACCTCGCTGGAGAAGGCCCCCGCCGTCGCCCCGGATGGCGCCGTCGTGGTCGCAGGCCCCGGCGCGCTGGCGCAGCTCGACGCCCGCGGGACGCTCGCGTGGACCCTGTCGATGGCCGGCGCGTCGTCGGCGACGACCCCCATCATCGCGTCGGACGGCGCTCGCTGGGTCGTCACGACCTCTGGAGTCGTCGTCGCCGTGGAGACGAACGGGCTGGAGCGAGTCCGACGCGCGCTGGGCGCCCAGGGTCCCGCCGTCGAGCCCCTGGCGGGCGCCGACGGAACCGTCGTCGTCGGCATGGGGCACGACGTCATGGTCCTCGAGCGCGGGGGCGCGCTCGCGCTCCGCACTCGGCTGACCCCTGCCGTGCGGCAGCTCCTCTCCGACGATCGTGCGATCTACGTGCTCACGAGCGACTCGAAGCTCGTCGCGCTTCGGCCGCCGTCCGCACCGACCGAGGTGGGCACCTTCGGGGGGCGCGTGACCACGGCGGTCGCCCTTCGTGACGGACACGCTCACGCCATCGTCGAAGGCACACGGTGGGTCTCGCTGGACGTTCGCTCGGGTCGGCGAACGACCCGAGCCGTGCTCGGTGGGGAGGTCGCGGAGCGCGGGCTCGCAGTCCTGCCCGGCGGCGCGTCGAGGACCTCCTCGGCGCTCGGCCTCGTGATGGGCCTCGCCGCGGATGGCACCGAGGAATTTCGCGCGTCCCTCGAGCCGTCGCTCGCGGGCGCGAGCTCCGCACTCGCACGCGTCGAGAGGGACACACCTGGCACGCCCATGCTCGCCGACCCGAGGGGCGTCGTCGCCCACGCACGGCCTGGCCTCGACGTCGCGCTGGTGTCCTCCACCGGAGAAGTGCGCCCGGTGCCGGACACCGGTTGCAGGGAGCCGGTCGCCGTGGTCCCCGCCGGCCCACGGCGCCTCGTCTTCGCCTGCCGGTCCGGACTCGTGATGCTGATCGGGGAGTGACGGGAGGAGTGGGGCTCAGAAGACGCCGCGCGCGAGCCAGCGGTGGACCAGGTCCGTGCTGAAGGTGACCGCGACGAACGGCAGGGGCTTGACCTCGGTCCGCGTCACGGGGTCCACGGGATCGCCGTTCACGTCTCGCAGCGCCGGGTCCCCCACCTGCGGACCGAGCAGGCGCTCGGTGTTCTTCCAGCGAACACCCAGCGTGATGTCCACGAACTGGATGGGGTCGAGCTGAATGCCGGTGTAAATCGTCTCGAGGGGATCGATGAGGGAGAACCCGACCATCGGACGAGGCACGAGCTGCATCGCATCGAACACCGTGTCGTCGAGGTAGCGGCGCTCCCACACGTAGGCGCTGACGCTGACCATCGCGTCGATGTTGAGGCCCTGCTCCGTCCGGTGGACGCGCACGTCGGCGACGTTGTCGTCCTCGTCGCGCGGGCCGAACGTCAGGCCGTACTCCGCCGAGTTCCGGCCGAGGGCCAGAGCCGGTCCGACGCCGACGTCGAGGAGAATGGGGTGCAGCGTCTCGTACGCATGGACGTGGTGGACTTCGACGGGACCGTGCCCCGGGTGCCCGTGGCGCAGGCGACGCCGCTTGACGGCGATCTCCACGCTCTCGCCGGCACCGAAGTGGCGATGGACGACGGTGGGCGCCTTCGCCAGCAGGCGGCTCGCGCGCTCCACGTCGGACGAGAGCCGCGCGAAGCGTCCCATCGCCTTCTGGCTCTGCCGGGCCAGCTCCTGGCTCTCCGTGGCCAGGTCTCGAGCTCGGCGCGCGTCGGCGACGCGCGCCTCTGCGTCGCGGAGGGCGACCTCCGCTGCACCGAGCGCGCGGGACGCAGCATCTGCGGCGGCGGTGACGTCCGCGGGCGCCTTGCGCCCGAACTTCCCGGCGGCGAGGAGCCGCTCGCCGGCGGCGCGGTCCGCGGCACGTGCCTGCTCCGCCGCGGCGCGGGCTCGGTCCGCCGCGTCCCTCGCGTCGTCCACCGCCCCGCCCAGGTCGCGCGCGAGCTCCCCGGCCGCGCGAGCCGTACCCAGGGCGCGAGTGACCGACTGTCGCCACGCTCCTCCGCTGTCGAGCCCGGCGCGGACGGCAGCGCCTGCCGCTTCGACCCTCGCGCGCTGCGCCGTCGGATCACCGCCCGCTTCGCAGGCCTGCCACACCTCGTCGAGCGACGCGGCTTCCGAGGCCCCGCGCAGGGCGCTGCGGAGCGCCTCCCTCGATGCCTGGACGTCGTCGATGGCCTGCCGGGCACTGCTGTAGGCTGGCAGAGTCGCCTCAGCCTCGATCTGGCGGTGCGTCGGGGGCACCCAACCCGGCGCGACGGCGTGCTTGGGCTCGCCTTCGACCGCGTACGAGTAGCAGAGGGGATTCGTGTTCTCGAAGCGGATTTCCACGTCCACGTCGCCGCGCACCAGATGCCCACCGAGCGGCTCGAGCTTCGGTGCCGGTCCGTCCCTGAACACGACGACCCGACGAGGACGAGCCGCCTGACGACCGGCGGGCGCGCCTCCGAGCGACACCGACATCGACGCGCCCACGTGCTGGGGCGGCGCGGTGGCGTTCGTCGCGGCGGGCGGCGACGCGGGCGGCG
>CAZARU010000092.1:0-28095 GCA_964487605.1 uncultured Polyangiaceae bacterium
CAGGGCGACGCGATCGAGGAACGCGCCGCCGAAGTACCACGCGAACCGGCCGATGCCGTCGCCGTGGAAGATCCCCGTCCGCGGGACGGCAAAAGGCTCGGTGGCGCCGGCCCCAATGGGAGCGCCGGAGGCAGTGAAGGCTGCACGGTAGCCGGCGTTTCGCACTGCGACGCGCGACCTGTCGTCGTGAGCGCCCAGGGGGAAGAAGTAGGCGATGGGCTCCACGCCCGTCTCGCGCAGGATGCGCTCCCGCTCACGTCGCGTGAGACGACGAGCTCCTCGTGGGTTCGTGCCGGGTCTGTTCGCGTCAGGTTGCGGTGTCGATGCCCATGGCTGGCGATCTCGCACAGCCCCGACGCGACCATCTCGCGGACGCGGCTCCATCCCATGGCGAGGCCGGGTCTCGGATCGTCGACGAGGGCTGAAGGGATCCCGAGCGTGAACTTCGCCCGGCGACGCTGCAGTATGGGCCAGGCTCGCTCGTAGACGCTGAGGAGGCCGTCATCGATCGTGATGACCGCCACGCGCGCGGGAAGCCACCGCTCACCGTGCAGGAACTCCACGAGTTCGGTGGTGGAGACGATCTCCACATCGTTCTGCGCCAGCCACTCGAGCTGCCGGTCGAACGCAGCCGACGAGACGCTCAGCGGATCCGTTCCGCGGTCGAACCCGTGGTAGAGCAGCGCCACGGCGCGTGTCTCCCCGGACGGCACCAGGGGCCGACCGCCCGCGCTGCGCGGGGCCTCCGCGTGCACCGACGACGGCGCTGAAGTGGACGCCACCCTCCTCTGCGCCGCGTGGGCGTGGCCGGGTGGCCCCAGGCGTGCGGACGGGTGACCGCTGGCGGTCGTCTCGGTGGCGGGTCCGGTCAGCGGCTGCGGGGCAGGTGCCCGTGCGGCCGTGCAGGCGAACAGGAGCGCCGACGCGGCGGCGAGGGCACCCGGCCAGGCGTGGGTCACCACCCGACTGTATCGAGGGTCGCGCCGACACCCCACATTTCGGCGAAACCGGGTCAGCGTCGGACGCGCGGGTCCAGCAGGCCGTACGACAGGTCGACGAGGAGGTTCGAAACGACGACGACGGTCGAGAACAGGATCACGACGCCCATGATCACCGGGCCATCGCGCTGGATGATCGAGTCCACGCTCAGGGCGCCAATCCCCGGCCAGCGGAAGATCTTCTCGGTGACGATCGCCCCGCCGACGACGAGGCTCATGTTCATGCCCACCACGGTCACCAGGGGCACCAGGGCGTTGCGCAGCGCGTGCTTGAGCAAGACGACGATGGGCTTCTGGCCCTTCGCACGCGCCGTGCGGATGTAGTCTTGCTTCATCAGGACGATCATCTCGTCGCGAACCAGCCGCGTGTAGTAGGCCGCCCCGAACAGGCCGAGGGTCAGCGCCGGAAGGACGCCGGCGTAGAGCGCCTGTGCGGTGGTCTCACCGTAGCCGTCCAGGGGGAACCACCGGAGCTCTCGTGCCATGAAGTGCTGCAGCGCGAGCCCGGTGAGAAACGTCGGCGCGCTGATGCCCACGAGCGTGGCCGCGACGGTACCCCAGTCGAACACCGTGTGCCGCCTCGCCGCGGCGAGGACGCCTGCAACGGCGCCGATGCCGATCTGGATCAAGAGGGCCATTCCGCCGAGCAGCAGCGTGGGGGGAAGCGCCTTGGCGAGCAGCTTCGTGACGGGAGCTCGCTTGAGGTAGCTCGTGCCCAGGTCGATGCGGAGCGGCCCGAGGATTCTCGTGGAGGAGTCGTTCTTGGGGTCGGCGGGCTCGCCGAAGCGAACCAGGCTCGTCATGTAGCGGCCGTAGCGGACCAGTACCGGTCGATCGAGCCCGAGCTGAGCGCGGATGCGGGCCACGTCCGCGGGCCGAGCCTGCGGACCCGCGATGACCCGCGCAGGGTCTTCGGGCAGCCAGCTGAAGATGAGGAACGTGAGCGTCACCACTGCCCAGATGGTGAAGAGTGACCACGCGAATCGGCGCAGCAGGTGCACGATCATCGGGGCAGCACTCCCAGTGAGGCGAGGGTGGTGCGCGGTCCGCGGAAGTGGCGGCTGCGCGCCGCGTGGCGCTTCTTCTCGTCGACGTCGAGCCACACTCCGCGCACGGCCTGACTCAGCACCGGGTGCGGCCGGTAGCCGTACACGTAGGGCTGCCACGCCTCGTAGTACCGGTAGGAGTAGCCCACCGACCACGGCGCCTCGCGCGCCACGATCGATTCCGCGCGGGCGTACAGCCGCGCGCGCTCCGCCTGGTCCGTCGAGCGGCGTGCCACGACGAGCAGTTCGTCCAGCTCGCGATTGGAGAAGAACGCCGCATTCTGGCTGTCTTCGTCCTGAATGGCTTTGGTCGAGAGGATCGGTTCGAAGAAGTCGCTCGGATCGGGAAAGTCGGCGCTCCATCCGACCGTGCCCATCGCCGCGCTCTTGCGCGTGCCCGTCTTGGCCAGGAACGTGGGCCAGCCAACGAGCTGCAACCGAATCTTCACGCCGATCTTCGCGAGCTGCTGCTGGTAGACTTGGCCGCCTTGCTCGCCGAAAGAGTCGAGCAGAGCCAGGAACGGGATCTCTTCCGGGTAGCCGTCCGGGTACCCCGCGAGCGCCAGCTCCTTCTTCGCGAGGGCCAGATCCTGGCGCTGCAGGACCATGTCGGCGGTGGTCTTCTGAATGGCCTCGGGGACGACCCGGGGGTGATGCTCGACGTGCCCCGGCCGCACCATGGCCACCTGGGCGTGATCCACGGCGTGGGCGACGGCCCGTCGAAAGTGCCGGTTGTCGAAGGGCGGCATCTCCGTGTTCATGAAGAAGCCGCTCTGCGTCATCGACTCCTGCCACTCGCCGTACTTCTTCCACTCCGGGTGCTCGCGGAAGAGCAGCGAGTCGGTCGCGTTGAAGTCGCGCATGTAGTCCATGGCGCCGTCTTCGAAGCGGAACCGCTGCGTGAAGCTCTGCATGGAGAGGTGCCACTCGATGCGGTCGAGGTACGGGAACCCCTTCTTCCAGTAGCCATCGTGGCGCTCGAGCACGATGACGTCGTCCTGAGCGTACTTCGTGACGCGAAACGGGCCCGCGCCGCACGGGGCGTTGGCGAACGACCGTTCGTAGACGCTGCCCGCGCTCTTGCAAACGGGCGCGGCAATGGGGAGCGCCATCACGTGAAGGAACGTCGCATCCGGCTCGCGGAGGCGAAACTCCACCTCGTACGTTCCCGTCACGCGGACGCCGGCGAGTTCCTTGGCCTTGCCGGAGTGGAACGCCTCGTACCCGTCGATGTGGTCGTAGAACGTGGGGACGGGACACGGCGTGTCCTTGTGCAAGGCTCGCTCGAGGGAGCGCTTCACGTCGGCGGCGACCAGCTCTTCACCGTCGTGGAAGCGCACGCCCCGCCGCAGCGTGAAGCGGTAGGTCCTGCCGTCCTCGCTCACGACGTGACTCTCCGCGAGCTGGCCGACGAGCTCCGTGCCTTCGCCGTAGGTCACCAGCGTGTCGTAGAGCAGGCCCTCGATGGCAGCTGATGCCGTGTCGAACGCCGTTGCGGCGTCCAGCGTCCGGACGTTCGTGTAGAAGGCCGTGCGCAGAACGCCGCCTCGCTGCGGGGGGACGTCGCGGCGCGCGCCGAGCGGCGGACGGATCGTGTCGCACCCGAGGAGCGCGAGACCTGCACCGACGATGAGCGCTCGTCGCAAGTCAGTCCTCCTGGGGGTCGAGCGCGTCGCGCAGACCCTCCCCGACGAGGTTGAAGCCGAGAACCGCCATGAAGATGAGGAGTCCGGGGGCGGCGACGAGGCGGGGCGCCACGGTGTACATGCGCTGCCCTTCCTGCAGCATGCGCCCCCACGTTGCCGTGGGGGGAGGCAGGCCGACCTGCAGGTACGAGAGCACACTTTCGGCGATGATCATCTGTGCGACGGACGCGCTGGCGATGACGATGAGCGGTCCCGCGACGTTGGGAAGGATGTGCCAGAGCAAGATGCGCGGCGTGTTCTGCCCCAGCGCCCGTGAGGCCTGGATGAAGTCCAGGCTTCGAACCTGGATGGTCTTGCTGCGGATGATCCGCGCCGTGCCGAACCAGCTCGTGAGGCCGAGCACCATGAGGATGGTGACGATGGTCGTGTCGCCGACGGCCGCGCCGATGGCCATGACGAGCAGCAGGTAGGGAAAGCTCAGGCCGATGTCCACGAAGCGCATCAGGGCCGTGTCCACGGCCTGCCACCGCCCGCCCTGCAGGTAGCCGCTGACGAGGCCTACCGCCGCGCCGACCCCGATGGACAGCGCCGTCGCGACGAAGGCGATGAGCAGCGAGATCCGCCCCCCCGTCGCCAGTCGCGCGAACAGATCGCGAAACAGGGAATCCACGCCGAGCGGGTGCTCGGCCGTGCGATGCACCGGATGACCGCCCGCGTCGCGCCCCGTCGCGAAGTCGCTCACGTCGGGGTGATGCGCCGCCAGTGCTGGCCCCAGCGCTGCGAACGCGAGCAGGCCGACGACGATGACGAGCCCGAGAATCGCTCCACGGTTCTTCCGAAAGCGGGACAGGGCACGCGGGTCGAACATCGCCGTTCCGGAAGTACCCGAGATCAGACGCGAGAGGGGCGCTCGTCCAGCAGAAAGCGCCGGATTGCCGCGCCCACCTCCGCCGGTCGTTCCTCGTGCGGGGAGTGCCCGGCGTCGATCAGCTCGAAACCGGCCCTGATCGCACGGGCGAGGCGCTGGCCCTGGCTCGCGGGGTGAAGGGCGTCGTGTCGGCCCCAGACCACCAGCGTCGGCACGCCAATCCGCGCCAGATCCGCGACGACGGAGCGGGTGTCGGTGGTCGCGAGGAGCGTCGCCAGGGCGCTCGCGCGTGCGGGAGGCGTGTTGAACGCGTCGAAGTACCCGTCGGCGTGCCGGGAGAGCACTCGAGCCGGTGCGCGTGACGCGCCTCTCGTGCTGGCGCGGAACAGCGCTCGGCTCCACAGCTGGCGGAAGAAGATGCCACCCAGGACGGGAACCAGCGCGATGCGGCGGCTCCAGTCCAGGTGCGCCTCGTAGCAGGTGGCGTCCACGAGCACGAGGCGCGATACGAGCTCCGGGTGGCGCGCCGCCACGGTGACGGCGATGGCCCCGCCGAGCCCGTGCCCCACGAGCGCGGCCCGCCCGAGATCCAGTCCCGCGTAGAGATCCGCGATCGCCTCGCTGAACGCCGGGACGCCGTACGCGTAGCGACCCACCGGCGGCTTCTCGCTCTCTCCGAAGCCGGGGAGATCCGGCGCGACGCATCGAAACCCGTCGCTGACCTCGGCGATGACGCCATCCCAGGTCCTGTGGTCCGAGAAGAGCCCGTGCACGAACACGGCCGGCGGGCCATCGCCATCTTCCGCGACTCTCAGGCGAACCCCCCGAGCGGTGACGTCGCGGTGCACCAGGTCCGCGCGCATCGACGGGCAGCCTAGTGAGTAGCCGAAAACTCGGCAACTGGCCCTGCGTTAGGTCGAACCCACCCGGGTGCGTGAGAACCAATCGATTTCCGTCCCAGCGCGCACGCTCGTGGTGCTCGAGCGAATCGGCCGCGGTGGCTCCGCGGAAGTCTTCAAGGCGCGGATGGTCGGTGCGCCGGGCGAGCGCATCGTCTGCATCAAGCGGCCTCTCACCATGGATGCGGACGTCCGTCGCGGCTTCGTGGAAGAAGCCCGGCTCCTCGCGGCGGTGCGGCACCCCAACGTCGTGGATCTCCTCGATCTGATCGAGGACGTGGACGGCGCGCCGGTGCTGGTGCTCGAGCACGTGGAGGGACTCGACCTGCGTGAGCTCGGGAAGGCCGTGGCGGCGGTCGGCGAGTCCCTCCCGCCGTCCATCGTCGCGACGGTGGGCGCCGCGATCTGTCGTGCGCTCGGTGCGGCGGGGCGCGCGGTGGTCGGCGGCCTTGTGCACCGTGACGTGTCGCCGCACAACGTCCTGGTCTCGAACGAGGGGCACATCAAGCTCGCCGACTTCGGTGTGGCGCGCGCGTTCGATCGCGAGCGCTGGACGGCGGCGCGTCATGTGAAAGGGAAGCGCGGCTACTTCGCGCCGGAGGTGCTGCGCGGCGAGGTGCCCGACGCGAGAAGCGACCTCTACGCCGTGGGGGTCGTGATGTACGAGCTCTTGGCCGGCGCCCGACCGTTCCCCGACGATCGGGCCGGTGCGTCCGGGCCCCCGCCGCTCGCCGAGATGGGCTTCGACGTGCCGCGCGTCCTGCAGGACGTCGTGACGCGCCTGTTGTCCCACGAGCCGGCGGCGCGACCGTCCACGCCCGATCTCGCGGCGCGGCTCCTGGCGCTGGCGTCGGAAGGGGAGGCCGACGTCGCGCACCTCGGGGCGCTGGTTCGACGGGTGCGATCGCCCGGCGTCGTTCGGGTCGCGCGCCGCGGCTCCGAGCGGGACGGCCCGCCCCACGCAGGGCGCGCGCGCGGGCTCAGCGACCACGTGTAGTTCCATGTAGGCATGGACGAAAAACAAGCTCCATGGACGATGCGTTTGGTGTGACATTTCATGTCACACACCACGCGTCGCGCAGCGTCCATGGAGCCCCCATGGAACACCGGCAAAATTTCTCGTGTGCCGGGTTTTGGGCGATCCACTGAATGGAATATAGTCCGCCTCGCTCGCCGGTACCGTGGCGACGCCGAGACGCGATGACGATGGACGACGACACCCTGAGCCGCCTGGAGCGGCAGCACGCCGAGGGCCTCACCTCCGCCGAGATCCTGGATCTGCTGGCCCGGCATGCCGTCCCGATGAGCGAGGCGTCGCTCAGGAAGTACGTTCAGCTCGGCCTGCTCCCGCGGAGCCGTCGCGTCGGAAGCAAGGGACATCACAAGGGCTCCCAGGGCGTCTATCCGGTCGGTGTCGTGCGCCAGATCGTCCGCATCAAGGACATGGTCGCGAACGACTACACCATCGAGCAGATCCGCCGCGAGGTGCTCTTCGTTCGCAGCGACGTCGAGCAGCTCGAGCGGACCATCGACGTCATCTTTTCGACCCTCGGTCGCGTCGCGCGCGAGCGTCGCGGCGAAGTGCTCGCCAAGGCCGTCATGAAGGACGTCGCCGACGCGCGCGCCGCGGCGACAGACCTCGTGGCCCGGCTGATCGCCATCGAGGAGCGGCTCATCGGACGACAGGAGGCGCGACGTGTCGAGGCTTCCTGAGGATCCAAGGACGGGAACGAGGAACGAAATCGGTTCAATCTGACACATCACGAAGACCGTGAGGGGAGCTTCGCCGGGTAGGCCGGCGAGGCGGAATCGAAGGCGACCAGTGAGGGAGGCGCGCTGCCGGGACGTGTTCCGGCGCGAACGGGGAGGGTGCGCCCACGAGCAGCGGAGACGAGAAGACCCATGGAAACGAACGAGAGCGAAGCAACGACGAATCCGGCGGTCGACGGCGCGACGGCGCTCGAGGTCTCGGAAGCCGAGGAGCACATCACGCGCGAGCAGCGTCGATCGCGGCGCAAGCGCGCGATCCGGGCTCGCACCATCAGCGTCAAGCGGATGACGAAGAAGGAGCTGGAGATCGGGAGAATGCTGTTCCCCGAGAGCGACTACTGGAAGCCGAGGACGCGAGCCGAATGCGCCGATGGCCCGCGCCCCTGTCCGTTCGTCTCCTGCAGTCACCACCTGTACATCGACGTGTCGCCGAGGACCGGCGCCATCAAGCTGAACTTTCCGGATCTGGAGGTGTGGGAAATGGCTGAATCATGTGCCCTCGACGTCGCCGACCGCGGCGGGACCACTCTGGAAGACGTCGGCGCCATCATGAACCTCACCCGGGAGCGGATTCGGCAGGTCGAGGTGAAGGCGCTCGCCAAGCTCGAAGCGCTGAAGGACATGATGGCCCTCCGCGACTACGTGGACGAGGGTCCCGTCGGAAAGCGACGTCTCCCGAAGCTCTCGAAGGCCGAGCTCGCGCAGATGGACGACGACGACGCTGACGACGACGACGACGACGAGAGCGAAGCGGCGGAAGATTCTACGGAGAGTTCGAACGAGGCGTACGACCGCGCGGTTTCGATGGACGACCTGGACGCCGCCGACTTCTAGGCCTCGCGCCCGGAGGTTCGCGTCGCGTCGCGCGTGCGTTCCGCTATCCGCGGAGAGCCTCGACCGCGCGGAGGAAGTTCCCGCCGAGAATCTTGAGGATCCGATCCGGCTTCCAGCCGCGATCGAGCATGATCTGCACGAGCTTCGGCAGCTCGAGGCACGTGACCATGTCGCGTGGGGTGACGATGGCCCCGTCCCAGTCGCTGCCGAGCGAGGCGTGGTCCTCACCGACGGTCTTCACGATGTGTTCGAGGTGGTCGACGATGGACGCCGCGCGGCCGGCCCAGATCGGATCCCCCAGGAAGCTCGCCTGGTACATGATTCCGATGGTGCCGCCGCTGTCCGCGATGGCGCGGAGCTGGTCGTCGTCGAGATTCCGCCAGTGGTCGTGAACGCCGGTGACGCCAGTGTGCGTGTCGATGAGCGGCTTGCTCGCGTCGTGCACCTCGACCGCGTCCCAGAACGCCTTCTTGCTGATGTGGGCCAGGTCCACGAACACGTTCATGGCATCGAGCCGGCGAACGTAGTCGCGGCCGGACGGCGTCAGGCCGTCATCGCTTCCGGAGCCGGGGGCACTGGTGACGCCGAGGCTCGAGGTCGAGAGATGGACGAGCGTGATCCGCAGAATGACGCCCTCGGGGATCTGGTCGAGGGAGTCGGGGCTCGCGTCGAGCGCGTTGCCCCCCTGGACGCCGATGAACGCACCGTGCTTGCCGGCCGCGCGCGCGGCTCGGTACTCCGCTGCCGTCCGAACCACTGCCACCTGGTCGCTCACGGTTCCGAGGATGTCGAGCAGCTTCCGGACGTTCTTCACGAACGCGCGCTCTCGACGCCTGGCAGGACCCACGGGGTTCGTGGTGATGACCCACGTGGCCCCCGTCACTCCCGCTTCGAGCAGGCGAGGGAGGTCGGCGTGACCGTAGAACCATCCGCCGAAGAGCCCGCGGCCGTGGCGCTTGCGCAGGTCGTACCCGAAGATGCGGGTCCAGATGAACGTGTCGACGTGAAGGTCGATGACGTCGCCCGAAAGGTAGATGTCGACGGCTTCGCGCGAGATCTCGAGTTCACGCGCCCAGGTGCCCGGGTCGTCGCGGTGGTTGGTGTACTCGATGCGCATGGCCTCCGGTCTCGCATGCAGGCGCGCCAGAGGTGCCGGGCGCGCCGGGCGATGGAATCAGCCTGCGCGGCCCCGTGTAAAGGACGATCGCTCAGATCCCTTTCGGGACCGTTTCGGGATCGATCGTGCCGAGGGCGTATCTGATGAGGGCGCTGCGGTTGGCCTTGGTCAACCCGCGGGCCTTGAGCGTGTCGACCATCTGGTCGAGGCGCTTGAGGTCGTCGGTGTACATGGAGATGCAGATGACCTTGTAGTGCGTCGGCTTGTCCCCGGCAGGCTTGCTCGCCCGGGGTGACGAAACGGGTCTCGGTCCCGGCCTGTAGAATCCCTTGGACAGCACGCCGTCCAGCTCGTCACCCTCGAGCACCTTCGCGGTCGCCTGTCGTAGATCGTCTCGTTCGCTCACGTTTCCTCCTCCATCACGCTCGCAGCGCGTCGAGCGCGCCGACTTCCTGGTCCGAAAGCAGTCGGTTCACGACGCGCTCGTAGTCCCGCGTACTGCGCGAACCCGGGGCGTACTCGAACAGCGACTGTCCGGTCGCCGGAGCCTCGCGCACGCGCGTCGCCTGTCGGATTGGCTCGAAGCAGCGATCCCCGAAGTGCTCCTTCAACGTGTCGAGTGCCTCGTGACAGATTCGCGCGCGGGGGTCGAACATCGTCGGCAAGACGCCCCACAGCCTCACGGGGTGCCCGAGCAGGCGGTTGACGTTCTTCAACGTCTTGAGGACCTGACGAACTCCGACGAGCGAGAGGTAATCGCACGCGACGGGGCACAGGACACCGTCGGCGAAAGCCAGGGCGTTCTGATTCATGAGCGAGAGGCTCGGGGAGCAGTCGAGCACGACGTGATCGTAGAGCGTCGTGGCGAGCGCGAGGCGCTGCGCCAGCACGCGGTCGCGGTTCTGGCGCCCCGCCAGGTACAGCTCCGCGGCGGCCAGGGACTCGTTGGAAGGCAGGACGTCGAGGTTGGGGCGCACCGTGAGCGCGGCGCTCGCGATCGAGATGCCCATGACCAGCACGTGGTAGAGCGACCGCTCGACCCGCACGTTCAGCGAGTGCGCGACGTTGCCCTGGGCGTCCGTGTCCACGAGCAGCACCCGCCGACCTCGCAGCGCGAGCCCCGCGGCGATCGTGACCGACGTCGTCGTCTTGCCGGTGCCGCCCTTGTGGTTGAAGACGGCGATGACCTTCGGCGGTGAGTCCGTGCGTCGCTCGGGCGGTGACGGCACGCTTCGCAGGACGGCGGGAGCGCGCTCCACGCCCGTCCGAAGTGCAGCAACTGTGGCGAGATGCGCCCCGCGCTGCGGATCGAGGACGGGTGGGAGGTCGCCCACTTCGTCCAGCGGCACCGCGGCGGTGTCCCACCCCTCGCCGAGGCGCGCGCCCCGGCTCTCGGCGAGGATCTGCCGGCGACACTCCGCCGAGCACGCGTAGGTTCGTTGTCCGTGGACGAACACGACCTGCCCCGCGAGCTCCACGCGAAACGAGGCGCGGCAAGCGTCACAGGCGACGACGCCGGAGTCGCCACCCTGGTGGCTCCGGGTGACGCACTCCTGGGAACAGTAGAAGACGAAGCGCGCGCGCGGGCGTCCCACCGGGTCACGCTCGACGCGTTCCTCCATCTGGTAGCTGAACCGGACGTCGAAGTCGCCGGCGCACACGGTGCAGATCTGGGTTGCCACGGTTGGTCTCTGCGCCCCCCAACGGGTTATCGAAGCGCCATGGGGCGAATCTCACGGAGCCCGAAGCTGGGCCAACTTCGGGGCAGGGGAGACCGTACGGAGCCGCAGCGGCAGGAGCGCGCGGGCGTGACTCGGAGCGTGTGTCCCGGCCTACCCGGCGTCGGCCGTGCAGAGCGCCACGCACTCGTCCCACTTCGCTTCGCAGGCGGCGGCGTCGAGCGAGTGACCGACGTCGTGACACTCGTCGCGCGGCCCCATGTCCCCGGCCCCGTGACAGATGCTCGAGAGCTGGAGGCACTTCCCCACGCCCCCCGAACCCCCTGCGCCCGCGGCCCCAGTGCCGGCGCCTCCGCCCGCGCCGCCCGTGCCGGAGCCCCCCGCGGCGGCCCCGGCGCCCCCCGCGCCCGCGACGCTCCACGTGCCGCCGTCACGGAGCGGGGCGGCCTCGCAGTCCCGAATGCAGCCGTCCGCGATGGCGTCCGCGCAGGCCTGCCGCTCGCCGTCGTGGGCCACGGTGTGACAGTCGTTGATTCGACCCGGATCTCCCGTGTCCTTGTAATGACAGGCGGTGATGATGTCGGCGCACTCGTCGGGGTAGGGTTCGCCGTTCTGGCCGCTCGAGGCGCTCGCGTCGTCCGTGCACGCGGGCAGGCCGTGCGCGGCGGCGGCGGCGATCAGGAGCAAACCGCGGATGGCCTTCATGCCGGCGACTGTAGCGCGGGGCGGCAGGCGGGGCGCGCGGCGTGTTGTCGCACCGGACGAAGCCTCGACGGGGTAGAAAGTACGCACCGTGCACCCCACCGCATCCAGCTTCGTGACCTTCGGCATCGGTGTCATCGCCCTCGGTGTCGCCGCGGCGAGCATCGCGCTCTACGCCGCAGCGGTCGGCCGGCTCGGTGGCAGCGGCGGTCGAGCCGCGGGGCTCGCGGGGCTCGCGGTGGTGGCGTGGCTCGGCATCACGGCGGCCGTCGGCAGCTCCCACGCGCTCCTCGACGCCGGGGCCCGACCGCCGCGGTTCGCGGTGGTGCTCGCCGTGGTCCTCGCCACGGGCGTCCTGATCGCCGCCTCGCGTGTCGGGCGCGTGCTCGCCCAGGGGCTCCCGCTCTGGGTGCTCGTCCTGTTCCAGGGCTTTCGGCTGCCCCTCGAGCTCGTGATGCACCAGGCCGCAGCCGAGGGCACGATGCCCGTCGCGCTCTCGTTCGGCGGCTACAACTTCGACGTCGTGACGGGGACCCTCGCCCTCGTGCTCGGCCTCGCCCTGTGGGCGAAGAAGGCCCCGCTCTGGGTCGTGCGGGCCTGGAACGCGTTCGGCATGGTCGCGCTCGTGGGCATCGCCGCCATCGCGGTGCTGACCTCGCCGCTGGTCCAGGCCTTCGGTCCCGACCAGGTCAACTGGTGGGTCGCGTACGTTCCGTTCATCTGGCTGCCCACGGTGCTCGTCGTCGTCGCGATCGCCGGGCACGGCGTCGTGGCGCGGCGGCTGCGCGCGGAGGGGACGGCGCCGGTGGCCCCCGTCAGTGCCGAAAGTGCCGGACGCCCGTGAAGACCATGGCGATCCCCGCGGCGTCGGCGGCGGCGATCACCGCCGGGTCGCCCTTGCTCCCGCCGGGCTGCGCCACCGCCGTGACACCTGCCGCGATCGCGGCCTCCAGCCCGTCGGGGAAGGGGAAGAACGCGTCGGACGCGAGCACCGAGCCCTTCGCGCGGTCGCCGGCCTTGCGCACGGCGATCTCCGCGGCGCCGACCCGCGACGTCTGGCCGCCGCCAGCGCCCGCGCTCACGTAGGTTCCAGGCTCGTCACCGGGCCGCGCGAGCACGATGGCGTTGCTCTTCACGTGCTTGCAGACGGCCCACCCGAACTCCAGCGCGCCCATCTCCGCGTCGGTGGGGGCGCGCCGGCTGACGATCTTCCCGTTCCGCACCTCGCCGCGCGCCGTTGCGTCTCGCGCCTGGACGGCGAGCCCGCCGCTCACGCGCTTGAACTGGCTCATGGCGTAGTCCGCGCCCAGCCACTCACCGGTGGCGATCAGGCGGAGCGCCTTCTTGTCGCGCAGCGTGGCGAGAGCGCCTTCGGTGAAGCCGGGCGCCACGACGCACTCGATGAACGTCTCCGCCACGAGGGTCGCCGTGTCGTCGTCGCAGATGCGGTTCAGCGCGACGATGCCGCCGAACGCACTGAGCGCATCGGCCTCCCGGGCCGCGAGGTACGCCCTGGCGAGCGTCTTCGCCGTGGCGGCGCCGCAGGGACTCGTGTGCTTGACGATGACGGCCGCGGGATCACCGAACTCCCGCACCGCCTCGGCGGCGGCCTCGACGTCCACCAGGTTGTTGAAGCTGAGCTCCTTCGCGCCGGTGCCGAGGCTCTCGGCCAGGGCGAGGGAGCCCGCGGGCGCTCCGACCTCGCGGTAGAACGCCCCCGTCTGGTGGGGGTTCTCGCCGTAGCGCAGGCCATAGGCCTTCTCGAAGCAGAGCGAGGTGAAGCGAGGGTAGCCGTCCGTTTCGCCGCGGCCACTGAGCCACCCGCTGATGGCGCCGTCGTACTGCGCGGTGTGAGCGAAGGCTTTGGCCGCGAGCCGTTCGCGGGTCTCGGCGCTGACGCCGCCGAGGGCTTCCACCTCCGAGAGCACGAGGGAGTAGTCGGTCGGGTCGCACACCACGGTGACGCGCGCGTGGTTCTTCGCCGCCGAGCGCAGCATGCTGGGCCCGCCGATGTCGATGTTCTCGATCAGCTCCTCGAAGGTCGCGTCGGGCTTCGCCAGCGTCTGACGAAACGGGTACAGATTCACGACGACCAGATCGATGGGCTTGGCACCGATGCGCTCCAGGTCCTTCTCGTCCTTGCCGTCACGTGCCAGGAGGCCGCCGTGGACGCGCGGGTGCAGCGTCTTGACGCGGCCGTCCATCACCTCCGGCGACTCGGTGTAGCTCTCCACCGTCTGCACGGGGATCTTCGCGTCGTGAAGAGCCTTGAAGGTGCCGCCGGTGGAGAGGAGCTCGACGCCGCGCTCGGCCAGGGCACGGGCAAAATCGGTGAGATGCGTCTTGTCGGAGACGGAGAGCAGAGCGCGGCGAATGGGCATGGGGGGCGGGTACAGCCGGGGATCCGCGCCGTCAAACCGACACGGAGGAGCGGCCTGTTGAGAAATTGTGACCCGCGGCGCTGCGCGGCGCCCGTCGTTCGACCGTGCATTCGTGGCACCACCGCAGGGAATGCGGGACGCGAATTTCGCCCTGGAACTCGGGTCGTGCCACGGTAGGATGGCCCCGGCGCGACGCGCCGTCGATTTCATCCGAGCCTTCCTGAGAGAGTCTTGATGACCATGACGAGGGTGCTGGTTCTGAGCGTGGCCGTCGCCGCCGCGCTCGGGTGCGAGGACAACGTCGGGCTGGAGGACGACAATCCGGCGCGCAGCGGCGCCGTTCAGCCGAAGGGAAACGGCAGCGCGGTGGACGAGGAAGAGGCCTGCACGGCCTACCGCAACGCCCTGGAGCAGCGCGCCACCGATCTGAACTGCCCCAAGCCCGTCGAGTGCCCCGATCTGATCCGTCCTGCCGGCGGCGATGCGTGCCTGCAGTACGACCAGGGAACCGTCGAGGCCTGCGTCACCCACGTCGGGCGCTACGCCACCTGCGCCGAGTTCACGCGGAGCCCGTGCATCGTCAGCACCGTGCCGGGTTCGACCAGCGCCGGCTGCACGCCTCCGCTACCGGACGCTGGCAGCGACTCCGGTGACGCGGGCGGCGACGGTGCCGCGGGTGCGCCTGGCGACTCGGGATTGGACGCGCCCGCCGACTCCGCGACGGACACGGGAAGCGCAGGGATGGGCGGCGGCGGGGGTTCGAGCGGCGTGGACGCCGGCGGCGACGCGGCGACCGACGCCGCGAGCGCCGGCGCGGCGGGGACCACGGACGCAGGCGGCGGCTGA
The DNA here is from genome assembly GCA_964487605.1 of uncultured Polyangiaceae bacterium. Classification (GTDB taxonomy): domain Bacteria; phylum Myxococcota_A; class Polyangia; order Polyangiales; family Polyangiaceae; genus JAJDAH01. The sequence goes on from CAZARU010000092.1 coordinate 14,787, forward strand.
AACGCCTTGCCGTGCCAGCTAGTGTCGGTGCGTCGATGACCGCGGACACCACCGAGTGGCAGCAGGCGGCGCGCGACGCCTTCGCCGAGTGTCGATGGCAGGACACTCTGGCGCTGCTCGAGCGCATCGAGGAGCGCCAGGGCCTGACCCCCGACGAGTACTTCCTGCGGGGTGAGGCGTCGATGATGTCGAGCAGCCGCACGGCCACGCTCAGAGCCTACGAGCGGGCGTTCCAGGCCTACCAGGCTGCCGGACGGCGCTCCGAGGCCGCCATCATCGCAGTGAGCATCTGGCGTGTGCACGGTGACAGGGGTGAATCCGGTCCGGCCATGGGCTGGCTGCGTCGCGCACAGCGGTTGCTCGAAGGCCAGCCCGCGTGTGCAGGGCTCGCGCACGTCGAGGTGGTCCTGGCGTTCATGGCCCAGCAGAAGGGCGCTCTCACGGAGGCCGCGCAGCACGCCGAGCGTGCTCTCGAGATCGCCAAGGAGCTCAGCCTTCCCGACGTGGAGGCGATGGCGATCGCACGACAAGGGCGCATCCTCATCCGTCAGGGACGCGTCGCCGACGGACAGGCGCTGCTCGACGAGGCCATGGTGGTCGCGGGGGCCGACGGCGCGAATCCCGTGGTCCGTGCTCTGGTCTACTGCAACGTGATCTCGGCGTGCTCGGACCTGGCGGACTACGAACGTGCCAGCGAGTGGACGGAGGACACCCTGAGCTGGACGGAGCAGCGCAGCCTGTCGGGATTTCCCGGCGTCTGTCGCATTCATCGAGCGGAGTTCCTGAGGCTCGAGGGTCGGTGGGGCGATGCCGAGCGCGAGGCGGAGGAGGCGTGCGACCAGCTGGATCGGCTGGCGATTCGTATCGGCGTGGCCTGGGGGATCGCCGAGCGCGGCATGCTGCGCCTGCTGGCTGGCGATCTCGACGGCGCGGAGACCGCCTTTCGCGATGCCCACCAGATCGGCTACGAAGCCCAGCCTGGCTCGGCGATGCTGCTGAGGGCGCGTGGCCAGGTGGAGGCGGCCCAGCGGTCGATCCGGCGCGCCATGGACGAGCGCGCCGGCGACGCGGTCGCTCGCGCCAAGCTGCTCCCGACGCTGATCGAGATCGAGATCGAGGCGGGCGACCTGGAAGCGGCGGAACGTGCGGCGAGGGAGCTGTCCGAGACCGCGGCGACCTGTGGGACGGGCGGCCTGCTCGCGAACGCCCAGGCCGCCAGGGCGCGGGTAGCGCTCGCGAACGCCGACGCCGTCGAAGCCATCGCTGCCGCTCGGGCCGCCGTCTCGAGCTTCACGCGGCTGGGCATCCCCTACGAGAGCGCCCGGGCCCGCGAGCTCCTGGCCAGGTCGTACGAGGCGGCGGGCGACGGTGCTCACGCGCAGCTCGAGCGCGACGCAGCGCGGGCCACCATGACGTCCCTGACGCAGTCGGTCCCCGCGTCGGTCGGCGTGGCCGCTCCCTTCGCGCCCACGCTGGTCGCGCCGGGGGAGGTTGCGGTCGGCGCGGTTTCCTCCGGGTCGCTTCACGACAAGATCGAGATTCTGCGCGTCATCGGGCGGGGTGGCATGGGTACGGTCGCGGAAGGGCGGCACCGCGTCACGGGCCGACGCGTCGCGGTCAAGACGCTCAACGCCGCGCTCTGCGGCGAGCCGAACCACTGCCAGCGACTGCTGCAGGAAGCACTGGCCTGCGGACGCGTGCGCCACCAGCACGTGGTGGACGTGTACGACGCGGGCCTGCAGGACGGCGAGCCGTACGTCGTCATGGAGTACCTGGAGGGCCTGTCGCTCGCGGCCCGGCTCGCGCAGCATCCGCGCATGCCCGTACCGGAAGCCGTGGACATCCTCCGGCAGGCCGCCGCCGGCGTCGGCGCCGCGCACGCGGCCGGCGTCATCCATCGCGACCTGAAGCCGGACAATCTGTTCCTCGCCACGGACGGCGATGGGTACCAGGTGAAGGTCCTGGACTTCGGGATCTCGAAGCTGGCGGACGGGAAGGGCGGCACCCGCGCCGGTGACCTGCTCGGGACGCCTTGCTACATGGCGCCGGAGCAGATCCACGAGGCCCATGCCGTCGACGGTCGCGTCGACGTCTACGCGCTGGGAGCCGTGCTCTACGAGATGCTCAGCGGGAGCCCGCCGTTCCAGGCGGACACGTACCCTGCGGTGCTCCAGAAGGTGCTCCACGAGCCTTTCCCGAGTGTGACCGAAGCGCGGAGCGACGTCCCCGAGCCGGTGCTCGCGCTCCTGACGCGCGCGACCGCGCGCCCGCGGGAGGAGCGATTCGCGACGATGTCGGAGTTCTCCGCCGCCATCGTGGAGTGTCTGTAGTCGGCGGCGTCACGGTCATGGGCCCGACGGCAACGGCGGCGCACGGTCGCGCACCAGGTCGCAGTCGAGCACCGGCCGCGTGGCGGGGTTGCGCCACCGCGAAAAGCACGTCCCGAGCAGCGCGCCGATGCTGCGAAACTCGATGCCCGGCCCGAACGGGTCGAAGCCGTACTGGCCGTCCGGGGTGGCCGGATCGAAGAGGCGGAACATGGCGGAGGCCTCCGGTCGGCCGTGAAAGGCCAGGGACTCGTCGATGCGCTCGTGGAGCCACCGGACCTCGCGCGAGGTCAGGGGTAGCCCGACGTTCGCAGCGTCGATCATCAGCTCCGCCAGGCCTTCCGCGCTGAAGAAGTTGGGAGGATCGCCGGCGTCGAGCCGATCCAGGGTGGTCGTGATGCGCTCGCCGAGCGCCGGCAGGTGCGCCTCGGCCACGTCGGGATGTCCGGTGGTGAGCGCCAGCAGGATCGCCGCCTGGTGGTAGCTGTTGAACAGCCCTGCTTCCTGATGGTTCGCCGCGACGAAGACCTCTTCGAGGCCGTTGATGCCCGTGCCGCAGTCGATGTCGCCGGGATCGCCTCGGCCGAGCAGACGGGTCAGAAGCGTCGCGTCGCACTCGGTGTCCAGCGCCGTGACGAAGCGAGCCAGATCGTCCGGGGGGAGCCAGAGCTCGCGCGCCTTGTTCCACGTCGCTATCCGCCAGCCGTCGTCCTCCACGCGCCGCGCCCAGGCGGCGTAGCGGCCACGGAGGTCGTCGAGGTCGGCTCGAGTGTCGCCGTTCTCGAAGAGATCCCTGCACTGTTCGAGGTGGGCGATCGACCGCACCATGCGCCCGATGTCGTCCTTGGAGCGCTTGTTCTTCACCCACAGCTCGCCCCACGTCGGGTTGTCCGGCAGGTGCACGTACTCCGTGGCGGGGTTGTCGAGCCCCGGATGGTTCTTGGAGTAGTCGATCCGGTAGCGGCGACCTTCCTCTTCCGCGTCGGTGGACGGCGGGTAGGCGGCACGCGTCAGGAGCGGTCTCTCGACCTCGTCGGCGGTGCGCTCCATCGCGAGGATCCACGACGTGTAAGCCCGCGCCATCTTTCGCACGAGGCGCTCCGTGCCGGAGCCGCCCCAGGTCGAGAACGCCCAGCACGCGCCCTCGAGCAGCGGGGCCATCCGGCCTCCGTTGTTGTCGGAGCCGGTCTCGACGTGGTCGAAGGTGACCTCGCCGCCCTCCTTGCGAATCACCACGCCGTCCCACCACGACGCGTACCAGAAGCGTCCTTCGGGATCGGACTCCGGCCACCCGTGGACGCGCTCGCTCACCGCGGCGAAGTACCGCGTCGCTTCGAGCAGGGCGAGCCACCGCTCCGTCGCGGCGGTGAGCTCGGCGCTCGAAACCGGGTCCCCCTGGTCCGCACGCGCATACTCGAACGGGAGTCCCCGCGGCGCTCCCGCGTCCGGGGTCGCGTCGGGGGCCGCGTCGGCGCCGCGTTCCGTCGCTCGCTTTCGGTCAGCGTCGTTCGAGCACGCGCCGAGGGTGAGCCCGAGCGCGAGCGCGAGACTCGACTTCCACACTCCGGCGGCCCGTTCGCGCGGTCTCACGGCGCGTGACACAGGTAGAGGTTCGCACCGAAGGCGCCCGTGGCCCTGCACCCGGCGTTGCCCGGGCCGTAGATGCTTCGAATGACGATGGGCGCGGTGCCCGCGGGGCACGAGCACGCACCCGTGGCGGGGTTGGGCGCGACGCAGCCGTAGGTGACGTCCGCCAGCTCGTAGGCTCCGCCGAACGTCGCGAGGGGAGCTGCCGCGCCCCAGCAGAGGCCGATGTGCGTGTCGTTCCAGCAGGCGTGGTCCACGGGCATCTCGATGGAGGTGGTTCCGCCGGGGCACGCGCACGCGCCGGCCGCCAGCGGGTTGCCGACGCGGCACGCCGCGCCCTCGCGGTGATAGCTGCCACCGAAGTCCGGTGTCGCTGCCGGCGCGCCACTCTGGCAGAAGAAGACCGATTGCCACCCGAACGGTGGGTTGTTCGACGGGCAAGCTCGATCGTCGAGCATCTCCATGGGCCCCGAGGGAGCGAAGCCGGCCGGGCACGAGCAGTCGCCGGTGAAGGGGTTTGCGGTGCGGCAGCTCGCAACCGGGCACGACGCGCCGTTGGTGGCGAAGGCGCCACCGAACGTGGCGCAGGCGGAGCCAATGCGAACGAACCCCGCCGAACACGAGAAGTCGCACGACCCGGCGCACACCGGAGTCGCGTTGGGTGGCGCCGTGCAGGCGCTGTCACACCCTCCGCAGTGAGCGACGTCCGCCGCGGTGTCCACGCAGGCGCCACCGCAGTCCGTCAGCGGCGGTGCGCACGCGGTCGTGCCTCCGGCTCCCGCGGTGCCTCCGGCTCCCCCCGCGCCTCCCGCGGTTCCTGCGGTGCCGCCGGTGCCGCCGGTGCCGCCGATCGCTCCGACGCCACCGGTCGCGTCTGCGCCGGCCGCGCCTCCGGGGCTCGCCGAATCCCCCGCGGCGCCCGCTCCGGAGTCGCTCGGCGCTCCGCCGGCCCCCGACGAGCCAGCGGCTCCGGCGGTTCCTCCGGTGGGGAACACTCCGGCCTCGGTGGCGCTTCCGCCGGTTCCGCCCGCACCACCGCCCGACACGCCGCCGGCGGGTGCGTCCGGCGACGACTGATCCGTGGCCGCGTCGCGATTTCCGGCTCCGCCGGCCCCGTTCCCGCGCGCGCCGAGGTCCTCGCCCGCGGCGCATGCCGTGACGGCGATGGCCAGGGCACCCCATCGCGCGACGCACGCGCGCGGCATCGAGCCGTTCGACACGCCAGGACCTCCGCGGCACAGGTTCGCACAGTTCGCAGCGTCTCGCACTGGTCGAGTCGTCACGCCGTCACGCGCGGAATTTTCCTCCACGGTGATCCCGAGCGCCGTACGCTTCGACGCCGTGGTCATGGCCGCTCCGTCGCAGGGAACGCTCTCCGCCCTCATCGCGAGCTGGCTGCTCGCTGCCGTCGCGTGCGGGGCCGAAGACGTCGAGCCCACGCGGCGCGGCGTCGGGTACGAGCCGCCACCGCCCTTCGAGGTGCCCAACGCGCAGGATCTCGCGCGTCACGTCGATCCGATGATCGGAACCATGGGTCCGGGCAACGTGATCCCGGGCGCCCTGGTCCCCCACGGAGTCGTGCGGGCTTCGCCGGATACGAACTCGCCGCCGGGAAGCATCGACGCCTACGACCACGACGACGACCGGATCGAGGGGATCACCCACACCCACCTCGAGGGTCCCGGCGGTTCGTCCAACGGCTACAACCAGCTCCGCTTCTCGGCGGTCGCCGGCGCCTTCGATCTGGGGGACCCGTCATCGGCGTTCTCGCATTCGACCGAGAGCGCCGACCCTGGCTACTACGCGGTCACCCTCGAAGACTACGACGTGCGCGTCGAGCTCACCGCGACCGGGCATGCCGCGATCCATCGGTACACGTTTCCCGGGTCCGCGGACTCGCGCGTGGTGATCGATCTCGGTGCGTCGAACGGCCGCCCCATCGAGAGCCGCATCGAAATCGTCGGCGATCGCGACGTGCGGGGCCACGCGCGGTACGACGTGCATCCGGCGGTGAGCACGCTGCTGCGGAACGAGCCGCTTCCGACGGGCGTCAGCGACCTGTACTTTCACGCCCGCTTCGACCGACCGTTCGTGAAGCGTGGAACCTTCCAGGGCGCAGGAGCGAACACGGTTGCCGAGGGAGAGGTTCGGGCCAGTGGACCCTACGTCGGTGGCTTCGTGGGCTTCGAGACCGCGGAGGGCGACATCATCGAGGTTCGCGTGGGCATCTCCTTCATCGACGAGGAGCAAGCCCTTCGAAACCTCGAAGACGAGGTGGGCGAGCACTCCTTCGACGAAGTGCGCGCCGCGGCGCGGAAAGCGTGGAACGACAAGCTGAACCGAATCCAGATCGAGGCGCCCGAGGGCGTCCGCACGATGTTCTATACGGCGCTCTACCGGTCGATGTTCCAGCCCGCGAACCACACGGAGCCCGGGGGACGGTTCATGGTCGCCAACGGCGGCGAGCGCCACGTGAGAGAGGGGGACGGCCGTCCGTTCTACAAGGACGACTGGTGCATGTGGGACACCTACCGGACGACGCACCCCCTGGCGAGTTTGCTCGAGCCCGAGACGCGCTCGGACGTGGTGCGGAGCCTGCTCACCATGGCGGAAGACGGAGGCTGGCTCCCGAAGTGCACGTGGCACGCGACGGGCTACTCGCGCATCATGACCGGCAACAACGCCCTGCCCGTCATCGCGGACGCCTGGACGAAGGGCTTTCGTGACTTCGACCACGATGCCGCATGGGCCGCGCTGGAGAAGACCTCGACCCAGGAGGTTTCGTCGACCCTCGACGGGCTGTGCGGGTACCTCGGGCTCGGAACCCCTGCAGAGTACATCTCGGCGGGATGGGTCGGGCACGAGTGCGATCCGACGCAGGCCGCGTCGATGACGCTCGAGCACGCGTACGACGACTTCTGCGTGGCCCAGGTGGCCGAGGGACTCGGCCGGGCGGAGGAGGCCGCGAAGTACCGAGCCCGCTCCCAGAATTTTCGCAACCAGTTCAACCCCGACAGCGGCTTCATGCAGCCGCGCCTCCGCGACGGATCCTGGCGCACCCCGTTCGACCCGGCGGACCGCGCGGACTTCAACGGCTTCGTCGAAGCTTCCGCGTGGATCTTCACGTTCTTCGTCCCGCACGACGTCCCGGCGCTCATCGAGCTCCTCGGCGGGAACGACGCCTTCGTCTCGAAGCTCGACCAGTTCTTCGACGAGGGGCATTTCGATCCGAGCAACCAGCCGAGCTTCCACATCCCCTGGCTCTATGGCTACGCCGGAGCCGGAGCCCGCACCCAGCAACGCGTCCACGACGTCGCGCAGCGCGCGTTCTCCACGGCGCCGGACGGCTTGCCTGGAAACGACGACGCGGGTTCGACTTCGTCCTGGTACGTCTTCGCCGCCCTGGGTCTGTACCCCGTCTCACCCGGCGAGCCGGTCTACCGACTCTCCACTCCGCTCGTCGATCACGCCACCATCCACCTGCATCCCGCGTTCCACGACGCGGCGACCTTCGTCATCCACGTCGAGCGATCGTCATCCTCTGACGTGTTCATCCAGTCCGCGACGCTGAACGGGGCGCCTCTGGATCGCGCGTTCCTCCGCCACGAGGAGATCGTCGCGGGAGGGACGCTGCGGTTCGTGGTGGGCCCCCAGGCGTCGAGCTGGGGCGACGCGCGCTGAGCGCTCGGCGTGGCGCTCGCATCACGAAAAGCGCCACGAGCAGCGCCGCGGCCCATGCGCCCCGCGGCCCTCGGGACGAGCCCGCGGCCCTGCAGCCGCATCCCTCGTCGGCGGGTTGCGCCTCCGACGCTGCGACACAGCTTCCGCCGGCGCCGGCCTTCTCGCAGAAGTGCCCGGGGGCGCAGTCCGCGGTGTCCCCGCACTCTCGCAGGCAAGCTCCCTCGTCGCAGCGGTAGGGCGCGCAGCTCGTCTCGCCGGCGGAGGTGAGCACGCTCACGCCGTCCGTCGTGCAGGTGCCGCTCGCGACGCAGACGCCCGCGGCGCAGTGGTAGCCGTCGGCGCAATCCGAACCTGCGGCGCAGTCCGTCCCGCACGCCGAGCCCGCGCACGCGTAGGGCTCGCATGCCGTCGGTACCGCGACGCAGGAGCCGACTCCGTCGCACGCCGGATCGGTGGACTGGGCGTCCGTGCACGTCGCAGCTCCGCAGCTCGTCCCCTCTGGAGCCGCGGCGCGGCAGGCCCCGGTTCCGTTGCAGAAGCCGTCGGCGCCGCAGGTGTTCGCGCCGTCGGGCGTGCAGTCGTCGAGCGGATCGGTCCCGTCGGTCGCCGGCTCGCAGCCCCCCGCGCCGTCGCACGCCGAGCAGAGGCCGCAGTCGTCCACCGGGTCCTCGCCCGCCGTCACGGGCGCGCACGTGCCATCGTCACCGCCGGTGAGCGCTCCGCGGCACGACGTGCACGGGGCGGAGCACGCGGCGTCGCAGCAGACGTCCTCCACGCAATCGCCGCTCGCGCACTCGGTGGCGCCTGCGCACGGCTGGCCGTTCGCGCGCGCCTGCAGCAGCGGGTAGACGAACACGCGCGGCGGAGGTGGCACCCCGTCGGTCGGCGCCGACACGGCGAGCCAGGAGCCCGCCGCCGACACGCTCATGCCGAACGCGACCGTCCCCGCGGGCGGAACCAGCCGCTGCTGGAGGCGCCACTGTCCGGCGCTCTCGGTGAACAGGTCCACGAGGTTGCCGTAGCCGTAGCCGACGACGAGCATGTCCGTGTGGAACGCGGCCGACACGGCGGACGCTTCGGGTCGGGCGGGGGACGGGGCGACCCACGGCGCGCTCGCCGCCCAGGTCCAGGCGCCGACGGCCCGTCGGGCCGTGAGCGTCTCGGTGCAGCCCACCGTGCCGACGACGGCGCGGTCCGCGGCGATCGCCGCCGCGCGAAACACGCGACAGGGTGCCGGCGGAGCGAGGCTGCCGTCCGAGACCCAGCCGCCCGCCTCCTTCCGGTAGAAGTGGGCGAGGCCGGACGAGGCGATGCCCTCCCGCTGCAGCACGAGCAGGCGATCGGTGTCGATGGCGATCCCGTCGACGTACCACTCGGGCTCCGACGCGACGTCGAGCGTCTGCGTGTTCGTCCAGGTTCCGCCCGCGCGCTCGAAGATCCCCACGCGGTTCGCGCTCGACAGCCGCCCGAACGCGGCCAGCGTGTCGCCCAGCACCTTGCAGTGGCCCTGCCCGAGGGAGGCGAGGCCGGTCTGGTCGGCGATGACCGCGCTCGGCGCCCACGTGGTTCCGACCAGCGAGTACACGTGCAGCGCCCCGTTGACGCTCCCCGCTCGCTCGGGATCACCGACGACGATCGTGCTCCCGTCGAAGTCGAGGCACTCCGCGAAGCTGACCGATCCCGGCGGCGCGACGATCGTCTGGGCCAGCTCCCAGTCCGCGCCGTTCAGGCGGCGTACCTCGACGCTCTTGCCGAGGGACGCGACCATGACGTCGCCCACGACGATCACCCGAGCATTTTGCGGGTTCAGCGTCGGAGCCGTCTGATCGCCGAGGACCGCCGCCGGGACCGGATCGACGTAGACCACCGGCTGGGTGTGGCTCGCCGTGCCGACGGGCGCCTCGGCGGGCGAGCAACCGAGCAGCAGCAGCGCGAGCCAGCGAGGCCCGAGCCCGCGTCGGCGCGCGAGCACGAGCAGGAGCCCCAGGGTCGCCAGCAGGCCGGCGCCCGCGCCGTGGCGCGGCGCTGCTCCGGGCGCCCTGCACCCGCACCCGCCGTCGTCTCCCGAACCACGCGGGCTCTTGGTCGTGCTCGTGTCGACGCACCTGGCCGACGAGGTGTCGCAGACGAAGCCGGCCGCGCACTCCGAGGACGATGCGCAGCGCGTCTGACAGGTGGCCGTGAGGCACGTGTAAGGCGCGCAGGCCGTGCGGGTGCCGTCGCCGCTCACGGCCTCGGAGAGATCATCGCTGCAGCGCCCTGGCGCCACGCACACGGCGTCCGCGCAGCGGAACGACGGTGCGCAGTGCTCGTCCGTGCTGCAGCTCGTGCGACACGAGTCGCCCTCGCACGTGTAGTCGCCGCAGCTCTCGGTGGTCGGAGCGCACACCCCGCTCCCGTCGCAGGCCGTCGTCGTGCGCTGGCGGTTGTCGCAGGTCGCCGGGCCACAGGGGCTGCCCGCGGGCGCCGCCGTGCGACACGCGCCGGCTCCGTCGCACCACCCGTCGGGGCCGCAGGAGCCCGCGGCAGGATCCGCGCAGTCGTCCCGGGGGTCGGCGCCGTCGAGGACGGGGGCGCAGGTCCCATCCGCTTCCCCCGTGGCGCCGGTCACGCAAGCTTCGCACGGCGCCGCACACGCCGCGTCGCAGCACACGCCATCGGCGCAATTTCCGCTCGCGCACTGTCGCGCTTCGGAGCACGGCGCCGCGAGGTCTCCCTTCGGCGTGAGCTCGAAGAGGTAGAGCTCGTCGTTCCCTGTCGCGGCCAGGAGCGTCCCCGCCACGTCGAGTACGCCGAACCGCCCCTGGAAGGTCGGGTTGGGGGAGAGGATGCGCTCGGACTCCGCCCACGCGCCGCCCCGCTCGGAGAACGCGAACACGGCGCCCGAGTCCTCCACAGGATCGTCGTCGAGGGTCGAGCCGATCGCGATCGCGCCGGTGCCGAGTCCCAGTGACGGGAACCCGCCCATGGTCGTCTGCGGTACCGACGGCGAGAGCGTCGCGACTTCGGTCCAGGACGAAGCGGCATCTGCTCGCTCGTAGAGGACCGTCACCGCCGAGCGCCAGGAGACGGCGGCGCGGTTGCCCTCGAGATCCACGGACCAGCCGAACTGCGCGGCGCCCCCGGGCCGATCGAGGTGCTGTCGCTCCACCCAGGTGGAGCCGGAGCGCTCGTAGTGGAAGGCGCCGCCGTTCGGCTGAGCCACGAACAGCGTGTCGCCGTCGGACTGGACGCGCCATCCGAAGGAGGCTCCGCCCAGGTGCGTGTGACCGAGCTTCTGCCGCTCCACCCACGCTCCCGCTTCGCGCGCGAAGTAGTAGACGGCGCCTCGCTGCCAGCTCGCGGCGAACAGGTCGTCTCCGCTCACCCAGACCGCGGTGCCCAGCGTGTCGCCGGCGGCGGCGTCCGAGGCGGTCAGGACGTCGACACGCTGCCAGGCGCTCCCGCTCCGCTCGTAGACGTGTACGGCGCCCGCGCCTGCCGCTGCAGTGCCATCCGCCGTGGCGCCGACGACCAGTGTCGTGCCATCGAACGCCAGGGACCCGGCCAGATGCGGTCCGTTCAGATCGACGCGCGCTTCCTCCGACCAGGCGGTGCCCGTGCGCGAGTAGACGTACACCGCCCGGAGCGCAGAAGCCGCGACCGCCAGGCGATCCCCACCGAAGCGCACCGTTGCGAGAGTGTCCGTCGGGTCCGAAGGGACGAACGTCTGGACGGGCACGGCGTACACGGCCTGCCGCCGTTCGCCCGGCTCGCTCGCGGAGGGGTCCGCGGGCGAGCAGCTCAGCGCGGTGAGCGTGAGCAGGAGCACCTTCGCGGGGGGCCGAGGGGTCACGCGACACGAGTAACGCGGGCGGCGCAGCGTGACAACGCGGCGGCGTGCGGAGGCGCTCGGGCCGCACGCAGTCGCTGCTCGCGACCGACGCGGCGAGAGACCGTCAGAGGTGCGAAAGCACCTCGGCCTCGAGGCGCGCGTAGCTCGCCTCCATGCCGCCCGTCATGCCGCTGCCGAGCACCAGGTCACGCAGCTCCGTGTTCGGGTAGGTGATGACCAGGGACATCAACGTCCCTTCGGCCAGCGCCGTGAGGGTGAGCTCGTTGGTCGTGCCAGGGCCGTCCATGCCGATCATCCGCTCGGTCGTGACCACGCGGTAGGTCGGCTGCGACGACAGCAGCTCGCCCTCGAAGCCGAAACCGGGCGTTCCGTCCGCCGGTCCTCCGGCCACGGGCGCCCACTCGTAGCGGTACGTGTCTCCCACGTTCAGCGCGGGCTTGCACACCGGCATCGTCCAGCCATCGGGGCCCAGCAGCCAGCGCTGCATCAGCGCGGGCTCGTGGTGGGCGCGCCACACCTGGGCGACGCTGCCGCGGATGACCCGGCTCACGCGTACTCGGGTGTCGGAGAGGATCTGCGTCTCCGTGCCACGGCCGGCGGCGAAGGACGCGAGATCGGCGAGCGCCGCGTCCATTTGCCCCATGGCCTGGCGCATGCCTTCCTCCATGCCCATCTCGAGCAGCTGCTGCAGCGCCTCGGCCGAGGGGAAGTGGGTGGTCGTGACGACGCGCGAGCCCGTCGGTGTCTCCTGGAACTCGAACACCATGCGCATGCTGGGCATGTCTTCGTTGGGCGTGCCGTCGTCGCGGAGGAAGCCGTCTCGCACCTCGAAGCCGCGGGGTGCGTCCACGGCGAGGAACTCCCAGTAGCCCGACGAGGTGCCCCCGTCCGGACCGCGCATCGTGTACTCGGAACGTCCGCCGACGGCCATGTCGTGCCGGGTGAAGCTGGCGGGCCAGGTGGGCGGGCCCCAGAAGCGCTCGAGCTGGCGCGGATCCGCGTAGGCGTCCCACAGGCGGCGCAGGGATACGGGGAACTCGGCGGTCACTCTCATGGTGAGTGCGTGAGGGTCCTTGATGACGTCGGTGATGGGCATGCTCAGTCCTTGTTCGAAGTAGGATCTCGAGGATCGGCGAGGAGTGCGTCGAGGCGCCCGATGCGCGCCTTCCAGAGCTGCTCGTAGCGGTCGAGCAGGGCGTTGATCCGACGAACGCCGTCGAGCCTGCCGCGAACGAGGCGCTCCCGGCCGCGCGCGTGCTTGACGACCAGGCCCGCCCGCTCCAGCACGGCGACGTGCTTCTGTACGGCGGCGAACGACATGGAGTACCGGTCCGCCAGCGCGCTGACGGACTGCTCGCCGGTCAGCACGCGCGCGACGATGTCGCGCCGGGTCGCGTCGCCGAGGGCCCGGAAGATCCGGTCGACCTTCGCGTCGCGGGGGGAGGATTGTACAACCATGTGGTTGTACGTTACGCGGTTCGGGTGGTCCGCGCAAGGGTTCGCCCGGTGCCCCGGTGCTTGACACGATTTCCGCCCGCGCGGATCCTGCGTACCGTGCGTGCACCCCGGGGGGCGATGGATCGGCTGACTCGACTCGCCGCGGTGGCTTCGCTCGCACTGGCCACGGCGCAGGGTGCGTGCTCGTCGACCAGTCGCGGAAAGGTGGAGTGCTCGGGTGCCGAGCAGCGCCCGTGCGCGTGCGACGCCGGAGGGCTCGGGATCCAGGCCTGCGTGAAGGGTCTCTGGGGAAGCTGCGCCGGCTGCGCGGGGAACGGTGGCGTCGGAGGAGCGGGCGGTGCTGCCGGGTCGGCCGGCGCGGGCGCTACCGCCGGCGACGGCGGTGCGAGTGCGGCGGGGGGCGACGGCGGGTCGGCCGGTG
>CAZARU010000093.1:0-27748 GCA_964487605.1 uncultured Polyangiaceae bacterium
CTTCCCGCACTCCCGTAAGCGCCCGCCATGCCCGCCCCGCCGGCCGTTCCCGCGGCGGCACCAGCTCCGGCGCCGCCGCCCGTCGGCGCGCCGGCGGCTCCGCTCTGGCCACCGGTGGCGCCACTTCCGTCCAGCATCGCGGAGGCGTCGGCGTGGATGTTGCGCTTCGTGCTCTTCTGCTTGTCGTCTTCGGAGCAGCTCGCGAGCAGCACCAGCGCGGCGAGCACCATGCCGGCGTCCCGCCCGAGAGTGCTTCGGCGTCGAGGGAACATGACACGACCCTACCACACGCACGCACGGGGCCGCCCTTCGGCGCCGCGCGCGCGAGAGCGGCCCGCAGGCGCTTCTCGAGGCTCAGGGACCGGCGTCGAGCTCGAGGGCGGAGTCTTGCAGGCGTCCGTGACGCAACGTGATGATGTCGAACAGGTAGTTCTGGCGGAGCTTCCAGGGAGCCCTGGCGCCGCGCTTCGGCATCAGATGTTGAGCGCGCAGCACGTAGCCCGACGTGAACTCCATCATCTCCTCGGCCTCGACGGACGGGTCGCGCCTCGGACAGCAGCGCGTGTAGCCGTGCTCCTGCATGTGGTTCAGCAGCCGGCAGACGTAGTCGCACGTGAGGTCGCACTTCAGCGTCCACGAGGCGTTCGTGTAGCCCATGCTGAAGGCGAAATTCGGGACGTCACTGAGCATCATGGCCTTGTAGGTCATGGTCTGGGGCGGCTCGACGCGCGTTTCATCGACGAAGAGCTCCACCTTGCCCAGGAACACGACCTCGAGCCCCGTCGCCGTCACGATGAGATCAGCCGGCAGGTCGCGGCCGGAGCGGGTGCGGATCCCCGACTCGTGGAACGTCTCGACGTGGTCGGTGACCACAGTGGCACGCCCCTCACGCAGCGTCCGGAAGAGATCCGCGTTCGGCACCAGGCAGAGCCGCTGATCCCAGGGCGCGTAGCGAGGCGTGAAGTGCGTCTCCACGTCGTAGTCCGGGCCGAGCGACCGCCGCACTCCCGCCAGCAGCCATCGCTTGGCGCGCTCGGGGTTGCGCCGGCAGAACTTGAAGAAGGCCGCGCCGAGCAGGACGTTCTTCCAGCGCGTGATGGCGTAGGCCGTTTCGCCGGGCAGGTGCTCGCGCAGCCAGTTGGCGATGGCGTCCTCGTCCGGGCGAGAGATCACGTAGGTCGGGGAGCGCTGCAGCATGGTGACGTGGGCCGCCGTCTTCGCCAGCTCGGGGACCAGGGTGACTGCCGTGGCTCCGCTGCCGATGACGACCACGCGCTTCCCGGCGTGGTCGATGTCCGGGGTCCACTTCTGCGGGTGCACGATGCGCCCCTCGAAGCGCTCCTGCCCGGGGAAGGCCGGCGCGTGGCCTGCGTCGTAGTCGTAGTACCCGCTGCACATGAACAGGAACCCGCACGTCAGCGTGGTGGCGCTCCCGTCGTCGCGTTCGACCTCGACCGTCCACCGGCCCGCGCTCGACGACCAGCGGGCCCGCTTCACCCGATGCCCGTACCGGATCTTGCGGTCGATTCCGTTCTCCTCCGCGGTTTCGCGCAGGTAGCGCAGGATGGATGGGCCATCGGCGATCGCCTTCGGTGAGGTCCACGGTCGAAACGAGTAGCCCAGCGTGTACATGTCGGAGTCCGAGCGGATCCCGGGGTATTTGAAGAGATCCCACGTCCCGCCGAGGCGCTCGCGCCCCTCCAGGATCACGTACGACCGCCCCGGGGACTTCGTCTGCAGGTGGTACCCCGCGCCGATCCCCGAGATCCCCGCGCCAACGACGATGACGTCGAAGTGCTCGGGGCCGTGTTCGACCGTGGTCACGCGTCGCTGAGTACCACGGTGAACGGCCTGGCGGCGAGCCGGACGCTCCCGTATCGTCGCTGGTGCATGGTCGCCCATGGATGAGTCGGCTCGAACGCTCGCCGGGGCACGCGGTCCGGGTGCCGACGTCGCGACGACCGCCCTCGAGGCGACGACGGAGGGGCTTCTCCTCGTCGATGCCGGGCTCACGATCCGTTACGTCAACGCCGCGGCGGAGCGGCACCTCGGCCGCCCACGCGACCAGCTCGTCGGGCGCCCCCTCACCGAACTGCTCCCCGACGAGCCGTGTGGGCGCGTGCGCGCCGCCCTTCGGGGGCACGCCGCGGAGCGGGCTCGAGTCGTTCTCGAGCCGGAAGGCGGCGCGCCGGTTCGACTCGACGTCCGCATCGAGCTGCTCGACGACGTCGTGGCGCTCTTCTCGACCGACGTGACGGCAGCTCTTCGCGACGACGAGCAGCGGCGACGCGACCGGACGCTGTCGGCGGCCGCGTTCGACCTCTCGCACGACGCCATCGTGATCATCGGCAGCGAAGGACGTGTCGTGTCGGTGAATCGGGAGGCCGAGCGCCTCCTCGGCGTGGGCCGGCAGGAGCTCGTGCACCAGCTCGTGGAGCGAGTGGTGCACCTGGAGCACCGCGGCCCCGGCGACAGACCGCTGCCCGTACGGGACGTGCTCGCCGGGAGCGAGGAGCTGGAGACCTGGAGCGCCCAGGTGCGACGCCGCGACGGTTCCGCCATCGCCGTCACCGTTCGCGGTGACACGGTTCGCGACCGCGCCCAGGTGCTCGGCAGCGCCCTGGTGCTCCGCGACGCGACGTCGCAGCGACGGATGGAGGAGCAGCTGCTCCACGTCCAGAAGAGCGAAGCTCTGGGCCGGCTCGCCGCCGGAATCGCGCACGACTTCAACAACCTGCTCACGCCCATCGGGACCATCGCCGAGCACGTGGGTCGCTCCCTCGACCCCACCGACCCGAGGCACGTCGATCTCGACGAGATTTGCCGCTCGGTGGACCGCGGCGCCAAGCTCACGCGCCAGCTGGTCTCCATTGCGCGCCGCGACGCCGGTCGGCCGGAGCTGCTCGACCTCGGGACGGCGGTACGCGAGCTCGCGCACCTGTTGCGACGAACGGTGGACGACCGCGTGGAGCTGTCCATCGTCGTCCAGACCGACGCCTGGCCCGTCCGCATGGACCCGGGGCAGCTCGATCAGGTCCTGCTGAACCTCGCCATCAACGCGCGCGACGCGATGCCCGACGGCGGCAAGCTCCGGATCGCCGTCGCGAACGCGACCGACCGCGTCCCGGGCCCGGGAGACTGGGTGGAGGTCGTGGTCACCGACACCGGTGCGGGAATGGACGAGACCGTGCGCCTCCGCGCATTCGAGCCGTTCTTCACCACGAAGGGCACCGGCGGAACCGGCCTGGGCCTCTCCACCTGCCTGAACATCGTCCAGGAAGCGGGCGGCTCGCTGAGCGTCGAGAGTCAGCCAGGTCGAGGAGCGACGTTTCGGATCGCGCTTCCACGCGCCCACTTCGGCTCCACGCCCGGCGACACCTGACGCCGGAGCGAGTCCGGGTCGAATTGACCTGCTCGGCACGCGAGTCGGGACCCGCGATGCGCGCCATGCCGACCCCGGCGCTCGTTGGGGCTGGCGCCCCGGTCATGCGGGGAGTATGCAGCGCGCGGTCGCAGCTACTTGCCGACCATCCCAGGGGGTCGCCCGAGCGCGAAAGGAGTCCATTCGATGGCGCAGTCGTTCCATCACCCATCGGCCACCTCCACCCTCCCCGCGGACGAGTCCTGTGCAGTGGTCTTCCTGCGGCATCTCGCCGCGCGTGGCGTTCGCGTCGCCTTCGGCATTCCCGGGGGGACGATCAGCCCGTTCTTCGAAGCGCTGCGCTCGGTCCCCGAGATCGAGTACGTGGCCACGCGCCACGAGGCCATCGCCGCGTTCGCCGCGACCGGCTACGCGCGCGCGACCGGGCTTCCGGCGCTGGTCCTGACCACCTCCGGCCCCGGCCTCACCAACGCCATCACGGGGATCGCCGCGGCGCGGCTGGAGGAGGTGCCGATGATCGTCGTGAGCGGTGAGGTGCCCACCCGCGCCATCGGCCGCGGGACGATTCAGGACGGCACGCCTGCGGGGCTGCACCTGCACGCCATGCTCCAGTCCATCACGCGCTGGTGCGGAACGCTGGACGCCGCCGGTGCCGCCGGGGTCGCGGAGCGCGCCTGGCAGGCGTCGATGACGGACGCGTGTGGCCCGGTGTTCGTCAGCGCACCGCTCGACGCCGCCGCGAGGACGAGTCGCGCCATGGGCTTCACGGCGCCCCGCGCGGCGACCCCGGCTCCCGACGCCGGTGCGTGCCGATCGGTGGGCGCCATGCTCGAGCGCGCCAGGCGCCCGTTCCTCCTCCTCGGCAACGGCGCGCGGGGTGCCGCCGCGGAGGCGCTGGCGCTGGCGGAGCGACTCCAGATCCCGACGGCGGTGACGGGACACGCCAAGGGCACGTTCCCCGAGCGCCATCCGCTGTACCTCGGCATCGTCGGCCTCGGACAGCACCCCAGCGTGACGGACTATCTCGAAACGCAGCCGGACGTGACGCTCGTCGTGGGCTCGCGCCTGAACGACATCACCACGAACGGCTGGTCTCTGCGCCTCGCGGGCACCCAGGCCACGGTCCAGGTCGATCGGGATCCGCTCCTGGTGGGGCGCAACCTCGACGTTTCGCACGCCCTGGTGGGAGACGCTGCGGCGACGCTGGCGGCGATCGCCCGCGCGCTCACGACCGACGTCGCGCGTCCAGCGCGGCGTGCCGACGGCTGCCGCTCGCATCGGGCGGAACTGGCGTTTTCGAACACCTCGCCCCTGAAGCCTCAGCGCGTGCTCCAGGCGTTCGAAGCGACCTTTCCCGATGCCATCTGGTGCTGTGACATCGGAGAGCACGCCAGCCATGCCCTGCACTACCTGCGAGTGGACTCGCCGGAGCGGTTCCACGTCATGCTCGGCCTGGGCTCGATGGGGAGCGGTTTCGGTGCCGCCATCGGGGTGGCGCGGGCGCACGCAGGCCGGACCGTCCTGGGCTTGGTCGGCGACGGCGGCTTCCTCATGCACCTCGGGGAGGTGCTCGCCTGCGTCGAGCACGACCTCCGGCCCCGCTGGATCGTCTTCAACGACGGGCGCTGGAACATGGTGGATCACGGTTTCCGTGCCGTGTACGGCGGCGTGCCCACCCGCCTGCCCTCCCGGGTCGCCGACCTCGCCGACGCCGCCCGCGCCCTGGGAGCTCACGCCGTGGTCGTGGAGGGTCCAAATGACCTCGCCCCGGAGCGCCTGCGTGCCGCCGCAGAGCACCCCGGCCCGGTGGTGTTCGACGTCAGAATTGACCCGACCGAGGCCCTCACGCAGGATACGCGGTCAGCAAGCCTCAAGCACTTCAAGGCCTCACAGCATTGACCCGCACGCCCGTCACGCTGTTCGTTCTGCCCGACGTCGCAGACGCGCCTGACGCCGACGACTGCGACCAGATCGTCTACACGACCGCCGAAACCCTCGAGGTGAGCCTCGTCGACTGCCTCGACTTCGGAGGTGTGGTCGCGGTGGTCGCCGACGACGACGCCGCGAGCCGTCTGTTGAAGTCCGGCGCGGACGAGGTCGTGCGCGCGGACGCGCCGGGGGATCTGGTGCGCGCGGCGAGCGCGCGAGCACGCCTCCGTGCGAACGCCCGGTGGGCACGCACGGCGGACTCGGGCTCGCTTTCCGCGCTGGTTCGGAGGGTCGTCGACGACGAGCTGATGGACGCCTCGATGCAGGCGCAGACGCTGAGGCTCGGCATCGGGCCGGTGGGCGCCCTCGCCGACGAGTACGCTCGGTCCGCCGTCGCCGGTGTCACCTCGGGTGACGGCCGCGTGGTCGCGCTCCGCGTCGGCGCGCCGAGCACCACGGCGCTGACCCAGGCCGCGGCTCGCCTCGGCCACGCCCTGCACTCCGTCGCCGAGGCCGTCCACGGGGCGTCGGTGCTGGCCCCCGCGACGCAGGAGCCGCCCACCTGCGACGCGGTGGAGGTCGCCCTCGCCGTCTCGAACCTGGCCCGGCCGCTGGTGGCGCGCCGCGCGGAGTTCTCGACGACGTTCCCGGACCACCCCTGCCCCGTGGCGATTTCCCGGTCGTACCTGGCGAACGTGCTGGCAGAGGTGCTCCAGCACGCCGTCACCGCGGTCGAGTGCTCGGACGGTGCCCGTGGCCACATCGAGCTCGGCGTCACGGTGGAAGACGGCTACGCCGTCGTGACGGTGGACGACGACGGCGGCCCCCACCGCTACGACGACACGCACGACCCCGGCCTGGCCGTGCAGCACGTGGAGCGCGTCGGCGGCGGCGTGCTGGTGGATCAGGAAATCGGCCGGGGGACCACGGTGAGGATCTTCCTTCCGCAACCCGCGACGGCAGCGCGATCCTTTCGCCAGTGACGGAGCGCGCGCTCGAGAACGTCCGGCAAGCGGTCGCGTGCGGCGCCGACCTGCCCATGGCGCTCACCGTCCTGTTCACGTCGGCGCGGCCGTCCACGGTGGAGGAGGCCCGGCAACTCCTGGAGCAGCACGGTGACGCCATCGCGAGCACCCTCGCGCAGCCCGACGCGCTCGAGCTGCGCGAGCTGGAGCCGGACCTGCGGTACGCGCCGGAGCTGGCGGGCTTCCGGCTCGAGCGCGACGACCACGCCGTCCGCGATCGGCTCCTCTTCGGCGAGTTGCTGGGGAAGAAGCGCTTCTTCCAGATGGCGGCGTTCGAGATCGCGGGCCTGGACCTCGGCGAGCGGGACGCGGAGCTCCTCGAACACGTCGGCGTCGCCACGCAGATCGCCGATCCGCGGGTGTGGCCCCTCGGCGTCACTCGCCGGATCGCCGCCGGCGGAGGGTCTCTGGCTCACGCCACGCTCGGCGGCCTCGCCGCGCTCTGCACCGAGCGAATGGCCGTGCTCCCCGTCGCCGGCTTCATGCGGTTCCTGGACCGCGTGACGGCCGAGCAGACGGCAGGACGGACC
Source organism: uncultured Polyangiaceae bacterium (assembly GCA_964487605.1). Taxonomy (GTDB): domain Bacteria; phylum Myxococcota_A; class Polyangia; order Polyangiales; family Polyangiaceae; genus JAJDAH01. The sequence continues at coordinate 6,867 of CAZARU010000093.1, forward strand.
GTCGCCGAGGTCGTCGACGACGTCATCGCGCGCCGGGACCGCGTCCTCGGCCTGGGTCGCCCCGCGCTCTCGCGCGACGAACGCATCCCGCCCATGCTCGCGCTGTACGAGCGCTTCGGCCGCCGGCAGGGCGCCAGTCTGGAGCTGGCCCTAGAGCTGGACGCGGCCTTCGCCGAGCGCAAGGGGTTGCGGGTCAACTCGGCCGGGATCCACGGCGCGGTGATGCGCGACATGGGGTTCTCCCCGGACGCCGCAGGAGCCCTGTGCCTGCTCTACTTCCTGGTGCCCGTGCTGGCGCACGCGGTCTATCCCGCCGAGGTCTCGCGCAGGTGATCCCGACGGCGGCCGCCGTCGAGTTCACGGCGCGGCCTCCGTACACCTCACCCCGCTCGGGTGCGCCGAACACTCCGCGAAGTCGCCGCACGCGTTCGAGCAGTCGCACGAGACGGCACCGCCGCAGGCCGCCGGCAGCGGCCGGCAGCGATGACTCACCGAGCTCGAGCCTCCCGCTGCTCCCGAGATGACGACGTCCTCGACGCAGTAGGCGTCCGGACCACAGGCGGCGCAGTCCGGTGCCCTGACGCAGCGCGTGGCGTCCACGCACTCGCCGGTGAAGCACTGGCCGCCGAAGTTGCCGTTCACCGGAAGCTCTCCGGGCCCGCACGCCGGCGGCGTGGGGTCGCACTGCGTCGGCGTCGGCAGCTCTCGACAGTTCGAGAGGGTGACACACTGGCCGTCGTCGCAGCGAGCCGAGATGACGCCGACCGCGCTGCACGCATCCAGTGCGCACTGCGCGTTGCAGCTCGGCGGATTCTCGTCGCGGTGCACGGCCTCGCAGGCGCAGCAGTCCGCGTGGATCCGGCAGTCCGAGTCGAGCGCGCAGGCCGGCGCCCCGCCACCCGACCCGGACACGCCACTCGACCCCGCCGCCCCGCCGCTTCCCGCGGAACCCGAGGCGCCGCCGCTCCCCGCCGACGAGCCGCTGGCGCCGGCGCTCGCGCCCTGCCCCTCGAACGGGGAAGTGCCCGAGCTGCTGCACGCCGTGGCGCCGACCAGGACGAGCCAGAGATACGGAAGCGGACCTTGGGCAACGAATCGCATGCAGTCGCCCCGTGCATCGCGCGTGCCGAGAGACGCGCCGGGCCGGACCGCAGTGATCACGCGCTCCCCGGACGCTGGCCGTCTGTGCCAGTGGCACACCTCGACGTTCCGTGTCGCAGTGCAGGTTTGCGGCGAGAGCGCAACGGTCGCGAACGCCTCCGAGCAGGCGGCGGCCTCGCTACGGCGCCGTCTCGTTCGGCGCCACCGGCTGCGGCTTCGCCGCCTCTGCTCCGAACTCCCGCACCGCCCAGTACACGTACTTCGACCGAAACTCCCCCATGCCGTCCGAAACGCAGATCTCGGCCAGCAACCTGTCGGCCGCATCGCGGTGCGTCGCCGCGTCGAGCAAGCTCTCACGCATCAGCTGATACAGCGCGTCGTGAACCAGCGATCCCCGCATGAAGTCCTTCGTGTCCAGGGTGGGCCCACTGGGGCCGTCCCACGCGTAGTGCTTCTTCACCACCAGCTCGCCGGTCGCCTTCAGCACCACCCAGTCGTCGGTGGTGCGAAGGTCCACGGCCGGCAGAATCGGCGTCATGTGCCGATACTCCTGCATGAGCTGGTACTTGTAGCGATGCAGCTTGCGGTAGGTGATCACGCGGGGCCTCCTTGCCAGCGGGCTCTTACGCCAGCCGCGGCGCGCGCGGAACGGACGCCGGCGCGTCCGCCTCATCGGGCGCGGCCCGCGCTAAGGGTGGCAGCTCCACGACCGGGAGGCGTCCCGCGAGCACGAGCGCACCGAGCCAGCGCGACGAGATCGATCAGCTCGTGCGTCGCCTGCGCGCCCGCCGGATCTGACCGGAAGTCGTCAGATCCGCGAGAACGGTTGGAATTACGGCGGGTTCCGCGGGGGGGCGATCTGACAGGAAAATGTAAGGTGGCGACGACGGGGTCCGGTCCGGATCATCGGGGCGTGACTCGACATGGCGCTCCGAGCGTGCGTGGCCGGTGTGGCGAGTCGAACGCGGACTCCGCCATCGCGGGCAGCGCTGGACGCGCGAGCCCTGGATCGCGTGAAGTATCGGCCGAAGAGGTACCGACATGACGAGCGACCGACGAGGCGAGACCGACGACACCGCAGGCGCGTGCGACCGCGGAACACGGGCCACGAGGACGCACTGCGACCGCACGCGTCGAGCCGGCGCAGCGCGACTGCTGGCTCGCGCCGTCGTCGCTATCACCCTTGCCGCCGTCGCGGCGTGTGGCTCGTCGGGCGACACGGGCGGCAACGGCGGCGCGGACGGCGGCACCGGTGGCGCCGGCGCGATGGGTGGTGCTGGCGGCTCTGCCGGCGGCGGCCAGTGCGCCTCGGGCGACACGCGACAGTGCGTCGGACCCGGCGCGTGCGCCGGCGGGCAGCAGTGCGTCGCCGGAACGTGGAGCAGCTGCGACTGCGGATCCGGAGGTGCAGCCGGTACGAGCGGCGCCGGCGCTTCCGCCGGCGCGGGCGGCACGGGCGCCGAGGGCGGCACGGGCGCCACCTCCGGCGCCGGCGGCTCCGAGCTGGACTCCGGCGCGGACGCCGATGCCGCACCGCAGTGGATGGACGACCCGTGCCCGATCGATCCGCCGCTCGATGCGGACTGCTCGGGGCAGTGTGGAGATCCGAAGAAGTGCAAGGACTTCTACGAGTGCGGCATCTTTCAGCGGGGCTTGCCGGAGTATTGGCGCACGCCCGCGGCGCCGCTCCCAGACTGCGGGTGCAGCACCGTCTGGAAGTACCACACGACCGTGAGCGGACCCGGACGGATGATCGCTCGCGTGGGGCCACCGTGGCGACTCGCGCCTGCACCAGACTTGTTCTCTGACGCCTGCCTGACCGACCCAGCGTCGACCGTCAGCAACTGCATCGTGGTCGAACTGGGCGAGGCAGCCGGTGTGCGTGTCCTGACTGACGACCCCAATGCGCCGGCACGGAACATATCGTTGGTCTGGGACCAGTTCGGGAGCTGCCCGTAACGATCGCGGAAAGTCGAGGAGCGAATGGAGCGAGTGCGAGATGCCGACAGGCGGTCCACGACCTATCCGTCTCCTCCCGCACCCCCCTCAGCAGAACCCAGCACGACGACGGCTACGAAACTGTCCACTAGATCGGATCAAGCCCACCGCGATGGAACGAGGGTCGGCATCCTGAAGTGCGTCACGCACGACCCGCCCCGGGGGGTCATCGTTCTCTACTCGGAGTTCTCGTGGGAAGACTTTTGCCGTGCCGTGAAGAAGCTGCAGGTGACGCTGCCCGGGCCCGGCTAGTCCACGAAGCGGATGTGCTCCCCCGAGATCGGAACGCTCCTCGCGTCGAAGCTGCTCCAGACCTCGTCGGGTGTCTGCCGGCTGAAGAGGTGCGAGAGATAGTGGACGTGCGGCCCTGCCCTCCAGTGGTTCCGACGGTCCGGACGAGCATCCTCGTAGGTCAACCAGAAGCAGTGCCAGACTCCGACGCCCTCGAAGAGATGAACGGAGAGGCAGCGACGCTCGGCGAAGGTGGAGCGAACTTTCCGCAATACCCGTTGAGCCCCCTGGCTCATCGTGCCCACGCCGTTGCCGAAGAACGCATCACGATCCTCATCCGACAGCTTGAGGTGGTCCGGGATGAACTGCCGGTGCTTCTTCCGGTGGGCAAGCCTGAGGTCGCCGCAATTGAACATGAGGTCCACGAACTCCTGCTGCGTCACGACCACCTCGCGGATGATCCTCTTCGCCTCCTTCTTCGAGGCCGCCCGGATAAGGTCGCTCAGATGGCGGGCCACGCCACGGCCTCGGATGTCCCCGAGAATCTTCTTGCGGAACTCGCGACGGCCTAGCTCCAGATCGGCCTCCACCATCGGCGTGATCGCGACGCCTTCTGCACGAAGGTGTTCGCGTTCGATCTCCTTCATGACGTGGGTGTACCCGTCGAGGTCGTGGAACCTGTAGATGGCTCCGGTGCTCAGGTCACCGAAACGGGTTAAGGACTTCGGCATGATCGCTCTGAATCCCGAGCCCGGCGGCGGGCCGAACCCGCTCGGAACCCGCCGGAGCATTACGATTTGCATGACGCTCGGCCACCTCGACGAGGGGATCCGAGCGAGATTCCTCAGCAATCAGTAGCGGGGCGGACGGGACTCGAAGGGGTCCGATCCGCACGATCCGGCACGAACGACGCGGCAAAGCGAAACGGCCGACGCCGCAGAGGCGACCGAGCGCTCGCGTAAGTGCCCGATCGTGCGAACCGGCGAGGCGTGGGCCGAATCGGCTGGGCCGGAACCCGATGACCTACGGTACGTCACCGGCGGCGCCCTCGAACGCGCCCTCGCGCTCGCGTGCGAGGCGGGCCGGTGGGAGCTGGCCGAGCAGATCGCGGGGGTGCTCGCGGCACGGGCCGCGTCCGTCGCCGATGTGACGCTGCTCCCGCAATCGACGACCGCGCGCGCTCGCGCGAACGGGAGCACGCGCTAGGCTGACTGATGAAGTGCGCCCGGCGCGGCTGCAACCGCCCGGGCGCGCGACGGAGAAAGGTCCTGAACTCCGTGGCGAAGACCGTAGGTCCCGAGCAAACAACCAGCAAGCACCGCACCTCCTACGTGTGGATCGTCGGCGTCAGCGGCGCGGGCAAGGACAACTTCCTCCGTCGACTCGCGAAGGACCCCGACCTTCGGCAGCGGTTCGACATTCGCGACGACTTCCGCGCGCTCGACGTGAAGCGCGAGCAGTGCGCCCCGGCTGCGCTCGCCCAAGTACAGAGCGAGCAGTTGGTCATCAAGTGGCAGTTCCCGAGGGACGTCCCACCGCTGATCCCCGACTACCTCGCCGAACTGCCGGCGTTGCGACCGGATGCCGAACACCGCGTGATCGTCGTGCGCCGCCCGTACGCGGAGATCCGTCGCGACCTGCTCAGGATGGCCCCTTCGCGGGAGAAGACCGACGACGACCTCGCCGACGAGGATCGTCGGATCTCGAAGACGCTCGACCAGCTCCCCGACGTGTATGCCAGACACATGACCGACGAGCCGCACGCGAGCGATCCCGACCTCGCTCGCGCTCGCGTGGCCCGGCGCTTCACCGCTCACCTTCAGCGGATAATCCTGGCGCACGAGAATGGCACGGCCGCCGAAGACGACCGCCGCGAGCTGGAGGACTTCGTCTGCTACGCGACCGCGCTTCCGCTCGTCGAAGACGGACAGCGTTGGAAGGGGAAGGGCCGCCTCCACTGGGCCGCACTCGCGCTGTGGATGGCCGGCGTGCTCGCAGACGCGCAAACCAACGGCGCGGAGTGGGCTCGGGAACAGGTGATCGCCCGCGAGCGTGGGTTCGCGCGCTTGAACCTCGAACGCTTCGCGGAATCGGTTCGCGACGGCTCGCTCCGGGCGGCCGTGGATCTGATCCTTGATGCGTTCCCCGACGCGCCGCGGAACCTGTATCAGGACGCACGCGACCTGACCTCCGACACGAAAAGGGCGAAGCGCGAGCGTCGATTGTAGGAGGCTGGGAGACAGACGACCCGCCGTGTGGGTGCCATGGTCGGGGCGCCATGCGGGTCAGCCTCTCGGACCACGACCTCTGCCGCCTCGTGCTCCGGTCCGGCACGAGCATCAACTGCGTGCGGCGGGCGTATCGTGGCGATCTCGATGGGCTCGGGCTGCGCGCGTATGCGGCGATCCTCGCTGCCGCCAACGAGCTTCGGATTGCGCCCCCGCCGAGCATCGAGGCGCGTGTCATCTCACGAGGCAACCGATGACCAACTCCGATCGGATGGTGGTGACGCTCACCGTCGCCGACCTGCGCGCCCTCGTACGCGGCGAGGTGACGCAGGCGGTGAACGATGCGCTCGGGGGCGGAGTCGTGGACAAGCGCAGCGCCGCGCAGCTTGGCATCTCGCCGTCGGAGTTCCTGGACGCGGCAGCGGCCGAAGAGTTCCCGAGCTTCAAGCTCGGGCGAAGGCGCGTCGCCCATCGGACGGCGGTCATCGACTGGCTCGAGCGCAAGTCGCGCGTGGCGTGGCCGACCTCGTCAACGAGACGTGCGGAGGGCGCCGGTTCCGTCAAGGGCGACGCGCTCGACGCCGAGCTGGCCGACGGCGCGCTGCGCGTTGTGCGCGGAGGCCGCCGATGACCGCGGCGTTGATCCCTTTCCCGCGGGGTCGGTCACACTTTGTGACCAAATCTGACAACGCCACGCGCGTCGCTCCTGAAGTGCGCGATCGGCGACCGGGCGCGATTCGTGCTGCGCGCCACGATCCAGCCGACTTCTACCGCGCCGATGTCACAGGTCCCCTACTCGATAGTCCTCCTCCCGTTCACGACGAGACGTTGAGCGACATCGAGGGGCTGCGAGTGGTCACGACTGAGATCGTCGACGCCACCACCGGCGTCCGCGGACGCTGCTCGCTCTCCTCGGTCACGATCACCACAAGCCCGAGGGTCGACGTCCGGCAATTCGTGACCGACCTGGCCGGGCACATTGATGTGCCCGGCGCATGGTTCGTCGTCGAGCGCGCGATCACCGGCGGAACCGAGCACGCGCACGGGCTCATGCTCGGCCCCTCGTTCCGCGTCGCCGTCGGTCTCGTGCTCGCCGTCGCCGAGTCGCACGGGCTGGCGGCCGAGGCGCAGCGGTGCGTGCCGGTCAGCGGATGGCGTTCCGATCGTCGCGGGCCCTCGGATCCGCTGCGTTCCAACGTGTTCAACGTCGTGCGCTACGCGCTCGCGGTCGGTCGCCATCGAGCAAAGCGCACGCGCGAGCTGCCCGTCGACGTCGCGGCCACGGGGGTGTTCGCCCGGGCGGGCGAGCTGTCGCGCTTCGCGATCGTCACAGCATCGGAGATCCCCGGACCTGTGACACAGCGGGTCTGCCGATGGTGCGAATCCGGGCGGCTCACGCCGCGGCAGCGCGACGACTCGGGGTGCTCCGTGAGGTGCCGGCAGCGCCGGAGCCGGGCGCGTCGGAGGTCGTCGTGAACGCGACCCCCCGCGCGCTGCGCCCAGTCGTCGGTGAGCGTAAACCGGGTTTACACGCCGCCGCTTGGCTCGCTGACTGCGTCGATCACGTCGAGGATCTCCTGGACGCGCTCGACGTTCATGCAGAGCTGCGTGTCCAGCGAGCGAGCGTAATCGGACACCTGCGGCAGCGCCGACGTGGAAGTTCCGCCAGCGATTTCGGCCAGGCCGTTGCCGGTCAGGAGCTGCCAGAGGCGCAGGGCCTGTTCCGTCGTGTGTTGGACGTCGAGCGCACGCCACGCCTGGCCGGCGTCGTCGCTCGGGACACCGCGCGCGACCCCGCCCTCCTCGACTATGGGGTTGAAGCACGACACGATGACGGAGTTCTCGGGATACGGCCCCGCCTCGTGCAGGTCGTCGGACACGGCACGCATGACGGCGCGGAACAGTCGCAGCCCGTCGGCATCGACGTCGCACAGCGTTCGCACCATCCCGCGAAAGAACACGTCCGGCCTCCGATGGCGCAGCATGTAGCGACCCGCGAGGTAGCCGAGATACGGCACGACGGCGTCGTCGACGGCGCCCATCATCCCGCGGACCGTCTCGATGATGACCTGCTCGCTGTCGACCGTGTTCGGGAGCTGGGCGGGGTCGGCGTTCTCGGAGCCGCGTGCGAAGCCCTCACCGAGCAGCGGAGCTCGCCGCACGAAACGGTCGCTGACCGCGCGGCCCGCGATCTGTCCGAGAGTCCCCCCGATGGCAGCGAACCCGACGGCCAGCGGGGCTCCGCCCACGACTTCCCCGACCACCGCGGCGATCGCTGCGCCCGACGCGCCCCCGACCTGCTCGCCTGCGAATCGCCGGTCAGCGGCCGGCTCGTCGCCGTGCTCGTCTTCCGCCACGACGCGCAACCGTACGCCGACCCCGGGCGCGTCGCGAGCGCAAACCGCGCGGGGGGCGCGGCGGCGGACACCGAGGCACCCGGAACCGACGCCCCGACCAAGACGCGGCTCGCCCCGTGGGCTCGCCGCTGCAAGTGCGCGAACGCACGTCGCCAACGGCATTCGGAGCACCACACGATTCGGCCCACGCGGCATGCCGCTCCGCCAAGTAGCGTGTATTCCCGTCCGAGCATGCGCTCGACGGCCGGGTCGGTCACCCGCTGTGACTGGCCCACGGTGGTCGTCTGATGGTGCTCTGCAAGGCCCACGGCAACGCCGCGAAGCGCGGCGCTCTGCTTGTCGTCGAGGGCGCCCCCGCCGACGGTCTGCCCGCCGGAGTCCCGGCCCATCCGCGGCCGCGAGCCAACCGCGACGAGCACGGTCGGTTCGTGAAGGGTTCCGGCACCGAGGCGATGGCCGTCGAGGCGAACGCCGCCAAGCAAGACGCGCGCAAGTTCCGCCGGCTGCTCGGGCTCGTGGACCTCGATGACGCGCACCCCTACGCCGGCTACCTGCGACTCGCGCGGCAGCACCGCGCCGAGCACGGCGCCGACCTCGCCTCGACCGTCGGCGGGGGCCAGCTCTCGCCGGGCGTGGTGAGTATCGTCGCCTCCGCGTCGCTCGCGCTCGCCGCGAGCCGCTTCCTGTACGACCTCGGCGCCGAGCAGGGCGACCCGAAGCTGCTCGGCCAAGCCGCACAGCTCGCCGACAAGTCGCGCACCGCGCTGCTGACGGCGCATGAGCTGGCCGCGCGCGAGGCCGAGGCACGAGCCAGGGCGAGCCAGCCGCGCTGGCCGTGGCTCGACGTCGACAACGGCGAGGAACGCGATGAGCAGCACGAGCAGCATGACGAGGTGCGACCGTGATCCCGACGACGACGACCGACTGCGCCACCGCTGCGGCCCCTCTCGCGCGTCCCCACGTCGAGGGGTGCCCCACCTCACCGGCCGAGCCTGCGACGGCCGGACGGGCCGGGAAAGCGTTAACGCGGGCCTGCGGCTACTGCGGCGCCGACCTCTCGGACGAGCGCCCGAACCGTCGCTACTGCACCGCGAGCCACCGGGTGCTCGCGTGCCGCGCTCGTCGTCGGGCCCCGGGCGATTCAGAGCACTCCGGGCCGCGCGCCCGGCGGCGGGGTGCCGCAGACGAATTTTCTCGATCCGGTGCGGCGGGTAACATCGATGTGACCCGCGAGGAGGGCGGGCCGTGACGTTCACCGGCCTCCCCGCGGCAGTCGCGTTCAGCTCGACGCCGGTGCAAGCCGCGATGATGCTCGCGCTCGACGACGCCCGTCACGATCCGACCGTGCACGACGGCGACGCCTGCACCTGGCTCGTCGTGGCTGCCATGAGGTTCCGCGGCTGCTCGCCGGAGCACCGCGCGTTGTGCGGTCTCGCCCGAGCCGCGCGCGACCGCTGCCCACTTCACGGGCTCGCCGGAGCCCGGGAGACTTACCACCGACAAGAGAGGTTCCAGTCATGATCCCGATCTTCCTATTCGCTGCGCTCGCGACCGTCGCGCTCGCGGCGTGGCTCGCGTTTCCCGCGTTCCGCGGCGGTCGTCGCCGCGTCCTGCTCGCCTCCGGGCGGGCCGCCTGCCGTGGCGCGAGCGTCGAGCTGCGCGTCCGCGAGCCCGCCCCCTCTCGGGTTGAGGGACTCGGCGAGTGGGTCCAGGTTGCCAAGGAGGGCGACTACACTGGCTACCAAGGCGGACGACAGCCATTCAGCTTCACGCGGCAGGTCTTCGACCAGCTCGTCCGGAACTTCCGCCTCCACCCGAGCTATCGGCTCGGACCCGACGAGCGCGGTGAGGTCGGGATCGTCCCGTGGGACTTCAACCACGCGAGCGAGCGCGACCCGACCGCGGGAGACCTCCCCGTGCTCGGCGCTCCGGCGGTCGGGTGGACGTCCGACCTCGACGTGAGGACCGGAGCCGACGGCAAGGCGGAGCTGTGGGCCTACACGACGTTTCTCGAACCGGCGCGAAGCTACATCAAGGCCGGCCAGTACAAGTGGGCGTCCGTCGCCGTCGCCTTCGAGGCCATCGACCCCCTCACCGGCGAGAACATCGGCGCCGTGCTCACCAGCATCGCCCTGACCAACCAGCCGTTCATCGAGGGGATGCAGGAGTTGATCGCCGCGGGACGCGGCGGAGCGAAAGGAAGCGAGGACATGAGCACCGAGCACGAGACACCCACAGAGACGATTGCGCGACTCCGGGCGACGCGCCCCGGTTTCGCCGCGCTGAGCTGGGAACGGCAGTGCGAGGCGATGATGGCGGAGCGCGCGGAGCGGCGTCCACCGAGAATCGTGGGAAGAGTCGCACCCGTCGAGAGCGACCACCCGAGCCAGCCTCTCGACGTCGGGCACTGCGCCGGCCGCAACGCGACCGAGAAGCTCATGGCGCTCGTTCGCGCGCGGAGCCCGGGCATCACCCACGAGCAGGCGTTCGAGCGGGCGTGCGAGCTGCGTCGGACCCACGAGGTGACGTCGTGAGCGCCGCGACGACGAGCGCGTCGAAGCCGAACGCGGTCCCGAGCGAGGTCGAGCCGTCCGAGGTCCAGCGTCTTCGCTCGGACGTGGAGCAAGCCGGGCGCAACGTCCAGCGGTTCGAGGCGCAGCTCGCCGACGACACGGCCGGGCACCGCAGGGCTGAGGATGCCTTCCACGTCAATCCCGAGGGCGCGAGCGCTCCGAAGTTGGAAACCGCCGAGCGTCGCGTCCGCGAGACGGGCGCGCACCTGAACGCCGAGCGCCGCCGACTGGAGCGTCTCCGCCGCAAGCTCGACGATCCGGAGTTCCACGACCTCGCCCGCAAGCTCGACGACCTTCGCGAGCAGGGCGCCGACCACGCGCGGTTCTGGACCGACGCGGAACCCGACCTCGCGCGCTTCTACGAGTTCGGCGCCGAGGTCGGCCGCGCATGGCTCGCTCTCGTCGGTCGGCTCGACGCGGTCGCGGAGCTACGCGCGAAGGCTCAGGGCATCGCCGACCAGATCGACGCCAAGGCCGACATCGGCGGGCCGAGTATCAGCGACCTCAAGCTCCGCGCAGGCCGCACCTTCGCCGAAGGCGTCAAGAGCCAGTGCCCGATCGACGGCTACGTCGCCGACTTGCTCGACGTGAAGTTCTACCGGTGAGGGCGCCGCTTCTGCTCGGCGCCGTGTGGGTGTCCGCCGTGCACGTCGCCGGTGAATGGGCCACCTGCACTGGTGTGCTCGCTCTCGTCGCTGTCGTCGCCGGGCTCGCCGCCCCGGACCGCTTCAAGAGACTGCTCGCCCTCGACCGCGTGCTCGCGCGTCACGGCTTCCCGCCGCTGTCGCCGTGGTGGATCGAGCAACTCCAACGCTGGTACACGCACCCCACCGCGCGCACGTTGATCGCGTGCGTGGGCCGGGGTGGAGCCAAGAGCACGACCGGCGCCAAAGTCGCAGTGGTCGAGGCCCTGTTCGGACCGTGGCAGGTTCCCGCCGGCGAGCGGCACTCCGAGGCCATCACGAGTGTTGAACGCGATGAGGCGAGCACGCGCGCGAACCAGGTGGAGGCGAAGCTCCGCGCGCTCGGTGTCGCCCACGATCGGGTCGGCGACGTGATCCGGCTGCAGGACCAGCCACGGGACATCCGCGTCATGAGCTGCACCGTCGTCGGGCAGTCCGGCTTCCGCGCGTTCGGCGCGTTCGACGACGAGACCGCCAAGTGGAAGTCGTCGACGACCGGAACGAACCCCGCCGCGGAGGTTCTCGCATCGCAACGGGCGATGATGGTCTCGCATCCCGAGGCGCGAACGTTGATGGTTTCCTCGCCGTGGTCGCAGACGGACCACTTCGCCGAGCTGCTACGCCGCGGCGACACCGACGCGCAGCTCATCGCCACTGCGCCGACGTGGATCGCGAACCCGACGATCACCGAGCAGCGCACGCGCGAGCTGGAGCCCGACGAGAGGATCTGGCGCCGGGAGTACGTGGCAGAGCCACAAGCGAGCGCCATGGCAGCGTTCGAGCCCGAAGACGTCGAAGCTGCGTTCGCGAGGGGTGCGGCGTGATCGACGGTCGCAGGCTCCGGCGCGTAGCAATCACCGACGCGAGCAGCGGGCGCCGCGACTCGTTCGCCGGCTGCGTCGCGGGGTGGAACGAGGTCGAGGCGGACGGACGGTTGTTCGCCGTCGACTGGGTGGAGGCCGTCACCGCGAAGCGAGCGAAGCGACTGACCGCAAGCGGAGTCGTCGAGCACTTCGCGCGCCGCTTCAAGGCCGGCGGCGTCTCGACCGTTTTCGGCGACCAACGTGAGTCGTTCACTCTAAAGAGTGAGTTTGCGCGACACGGCCTCCGGTTCGTCGAGATGACCTGGACGTCGTCGAGCAAGTCGAAAGCGGTCGCTCACCTCCGGCGCTGGTTCAGCGACGGCATGATCGCGTTGCCGGACCACGCCGAGCTTCGGCGACAACTTCTCAGCTACGAGGAGCACGCCGCGAGCGGTGGACGGCTGACCTACAGCCACAGGGGCGCATCCCACGATGACCTCGTGGCCCTGCTCATCACGGCCGCGATGGCGGACATGGCCCGGCGGCTGCCGGGCTCGCCCGGCCGCGAGTCTGCCTACGTTCGACCGCCACCCGGCCAACCGAGCGCCGCCGCGCTCGCGGGCTTCGTCGACATGCCCGAGGGGGCCGAGCACCGCGTGCAAATCGATCATGACCTCACCCTCGACGACCACGGCAGGCTGCGCGTGGTCCCGCGCGAGGAGCGCGGCCGACGGGCAACGCGAAGCGGGAACGACTGGGGGGCGTTCTGAGTGCGCCCGGACGTAGCCGACGCAGCCGTCGATCGCGTTGCCGCCGCGGACGACGCGGAGCCATCACGAGGCCCCGACGGCGCGGGCGCTCCTGCGGGCGTTCCTTCCGGCGACGACGCTCCGGGTGACCTGGCGCTCGCTACGGAGCTTCTCCGCCTGCGAGGCCGACGTGAGCATCCGCCTTCGGGACGGTCGCGTGTTCGTCGGGCGCATCGTCACCGCCGCCGAGGAGCTGGCGGAGCTGCGACCGTGGGGCCTCGACGAGACGATCGTGGTCTTCGTCGCCCACCTTCTGTCGGTCGCGCCCGTCGGGCCTCACTCGTGGGCACAGGCTCGGGAGGTGAGAGCACGGCAACGCCGGGGGGAACCCGCGCTCGCCGTCGTCGTCGGGAGGAGCGGATCATGATCCTCGGCGCCGGGACTCTCCTTCCCGGCGCGGCCCAGATGTGCCGAGCCGGGGGTCGTCCCCTTACATGTCCGCGGGCGGCGCCCCGACAGCGCTACTTGCGCCCGCTTCGCGCGGCGGCGGATCGTAGATCGCCGCGGCACACCGCGGCCGGTGATCGTCGTGTACGATCGGCTCATGGGGAACGACGATCATCCGAACGGCTTCGCGGCAACTAAGAGCAGCGGGAAGTCCCCGCCACGGTGGCAGAGGATCCTGGAGGCCAACGGCGTGAGCACGCTCGTGATCATCGGTGCGACGGCGTGGGTCATCAACTCGATTCGCGACGTCGACAAGGAGATCACGAGCGTCAAGGGAGACGTCAAGCGGGTCGAGGAACGGCTGAACGCCCACCTGAAGTGGGTCGAGACCGGCTACGGGACGCCAGATAGCCCGAAGCGACCCACACCGACGGGAACCTCCACGGCACCTTCGCCACCACCATCGGCAATCGCGTCGCCGAGGTGGTCACCGGAGTTCATCGCGTCACGCGAGGGCTTCTGCGGTCGCCAGTGCGGCGGTGCGCTGCCAGAAACGGAGTGTCACGGCGAGTGTCGCGCGCACTACCTACAGTGCGGCATAGACAACGCGGCCGATCCGAAGGACCCCGGACTTCAGCGCTGCGTAGCGACCTTCAAGCCGCAGTAGAACCGGGGGGCCTACCGCACGCGACGGCGAGCGGGCTTGTCCAGCACGGACCAGAAGTCGGAGCCGACAGCCTTCGCGGCGCGCCCGAGGGTCGTCACCGTCGCGTTCGTCTTCCCGGCCTCCAGTCGCTGCCAACGTCGCCAGTCGAATCCAGCTCTCGCCGCAGCCTCCTCCTGCGTGATGCCCGCGGCCTGGCGTGCAGCACGTAGGCACTCGCCTACTTGCCGCATGAGCCGTCTGTCCGGCCGACGGGTGCGCTTCGGCATCGCCGGCTGCTAGCTGCCGGTGGGTTGTCTGTGCCACGGCATTCCAATACCGTGTCAGCTCATGAGAAGCCCACGCCGAACGATTCTCGAAGCGGGGTGCGCAGCGGTCCTGCTGAACGTCGCCTGCGTTCCCCAGAAGAAGCAGGACTACGAAATCTTCGCCGAGCAGCGCGAACGCGCGCGACAGGCCGAACAGAAGCAGGCTGTGAGCGCGCGCCGGCAGGAGACCCGACCCAACCCGCCACGCGAGTCGATGATGGACAAGATGCGCAGGGAGAGGCGCGAGGAGCAGGAGCGAGCGAGCGCGGAGCAGGAGCGCGAGATGGAGGAGCGTCGAGAGGCCGAGCACACCGCGAAGGAGGAAGCAGACGAGAGGCGAATGGAGATCCGCGGGAAGGCGGCCGATCCCCAGTACGCCGTCCCGGTCATCTCGGCGATCATCTGCGACGAGCAGGCGTTGATCCGCTCGTACAAGGAGGACCTCGCCCGCGAGAACGCGGTCACGCGCTCGTCCGGCGTGACGGACCTTGGGAACCGACGCGCGATCGGAGAGGGAATGCAGAGCGCGAAGGAACGAATCGCAGAGTGGAAGGCCGCGCTCCGGAAGAACCACCGTGCCGCCCCGAAGGCGTGCTCCGACGTCGAGTCGGTCGTCGCGTGCAAGCGCCGCGACGCGTGCAACGAAGTGGACAAGGAACTCGCCGAGATATGGTCGCTCGCAGACGACGTGCTTCGCGATCCGGCCCGCGCCGAGAAGGCGTCGAAGCCGACGCTAGAGGACCAGATGCGCGGGGCAGGTCAGCGGTAGCCCACCGCGCCCGGGGCTGTCCCGTTCGACGTCCGACCGCGCCATATAGAGCGTCGGGGAATGGAGCCATTCCAGCGGGTTGGCCGCTGCTCTTTCCATCGCCGTCGAGCGCGGTACGCTTCGCGGTGAAGTGCCCCCGCCACGCACCAGCGTCCGGGGGCGTGGCCGAACCTGGGTTGGAGGTCCGACGTGACGAAGGATAGAGCGAAGACGAACAGCGGCGCGGAGCAGCCGAAGCCGGGGCGCAAGGCAACCGGCGGCGTCGAGTACCGCGCGAAGGCATGGTGGGGGCGGTTCACCGACGCGAACGGAAAGCGGTTCCGCTTGAAGCTCGGCACCTGGCCTCGGTCCTCGCAGGGCGAGGCGCGCGCACGAGAGAGCGCCGCGGCGAAGCTGGAGCACATGAGCGCACTCGGCGGCGTCGAGTACGTGCCGCCCGCCGAGCGCACCTGCACAACCGACGACGCGGGCGCGAAGGACTCCGACGCCGACGCGTGGGTGTCCACGTGGCTGGACGACAGAAAGGCGCGCGGCCGGTCTGCATGGCGCGACAACCAAGGGCACTGGCGCGAGCACATTCGCGACTCGCTTGCAGGCAAGCATCCGCGCGACTGGACGCGCGACGACCTGCGCGCGCTGTCGTGCGCTCTCGACGCGAAGGTCACGGCGGGCGCGCTCACGTGGAAGACCGCCATCAACGTGTGGGCGACCGCGCGCAAGATGGCGAAGGACGCGTGCGCGCACAAGAGCGACGCCATCCGCTGCCGCGACGATGACCCGACGGCCAACGTGCCTGGCCCCGAGCGCGGTCACACCGCCGCGAAGGTCTATCTCTACCCCGACGAGTTTCTTCGCTTCGTGAGCTGCGACGACGTGCCGCTACGGTGGCGGCGCGCGGCAGCGCTGGCGATCTACCTCGTGCCCCGCGCTGGCGAGCTGCGCGCGCTCCGCTGGCCCGACGTGGACCTCGAACACGGAGCCGTGCACGTGCACCGCGCGCCGAACCCACGAACCGGACTCGAAAAGCCCACCAAGACGGGCGAGGCGCGGCGCTTCGCCGTCGAGCCGGAAGTGCTTCCCCTGCTCCGCGCGATGCACGACGAGGGCGCGGGCGACCACGTCATCCGGCTCCCGAGCGAGCGGGACATGAGCCGCGGCCTCAAGCGCTACCTGCGGCGAGCCGGCATCACGCGCGCCGAGCTGCTCACGAGCACACCCACGACAACGGCGCTCACGTGGCACGACCTCCGTGCGAGCGGGCTTACGTGGATGGCCGTCCGCGGCGACGACCCGTTGCGCATCAAGCAGCGGGCGGGGCACACCGACTTCAAGACGACCGAGCGCTACATCCGCGAGGCGGAGGCGGTGCGCGTCGGGTTCGGCACACCGTTCCCTCCCCTGCCCGCGTCACTGCTCGGCGTGGAGGATCGGGACGACGACGCACACGACGATCGCGATCTGCTCGGTGAGGACGGGCCTATTTCGGCCCAGAGTTTCGGCCCAGCGGGCTTCAAGTATTCAGAATCTCAGCGGGGCGGACGGGACTCGAACCCGCGGCCTCCGGCGTGACAGGCCGGCGTTATAACCAACTTAACTACCGCCCCGAAGCGGCAGGGCGCGGTTCATAGCATCCGCGTGGGGGCCGCTCAAACACTTCGGGGACGGTGGGCGCCGGACGCGCCTTCCCGCGGCCTTTCGGGGGCGAAGCGAAACGGCGGAGCGCCATCGGACGTAGGCTCGCGCCTGGTGCGGCTGGAACCCCTCGACGACCCGCCACGCGCCCACGTGCGCGCCCTGGTGGGGGCCGGAATGCTCGTCGGCGTCGGCGTGACCGCGATGTTCGTGCCGCTGGGCGACGGAGTTCTGGCGCTGGCAGAGGCACTGCGTCAGGCGGGCGCGCGCGGGGTGGCGCTGTACGTGATCGTGTACGTCGCGGCCACGGTGCTCCTGCTGCCGGGGTCGGTGCTCACGCTGGTGGCCGGGTTCGCCTACGGCCCGTGGTGGGGCACCGTGATCGTTTTTCCTACGGCGACGGTGGCGTCGCTGCTCGCGTTCCTGTTCGGGCGCTCGCTCGCCCGCGACTGGGTGAGGCGGCGCCTCGGGTCCAGCGCGCGGCTCGCTGCCATCGACGCCGCCGTCGCCGAGCGGGGCCTGCGCGTCACGGCGCTGCTGCGCCTCTCGCCGGTGCTGCCGTTCAACTTGCTCAACTACGCGCTCGCCCTGACGGGCGTACGGGTCCGGGACTACGCCCTCGCCTCGTTCGCGATGCTACCCGGCACCGCCCTGTACGTGTACCTGGGCTCCCTGATCACGAGCGCGAGCGAGCTCCTGGCAGGGCGCCCCCACGGCGGAACCGCGGAGCGCGTGCTCTACTGGGGCGGACTCGTGGCGACGGCGCTGGTCACCGTGGTGCTCGCGCGGACCGCTCGGCGCGCGCTCGCCACGGAGCTGCCGCCGTGACGCGGGGCACCCTCCTGGTCTTCGCGAAGGCGCCCGAGGCGGGGCGCGTGAAGACGCGGCTTGCCGGGGCGCTCGGCGAAGCGGGAACCGTCGCGCTGGCGCGCGCGCTCTTGCAGGACACCTGGGCGCGCACCGAGCGCGAGCCACACCGCGCCGTGCTCGTGGTGGACGGCGATCCGGCACGGCTGCCGTCGCTCGGGGACCGTGCGGCGTGGACGCAGGGCGGCGGTGACCTCGGCGCGCGCCTCGAACGGGGGCTGCGGCGCGCGCTCGCGGGGTCACCGTGGGCCATCGCCCTCGGAACCGACTCCCCGGATCTGCCGCCGGAGACGATTGCGCTCGCGGTTCGCGCACTGGACGAGCACGATGCGGTGCTCGGACCGTGCGAAGACGGGGGCTACTACCTGCTGGGCCTGCGCGCATGCCCCGAGGGACTGCTCGACGACCTGCCGTGGAGCTCCGAGCGCACCTGCGTCACGACGCTCGAGCGCCTCCGGGCGCGCGGGCTCACCGTCGCCACGCTCCCCACCTGGTACGACGTCGATCGCCCTGCCGACCTCGCGCGCCTTCGCGCGTCGCTCGCCGGCAACCCCGCCGCTGCGCCGCGGACGGCGCTCGTCGTGAGCGGCGTGTCGCTCTCGGTGATCATCCCGACGCTGAACGAGGCCGCGCGCATCGAGAGGCGGCTCGGCGAGCTGGCGCAGATCGGCGTGCTGGACGTCATCGTCGCCGACGGCGGCAGCACCGATGCCACCGTCGCCACGGCGCGCGCTCACGGCAGCGCGCGCGTCGTGTCGGCGCCACGCGGACGCGCGGCGCAGATGAACGCCGGCGCGCGGGAAGCGCTGGGGCGCGTGCTCCTGTTCCTGCACGCGGACGTGAGCCTGCCCGGGGACGCCCCGGCGTGGATCGAGCGCGCCCTGGCCGATCCGTCGGTGGTGGGTGGCGCCTTCCGCACGTGGACGGTGGCCGACGAAGGCGAGCGGTGGGCGCCCTGGCTCCACGTGGCGGACCTGCGCTCTCGGTACACGCGTGCGCCCTACGGGGATCAGGCGCTCTTCGTCCGCTCCGAGGCGTTCGCCCGGGTCGGCGGCTATCCGGACCAGCCGCTCATGGAAGACGTGGAGCTGGCGCGGCGGCTGCGGCGGCTGGGGCGCCTGCGCACGGTCCCGGCGCGGGTCCGCGTGAGCGGCCGGCGCTTCCTGGCGCACCCCGTGCGAGACACCGTGCTCGTGACGCTCACTCCCCTGCTCTATCGCCTCGGGGTGTCGCCGGCGCGGCTCCGGACCTGGTACCACGACGTCCGATGACGCGCGGCCGTCACAGCTCCGCACCCACCAGGAGCCACAACCTGCCGGACACGAGGTCGATCGCGGCGTTGCGCTGGGCGGTCCCCAGCGCTTCACGAGTCTCGGCGAGACGGTAGCTCACGCTCTGTGCGAGCAGGTCGGCGCGGATCCCGAGCGGCCCCGTGTCGAAGGTGAACCCTGCCCCGAGCCCGAACGTGAACCCGACGCCACCCCCCTCGCTCGCCTCACAGCTCCCGCCGGCGCCGCGGAGCGGTCCGCAGGCGACGTTCAGATCGTCGATGGCCTCCCCCAGATCGCCCCCGACGAACAGCGTCGCGATCCCACCGTGCCCCCGCGCCGTGAACGTGACCCTCTCGGACACCGGGACCAGGCCCTCGAGGATCCCGACGAACGACACCTCGTGCCCGAGCGTGTCCCGCGCGTCCTTCGTGTCGTCCACCGCGGCGAGAGGGGCCCACATCACGCCGAGGCCCAGCCGGAACCCCGGCGCCGGCGAGTACAGGGCGTCCGCTTCCACCAGCAGCACGGAGGTGTCGTCGGTGTCGCGCTCCTCGAGGCGGCAGTCGCCCAGGGCGGACGAGACGCGACAGTCCGCATCGAGGGTCGCCTTGCCGGCCAGCAGGTAGCCGACGCGCGCGACCGCGGCGAAGGGGCTCGCCTCCGCGGCGGCGGCGATTTCCGGGGGTTCGGCTGGTGCACGCTGGCCACCGGGGTTCGACGCGTGCGCCGGAAGCGCCGCGACGAGCGAGGCCATCGCGCCGACCACGGCAACGGCGGGTTTCACACCGTCACCGCGCCTGCTACACCACCCTCGGCCCCGGGCGGGTAGCTCAGCGGTAGAGCGCTGGCCTTACAAGCCGGATGTCGCAGGTTCGAAACCTGTCCCGCCCACGACTTCACCTCGCGCACTCGACGCGTCACGCGCCGGGCTGTTCACCGGGTGCCGGCGGCGGCGCGGCTGGCGGCTTGCGCGGCGAACCCTGGTCTTCGGTGAAGAGCTCGCCCTGGCGGTACTCGAGCACCAGGCGCGGCTCCCCGAGCAGGCGCGCCGGATCGGCCAGCAGGAGGGCGTGTCGGAGCACGTCGTCCATGTGATCGACGAGGATGATCCGCAGACCTCGCAGCACGCGACGCGGGATTTCCCGCAGGTCCTTCCGGTTCTCCTTCGGGATCATCACCGTGTCGATTCCGCCGCGATGCGCGGCGAGGAGCTTCTCCTTCAGGCCGCCGATGGGCATGACCCGTCCTCGCAGGGTGATCTCGCCGGTCATCGCGACGTTCGCGCGAACGGGGATGCGCGTCAGCGCGCTCGCGATGCTCGTCGCCATGGTCACTCCCGCGCTCGGGCCGTCCTTGCGGACGAAGTCGGGGAAGTGAACG
Organism: uncultured Polyangiaceae bacterium; assembly: GCA_964487605.1. Lineage (GTDB taxonomy): Bacteria > Myxococcota_A > Polyangia > Polyangiales > Polyangiaceae > JAJDAH01. Next base: position 26,928 of record CAZARU010000093.1, read on the forward strand.
TGGACGTCGATCTTCTGGTAGAAGTCCGTCTCGAGCTGCAGCACGCCGGCGCGCGAGCGGATGTAGCTCATGGCCGCCTGGGCGCTCTCCTCCATGCCCTTCTCGAGCAGGCCGGTGATCACCAGCTTGCCCTTGCCCGGGATCACGGTGACCTCGCAGTCCAGGATGTCGCCACCGTGGTCCGACACCGAGAGGCCGTGGGTCAGCCCCACGTGGTCCGCCTCCTCCTTCTTCCCCAGGCGGTACTTCGGCACGCCCAGGTACTTCGGGACGTCGGAGCCCTTGATCTCGATCTTCTGATCCTTGCCTTCCTTCAGGACGCGCAAGGCGGCCTTGCGGCACAGGCTGGAGAGCTCTCGCTCCAGGCTTCGGACGCCGGCTTCCTTGGTGTAGTGGTGAATCACCGTGCGGACGGCGGCCTCCGTGAGGTCGAACTCGACGTCGTCGAGACCGCACTCCCGCTTCTGCCGGGGGATGAGGTACTGCTGGGCGATGTTGAGCTTCTCGAACTCCGTGTAGCTCGACAGCTCGATGATCTCCATGCGGTCCTGCAGCGGGATGGGGATGCCGCCCAGGGTGTTCGCCGTGGTGATGAACATCACGTCCGACAGGTCGTAGTCGAGGTCGAGATAGTGATCGTTGAAGGTGTTGTTCTGCTCGGGATCGAGCACCTCGAGCAGCGCCGCGGCCGGATCGCCCCGGAAATCGGTGCTCATCTTGTCCACTTCGTCGAGGAGGAAGACCGGGTTGTTGGTGCCCACCTTCTTCAGGTTCTGCACGATCTTGCCGAAGGTGGCGCGGGAGAGGTGCATGGCCTCCAC
>CAZARU010000094.1:0-27521 GCA_964487605.1 uncultured Polyangiaceae bacterium
GGGCGCGGCGGGACTCGGGGCAGGGGGTGCCTCGGGCGCCACGGATGGCGGCGGCCCGGGACCAGACGGCGCGGCAGGATCTTCAGGTCAGGGCGTCGGGGGCGCGGCCGGACAGGCCGCGGGCGGGTCCGCGGGCCTGGGCGTCGGCGGAGCGGCGGGTTCGAGCAGCGGCGGGTCCGGCGGAACCAAGCCCTTCGGAGAGATCCCCTGCGGATCGGCGACCTGCAACGTGTCGGCGAACGAGTACTGCTGCCACCGAGACGCGCCCTTCCAGTCGCCAGAGTGCCGGCAGCTCGGCGCCACGTGCATCAACGACCTTCCCATCCTCTGTGACGGACCCGAGGACTGCCCTGGCAGCGCCTGCTGCGGAGACACGGAGCAGACGGGGTTTCCGTTCCCCATGACGCGCTACGTGCGCGTGGAGTGCAAGAGCCCTTCGGATTCGAACTGCGACGTCATCGTCTGTGATCCGAGCGGCCCACCCTGTCCGTCGGGAACCTCGTGCCAGGACAGCAGCACGCTCCCGAGCGGCTACAACGTGTGCCGGTGAGCGAAGCTCACTCCTTGCAGCACATGACCGTCTTGCCGCCGTCCACGCGGAGATGGTAGGCGCGGGCGCGCGCCCCGCCAGCGACCTTGTCGGCGTGCGCGGTCCACGCGTGGGACGGCGCGACGCAGCCCGCGGACACCGCATCGCTCGGCACCTTCGCGGTCGTGGGTCCGGCGTCGGGCTGTAGGATGTCGTAGGTGTAGCTCTTGCGACCGTCCGAGCAGAGCTCGTCCAGGGTGTCGTCCCGCGAGAGGTAGTCGGGCCGCTTCGCGCAGCCCAGGGCGACGAACGCGAGAGCGAGCGAGAGGAAGGCCGCGCGACGCATGGGGCGGGAGGTTACACGGGCCCACCGGACAGGCAAGGGCACGCGAGGATCAGGCGGACGCTCCGAGGTCGTCGAGCGGGACGACGGCGAGACCCCGGCGCCGAAGAGCGTCCAGGATGCGCGGTAGCGCGCGAAGCGCGGCAGGCTCGTGGTCGTCACGCTCCGCTGCGTCGTGGAGCAAGACGATGGAACCCTGACCGACCCGCCGCTCCACGCGGCGGGCCACGGCGTCCGGATCGGCGGACGCGACCCCGTCGAGCCCGCGGACGGTCCATCCGACGAGCGTGACGTCGGCGCGCCGGGCACCCGCGTGGGTTCGTGGACTCGACTGACCCACGGGAGGTCGAAACAGACGCGGCCGGACTCCGCACGCATCCTCCACGGCACGCTGGCAACGCCGGATGTCGTCGACCACCGCACGCGGCGGCTTGAAGGCGTAGAGCCGATCGTGATCCCACCCGTGAACGCCCAGGACGTGACCCGCGTCGTGGATCTCGCGTATCACGTCCGGGTGGAGGCGCGCCTTCGCGCCGACCACGAAGAACGTCGCGCGGACGTCCGCTTCCTCCAGGATCTCGAGGATCGCGCGCGTGGTGCGCGGGTGCGGGCCGTCGTCGAAGGTCAGCGCGACGCCCTCCTTGCCGGCCGCCCCGCGCCAGAAGACGTCGCCGTACATCTCGAGGCGGGGCACCAGGGCGCCGACGAGCGCGAACGCCAGGTAACCCCCGAGCGCCGCGACGGCGAGCCAGGTCGGGACCGGGTCGAGCACGAGGGTCCGGGCGAGGAGCGCCATCCCGGCCAGGCTCGCGACCCACAGCGCGATCCGCGCGGGAGGCACTCAGCGACGCGCCTTTCGCTCGGAGGCCGTCAGCTCCTCCTCCAGAGCTTCGATCTCGCGAAGCGCTTCCGAGTCTTCGATCCGATGCTGGGCTGCGGCGCGCGTCGCCTGGATCTTCGCCATCTCGCCTCGCGAGGGCGCGTCGTCGAGCTCGAACAGGACGGCGAGGGTGGTCGCCAGAAGCGGCAACGTCGCCAGCGGCAGGTCGGGGAGCGCGCCCGACCCTCCCCCGACGGCCGACAGATCCACCGGCACCTGCGCCCATCGGCGGAGCGCGTACAGCAGCGCCGACGCCAGCAGGGCGCCCGCGCCGGCCTTGAGGAGCGCCTCCACCTTCGCGTCGCGCCTCCAGAGCGGCTTGCCCGCGACCAGACCCACCAGGACGCCGGTGAAGGCCGCTGCAAGGTAGCCGAGCCACGGGCCGAGGGTGGCGATGCCGAGGCCGCGGTCGAGCCCGAGGGCGACGGCGGTACCGATGACCACGCCCTCGAAGAGGCCGAGCACGAGGCGTCGCAGCATGGCGGGCGCGAGAAGCCTCGGGGACGCGTCTCCGTTCGTCAATCCCCGGCGGCAGCCCTTCTTTTCGCGTCGCCGGGAGCGGAGTAGGAGCGGCGAGCCCGTGCTGTTCAACACCCTGGCTTTCGCCACGTTCTTCGGCGTGGTCTTCACGACCGCGTGGCTCCTCGTTCGGCGGGCGTGGGCCCTCGCCCTCCCCTGGCTCACGGTCGGCGGCTACGTCGGTTCGCGGCCGTTCGACGCGCAGTCCGCGACGATCGCCGCCGCCTCGCTCTTCGTGACCGTCGCACTCTGCCGCTCGGTCCCCGACGACGAACGGCCCGGTGCCGCGCGAGCGGGGGCTTCCGTGCTGGCCAACCTCGGCGCCCTGTGGTGGCTCACCTCGGCGCAGGAGAATCTGGATCCCGTCGTCGTCGCCGCGCGTGCGCTGGGGGTTCCCATGGCGGTCGGCTGGTGGTCGTCGCCCGCCGTCGCCCTCGCAGGCGTCGCTGCGTACTTCCTGGTCCGCGCGCGCCGGGTGCGGCTCGTGTTCATCCTGGGCGCGAGCTACGTCTTCTACGCCCACTGGGACTGGCGGTTCTTGCCGCTCATCTTCGCGTCGTCCTCCGTCGACTGGCTCCTGGGGAACAGGATCGCCGGCGCGCGGAGCGACCGCTCTCGCAAGGCGTGGCTCGCCGGGACCGTGATCGTGAACCTGGGTGTCCTGGGCGTATTCAAGTACTTCAACTTCGGCGTCGACACGGCGCGCGTCCTCTTGTCGTCACTCGGGATGTCACCACCGGACGTGGTGCTGCGGGTCGCCTTGCCCGTCGGGATCAGCTTCTTCACGTTCGAGTCGATGAGCTACGTGATCGACGTCTACCGCCGCGACATCGAGCCCCACGGGAGCTACGTCGAGTACCTGGCCTTCGTGGCGTTCTTCCCGCACCTGGTCGCTGGCCCCATCGTGCGGCCTCGTGACCTCTTGCCGCAGCTCGCGGGGCCCCCGCGGTTCAGCGCGGTCGAGGGGAGCGAGGGCTTGTTCCTGATCGCGATCGGACTGTTCAAGAAGATCGCGATCGGTGACTACCTGGCGCTGAACCTCGTGGACCGCGTGTTCGACGCGCCTCTGCAGTACTCGGCTCTCGAGTGTTACGCCGCCGTGCTCGGCTACTCGGTGCAGATCTACTGCGACTTCTCCGGCTACACGGACATCGCCATCGGGTGTGCGCTGCTCCTCGGCGTTCGGTTTCCTCTGAACTTCGACGCGCCCTACAAGGCCCTCGACGTCCAGGACTTCTGGCGCCGGTGGCACATCTCCCTGTCCACCTGGCTTCGCGACTACCTCTACATCCCCCTCGGCGGAAACCGTCGCGGCGAAGCTCGAACCTACGCGAACCTCATGATCACCATGGTGCTCGGAGGTCTGTGGCACGGCGCGGCCTGGACTTTCGTCGTGTGGGGTGGCCTCCACGGCACCGCGCTGGCCCTGACCCGGTGGTATCGAGCCACGCATCCGCAGCAGGCGCGCTCCCCCGTTCGCAGCGTCCTGGCGGTCCTGCTGACGTTCCATTTCGTGTGCGCGGCGTGGATCTTCTTTCGCGCGGAGACCTTCCAGAAGGCCTGGATCGTGTTCGACCGCCTCGTGACGTTCACCACGTTCCATCCCAACTTGCACGCCCCGGTCCTCGGCGTCCTCGCCCTCGGACTCGTGTCGCACTGGGTGCCCGAGCGCTGGTACGCAGAGGCACGAGACCGTTTCATCCGGGCCCCGGCGTTCGTGCAGGGATACGCCCTCCTCGTCGTCGCGTTCGCGCTGCGCGAGTTGGCCAGTGCGGACGCGGTGCCCTTCGTGTACTTTCAGTTTTGATGGATGAAGTCCCCCGCAAGGGGCGCGACGTACGCCGCGCCGACTCCACCGCCCGCGCGGCAGGCTCGAAGGAGAAGTCCCCGAAGAAGCCCAGGAAGAAGCGCAAGAAGCGAAGCAGGCGACCGGCTGCGGACGGACCGGAACGTCTCCGCACGGCCCTCGACGCAGCCGGGAACCAGCGACCCGTCTTCCTGCTCGACTTCCCCGAGGACCCTGCGCTCGACGACCTCGTGGCCGCGTTCGAGGCGGGCAACTACGCCTACGTCCGCGAGCACGCTGCGGCCGTCGCCGGCGCAGCGAAGGCGGAAGACGTCCGGCGCGCCGCCCTCGAACTCCGGTCCCGGATCGATCCGGATCCGCTGGTGAAGTACCTGCTCGCAGCGTCCGTGGCTCTGCTAGCGTTCCTCGTCGCATGGTCCTACACCTGGCACGACCACTGAGCGTCGCGGCGACGTTCGTCGTCGTCGGAGCGTGTGGTGGCGCGCCGAAGAACCAGGGCGCGGCCCCGCCCAAGCCCGCGGCAGTGACTCCCGTCGAGAAGTACCTGCCGCTCGAGAACGACACGGTCTTCGCCTACGAAACGGAATCCGAGGGCTCGTCCGACCGCGGCTTCTTCGTCATGCACGTGACCCGGCCACGAGAGGGCCGCGCCGATCTGACGATGGGCCAGAAGGTTCGACGCCTCGAGCTCGTTCCCGAGGGGATACGCCTGACGGAGGGCGGGTTTCTGCTGAAGGCGCCGGTGGCGGAGGGGGCGAGCTGGCGTGGCACGGACTCGACGATTCGCGTCGTCACGCTGGCTCGCCAGATCTCCGTACCCGCGGGGAGCTTCACGGAGTGTCTGGAGACGGAGGAGACGAGCGGTGGAGCGGGCGCCGGACGACGCGTCACGACGGTCTTCTGCCCCGGCGTCGGCATCGTGCTCCTGGACGTGGAGGGCGTGATCGCCGGCGAGTCGATGCGTGAGACGGCACGCCTCAAGTCGTTCGGACCGCGAGTGGACATCGGCGCGCCGTCGAAGTGAGCGACGGGCGCTGAGTCCGTCCCGACCGCATTGCCAGCGCCGGACCGTTTTCGCCACGAACGGGTCAGGGCGGTTCGGCCGCCGGCAGATCCACCACGAACCGCGCCCCCCCCTCGAACGTCGCATCGAGGGCGACGGTGCCCCCCGCCGCCTCCACGAGGCCGCGGCAGACCGCGAGCCCGAGTCCCGTCCCCTTGCCAACGTCCTTCGTGGTCACGAACGGCTCGAAGAGGCGACCCCGTACCTCCTCGGCAACGCCCGGCCCGTCGTCCTCGACGGCGATCCGGGCCCCGTCGTCGGTGGGCTGCGCCCGCACGACGATCCTGCCCCCGTCGCCGATGGCGTCCGCCGCGTTGAGCACGAGGTTCAGCAAGACCTGCACCAGGTGCTCGCGCGACAGCGCAACGCGCGGAAGATCCGGGTACACGTCGAGCGCCAGCTCGATTTCCTTCATGGAGCGCTGCGGCGCGACGAGCGCCGCCGTGTCGTGTACGGCGGCCTCCACGTCGCCAGGATCGGCCAGCGAGGAGCTCGTCACGCCGGGCGCGCGAGCGAACTGCAACAGGTCGCGCAGGATCTTGTTGATGCGCTCGGTCTCCTTCCTCATGCGCTCCACGAAGTCCCTCTGCTCGCGCTCGTCGAGACCACCATCGATGAGCAGATCCTGCATCCCGATCAGCGCCGCAATCGGATTGCCTATCTCGTGGGCGAGGCCCGCCGCGAGGCGTCCCACCGACGCGAGGCGCTCCGATCGAACCAGCCGGTCGTGCGCCTGTTCGAGGTCGCGCTTCGCCTGCTCGACCTCGTCGACCTTGCGCCGAAGCGCGTCTTCCTCCCGCAGGAGACGCTCGGTCATCGTGCGCAAGCTCGCGCCGAGCTCGCCAATTTCCCGGGCGGCCGAGGACGGTACCTCGAGGCGCCGCGCGCCACCCGCGACCCGCTGCGCGGCACGCGAGAGCTGGTCGAGAGGACGGACGATCAGACGGGTCAGCGCGTAGTAGGAGAACACGAGCAACGCGACGCCGACGAGTCCCGTGTACAGCCCGACGAGCCGGACCAGCGGCGCGGCGCGGGCAGATTCGTCGTCGGTGCGGAGCACGGCAGCGACCGCTCCACGCTCGTCGGGAACGACGACGACGATGCCACTGCCATGGGCCGTCCTTCCCGGGAGCAGCGCCTCCTTCGCCGGGTCGAGCGCCGAGGGGAGCGCATCCACCGCGGTGGGCTCGCCCAGGCGTGCCACGGGCCGACCGGCGCGATCGTACACGGCGATGGCCTCGACGCCGCTCGTGCCTATCTCCGCGCCGAGCATCCCCATCAGCTCGGCGGGCGCGCGATTCGCGCGGGCCTCGGCGACGTGGCCAGCCACGGCTCGACCGAGGGACCGCGCGCTCGCCTGTCGGATCCCCTGCAGCGTCACGCTCGTGTACGTGGCGACGGCGAAGAACAGCGGCACGAACGCCAGGAGCAACAACCCGCCGAGGAGCAGGAGGATCTGGAGCCGCAGCCCGGACTTCACGGGCGGACCCGGGGAGGCCCGGTGCGGTCGCCGCGCATCCTTCGGACCGTAACACGGCCGTTTTCGCACCGGAAAGTGGGCCTCGCCGGTGGGGGTCTGTTACGGCGGCCGTCGAATGGACCCCCTCGTCCGCGTCGCCGTCACGCTTCAGCAAGTGGCGGCTCGCCTCGAGGGCGTCGGCGTCGCGGTCGCGCTCGGCGCGTTCCTGGTGTGGTGGGCCATGGGGGGCGTTCCGCTGGCGCTCGGCATCCTCGGCGCTGGCGCGCTGACCGCATCGCTCGCCGTCCGGCTCGTTCGACGTCTGCGGTCGCTCGGGCCGACGTCAGCCCTCCCCGACGCTGCGCTCTTCTCCCACCTCGTCGTGGCCACCTACGCCGGCGTGCTGCACGCCCCGGGGCGGCTCGACGGACCGTACTACGCGGCGGTCTACGTCCTCATGATGCTCACCGCCGGGTTCGCCAAGAGCAGCATCGCGGCGCTCGCGGCTGCGCTCGCGGTGGCCCTCGAGACCGCGCTCACGGTGCTCGCCTTCGGGCGTCCTGCCCATCACGTCGTGCCCCACGCGTCCCTCATCGTCCTGTTCGCGATCCTGAACGTCGTCGTGTTTCGCGCGGAGATCGCCCGGGTCCGGCGTCTGTCCCGAGCACGCATCGACGGCGAGATCGAGAAGATGAAGGAGGCCGCCCGCACCTATCGGCTCCTCGGCGCACCCTCCTCCGTCGCGGAGCCGCAGTCGCTCCGCTCCTCGTCCCGGGGGGACGAGGAGCGACTGCTCCGATCGGGAGTCGAGGAGATCCGCCAGGCCGTGACGTTCGCGCTCGAAGTCCTGAGGCGTAGCCTGGGCCTTCGGACGGCAGCGCTCCTGCTCCTCGGGGACATGGGTCGCGCCTTGAGACTGCAGGAGATCGTGACCGAAGAGGACGCCATCGATCCGGGGCCCTTCCGGGCGAACGAGGGGCTCTTCTTCGCAGCGCTCACCAAGGGGCAGCCCGTGACGCTCGCGGGAGCACGGGCACGCGCGCAGCTTCCCTACTACGTCGCGCCGCGCACCTCGGGCGCCGTGTGCATCGCGCCGGTGATGGAGCACGGCACCCATCAAGGCTTGCTCGTCGTGGATCGGGATGCGAAGGACGAGTTCACCGAGCGGGAGGTCGAGCTGCTGACCGAGGCGACGCGATTCATGATGCGAACCATCGAGAACGAGCGCGTGTTCGTCCAGCTCGAACGCGCGAAGGTGGAGCAGGGCAAGCTCTATCGCGCGGCCGACCTGCTCTCGGCGGCGACCACCGAGGCTCAGGTCATCGAGACCGGCGTCAGCAGCGCCCGGGAGTTCGCATCGTTCGACTTCGCCGTCGTCACCCTTTTCGATCGAACGTCGGGCGAGCACGAGATCTGCGCCGCGAGTGGCGAAGGCTCCGAGGAGCTGGTGGGGAAGCGCTTCCGGCAGAACGCCGGACTGGTGTCCATGGTCGTCGCCAATCGCCACCCGCTGCCGTATCGCGGAAGCTACGATCCGGAGCGCCAGGTCGTCTTCTCGCGTCGCCTGCTGCCGCCTGCGATGCCGTCGCTGCTCGTGCTCCCGCTTCTGGTTCACGAGCGCGCGCTCGGAACGCTGGTGCTCGGTTCGTCGCGGCCTCACGCCTTCGGCGAGGCGGTGCGTCCCACCCTCGAAGTGCTCGCCTCGCACGTCGCGGTTTCCCTCGCCAACGCCCGAATGCTCAAGCGACTGGAGGAGCTGGCGACGACCGACGGCCTGACGGGCCTCCTGAACAAGCGGGCGCTCACCCAGATCGCGGTACAGAAGCTCCGCAGCGCGCAGCGCTTCGAGAAGCCGCTGAGCCTGCTGGTCTGCGACATCGACCACTTCAAGGCCGTCAACGACACGCACGGCCACGACGTCGGCGACGTGGTGATTCAGGGCATGGCGCGTGTCCTGAAGCGCAACAACCGCGACACCGACGTCGTGGGTCGGTTCGGCGGCGAGGAGTTCGTCGTCGTCTGCGAGGAGACGGACGCCAAGGGCGCGATGCTCCTCGCGGAGCGCATCCGCACCGAGCTCGAAGCCACCACGTTCCGACCCGACAGCGAGGCGCTTCGCGTCACGTGCTCCATCGGAATCGTGACACTCGACGCTGGCGCCCCTCGCAGCCGCCCGAAATCCTCGCGAGGGCCGACCGCAGACTTCGACCACCTCTTCAAGAACGCTGACGCCGCACTGTACGTCTCGAAGCGGTCCGGCCGGAATCGGTCGACGGCGTGGACCGCGACGATGCGCGGCGCGGCGTAGAAACCGCGCGCGCGAACTCGAGCACCTTCCGGACGGTGTTCAGGTTCCGGCCGGTGCCGCTCTCCGCGAACGGAAGCCGGAGCTTCGAGCGCCCCATCCCATCCGGAAAGTGGACGAAGATCTCCCGGCCAATCGCCTCGAGCACTTCTCGTCCGGGGATCTCGACGGCGACCAGGTCTCGCCTGGTCACGGCCCTCGCGACGAACAGCACGAGAACCTGCTGCGGAGGGGCCGCGGGGAAGGGATTGTTTCGTACGACGGCCTCGAGCTCCGCAGGCGTCCGCACGTGCACCTTCACCGGCTTGCCCACCTTCTCGCGGAGCGCCGCCTCCAGCGTCGCCTCGACGCGTGGCGCGGTGGAGCGTGCGCTGAACACCACGTTGCCGCTCTGAATGTACGTGGTGACGTTCTCGAAGCCGGCGGCATCGCAGATCGTCCGCAGATCGGTCATGGCGAGCTTCCCGGTGCCGCCGACGTTCACGGCGCGCAAGAACGCCGCGAAGACCGTCTCTCGCGCCCGTGTCACCGCTCTCCCGTCGTCTGCTTGTTGATCTCGTCCAGGTTCGCGGCGCACCACGACGTGAAGGACGCATCCGCAGCGCGGCGCGCGGCAGCGCTGAGCAAGCGCGCTAGGCGCTTGGACTGCGCGCGGTCGAGCGGTGATGCGCCGCCGCGGCCGCGGATCAGGTGCTCGGTCTCACGGCGCACCGCCTCGGTCGCCTCCCAGTCGAGAGGCCCGGATCCGGTGCCGAGGAGCGCTTCGACGAGCTCGAGGGCCGTGTCCACGGTCAACACGCCATCCACTGGCGTCGGCCGCTCGTCACCGTCGAAGCGGTCGGTCCCGGCGCGATCCGAATCGTCGTCGGCGTGGAGCTTCACGCGCAGCTCGTCCGACCCGATGCCGATCACGTCGCCGTCGGAGAGCTGGGTACGGCCGTCGATGCGTTCGGAGTTGACGGTCGTCCCGTTCAGACTCGAGAGGTCCTCGACCGAGAGCTTGGTGCCGTCGAAGCGAATGCACGCGTGCTCGCGCGAGACCAGGCCGTTGGTGACCAGAATGGTGCAGTACGGGCTGCGTCCGAGGGTCGTGTCGCCGCGCCGAACTCTGAGGGCCGTACCCCGATAGACGAGCCAGTACGAGCTCACCGCGGGCCTCCATCACCCACAGCTGCCATCGGCCTGACAACGCTGGCCCTCGGCGCACGGGACGGCGCCGCACGTGCACACCCCAGCGTTGCACGACCCACTCGACCCGGCGTCGCAGCTCGCGTCCGTGCTGCAGGTGCAGGCGCCGGCGGTGCAGTCGAACGACGGGGGGCACCGGCGCCCACACGCGCCACAGCTCGAGGGATCGGTGGCGACGTCGCGGCAGCCGGCGGGCGTCTGGCAGCAAATGCGTCCGGGCGCGCAGGCGACGCCTCCGTTGCACTGGCACACGTCCCCGCCGCCGCCCGGTGCGCACGCTTCCCCGGGCTGGCACACCGCTCCGCCGCAGCGACACGTCAGCGTCGTCACGTCGCACGTCCCGCCGGAGCCTCCCGTGCGGCACCGGCCGTCGTTCCCAGCGCAGCCGCAGTGCTGGGTCACGGGGACCGAACACTTGAGGCCGCTGCCGCCGCCACCCTGCTTGGAGCAGTCGTTCGCGCAGGAGCCGCAGGCGAGGCTCGCGAGCGTGAAGGTGACCTCGCACCCGTCGTCCGCGGCGCCGCCAGCGGGCGTGTCGCAGTTGGCGAAGCCGATCTTGCACGCCGAACTGCAGACACCCGCGGCGCACTCCCTCGAGAGCACGTTGGCGCCCGAGCACACGCGACCGCACGCTCCGCAGTTCTGCACGTCGGAGGAGACGTCGCGTTCGCACCCGTCGTCGGCGGCCGGCGCCGCTGGCTGGGTGCAGTTCCCGAACCCCGAAGCGCAGGCCGAAACACACGCCGCCGCCAGGCACGTGCGCACGACGACGTTCGTGTTCGAGCAGGCCCGACCACAGGCGCCGCAGTGATCCGCCGTCGTGGCCAGGTTCGTCTCGCAACCGTTGGCGATCTGCCCGTCGCAGTCCCCGGTGCCACCCGGACAGTCGCCGATGGCGCAGACGCCCGCGTTGCACGCGGGGGTGCCCGTGGGGGTCACGCAGGCGTTCCCGCAGGCCCCGCAGTTGGAGACGTCCGAAGCGGTGGGCGTCTCGCACCCGTCGTCCGGCGCTGGCGACGGGGGGTGCACGCAGTCGCCGACGCCCGCGTTGCACAGCGCGAAGCACGTCCCCGCAGCGCACCGTGCCGACGTGTTGTCACCCGTCACGCAGGCGCGACCGCACGCGCCGCAGTGCAGGGCGTTGGTCGAGACGTCCGCCTCGCAGCCGTTCGCCGGGTTGCCGTCGCAGTCCTCGAACCCCGCGTCGCACGTCGCCACGCGGCACACACCGCCGTTGCAGGTCGCGGTGGCGTTCGGCAGGTCGCACGAACGCCCGCAGTACCCGCAGTTCGCAGCGGAGCTCCCCAGGTTCGTCTCACACCCATTGGTGAAGTCGTCGTCACAGTCGGCCAGCCCGATGGGGCAGAGCATGGATCCGCAAGCGCCGGCTCTACACGCCGGCGTCGCCCCGCCGCCGGGCACGCAGGCCATGCTGCAGGTGCCGCAGTTCTGCGGGTCCTTCGTGGTGTCGGACTCGCACCCCGTCAGCGGGTCCGAGTCACAGTCGTCGAAGCCGGCGTCGCACGCGGCGACGGCGCAGAGGCCTGCGTCGCACGACGCCGTCGCGTTCGCGACGAGGCATGCGTTGCCGCACGCACCGCAGTTCGCCGGGTCGTCGAGGAGGTCCACCTCGCAGCCGTCCGCGGCCACGCCGTTGCAGTCACCGAAGCCCGGGGCACAGCCCGTCAGCGTGCAGGCGCCTGCCGCGCAGGTCGCCGTGCCACCGGCGATCGAGCAAGGCGAGCACGTCGTGTCCACGCAGCCGAACGCGGGATCGTCCACCCCGACGCAGCTCCCACCGCAGCGCTTGGTGCCGGCCGCGCACGCGACGTCTACGGGTGCATCCGTCGCGGCGTCCGAACCGCCGCCGCCATCCGTGGACGCGTCGACGGCAACGCCGCCGGAACCCGACGAGCCTGCAGCACCCGCATCGCCCCCCGCACCCGCGCTCGCACCGGCACCCGACGACCCGGCCGCGCCACCAGGTCCGGCGCCACCGAGGCCCGCAGCACCGCCGGTTCCGCCCGTCGCCCCCGCGGCGTCCGGGGCCGTCCCCGCTGCAGCCCCGCCGGTTCCACTGGTACCTCCGCTGGACTTGCTCCCCGTCTCAGCCGAATCCGACGAGCACGCGTTGACGAGTGACAGGCCGACCGCGAGGAGCGGGCCGGCGCGAAGCATGGAACGAAGCATCCTGTCTCCTGGTTTCCAACTGGGACGCTCGCTGCGACCCAGGAAGCTCTCGAGGCCGTCAGGTCAATCCCGTCAAGGGCCCGTCGGTGAAGTCCGGGTGACCGAACCGTTCGGCGTCCACACCCATCGCCTGGAGGATGGAGACCAAGAGCCGCGTGTGCGTCACACCCTCGTACTGAAGGAAGCGACCGGTGCGCCACGCACCCACGCCACCGATCGTGACGAAGGGGATGTCGGTGTGCGAGTGGATGTTGCCCCACGACACCTCGTTGCCCCAGACGATGAGCGTGCTGTCGAGCACGCTGCCGTCACCCTCCGGAACCGCTGCGAGACGGTCGCAGAGGTACGCGAGCTGCTGCGAGTACCACGCGAACGTCTCGACGCGCTGCTTCGACGAGGCGGCGTCGCTCGCGGGCGAGTGCGACAGGTTGTGCCCCGTGCCCATGATTCCGAGGAACGGCATGCGAATGTCGTTGATCGCCGACGAGAGCTGGAGGCTCGCAACCCGCATCAGGTCGCAGGCGAATCCCATGGCCAGCATGTCCACGTGCAGCCGCGCGACCTCGGGCATGGCGTCTTCGTGGTCCTCTTCGAGGTCCGGCGGGCGCTCGGGCACCGAGCAGAACGAGGCGTTGCCGGGAAGAATGTCGAGCCGCCGCTCGACGTCACGCACGAGCGTCAGGTGCTGGTCGAGCTTAAGGCGATCGTCGCTGCCGACGCGACCCGCCAGCGCCGCGAACTGCCCTCGGACGGCGTCGAGCACGCTCTTGCGGCGAAGTCGCAGTGCAGCCATGTCGTCCGGGTTGCCCTCGAAATCCGAGAAGAGGCGCTCGTACGCCTTCTGCGGTGCGTTGATCGGCGGGAGGGGCGCGCCGGGCCCGGCGTAGACGATGCGGCCGCGCACGTCGGCCTGCGGCGCTCGCACGCCGAGCTCGAGGCTGGGCAGGAGCGTGTCCTGCCCGATGTGCTTGACGAGCTCCTGATCGACGCTGATCCCGTTCGCCCATCCGGCGCGCGACCCACAACCATCCATGAACTCCCCCTCTTGGAGCTCACGCCCGGTGAAGAGCCCGCCGATGCCCTTCTGGTGCGGCCCTCCAGGGCCCATCTCGGCGGTCTTGATGTCGATGCCCTTGAAGATGAGCATGCGGTCGCGGTACTTCGCGAGCGGCTCGAGGGACCGACGGAGATCGAACCCGACCTCCTGGCCGTTCTGGGGGAACCACTCGTCGTGAATCACGCCGTTCGGCGCGTACACGAGCAAGAGGCGCTTCGGAAACGTCTTCTCGTCGGCTCGCGCGCGCAGCGCGCTCATGAGCGGAAGCGCCACCAGCGCCCCGCCGGCCCCTCGAAGGAGCGCCCGCCGAGACAGCCGCCGACTCACGACCCGTCCTCCGGGCCGGGTGGCCGAAAGCGAAACGCGTCGCTCGTGGTCAGCGCGACGAGGAGCCGTCGAAGGTCGCCGCCGGACGCGGCGAAAGCGTCGGTGACCTGCCTCAGGCTGCAGGCGTCGTCCGCGGTCTCGAGGCGGCCCATGGTGTACCGGTACCACTGGGTCACCACGCACGCCTGCACCTGCGGGCTCTGGGCGAGGCGCTGGCCGAGCTCGATGGGGCCGTCGAACGGTCCCTCGATGCCGGGGTCGATCGCCTCCGCGATGTCGCCGGAGGCGTCGATGGCGACTCCGCTCTCCATCGCGCGGAAGCGGCCGAGGTGGTCGTAGTTCTCCAGCCCGAAGCCGAGGCCGTCGATCTTGACGTGGCATTCGGCGCAGGTCGGCGCCTCGGTGTGTTCCTTGAAGCGCTCGCGCGTCGTCAGCCGCGGGTCGGGGTCCGGCGGGGTCTGGTCCACGGTCGGGGGCGGGGACGGCAGCTCCTGGCACAGGATGCGCTCCCGCAGGAAGACGCCGCGCTTGATGGGCGAAGACTGCTCCGGGTGGGCGAGGAGCGCGAGCAGGCCGGGCTGGGTCAGGAGCCCGACTCTCTCGGTCGGCGGCAGCGCCACGGGCACGAGCGCCAGCCCCTGGATCCCGGTGACGCCGAGCACCTGTGCCAGACCGCCGTTGACGAACACGGTGTTCGAACCGAACAGCGCCGAAAGGGTCGCTCCTTCTTCGGCGTACACGTGCTCGATGAACTTCTCGAGCGACGCGCGCAGGTCGATGGGGATCTGGTCGCCGTACGTCACGAACTCCGGCGCGTCCCGCACCAGGCCGTCGAAGCCATCGAGGAGCAACCACTGGCGGTGAAAGTCCAGGAGCACGTCGTTCGCGCGCGGATCGGCCACCAGGCGACGCGCCTCGGCCTCGATGTCGGCGGGCGTACGGAGGCGGTCGGCCGCGGCGGCCGCCAGGAGCTCGTCGTCGGGCATGGTGTTCCAGAGCGAGTACGACAGACGAGAGGCCATCTCGTACGGGCCGAGCGCGACCGCGCCGGTCGCCTCGGTGGGCGCCGAGAAGGAGTCGATGCGATAGAGGAACTGCGGCGCCTGGAGCACGACCTCGATGACGCGCTGGATGGACTCGCGAAACCCGCTCGACGCGCGGGTCGCTCGCTGGAAGGCGACGAGCGCGTCGCGCTCCGCGACGTGGAGCGGCCGGCGATAGGCCCGGGCGGCGAACCGCTCCACGAACGTCTCGCCGCACCACTCGCTGCCGCGCCCGTCGAGGTCACAGGGGAGGTACGGCGCCACGCGCCCGTCCTGGACCGCCCGCGCGGCGACGTCCTCCGCGGCAGAGAGGAACTCGGTGACGAGCAAGGGGCTCGCCCGGTGCAGCTCCGCGTTCGTCTGGAAGCCGAGGACCTGGTTCTCGGGGGGAAACTCCCGCGTGGCCGGCGAGGTGGTGTCCCCGAGCAGGGCCACCAGGGTGTTGTCGTACTGCCGCCGGGTGAGCAGGCGCGCCGGCGCAGCCCCGGGTTCGACCGGCGCGCACACCAGGGGCTTGGTCGGATCCGGCGGCTCCGCGTCGCCGGGGCGGCGCGGGTCGTCTTCGGCACATGCGGCCGCGACGGCCCCGAGGGCCGTCGCAGTGGCGAGGACGAGCGAGCGAGCGGAGATCATGGACCGAAACGCCGAAGGAAAGCGCGGTGTCGGCGAGGCCGCCGGGCGGCCCCGCAGGGCATGGAAGCGTGCCTTTGGGGGTAGGGGGGCGTCAAGGGAGCGGCGGGAATCGTCGGGCCACGACCCGCCGCTACGGCGTCGACGCGCGCGGAGAGGCGGCGCGACGCGCTCGGTCCGCGGCGAGCGTCGCGACCAGCTCTGCGGCGCCGGGCACGTGGAGCAGCAGCGTTCGGCGCTCGCCTTCGTGCTCGTACACGAGGCGGACGGCGCGACGACGGTCACCGCCCAGGTCCCACACGGGGACTTCGCCGTCGCGCGACTGCCACAGGACGCCGAGCCGTCGCGAGCTGCGCCGCTCGACGACGCACACCTCACGCACGCGCCCCAGCGCGAGGCCCACACCGAACCACCCGTGGTGTACGACGAGGTACTCCTCCGTCACCGCGACCCGCCGGACGGCGAAGGAGACCCAGATCGCGCCCGCGGCGGCGACGGGAAACGGTATCAACCACGTCGCACTCCGCCCCACGGCCACCGCGAGCGCCAGGGCCGTCGCCGCGCACAGGAGGTGCCACGCCAGGGGCGCAAGCGCACGGGCCGAGTAGCGCGTGCGACCGGTGACTCCCTGAAGGGGGACCCAGGGTTCGGGTCGATACGCCACGGCGTCCTCCATAGCGGCAGCGGTCCGACGCGTCCAAGCACGGCCCCGCGTGGCACGGCTCCGGCCACCGATCGATAATGGGGCCGTGAAGCGCGTGCTCTTCTCCCTGCTGCTGCTCACCGCGTGCGCGCCGGCGCCCACCCCCGCCCGAGCACCGTCCTCGCCGCCCCCCCCGACCCGTGACCCGGCCCAGGGCGCGAGCACGTCGGAGCAGGTGGCCGCGCTCCTCACCGCGCTCGAGGAGGTGTGCGATGCCGGGAACGCCACGACGTGCAACGACGTTGGGGTTCGCTGGGCGGACGGTGAGGGCGTGCCGCAGGACCTGCCCCGAGCCAAGCGGCTCTACGAGAAGGCGTGCGAGCGCGGCCACGCGACGGGTTGCGCGAACCTGGCCGCGCTGCTGCACACCGGACGCGGCACGCCGCAGGATCCGGTCCGAGCGGCCTCGCTCTACGAGCGTGCTTGCGAGGGAGGCGTCGCGCTCGCCTGCAACAACCTGGGTGACCTCTTCTACCGCGGCTCGGGCGTCGAGAAGGACACCCGGCGCGCCGCGGGCCTGTACCAGCGCGCGTGCGCGGCGAAGAGCTCCCACGGTTGCGCCAACCTGGGCGCTCTGCACCAGGAGGGGGACGGCGTGACGAAGGATCCGACGCTCGCCGCGCAGCTCTTCGAATCCGCCTGCGCGTCCGATCTCGGCGTGGGCTGCACGGGCCTGGCGAATCTGCTGATGCTCGGCGAGGGCGTCGCACAGGATCCCGCACGCGCGCTCGAGACCTACGCCAAGGCCTGCAAGCTCTCGGATGCGCTCGGGTGCCACCTGCTCGGCCTCCAGTTCTCTCGTGGAACTCTGGTCCCCGCCGACCACGAGCAGGCGACGAAGCTGTTCCGCGCGGCGTGCAACCTCGGCCACCAGGACGCGTGCCGCGAGCTCTCGCGACCGCTTCCGCGCTGACGGGCGCGCCCGCTCGATTCCGCTAGACTCCGGCGCATGCAGACTCTCGGGAGAGTCGTCGTCCTCGCGGGCGCCGTGCACGCGCTCGGATCGCTTTCCTGCGGAGACGACTCGGGGACCGGAACGGGCGCGGGGCCGGGCGGCGCAGGAGCGGGCGCTGCGGGAGCAGGCGGAGCGGGCGGAGCGGGAGCAGGCGGAGCGGGAGCAGGCGGAGCAGGCGGAGCGGGCGGAGCGGGCGGCGCGGGCGGCGCCGTCAACCCCTGCATGGGAGCGCCACCGGCGCTGCGGCTCGCGGAGGTCGTGTCCGGCCTGTCCAGCCCCATGTTCGTCACGTCGCCCCCCCGCGACGCGAGCCAGCTGTACGTCGTCGAGAAGGCGGGCCGCGTTCGGCACTGGGACGGGTCACAGCTCCGGACGTTCCTCGACATCACCGGCGAAGTGAGCTCGGGCGGCGAGCGGGGGTTGCTCGGCTTCGCGTTCCACCCCGCCTACGGCCAGGGTGGCGAGAACCGCTTCTGGGTGCACTACAACCGCAGCGACGGCGACACGGTGATCGCCGGGTTCGTGGCCACGAGCCCGTCCGACGCCGACGAGGCCAGCGAGAGCCAGCTGCGCCTCTACTCGCAACCCGCGGGCAATCACAACGGCGGGAGCATCGCGTTCGGACCCGACGGCCATCTGTACATAGGCCTGGGCGACGGCGGCGGCGCGAACGATCAGTTCGGCAACGGGCAGAACGCGCAGACGCCGCTCGGCGCCATCCTGCGCGTGGACGTCGACGGCGGCGGGCCACCACCGGGCAACCTGCCCGGGGCGCACGCGGACGTGCTGCACATCGGGCTGCGCAACCCCTGGCGCTTCAGCTTCGACCGCGTCACGGGAGATCTCTACGTGGGAGACGTCGGCCAGAATCGATGGGAGGAGGTCAGCGTCGTGCCCGCCGGCAGCGGCCCCGCCAACCTCGGCTGGCCCATCCAGGAAGCGAGCGAGTGCTTCGGAGCGCAGAGCTGCGACCGGAGCGGGCTCCTGCAGCCGCTGGCGGAGTTCCGCAATCCCGACGACGGCCGCTCCGTCGTCGGAGGCTACGTCTATCGCGGGTCGAGGATCCCCGGCCTCGTGGGCAAGTACCTGTTCGCCGACTACTACAGCCAGCGCGTCTGGAGCCTGGCCTGGGACGGTACGGCCGCGTGCGACGAGTTCGAGATCACGGCGGACCTGGACCCTCAGGGCCTGCTCGGAGGGCTCGCGAGCTTCGGCGAGGATGCCGACGGCAATCTCTACGTTCTGAGCGCCAACTCGGGCGTGGTGTATCGTATCGACCCGGAGTGACCATGACCGACGACGGATCGCGCAAGATCGCCGACGACGTGACCGAGGGGCTCGGGCTGCTCCTGCGCGCCGCTCGCCGGGCGCTGCAGAAGGTGGACAAGGAGACGATCGACCGGGTCGCCACGCGGGTGGAGGAGACCGTGGGCGAGATTGGCAAGAAGGCGGCCGACGCCGCCGGGCGCATCGACAAGGACCAGCTTCGCGAGGCCGGGCGCAAGGCGGCGACGGTGCTCGATCCGCGCCGCGTCGAGGACTTCGCGGAGGAGGCCGGCAAGGAGTTCATGAACGTCGTCCAGAAGGTCGCCGACCGCGTCGAGAGCGCGGTCCGTGACGTGGAGACGACCGCGAAGAGCGACCCTGCCCCGCCCCGCGCCGACGCTACGAGCCGGGACCAGGCCTCGGGAAGCGGCGAGGCCAACGGCGGCGGCAGCGGCGCTCCGAACTGAGCGCGGCGCCGTCACCCGCGGGCATCAGCTCCACCCGCTCCCCTGTCCCGCGAAGGGCGCCGCGATGGCCCGAATCTTCGGCAGCACCGCGGCGAGGTCGGGGTGCTCCGCGTTCTCCATGCCGCCGAGCGCGACCGTGTCGATGAGACCTCCGAAGCGCTTCTCGATGGCCGCGGGGAGCTCCGAGAACGGCGCGACGGCGGTGAACTGCTCGAGCACGTCGTCGGGAACCTGCTTCGCCATGTCGGCCCACTGTCCCGTGACGGACATGCGATAGAGCCGCGTGGCGAGGTCGCCCCACCCGTGGAGCTCCATCACGGGGCGGTACGCCTTGGTGCTCGCGTAGAACGCGACGCGGTAGCGCACCGTCTCGAGGGACTGCGCCACGGCGGCGGCGTCCGGCCCGGTGGCGACGAAGCCGCCGCCGAAGACCTCGAAGGTGCGGCGGTCGCGGCCGACCTCGCGCAGGCCCTCCTCGAGGCGCGGCATCACCACCTCCTCGAGGTACCTCCGCGTGCAGAAGCCGTGCAGACGTACGCCATCCGCAACGCGAGCCGCCAGCGAGATCATCGCCGGCCGAACCGCCGCCAGGTGGATGGGGACGCGCGGCAGGCCGCTCGGAGGAGGCGAGAACTCCGGCGTCATCAGCGTGAGCTGGTAGTGCTCGCCGCGGTAGTCGAGCTTCTCGCGCTTCTCCCACGTGCGCCAGACGGCGCGCACGGCCTCGACGTACTCCCGCAGGCGCGCCGCGGGAGCCGTCCAGGGCACGCCGAAGCGGCGCTCGTTGTGCCCCTTCACCTGTGTGCCCAGCCCGAGGGCGAACCTGCCCTTGGAGTTCACCTGCAGTGCCCACGCGGCGGCGGCGACGACCGTCGGGCTGCGTGGAAAGGCAACGGCGATCGCCGTGCCGATCTCGACGCGCTCGGTGGCGAGCACCGCCGAACCGGCGGCCAGGAACGGGTCGCCGACGATCTCGGGGATGGCGAGCGCGTCGTAGCCCATGGATTCGGCGACGCGCGCGGTCCTCTGGACGGAGCCCCAGTCGAGATCGGGCAGGAACAGTTCGACGCGCATGGTGCGGACGGTAGCGGCTCCCGCCGCGACGCGCACGCCCTACGAAGCGGGCGGCCGCCTGCGCCGGCGACCGGCGAGCAGCGACGCCGCGAGCAGCACCCACGCGCTCGACCCTCGTTTCGAACCCGCGGCTCGACACCCGCACCCCGAGTCGTCACCCGCGCTCGACGCTCGCGGCGCGCCCGCGTCGGACCCGGCGTCGACGATCGGACCGGTGCCGGCCGACGCGCCCGTCCCGCCGGTCGCCGCCGTCGCACCCGTCCCGCCCGTGGCGGCGTTCCCCCCGGCGCCGGCCCGTCCTCCGGCGCCCGCAACACCCACGCCGCCTGCACCGGCGCTGGCTGCGGAGCCGGCGACGCCCCCGGCGCCCGCGGAAGAACCTGCGAAGCCGGCGGCTCCGCTCGCACCCGCACCCGCGGCGCCTCCCGAACCGGCTCCGCCGTCCGTGGAGCCGTTGGCCACCGTGACGTTCACCTCGGCGAAGCACGTCTGACCCGACGTGTCGAAGCCCGTCATGCGCAGCACGTGAGGTCCGTCGGCCAGGAGGGTCGTGTCGAACAGGTTGTGCGCACCGCCGAGGTGGTAGTGACCTCCGGCGTTCACGTCGGTGTACGCGAGCACACCATCGATCCGGAACTCCGCCCGCGTCGCACCCACGTCGTCGGACACGTCGCCGAAGAACTCGGACAGCGAACCGCTCACGACCGAGTCCGGCGCCGGCGCCGTGAGGACGCACGTCGGGGCCCCGTCGGCGCTCACCGTGACGACGAAGGGCTGCGTCGCGTCGGGCGACACGCCGTTCGCTGCCCGCACCGTCACGTTCGCCGGACCCGTCATGGTCGGGGTCCACGCGATGACGCCCGTGGCGCCGGCGATGGTCATCCCGGACGGCGCAGCGTCGAGCGAGAACGTGGGCGCCGGCAGACCCGTCGCCTCCACGTCGTACGCGTAGGGCGCGCCCACGACCGCCGTCAGGACGGCGGTGCTGGTGATCGACGGCGCTCGCGCGTCGTCGTCCAGCACCGTCACGTTCACGTCGCGGCCGGCCAGTCCGGACGCCGTTGCGCTCACGACCGCAACGTCGTCCACCGTGTCGGCGTCCTGGGCCGCACTGACCGTCACCGAGCGCGGCGTGCTCCAGTCGCCGGCACCGAAGGTGTGCTGCGTGCCGGCGCTCACGGTCACGTCCGTGCTGCCGGAGCTTCGCGCCACGTCCACGGTCACCGAGCCGCTCGGCGGCCCGCTGAGCGAGACCTCGAAGCCCGCCGTCGCCCCCTCGTTCATCGTCACGGCCGTCGTCGAGAGCACGATCGACAGGGGGTCGTCGTCCGTCACACGGACGGTCACCGACTCCGTCGCGAACCCCGCCGACGAGACGTCCAGGCGGGCGAGGTCGTCCGTGGAGTCCAGATCGTGCGCCGCTGCCACCCGCACGGGACGCGGTGCGTTCCAGTTCGTCGAGTCGAACGAGAGCGCCGCGCCCTGGGTCACCGTGACGTCCGGGTCGCCCGACGCCCGGGCGACGTTCACGCTCACGGTACCCGCCGGCGCCGTCGCCAGGCTGACGAAGAAGCCGATGGCGCCCCCCTCGTCGGTCCGGAGGTTGCTGCGCGACACGATCAGGCCCTGCGTCGGGGCCGCGAGCGCCGCTCTGCGAACCAGACCCGCGAAGTTGACGTAGTAGAGCGCGCCGTCCGGACCGACGTCGAGGTCGATGGGATTCGTGAACGCGCTGGCCCAGTGATCCACGGACGTTACGACGTTGCCCGCGCCGAGGGTCACCCGCTCGATGCGCCCCGAGTTGTAGTCGGAAAAGAAGAAGTTTCCGCGGTAGGCCGCGGGCACCGCGCTCGAGTCGAGGAACGTCCCGCCGGTGATCGCGCCCCCGATGTTCAACGTCGTGGCGGTTCCGAATCCGCTGGTCGCGTTCGGTCCCGCCTGGGCGATGCTGAACTGCGTCGGCGTCGGCACGGCGGTCACGTACCCCGTTCCGTTGAAGCTCGTGTTCGTGACTCCCGCGACGGTCACGTGCCCACCGAGCCGGAACCCGTGCGCGACGTTCGTGGTGAACGTCGCCGTGCCGCCGCTGCGGGTCGCGCCGGCTCCCGCAATCTGGCGAGAGTCGGTGTTGTTGGTCCGGTAGACGACCACGGGAGTGATGAAGCCCGCCGGCTGGTTGTTCTCGTAGTCGTTGTAGCCGGCGTGGTCGCCCCGCCGCACGACGAACACCTGCTCGTACGACGTGCCCACGGAGTTCACCCACAGGGCGCCCGTGCTCGGCTGAAAGGTGAA
This sequence comes from uncultured Polyangiaceae bacterium, assembly GCA_964487605.1. Lineage (GTDB taxonomy): Bacteria > Myxococcota_A > Polyangia > Polyangiales > Polyangiaceae > JAJDAH01. Next base: position 22,098 of record CAZARU010000094.1, read on the forward strand.
GGTGTAGGGATTGCGGAGGCCCCGTGCCCAGATCCGGTCGTCGTTCGGCCCACCGCCGTCGAAGAACGGGTTGTCGTTGGGCGTGGTGCCATCGCGATGGGCGCGCCCCACCTTCGCCGCGAGCGAAACCAGATCGGCGTCCACCCCGGTGAAGTTCCCGAGATCGCCGATGGCCCAGTAGAGCTTGCCGTCCGGGCCGAACCCGACCGCGCCGCCGTCGTGGTTCACGCCGCGGGTCGGCAGGCCTGGCACGATGGTCGTCTGCGCGGTCCCGGAGTTGCCGCTGGCGGTGAGCCGGTAGATGCGCTGCTCCGTGCTCGACACGGTCACGAAGAAGTACACGTGCCCGTTCACCGCGAAGCTGGGATCGAACGCCATGCCAATGAGCCCGCACTCGCTGCTGGTGAAGACCGGCGCGAACGTGAAGAACGGCGTGGGCAGAACGGCGCCGTCCTCGACGATGCGCACCTCGCCGCCCTTGCGAATCAGGAAGAGCCGGTGGGTCCCGTCGGGAGCCCACTCCATGCCCGTCACCTGGCTGAGACCCGTGGACACGAAGGTCGCCTCGCTGAACGCCGGGTCCAGCATCGTGGCGTTCGCACGGGGCGGACAGAGAGTGAGCGCTGCCGCGGCGCCCAGCACCGCCCAAGGTCCGAGAGGCTTCCGCATTCACCGAACGTACCCGAGGGTCGGTTTCCGCGCGAGGGCCGCCGCCCGCTGCCCAAACCGGCACGAGCACCCAGGGCTCGGACCGTCACGGGCGCGCCGACCTGCCGGGCGGGCGAGCGTCAGCCGCTCTTCGCGGGTGGGGTTTCGGCGGCGCCGTCGCTCGCCGGAACGAGATTCTCGATGCCGCGGCGCACCTCGGGGTGCGTCAGCGGATCGGCAGCGGCACGACGAACCGTGGCCGCGCCTTCCTTGCCGCCCACCTTGACCAGCGCCTGCGCGGCCGCGATGACGGCAGCCACCAGCTCTTCCTGGTCCGCCGTCGCCCGGTACAGCGCGAAGAAGGTCTCGATCTCGGCGAGCTCGCTCCGGGTGGCGATCTTCGCCAGCGCCTGCGCGGCGCGACGGACGTCGTCCGGGGAGTTCGCCGGATCGTTCAGGTGCTTCGCGAGCAGCGGCGCGGCCCTCGCCTCACCCATGGCGGCGAGAGCGTCCGCCAGGGGGCCGACGGGCGGCGGCAGGAGCACGTCGGCGAGGAAGTCGTAGTGCTTCTGGAGCGCGGCGAGCATGAACTCGGCACCATTGCGCCGTGAGGCGAGTAGCTTGCGCGCGTCCTCGAGGAGCATGGGCGGCGTCTGGGGGTTGCTCGCCAGATCGACCAGCACGCGACTCACGGTCTCGTCCTCGAGCGCGCCGAGCTCGCGCAGCAGGAAGCGCTGCGCCGTCACCATCTGCGGCATCTTGAGCTGGATGGCCTCGGCGACCTGCTCGGCGACGGGGCCCCCGTCGCCCTTGCCTTCCGCCCGGAGTGATCCGCCCTGCACGACGCACGCCTCGAGCGGCGAACCGAGGTCCACCGTTCCGGCGTCGCCGCCGGCGCGCGAACCGAGCAGCCAGACCTTGCCCTTCTCGTCGCAGATGGCGAAGCCGGTCTGGCCCGCGTCACCGGCGATGGCGTCGTGTGGGAGCGTGCGAACCCACCTCAAGGCACCATCCTTCGAGTTGAGGCCGACCACGACGCGGAAGTACGTCGCGACGAAGCGCTCGTCGGCGAACCCGAGATCGTCCGCTCCGTCGCCGGGCCGCGCGTAGAGGCGAATCTTGTCGGGCGCCCCCGCGACCGGAGGCGGCACCTCGGCGCCCGGACCGAGCCAGACGGGCGTGCCGGCCAGCTCCCGCTCCGGGAGCTGCGCCCGGCGTGCCCCACCCGCCGCCGACTGGCCCACGCGCTCGTCGAACCGTACCAGCGAAAGCTCGCCGAAGAAGAGCTTGCCGCCGAGGTTCTTCGCGTGACTGACCTTGTCGCGCAGCAGCAGGCGACCGATTTCATCACCCGAGCCCACGTCGATGGCGCTGACGTACTGGTTGCCCCACGGAGCGAAGATCACGCCGCCCAGGACGGCTGGCGAGCCGACGTCCACCTCCGGCTCGAAGCGTTGCAGCACGCTCCCGGAGCGATCGACGGCCACGACGAGGCTTCCGCCACCGGACGCCATGCCCAGGCTCACCACGGTGGTCTTGCCGTCGTCGCCCGCGCCGCGAACCGCGCGCCCGTCGCTCGGAATCGCCCACAGCGGCTTGCCGCCCTTCGCGTCGAGGGCGGTGATCTTGCCGCCGCCGGCGACGACGACCACGTCACCCGTGATCGCGGGGCGCCCGTCCACCGCGCCCTCGTGCTTCCACTTGCCGCCCGAACCATCGAGGAGCGCGGCGGTGAGGCCCTGATCGGTCACGCCGACCGCGAGGGGCGTGCCGGCGGGCAGCGACGCACTCGCGAGCCTGCGTTGAACGTCGGCGATGGAGCGGCCGGAGTCGTTCTCCCAGTCGGTGCGGAACGCAGTGCCGAGCGGCCCACCCCCGCAAGCGGCGACGAGCGTGAGCGAAACTGCGGCGAGGCAGCGGGGGGACCTCATCACTCGCCCCCTCCCGCGCCGGTCTGCTTCGCAGCCTGCTCGAGCGCCTGCTTCACCCGCGCGCTCCAGCCCGCGGGCCATCTTCCCGCGACGTCCCCCAGAAACGCCCCGACCTCCGGCGTCCCGAGCTCTCTCAGACGCCCCACCAGCTTCATCTTCTCGTCGTCGGACATCACCGCGGCGGGGCGAAACAAGATCTGCTCGAACCCGCCGGACATGACGTCGAACGGGAACTTGCCGAGTCGGGACGTGAACTCGCTGCACTGCTTCGGGTCGCAGAGCTGACCGATGGAAGCGGCCGCTTCACCCACGCGATGATCGAACGCGCGAAAGAGGTCCGGCAGCGCGTCCTTCGCCTCGAGGCCGCCCAGCCCGGAGGCCGCGGTCCCGCGGACGACGGCGTCGCCGCTCGAAAGCGCGGCGCGGAGGGCCGCAACCGCGGCCGGGCCCTTCGTCTTCAGCAGGGCCTTGACGGCGGCGCGCCGCACTTCCGCGTTGCGGTGACGCGCGTACAGCGCGAGCGCAGCGCTCGAGGTCTCGCTCTTGATGGCCGCTGCCGCCTTGATCACCGCATCGATGAACTCCGCCGACCCGCCGGTGGCGAGCAGCCCCTCCACGGCGGGGGCGAGCGCGGCGGGAGGCTCATCGAGCTCGGCCACCTCGGCGAGGGCGGCGGCGACCTCGGCGGGCTTCGCGCTCTTCAAGCGGGCTTCGAGCGCGGCGACATCGGCGGAGGGCTTCTCCTTCGCGCTCGCGGCAGCCTTGTCCTTGCGCTTCTGCGCCTCGGCGGACGATGGGCCGGTCGCTGCGAGCGCCACGGCGGCGCCCAACGTGACGATCCTGAGCACTTCTCGATACATCGATTCGTTCTCCCTCCAGCGGGCCCGATGTACCCTGTGGGCGCCGCACCGGCAAGCCGCTCGACGCGCCCGGCATTCACCGACACCGACGCATGATGGCGACCACGCTCCCCGACCTTCCGGCGATCCGCCTCGAGCTCCTGGGAGAGGAGCCCGAAGGCGCGCGGCGGTTCCTCGTCGTCGAGCGGCGGCGGCACCGCGCGCACTACCCCGACGGCTCGTCGAGCGATCCCTTCGTCTACGACGAGATCGCGCGCGAGGCGCTCGACGCGGCCGTCGTGGCCGCTCACTTCGTGCGGGACGGCGAGCGTTGGGTTCACCTGCGTAGCGCGGTGCGGCCGCCCGTCTCCAGCCGTGCGCCGCGCTCCGCGGCTGAGGAGCGCGCTCGGCACGGCGGCCTGTGGGAGCTGCCGGCCGGGCTCGTCGAGCCCGACGAGGTCGGCGTGGACGGACCTCGGCGCTGCGCGCAGCGCGAGGTCGCCGAGGAGCTCGGCTACGTCCTGCCCATCGACGCGCTCCGTCCGCTCGGTCCCAGCACGTTCCCGGCGCCGGGAATCATCGGCGAGCGACACTACTTCTTCGAGGTCGAAGTCGACGCGGCGCGCCGCGGCCAGCCCTCCCTGGACGGGTCGCCGCTCGAGCGCGGCGGCGCGGTCATCGCGGTGCCGCTGCTCGACGCTCTGGCCGCCTGCCGCGCCGGGTTCATCGAGGACGCGAAGTCGGAGCTCGGACTGCGACGGCTCGCGGAGCGCCATCGGTGAGCCGCGTCGTCGTCGTCGCCAAGCGCACGGCGTACCGCCGCTACGTGCTCGAGCAGGAGGACCCGCGGGCCAAGCGGCTCCTGGCGAGACGCGACCCGAGTGTCGCGAGCTGGCTGCGCGCACACGACGAGCACCGGCGAACCGTCGAGGCCGTGCGTGCCGAGCTCGAACGGCTGGGAGCGCAGGTGAACTTCGTGCGCGGCGCGCACCAGCGCATCGACACGTCCGACGCGAGCCTGGTCGTCACGGTCGGGGGAGATGGCACGTTGCTCGCCGCCTCGCACAACGTCTTCGGCGTGCCCGTGCTCGGAGTGAACAGCGCCCCGTTCAGCAGCGTCGGCTTCTTCTGCGCGGCGAGGCGCGCCAACCTGAAGCGGCTCTTGCCGAGCGCACTGGATGGTTCGCTCGCGGGGGTACGGCTGAACCGCATGCAGGTCAGCGTCGAAGGACGCATCGTTTCGCGCCGCGTGCTGAACGAGGCGCTGTTCTGCCACGAGTCGCCCGCCGCTACCGCCCGGTACATTCTCGAGCTCGGGCGCCGCAAGGAAGAGCAGCGCTCGAGCGGCATCTGGATCGGTACGGCGGCGGGCTCGACGGCGGCGCTGAGTTCGGCGGGCGGCAAGGTGCTGCCCTTGCGTTCGGGAAAGCTCGAGCTCGTGGTGCGCGAGCCCTACCTGCCGCCCGGCAAGCGCTACAGGATCCGCACGGCCACCTTCGGCTCCGACGCACGCGTTCGCGTCCGGAGCAAGATGAGTCGCGCTCGCGTGTATCTCGACGGACCGGACGAGAGCTACGCCGTCCGACTCGGCGAGGTGGCCGAGTTCGGAGCGTCACCGGAGAGCCTCGTCGTGCTGGGTCTGGCGCGGCGGCGCCCCTGACCACGCGTGTCGGGAGATGTCCTACCCCCGGGCTCATCGCACGGTCGACGGCGGGCCTCGGCACGGACGAAGCCCCGACGGACCGCCGCCCGCGTGGTGACGCGCGTCGATCTGCGCTAAAAGAGCGGAGCGATGTCGCGCTGGACTTCGGGGTTGACGGCGCTCGCCCTCGCCGTGGCGTGCGCGCAAGGCAGCGACCTCGAGGCGGGCGGCGGCGGTGAAGGAGCCGCCGGCGGCGACGACGCGGGGCTCGACGGTTCGCGCGGCGGGTCGTGGACGGGCGGCGCCAGCGGGAGCGCTGGTGCCGCCAGCGGGGCTGGCGTCGGCAACGGAGGCACCGCTCCGG
>CAZARU010000095.1:0-27430 GCA_964487605.1 uncultured Polyangiaceae bacterium
CGACGCCAAGGACGGAACCTGGCGAATGCCCCAGGAAGACGCGGACCGCGTGCAGGAGTTCCGCAAGTGCATCGAGTGCTTCCTGTGCCAGAACGTCTGCCACGTCCTTCGCGATCACAAGCTGCACCCCGAGTTCGCCGGGCCGCGGCACTTCGTCTACAACGCCGCCCTGGAGATGAACCCGCTCGACACCGAGGACCGCCTCGCCGACGTGAAGGACCGTGACGGGATCGGCTACTGCAACATCACGAAGTGCTGTACCAAGGTCTGCCCCGAGCACATCACCATCACCGACAACGCGATCATCCCGCTGAAGGAGCGCGTCGTGGACAAGTTCTACGACCCGATCGGGAAGCTGTTCCGGGTCTTCTCACAGCGCCACGTCGGGGAGTAGCGACGCACGCGGCGACGGTCGGCGTTCGCCCTCAGTTCGTGGTTCCCTTGCCCACGGGCAGGATCGGCGCCCACACCAGGTTGTCGAGGGTCTTGTCGTCGACCATGACGCCACGGTCGCTGAAGAAGAGCGCGTTGCTCTCCTCGCCCTCGCGCTGCTCCGCCACGAAGATGATCGCTCGCCCCTCGCCGTTGTAACCGAGCTGGACGATCGCGTTCTGCAGCCACCGCCCGCCACCGTCCAGGTTCATCGTCTCGGGCAGCGTGTAGAACCCCTCGGACGGGAGGCGCTTGAGGCTCTTGGCCCACGTGGGCGAGCGAAGCGGGGTGGTCGGGTCGCCCCAGAACCAGCGGTTGTTGGTGTTGCGTCCGGGACGGACGACGAACTTGGTTCCGTTCTCGGGGTGCTGCCCGAGGTAGACGAGCACCCCCGCCGGAAACTCGCTCTCGTGACCGGGGAGGGCTTGGGTGGTTCGATACAGGCCTGGATCGGGAAGCTCGAGCATCGTGGCGGCGGAATGTAGTCCGGCCCGCCGTGCTGACAACCGCCCGGGCGCAGAGAATTTTCCGGCACCGCTGTGCCATCCCGGGCTGGGTCCCGGCGCTTCCGGAGCAATCCCGGGGGACACCGACCGGTTGGCCGGCATTCAATCGCAGGGTCACCGGAGGTTCCCCATGGCCAGAACGACCCGCCCCGCTTCAGTCCCGAGCACGACCCTCCTGGGCGCCCTGGTGGCGCTGGTGGCCGCGTGCGGCGGCGACCCCGGACCCTCGAGCTCGAGCGCTGGGGCCGGCGGCGGGAGCTGCGCGGCGCCCTCGACGTGCTTCGACCTGTGCGTGTGCAGCGGTCAGGTAGCGGGTCAGTGCGCGCTCGCATGCGGCAGCGGGACGGGCGGTGGCAGCGGCAGTGGCGTGGGTGGCAGTGGTGTGGGTGGCGTCGGCACGGGTGGTGCCGGCGTGGGCGGCGTCGGCGGCAGTGGCGTCGGCGGCAGCGGCGTCGGCGGGTCGGGCGCCGGTGGATCCGGCAGCGGCGCCGGCGGTGGCGCGGGCTTCTACCCCATGCCCGACTGGCCCACGGACACCCCGGAGAGCGCCGGGCTCGACCGCGCCGTGCTCGACGCCGCTGCGGGCTACTCGCGCGGCTTCGGCGGCCTGTGCACCGTCGTGGTGCGCCACGGGAAGGTCGTCTACGAGAGCTACTACAACGGCGCGAAGCAGGAGGACCTCCACAAGTCGTGGTCCGTCGCGAAGTCGTTTCTCTCGACCCTGGTCGGCATCATGCTCCGCCGAGGCGAGATCTCGAGCCTCGAGGAGAAGGCGTCCGACTACATCCCTTCGTGGAAAGGAACCGACAAGGAGAACATCACGCTCCGCATCCTGTTGCAGATGACGCAGGGGGCCCAGTTCGAGTTCATCAGCGACAACACCTTCAGCGTGACGAGTGCGGACTTCACGAAGTCGTCGCTGGAGCGGCCCATCGTCAAGACGCCGGGCAGCACGTACGAGTACAGCAACATGACGGTTCAGGCGTTCGAACCCATCATCGAGGCCGCCACCGGCATGGACGCCGAGGAGTACGCCAAGACCCACCTGTGGGGGCCGCTCGGCTTCGGTCCGAAGACGTTCTGGTTCCGCGATCCGGCGGGGAATCCAGCGGTGTTCATGGGCGTGAACGCGACGTGTCGCGACATGGCACGCCTCGGCTACCTGTTCATGCACGACGGCTGGTGGGACGGCCAGCAGATCGTCACGGAGCAGTGGGTCCACGACTCGACGCACCCCGATCCGGCGTCTCCCAACAAGGCTCACAGCAACTACTGGTGGCTCAACGGGTTCACCCCCGCGATCAACTCGGGGCAAGAGCCTCAGCCGGGGCGACTGTTCCCCGAGGCGCCCGCCGACATGTACATGGCGCTGGGGTTCGGGCAGAACTACGTGGACGTCATCCCGAGCAAGGACATGGTGATCGTCCACATGCGGCCCGCGCCCCACGAGGACATCCTGGGGCTGATCCTCGACCTCGGGAACAAGATCCCCGAGATGCTCAACGACGTGAAGGATCTTCCCCACCGAGAGATGTGGGAGAAGTACTTCAATCGAATGGAGAAGTGAGCCGTCGGCCCCGGCTCCTGCCCTCTTCAGTTCACGACGAAGCGCTTCTCGCCGCGCTCGAAGTAACCGACGATCTGGCGGGCCGCCGCGAGGCCCGCGTTGACGTTCGCCTCCTCGGTCTGAGCGCCCATCTTGTTCGGCGTGACGTAGACACGCGTGCCGTACTTCTCCCGGATCGCCGTGAGCGTCGCGTCGCCCGGGGCGATGTCCGTCACGTACCGGAAGTCGGGGCGTGCCTCGAGCGTCGCGAGGAGGCCCGCCTCGTCGATGACCTCCTTGCGGGCCGTGTTCACGAGCGTCGCCCCGCGCGGCATGCGCGTCAGGAGTGCTTGACCGATGCTTCCCTTCGTCTCGGCCGTCGCCGGCACGTGCAGTGACACGTACTGGCACGCTTCATAGAGGGCCTCCGCGCTGGAGACCGGTTCGGCGCCTCCTGCCGCGATCTGGTCGGCGGACAGGAACGGATCGAACCCATGGCACTTCATGCCGAAACCCCGCGCAATCTCGACGACGGCCCTGCCGACGGCGCCCATGGCGTGGACGCCTAGCGTCTTTCCGCGCAGCTCGGTGCCCGTCTTCCCGTCGAACTGCCCGCGCGCGACGTACACCATCATGGCCAGCGCGAGCTCGGCCACGGCGTTCGCGTTCTGGCCGGGCGTGTTCATCACGTCGATGCCGCGCTGGCGCGCGGCCTCGACGTCGATGGTGTCGAAACCGGCGCCCGCTCGGACGATGAGCGCGAGCGCCTCGGCGCCGGCGAGGACCTCGGCGTCCACGGCGTCGCTTCGCACGATGGCCGCATGGGCGCCGGCGAGCGCCTCGACCAGCGGCTGCCTGCCAGAGTACTTCTCGAGCACCCTCGTTTCGTAGCCCGCGTCCTTCAGGATCGCGACGACCTCGTCGCGTGCTGCGGCGGAAAATGGCTTCTCGGTGGCGAGCAGGACTAGCTTCTTCACGGGGTGCTCCGATGGTGTGCGGCGAGCCGCGGGAGTTACCCCTCCGCTGCGGCCGCAGCAAGCGACGGACCGGTGCGTCGAGCCCGGTCGCGGGGTGCGCCGGCGCCGACCTCCGCGGCCATCGCCGTGGTATAGCGAGCGCGTGCCGGGCATCCCGCGAGCGGCCACGATCCCCGTGCTCGGCTGCGCTCTGCTCGGCGCCGCGTGCGATCGCGGTGGCAAACCGGTGGGCGACGCTCGTCCGGTCGCCGACGTTCGCCCCGTCCCCAGGCCGAGCGGGCCCGTCGCGCTGCCCGAGGCCCGCGCCTACGTGCTCGCCCTGGCGAATCACGACCGAGCGAAGGAGGGGCTCGCCGCGGTCGAGTGGGACGAGGTCGCCGCGCTGGCGGGTCAGCGCCACGTGGAGGACATGGCGCGGAACGGCTTCACGGCGCACTGGGGTACCGATGGGTCCGTCCCCGAGCAGCGCTACACCGAAGCGGGTGGGATGCACTTCGTGCAGGAGAACGCTGCGTGCTTCTTCGACGGCGTCGCTCGCGAACTGGATCCGAACCCCACGTTCGACCCCATGCTGCTCGAGCAGATCGAGACCGCCTTCATCAACGAGAAGCCGCCCAACGACGGTCACCGGAAGAACATCCTGAAGCCCTGGCACAATCGGCTCGGCGTGGGCCTGGCGAAGCCCGTCGGGATCGAGCAACCGTGCATGGCGCAGGAGTTCGTGGACGAGTACGGCCAGTACGACGAACTCCCCCGAGAGGCTCGCCTGGGGGAGACCGTGAAGATCGCCGGTGCCGTGACGTCGCCGGCTCAGTTCGGCGGGGTCGGCCTCGCGCGAATCGAGCCCGCTCGCCCCACGCCCGCGCAGGACCTGAACGAGACCTCGACCTACCGCATCCCCGATCCGCAGGCCCTCTACTTCCCCAAGGGCTTCGTGACACCCAAGCCGGTGGAGTTCGACGGGACCCGCTTCGGAATCGAGCTCCCGCTGACCGCCCCGGGTGGCGCGGGCCGGTACGAGGTCAGCGTCTGGGGCAAGTACCCCGGGAGCGAGGACCTGGTGATCGTCAGCCTGCGGACCATCACGGTGCACTAGCGATGGCGGACGCGGTCGGCTCGGTGGTGCAGGAGCGGTACGAGCTCCTCGAGGAGATAGGGCGAGGTGGTCATTCGAGCGTCTTCCGCGCTCGCGACCGTCTTTCGGAGGGGACCGTCGCGGTCAAGATGCTCCACGAGGCGGCCGCCGCCAACCCCGAGTTCGCGGTGCGCCTCGTCCGCGAGCATCGCGCGATGTCGGCGCTGGACGGGACGGCGGCGGTGCGCAGCTTCGGGCTCGCGACGTCGGCCGAGGGTGCGCTGTGCCTCGTGATGGAGCTCCTCGGCGGGACGGATCTGGATCACCTCCTCGAGAGTCTCGAAGCCCAGGGCCAGCGGCTGGGCGTCGGTCGGTTGCTCACGCTGCTCGGGCCCATCGTGGACACCCTGGAGCGCGCCCACGCGGCGGGCATCGTGCATCGGGACCTCAAGCCCGGAAACATCCAGGTGCTCCCGAGCGACGGCGTCCGCCTGCTGGATTTCGGCCTCGCGAAGGTTGCCTCGTCCCCGCCGCTCACCAAGGACGGAATGATCCTGGGCTCACCCAGCTACATCGCCCCCGAAGTCTGGGCGGGCAAGCCCGCGGAGCTCGACCACCGTGTGGACATCTACTCGCTCGGGGCCATCGTGTTTCGCGCGCTCGCCGGCAGGGTTCCTTTCGAGGGGGAGTCCATTCCCGAGAAGCTTCGACTGAGCACGACGGCGCCGCGGCCCAGTCTGCACGCGCTCCGCTCCGACTTGCCGCCCAGCGTCGACGAGTGGGTCGCCCAGTCGCTCGCCATCGATCGAGACTCCCGCTTCTTTCGCGTGCGCGCCATGTGGAACGCGCTGCACGGCGCGCTGGACGTCAGCTCGACGACCGGCGGGCGTGGCGGAACCATGGTGCTGACGTGATCGCCGGCACGAGCGAGGCGGCGCGCGCCCCTGCTCAACCGGGTGGCCGATACCCGACGTAGATCGCCCGGCCCCCCGTCTCACGGTGCTCGATGGTGGACAGCCCCGGCAGGCCCGAGCCGAGCTCGCCGCGCTCCAGGCGGAACCGGGCCGAAGGGTGGGCCTCGGGCCAGTCGGTCGTGAACGTCGCGACGACGGCGCGTCCGGCCGGTGCCAGCAGCGCAGAGAGTCCTCGCAGCAGCGGTCGGTTCAGATAATCGACGATCACCACCAGATCCGCGGCGAACGCCGGAACGGACGACGCGAGATCCACCTGCAGCGTCGTCACGTCGAGCCCGGATTGCGCCGCGTGCGCAGCGATAGAATCGAGGGCCAGGTCGCTCACGTCCCAGGCCGTGACGGCGAAGCCGCGCCGGGCGAGATGCAGCGCGTGGCGCCCGTCGCCGCTGGCCACATCGAGGGCACGGCGTCCCCCACCCGGGCCGAGGGCGTCGAGACGCAGGAGGACGTCGGGGTCGGGGGGGGCCATCGCCGCCGTTGTGCGCGCGGCCCAGCGAGCGTTCCAGCGCTCACGGTCGCCGTCGGCGGGTTCCTCGCTCACGACGACGTGACGGATGCCGCGGGCGGCCACGGCACCGACGGCATCGGAAAACCGGGTCGCGCGAACAGGTATCCCTGGCCGTACAGCGCGCCCGTGTCTCGAATCGCGCTGAACTCGTCCGTCGTCTCGACGCCCTCGACGACCACGTGAGCGCCCAGGTCGATGCAGAGCTGGACCACGCCGGCCAGAAGCTTTCGCTGCCGGCGGCTCCGGTCGACGCCCACCACGAGCCCGCGGTCGATCTTCACGATGCGGGGCTCGAGGTCTGCGATGCGCTTGAGGTTCGAGTATCCGGCACCCAGGTCGTCGACGACGAGATGGACGCCGCCGCGCGATCGCAGCTCCGACAGCACGTTCAGGCACAGGTCGAAGTGGGTCATCGGTACCGACTCGGTGATCTCGAGATAGACCTCCGCATCGTGAGCGAAGATCGGATCGTCCGGTCGCACGAGCCAGCCCTCGCTGAGCTCCTTCGGGTGCACGTTGACGAAGATGGGTGTCCCGGAGCAGAGCGGGATGGCCACCTCCCGGATGAGCCGGCCGAGGCGCCCGGTGCAGGCGTGCCGGACGGCGTGCTCGAAGAGGACCGGGGGACTCCGGTAGGCCTCCACGCTGCACCGGACGAGCGCCTCGTACGCGAACACCGTGCCGTGATCCATCCGGATGATCGGCTGAAACACGACGCTCAGGTCGTCCGGGCTGATCATCTCCTCGAGGGCGATCAGCGAGTCCCGCTTCTCCCGCCCGACCGAAGCGGAGCGCCGCGCCGTCGACGGCGCATCGGAGAGGCTGTTGGACACCGGAGTTTCCGACCACCTTCTCGTCATCGCGTCTCGGCCTGGACCTTCCCTCGGTGACTCTGCGCCCGTCCGCGCCGCGTCCGCCCGCTCGTGCGACGCTGCAACCCTTGAGGCTACCACGGAACGCGGTATACCCCCCGCGACATGGTTCCTGCCCGCAAGCCGAGCCCCCTCGTCGCGTCGCGCGCCACCCCTTCCGGCCGCGGGGTGCCGATGTCGGGGAATTCCCTCCGCGGGACGAGCGTGGTCGGGCTGTGCGCGCTCGCTTGCGTGTGCGCCTGCGAGAACACCGCCAAGGTGAGCGCGGCCAAGGCTCGTGAGCACGTCGACGCCCTGGCAACCACCATGCAGTCGGACGTGGAGGAGATCCGAAAGGGCCTGCCGGATGGCGCGAAACATCTCGTGAAGCTCCACGAGGCGGAGGCGCCACCGCAGAACGACCTCCCCGCGGTGCGCGCAGCGCTCCAGCGGGCGCGCGACCGGGTGCAGGACCTGCGCGTCGCGAAGTCCACGTTCTTCGCCCTCGCGAGCACCACCGGAACCGTGCTCCGCAACGATCAGGAACAGGACCTGATGGCAGGGCAGGGGCTGTTTCGTGCCTTCCCGGCCCTGGAGAAGGCGGCCGCGGGGCAGTACGTGGAGGCGCTCGGCAGCCTGCCCGCGGCCCGGGGCGTCGAAGGGCGTGATGACGCGCAGTGGGTCGCCGCGGCGCCGGTGAGCGCCGGAGGCTCGGTCAAGGGGCTTTACGTCACGGGCTGGTCGTGGTCGGCCTACGCCTACCGCCTCGAGAACGCCGTCCGCACCACCGTGCGCCCGGACTCCGAGGACACCCGGGCGAAGGCACCGCTCGTCTATGCGCTCGTCGTCGTGGACAAGGCGGTCTACGGAGCGCCCATCACTCCGGACGTCAACCTCCGCGCCGTCGCGGACCTGGATCCGCTGTCGAAGGTCCAGGGTGACGCGCCGTTCTCAACCGAGATCGAGATCACCGGTCGCGCCTTCGGCCTCGCCGTGAAGGCGGTGCCCAGCGTCGCGCCAGGGGTGGCCGTGGCGGTGCTGCGGAGCGAGACGTGAGCCCCGCGGAACGGCGTCGCCGGTTCATCGGTGTGGCCGCGACGTTGGTGCTGGTCGGAATCGCCTCGAGCGTGACCACGCTGCGCGACATCGGCAGCGTCGTCACGGTGGGCGCGCTCCTCGCGCTGCTGGCGCTGCTGCACCGGCTGGGGCGGAGCGGGCCGGACGCGCCGGCGTCGCCGGGCTGAGCCGCGCGGATGGGAGCCGCGCGCCGCGCCTCCTCGGGTCAAGGCCAGCGTTCGGTTCGCGCGCGCACCAGAAAGTCGCGCACGTCTCGCTTCAGGCGGCGCTCCGCGGTTATCGACGTCTGCTCGTGCTCCGTGCCGACCTGATCGTCGTAGACGTAGCTGGTGTCGTGCAGGACGAGTACCTTGTAGACGTCGTCGCCGCGGCGCGCGCTCACGAGCTGGAGGGCGTCGCCCATCTCGGCGGTCCGCTCTGGAACGGCGCCGCCCATCTTCTGGCGCTCGTTGCTGGTCAGGTAGGCCACCGCCCACTTGCGACTCTGGTGCTTCACGTCGATCTCGAGGGCATGGTCCCCGGCAATGTCCACCTTCTCGCCGGGCACCGGTGGTTCCTTCTCGTCGCGGAAGGCGCCGATGATGATCTCGATGGCACGGCGCTCGTCCAGCGGGCGGGTCGGGTTCGCCACGCGCGGCGGTGCGCCACCACACGCGCCGAGCAGCGGGAGGCCCAGCGTGAGCCCCAGCACGACCGCGCTGCACAGCGCGCCGCGTCGCGTGAACGCTCCGTCGAGGGTCGAGGCGTGCCGGGTGGCGCTCGGGTCGGGGGCCGTCGGTTGCATCGCCGCAGACCGTAGCCAAGCGCGTCGCGGTCCGCTAGGTTTGCCCGCGCCGTGAGGCGATTCACCGCGGTCGCGACCCTCGCTACGACCCTCGTTCCCGTGGGGTGCGGCGGGTCCTCGATCCCGGATCCTCGGGACGCTGCGCGGAGCTACGCCGTGGCCATCGGGCGAGGCGACGGTGACGCGGTCCACGCCCTGCTCACGGAGTCGTCCCGCCGGGCACACGGTGTGGAGGGGACTCGTAGGCTCGTCGCGGACTCCAAGGCCGAGCTCGAGAGGCAGGCGCGGGCCTTCGGGTCCGTAGAGCTGTCCGTCAGAGCGCTCGCGACGGTGAGGTTCGACGATGGCGAGGAGGCGACGCTGGAGCTGCGCGACGGGCGCTTCTTCGTGAGCTCGGCGGACGCGCTGCCGGCCGCGGCCGGCACGCCGGCCCAGGCGCTCGCTCAGCTCCGCAAGGTCCTCGCGAGACGGAGCTACGCCGGGCTCGTACGTGTGCTCTCCTCGGAATCACGTAGCGCGATGGAGAGCGACATCGGTTCCCTGGTGCTCGGGCTGGAGCACCCCGAGACTCTCCAGGTGAAGACCGACGGCGACTCCGCCGAAGTCGAGATCCCGGGTGGGCACAAGGTGCGTCTCAAGCGCGAGGCGGGTGTGTGGAAGGTCGAAGACTTCGATTGAGCCGGCGCGCGGCCCTCGGTGCGCTCGGCGCGCTGACGGTGGCACCGCGAAGCGTGAGCGCGTTCGGCCAAGCCGAGGCGTTTCACGCGCGCCGGCTCATGGTTGGTGGTCGCCCGGGCGCCGACCCGCGTGACACGGCGTCGAGCCGCTGGGCCTGGGAACTCGTCCGCCGGACGAGCGCTCCGGGACGCCTCGTCGCGCAGACCGTCGGAGCGGACTCCGACGCGCTCTTGACGGAGCCGTTCGTCGTGTGGGCGGGCTCGGACGACGTCGGTGTGCTGTCCCACGCCGAGGTCCGTGGGCTCGAGCGCTTCCTCCGGCTGGGCGGGCTGCTCCTGGCGGACGACTCCGACCCCCGCCGAGGCACCTTCGGCAAGTCGGTCCGGCGGGAAATGGCCCGCGCGCTCCCCGACTCGCCCGTCGTCCAGCTGGACTCGGAGCACGTCGTCTACAAGACGTTCTACATGCTCGAAGGTCCCGCGGGGCGCGTCGATGGTGCCGCACACGCCGACGCCATCGTGCGGGGCGGCACCGTCCAGGCCATCTTCCTGTCCCACGATCTGCTCGGCGCGCTCGCTCGTGCGCGTTCGGGCGGGTGGGCGTTCGAGGTCGAGGGGGGGCCCGCCGCGCGGGAGGCAGCCCTTCGTTTCGCGGTCAACGTCGCGATGTACGTCCTGTGCTCGGACTACAAGGACGACCAGGTTCACGCGCCGTTCCTCATGCGCCGCCGGGCCAAGCGGCGCTGATGACCTCCTGGTCGTTCTCAGACGACCTTCCCGGGTTCGCGGTCGTGGGCGTCCTGATCGCCGTCGCCCTCGCGTCGGGCCTGCTGGTTCTCGAGGTTCGGCGGCGCGAGCGGTATGGGGCGCTCATCGTCGGATCCGGCGTGTGCGGAATGGTCCTCCTCGGCGCCGCGACGCTTCGTCCCGCCGTCATCGAGACCCGAGGAAGCTCCGTGGGTGCGAAGGTCGTCATCCTCGTGGATCAGTCGCGGCGCCTTCTCCTGCCCGAGGGGCGGGGAACTCGGCGCGACGTGGCGCTCGCTGCCGTCGGGTCGCTGACGCGAAGACTCGAAGCGGCCCGGCCGGCGGTGCTCGGGTTCGGTAGCGGCGCGGCGCGGCCGTACGACGTGGAGAGTCCCTCCTCCTTCGGAGCGACGAGCGACCTGCTCGATGCGCTCGATGGTCTCGCGGCTTCGTGGGAGGAGCGTCCCAAAGCGGTCGTGGTGATCTCGGACGGTCGACTGACCCGACCGACCGAAGGCTCACTCGACGGTGTCACCGAGCGCAGCCTCGCGCGGCTCGGCGTCCCCATTCACACCGTCGCCGTCTCGCGCCGCGCGCCCGCCGACGCCACGGTTCGTGCAGTGCGCGCCGCGGGAGCCGCAGTGGCGCACCAGCCGCTGCCGATCACCGTCGAGCTCGGGTGCACCGGACTCGACTGCAGCGACGTACCCGTCACCGTCCACGAACTGCGTCAGAACGTGGAGCCTGCGCTGCTCGCGAGCGGGATCGCGAGGTTCGACGGCGACACGGCGAAGCTCGATCTGACCATCACGCTGGATCGGGCCGGAGCCCGCATCGTTCGCGTCGCCATCGAAGCACCGCGCGGCGACGAGCTTCCACGGAACGACGAGCGCATCCTGCCGTTCCTGGTGGCGCGCGACCGAGTGCGCGTCCTGCACGTCGCGGGCCGCCCCACCTACGATGTGCGCGCTCTGCGACGCTGGCTCAAGAATGACGGGTCGATCGATCTCGTCGCGTTCTTCATCTTGCGCACCGAGGCGGACGACACGAACACAACCAGTGACGACGAGCTCGCGCTCATCCCCTTTCCCGTCGACGAGCTGTTCGAGGAACACCTGGCGAGCTTCGACGCCGTCGTGCTGCAGGACATCGACGCCGTCACGTACAAGCTCGCCGCGCATCTCGGTCGCCTGGCGCGCTACGTCGAGGGCGGCGGCGGCCTGGTGCTCGTCGGGGGGCCCGCCGCGTTCTCCGGCGGCAACTACGGTGGGACGCCCATAGAGCGCGTGTTGCCCATCGCCCTCGAGGAAGGTGGCGCTCCCTTCGACACGGTGGAGGTGGAGCCTCGGTACACCGAGGCCGGTCGCGCGGCTCCCGTGACGCGTGCGCTGCGCGATCTTCTCGGCGACCGGCTGCCTTCGATGATGGGATCGAACACGCTCGGGCCGGCGAAGCAGGGGGCGATCGTGCTGTGGGAGCACCCGACGCGACGTGCCGGCGACGCGGCCATGCCACTGCTGGCCCTGGCAGAGTCGGGCGATGGGCGCAGCATCGCGCTCGGGCTCGACGGGACGCATCGCCTGGCGTTCGGCGAGCTCGCGGCGGGTGTCGGCGGTCGCGCCCATGGCGCGTTGTGGGACGGTCTCGTCGGCTGGCTCATGCGCGACCCGCGGTTCGAGGCCGTCCGCATGGAGATCGTCGGGGAGTGCGTGGCCGGGGAGCCCGTCGAGATCGCGCTCCACCGGCTGCCGCAGATGGAGGGCGCCGTGACGGCCGAGCTGTCGCGTCTGGGCGCGTCGGCCGCGCCCGCCGCGCCCGTGGAGACACTCGCGCGCGACGACGGGTCGTCGCTGCTTCGGATCGGGCGTCTCGACGCTGGCGGTTACACCGTGCGCGCCCAGGTCGGTGCGGCGCCTCCCACCCGGTTCGACTTCGCCTGTGAGCACGGCGGTGAGGCGTTCAGCGATCCGCGACCCGACCCAGCGAGGCTACGGACGATCGCGGACGCCACGGGCGGCGTCGCCGTCCACGCGGCGGATGTGGACGACATCCCCGAGCCTGCGGCGACCGAGATCGCGGCGGAGCGGCACGTGGCGCCGCTTCTGCCGCCTTGGGTCTGGACGCTGTCCGCCGCGGTGGTGCTCGGGGCGCACTGGGTCTTTCGCCGTCGTGGCGGCCTCGCGTGACGCGGCTTCAGTCGTAGTACTCGTTGCCGAGGTGCGTGATGAGCTCTTCCCCCATCACCCACCGCAGCGTGTTCTTCAGCTTCATCGACTGGATGAAGAGATCGTGCTCCGGGTAGAGCCCAGGCGCCGTCATCGGGCTCTTGAAGTAGAAGCTGAGCCACTCCTGGACCCCGCGAAATCCGGCGCGCTTGGCGAAGTCGAGGAAGATTGCCAGATCGAGGACGAGGGGCGCGGCCAGGATCGAGTCGCGGCAGAGGAAGTCCACCTTGATCTGCATCGGGTAGCCGAGCCAGCCCGTCAGATCGATGTTGTCCCACCCCTCCTTCGCATCGCCCCGCGGGGGATAATAGTTGATGCGCACCAGGTGGTACACGTTGCCGTAGAGGTCGGGGTAGACCTTCGGCTGCAGGATCTGCTCGAGGACGCCGAGCTTCGACACTTCCTTCGTGCGGAAGCTCTCGGGATCCTCCAGCACTTCGCCGTCGCGGTTCCCGAGGATGTTCGTGCTGAACCACCCCTGCAGGCCGAGCATTCGCGCCTTGAACCCCGGCGCGAGGATGGTCTTCATGAGCGTCTGCCCGGTCTTGAAGTCCTTGCCGCAAATGGGCGTCCCCGTCTCACGGGCCAGCTCGTGCGCGGCGAGGAAGTCCACCGAGAGGTTCGGGGCGCCGTTCGCGAAACCGACGCCTTCCTTGAGGCACGCCCACGCGTAGAGCATCGAGTTCGAGATGGCCGGGTCGTTCGCGGCGAGCCCCTTCTCGAAGCTCGCGATGGACTGATGGACGGGACCCGGCTCGATGTAGGTCTCGGTGGAGCCACACCACACCGCCACGGCGCGCGAGCAGCCGCGGGCGCTCACGAACGTCCTGATGTCGTCGCGGAGCGCTTCGACCATCTCCGCCTTGGACGCGGCTGTTTTCACGTGGGTGCCGTCGAGGCGCTTGACGTACTGCGGGTAGAAGGCGCCGGGGAGCGGGCGAATCGCCTCGAGCTCGGACCGAATCGGCTCGAGGTGTGCGTCGTCCAGGACGCGGGCATCCTTGGCGGCGCGGTAGGCGTCGTGCTCGAACACGTCCCACGCACAAAACTCGAGGCTGTCGATCGGCGCGAGGGGAACGAAGTCGGCGATCTTGGGCGTCCTGCCGTCCGTCCGCTTGCCCAGGCGGATGGTGCCGAGCTGCGTGAGCGACCCGATGGGCTGGGCGAGGCCTCGGGTGGACAGGAGGCACCCGGCGATGAACGTGGTCGCCACCGCTCCCAACCCCGGCAGGAACACCGCGAGCTTGCCCGTCGGGGGCTCGACTTTCTTCGGAGCATCCATGGCTTTCTTCTTCCGCAGGCAACGTCACTCGCGAACGCGCACGTCCTAGCAACAGGCGTGCCCGTATGCGATGGTCCGAGCCGTGTCAACCCGGGTCGCGGTCGTTCTCGCCGCTGGCGTCGGTTCCCGACTTCGCCCCCTGACCGACGATCGCCCCAAGGCGCTCGTCTCCCTCGGAGCCGAGACGATCCTGGCGCGCGCGGTGCGCCTGCTCCGCGCGCACGGCGTCGAGAAGCTCGTCGTGGCGACGGGGTATCGCGAGGACGCGTTGCGCACCGCGCTCGTAGCGGCACCTCTCGAGGTCGTGTTCTGCCCGAACGCCCGGTACGAGGCGACGCAGAACTCCGTGTCGCTCGCGCTCTGTTCGGCGGCCGTGGGCGGCGAGGCGTTCTTCAAGCTGGACGGTGACGTCGTGTTCGAAGCTACCGTGCTGCGGCGTCTCGACGGTGTCGGCGGCCTCGCCGTCGCGGTGGACGGCCGGCGAAAGCTCGACGCCGAAGCCATGAAGGTCCTCGTGCGAGACGGGCGCGTCACGCGCTTCGGGAAGGAACTGTCGCTCGACGAGTCGGCGGGGGAGAGCATCGGCATCGAGCGCGTCGGCGAGTCACTGGTCGGACCGCTCTTCACGGCGCTCGACCGAGCGGTGACGATGGGCCGAACCGACCTGTACTACGAAGCGCTCTACGACGAGCTCATCGCGGACGGGCACGTCGCCACGCCGGTGGACGTCTCCGACCTGGCGTGGACCGAGATCGACGACCACGCCGACCTCGACCGGGCTCGGGCGCTCTTTCCCGGGTGATCCCGGGCGCCCCCGCCTGGCCGCAGCGCCGCCACGGGGCGCTTGCCTGTCGCGGCGCTGTCCCGCCGTCGCGCGGGCGGCCTCGCGCTCGTCCCCGACGACGGGGCGACGCTGTGGCGCGACAGGCCCCGCGGCGACGGCGTCACGGGTGTGCCTCCACTGCACGGCGCCGCGGGGGGTTCGCCTCCGGCGCGAAAGCTCGCGCGCGCCGGTCTCGTCCTCGCGAGCGCCGAGAAGTCGCGCCCTCCGAGCGGGGCTGGTCCGGCCGTGCGTAAGGAAATTCGCACTTTGCCGGATGGCACCCGGCTTGCTCCTGTCCTTGCCGGCAGGAGGCGACCAGCGCCGAACCCTGCAAGATCCAGCGGAATTTCTTTCGATTCGATGACGCGTGGCGGCGGGTGAGCCCGCTTCGGACTCCCGTCGGGAGTGTGCCTCGGATGCAACAGTGTGGCCGGCGTGCGTCACCTTCGGAGCTCGTAACTCGATGAAATTAGAAAAGGATTTGGCGATGTTTGGCCGAAGGTGTTACGAGGCGGCCGCAGGTGGTTCCAGCATGTCGGCTTCCCCTTCGACGACTTCCCTGACGCGTGCCGTCATACTTGCCGCGGGCCTCGGCTCACGGCTCCGGAACGGCGAGAACCCGCTCCCCAAGCCCCTGCGCCCCGTCGCAGGCGTCCCGCTGCTCGTTCGGGTGCTGCGAACGCTGCAGTCGGAGGGGATCCGTGAGGCGGTGATCGTCGTCGGGCACCAGGGCGACCGGATCCGCGCCGCCATTCGCGCGGAGCCCAGCCTGGGTCTCGAGGTCACCTTCGTCGACAACCCCCGCTTCGAGGCGAAGAACGGCGTGTCGCTGCTGCAGGCGGCGAGCTACATCGACCGCGACTGCCTGCTGTCGATGGCCGATCATCTCTATTCCCCGGAGGTGGTGCGCCGCCTGGCGCAGGCGGAAATGCCCGAGGGGGCGTGCGCGCTTGCGGTGGATTCGGACATCGAGCGCTGCTTCGACGTCGACGACGCCACGAAGGTGCGCGTCGAGGGTGGCCGCATCACCGACATCGGAAAGGAGCTGCCGGACTACGACGTCCTCGATACGGGCGTCTTCCGGGTCGGCCCGGCGCTCATCGAGGAGCTCGCGCGCCTCGACGCGCTCGACGGGGACTGCTCGCTCTCGGACGGCGTCCGGGCTCTCGCGCGGCGTGGTGCCTTTCACGCCGTCGACGTGGGTGACGCGCGCTGGATCGACGTCGATACGCCCGCGGCGATGGAGCGCGCCGAGGCCATGATTCACGTCTTCGGGGATTCCCTGGGCGACGAGCCGGGTGCCGGGTTGGCCACGGTGATGAACCCGGAGGCCATGGAGCTGTTCGCACCGACGTGGGTGCGGGCGTCGGAGCCCTACAACGAGGGGCACTTCGCCGTCGCGGACGAGCGCACGGATCTGCTGCGAATGATGTCCAACGAGAGCCCCTTCGCCCCGAGTCAGCGCGTGATCGAGGCCATCGTCGCGGCGGCGACGCGGGGGCATCTCTATCCGTCGGGCGCTCCAGAGCTGCGGCGCGCGCTCGCGGCTCGCGAGGGCCTGGACGAGAGCAACGCGATCCTCGGAGCAGGGTCGACCGAGCTGATCGATCTCGTGATCCGCACCTTCGTCGCGGCGGGTGAAGAGGTTCTCCTCAGCGTCCCGACCTTCAGCATGTACGAGGCGCGGACTCGCACCGTGGGCGGCGTGCCGGTGCTCGTGCCCATGCGCGGCGAGCGCGACCACGACCTGCACGGGCTCATCCGTGCGGTGACGGAGCGGACGAAGATCGTGTTCCTCTGCTCGCCGAACAACCCGACGGGGCTGCCGATGCCCGAAGCGGACCTGCGTCGCATCCTGCGGCTCGGCCTGCCGACGGTGATCGACGAGGCGTACTACGAACTCGGGAGTTCGGGTTCGGTGGCTCACCTCATCAAGGAGTTCCCGAACGCCATCGTGCTCCGGACGTTCTCCAAGGCGTTCGGCCTCGCCGGGCTTCGGCTGGGTTACGCCTTCGCGCACAAGGTGGTCGTTCGGCTCCTGAACCGAGTGAAGGTGCCGTGGAACCTCCCCGGAATTTCCATCGCTGCGGCGCTGGCGGCGCTGGAAGATCACGCGGAACAGAGCGCGCGCCTGGCCGAGCTGCGCGCCGGGCGCGACGTCCTGGTCCGGGAGCTGTCTCGCATCGCCGGCCTGGAGGCGCTGCCCAGCGAAGCCAATTTCGTGCTCGTCGACGTGTCTCGGACGCAGCGCACCTCGCGAGAGATCGTGGATGCGATGCTGGGGGAGGGGATCCTCATCCGCTCCCTCGACGTCCACCACGCGAACCGCCGGTACGTGCGGATCACCGTGGGCACGGCCCGGCAGAACGCGCAGTGCGTTGCGGCTTTCGAGCGCGTCGTGGACCGCATGACGCGGCGCGATCCGGTCCCGCTCTACGCCTCGGGCGACGCGGAGTGACCGCGACGTGGCCTCCACGGCCCGGTCTGTGGGGTTCTGGTCGGGGTACTGGAAGAGCCTGAAGCCGCGCTCGGTGGAGGAGCCCATCGACGTATGGGTTCATCGGCCGGTGGCGTACGTCCTGGCGAAGGCGCTCCTGCCCACGCCCGTCAGCCCGAACGTCGTCACGCTCGTCTCCATCCTCTTCGCCCTGGCTGCGGGTGTGCTGTTCGCCCTGGCGACGCCGGCGGAGGTTCGCCTGGGGGGACTGTGCCTCTTCTTCTCGGCGGTGTTCGATTGCGCCGACGGCCAGCTCGCTCGGATGCGAGGTACGTCGTCCCCCTTCGGGCGCATGCTGGACGGTGCGGCCGATCTCGTCGGCATCAGCGCCGCGGTGGGTGGAGCCGCGTGGGTGCTCTTCACGAAGTTTCCGGATCCGTGGTGGGCGAGATGGGTCGTCCTGGGGCTGGCCGTCGCGACGGCCGTCACCGGCTCGTTCCACACCTCCATGTACGACCACTACAAGAACGTGTACCTCCGGCTGACCACGGACGGGCACTCCGAGGCCGAGGACTACGAGAGCGCCGTGGAGCGCCACGCCGCTCGGGATCCGGCGCAGATGGGGCTCGCCGCGCGCATCGCGTGGCCCATCTACCTCTTCTACGTGCGGAGCCAGACCGAATACACCGCGTCGTTCGATCCGTGGTCGAGCGCGCGCCTCGCCCTCTATCCCCCCTTCGACGCGGAGCGCGCGCGCATCTACGAGCGGCACGCCGGGCGACTCATGAAGGCGTGGCGCACGTGGTTCGGCTTCGGCTCGCTCGTCTTCGGAATCGCCGTGTCGGCCGTCTTCGACGTGTTCGAGTGGTACATGGGGTTCCGCCTCGTCGTGATGAACGCCGCCTTCTACGGGTACCTGCGTCCGGCCCAGCGTCGCGCGTCTCGTGAGGCGTTTCGGGAGATGGGACTCGCGCTGCCGGGTGCCGCCCCGCCCTGACGTCCCGATTCGACTGGACCGTCTGGCGGCACTGCCGGATCGAGCCTACGGTTCGGCCGTGAGGTTTCTCGGTCCTCCGCTCGTGGTCGCCGTGCTCCTCGGGGCGGGTCCAGCTCGGGGCTTCGCCTGGCCCAACCAGACTGCTCGCGCGGAGCAGAACCTCTCGTCCCCGGATCCGTCCGTGCGCCGCGGCGCGGCGGTCGAGCTGCTCGGCCTGCCGGAAGCGGCCGCCCGTCGGCTCGCGAAGAAGGCGCTCGTCGATCAGGACGAAGAAGTGCGCCTGTCCGCGGCCGCCGTCGTGCTCGATTTCGGCCTGCCCGAGGCCGGCGAGCTGGTCGTCTCGTGGCTCTCGGACCCCGACCGCAGGCTTCGGCGTGCCGCCACGGACGTGCTGCGAGTCCACCCGTCGCCCCGCGCCGTCGCCGCGCTCGGCAGATCCCTGAGCGACGCCGACGAGGAGATCCGCGCGTCGGCGGCCGAGGCTCTCGGGCGCAGCGGGAGCACGGAAGCGGTGATGCCACTGCTCGGGCACCTCGACGACGCGGTGCCCGCCGTTCGCCTGGCCGTGGTTCGGGCGCTCGCGCGCCTCGCGGACGGCAGAGCCATCGTCCCGCTCATCGGGAAGGTACAGGATCCACGTGAGTCGGTGCGGCGCGCCGTCGTTCACGCGCTGGGCGAGCTGCGCGACGTGCGTGCGGAGAGCGCCGTCGTGCTCGCACTGCGCGACACGGACGCGGACGTGCGCGTCGCGGCACTGGGGGCGCTCGGCAAGCTGAAGTCCGCGGCATCGCTCTCTTCCATCGTTCCGCTGCTGGCTTCCGAGAAGCAGGCGGAGGTGCGGGCCGCGGCCCTCGGCGCGCTCGGGCGAATCGGATCGGAGCGCGCGCTCGACGCGGTCATCGACGCGCTCGACTCCGAGTCCGCGGACGACCGCGCGGTGGCCCTCGACGTGGCCGTTCGCCTCGGGCCGACGGTGAAGGCGCGCCTCGATTCGTGTCTGCAGGGTCGCGGTACCGGTCGACGCGCCGTCGGATGTGCGAGCGCGCTCGCCGCGTTGCGCACCGGCGTTTCGCCGGAGGTGATCATCGCGGCGCAACGACGAGGAGCGCTCGGCAAGGTCGCGGCGCTGGGGGCGCTGGGGGCCCTCGGCGATGCCCGCGGCCTCGCATCGGTGCTGGAACACCTCGGCGACGGCGACCCCGTGGTGCGCAGCGCCGCCATCGAGGCAGCGGCGCTCCTGCTGGATCCGGCTCACCCGGACGGCCGCGCCATCGAACCCATCGAGCGCGCGCTCGACCAGGCGCGCGCCGGCGGAGACGAGCGGCGTGCGCTCGTGGTTCTTCTCGGGCGCACCGGATCACCCCGCGCGAAGGAGCGACTCCTGGCGTTCGCCCACGCGGAGGGGGACATCCTCCTGCGGCTGGCGGCCATCGAGGCCCTGGGCCAGATTGGCCCCGCGGGACAGGACGCAGCGCTGATGTCGGCCCTGGACGACGAGCGGGCGACCGTGCGACTGACCGCGGCGCTCGCGCTGCGACGGAGCGCAGCGGCCGCGAGCGCTGGCCCGCTGCTGGACCGCCTGAGTAGAACGGCGCGCCAGGATCGCCATGCGGTTCTGCTCGCGCTCGCCGGCGCCCTCGAGCGCTCCACCGATGAGCGAGTGCTTCGGCGCGCGATGGCGCGCCTCCGCGCGACGCGCGACGCCGAGCGCGACGGGATGCTGGAGGCGATTGGCCGGATGCGCGCCGCGTGGAAGGACCTGGCGGCGCTCGCGCGTGGTGCGTCGAGCGTCCCCGATCGCGTGAAGATCGCGGAAGCGCTCGCCGCGCATCCCGTCGCGGAGCAGGCGCTGCGCGAGCTCGCCCAGGACGCGGACGGTGCCGTACGCGCGAACGCCGTCTGGGGCCTCGGAGTGTCCGGGTCGGCAGGAAGCGCGAAGGTCCTCGTGTCCGCCATCGCGGATCGCGACGTTGCCGTCGCCGGCAACGCGGTAGCCGCGCTCGGCCGCCTGGCGCTCCGCGTGCCGGGAACGCCCGTCGACGTGCCGCTCTGCCGAGCGACCGCCGACACGCGGAGCGCCGTTCGTGCGGCCGCCCTCGTCGCGTTGCGTGGTGTCGCCAGGCGGTGCGGCGACGGAAGCTCGGAGCGCGCGCTCGTCGCCACCGATCGCTCGGAAGAGGTCCGGCGGAGCGCGGCGCTCCTCGTTCGCGGCGTCCCGTCCACGTCGCCTCTGCTCGACGCACGCTCGGTCGAGCAGTGCGCCGAGGAGGACCCTTCCGGTTCGGTGGCGGTCGCGTGCGTGGAGCGGGGCGAGACTCGGCTCCGCGGAGAGGAGCCAGTCACCGTCTACGTCGTGCCCCCTGGCGACACCTCGCCGCGCGCCCGCGCTCCGTTCGCCCTCGTCCTGGCCGACGGCTCCGTTCGCCTCGGCATCACGGACCGAAGGGGCGCCGTGTTCGAGGCTGCTGCGCCCCGAGGGCCCGTCCGGCTGGGTGTCCCCGCGCCGTTGCTGCGCTGACGAGCGGGAGACGGATCCGCGACGGTCGCGTCAGTTGCGCTTCGACGCGCAGCGCATGGCGCACATGAGGTCGCCAGGCTTGCAGCTGCACTTGCTCGGCGCGGCGGCCTTCGGAGCGGCTGCGGGTGCCGGGGCAGCAGCAGGCGCGGCGGCCGGAGCGGGCGCGGCGGCCGGAGCGGCGCCCTTCGCCTTGCTCGGTCCGCTCGGCGCTCGCCGTGCCGGGCCGGAAGCGACCGGCTTCTTGTCGCCAGGCTTGTCCTCGGGCTTCTCCTCTGCGGTCGCGGTTCCCGTCGCTGGCGGCGTAGCGGTGACCGTGGGTGTCGGCGCGGGCGTCGGCACCGCCGTGGCGACGGGCGTCGCCGCCGGGGCAGGAGCCGGCGGAGGCGGGGGCTGCGGCCGCAGGATGATGGCGACCGCGATGACGACCGCGGCAGCGGCGATTCCCCCGCCGATGAACAACCCGGTCTTGCTCTTCTGCGCGGGAGCGGTGACGGGCTCCGCGATGGCCTCGGCCGTGGTCCCGCCGAGACCTCCCAGCGGGGCGGCCATCCCCAGCGGCGACAGGCCCGCGCCGAACGCGGCTGCACCGGTCGGCGCGGCGGGGCCGGCGCTCGCGGTCAGCGCCTTCAGATCGATGAGGCCGGAGTCGTCCTTCGACGCGCTGCCGCTGGACCCCGAGAAGGCCGCGGGCTTCGCTCCAGGAGGCGGCTCCGAGGGGCGAGACGCGGTGAGCGCGCTGAGCGAGAACAGCACGGACGACTCGTTCCGCGCGCCCGTCGCGGCTGCGCCCTGCGCTGCCGCCGTCGCGGCCGGTGCGGGCGCGCTGGTCATCACGTCCTCTTCGCTCCCGGCGTTGCTGAATCCGCCGAAGAGGTCCCCCGCGCCCGCGCGCCCGCCTGCGCGGGCCGCGGCGCGTGGCTCGGACGGTGCGTGCGGCTCGGCCCACGGGGAAGAACCTCCGGCCGGCTGCTGCGGGGCGCTGGCCGCTGCGTTCAAGGCGTCGACGATCTCGGGCACCTCACCGAGCGGCATCCAGTCGGCCATTCCGTCTGCCCAGACGAAGGTCTCTGCGGTGACCTCGCCGGCGTTGTACGCCGTCACGAGGTCGGGCAGCGAAAGGTTGCGCTGGTCGTTGTCGCCGAAGTCCACCGAGTATTCCTGGCCGCCCGCGCCGTCGTCGGCGTCCGCAGAGGTGCCCTGATCGGCCGCGTAGACGCTGGGAGGGTGCACCTTGCCGTCGATGACGATCGTGGTGCCGCACTTCCGGCACCTGATCTTGGCGAGCCGGCTCTGAACTTTCTCGTCGGCGATCGAGTATTTGGCCGAACAGGCGGGACACGCAATCTTCACAGCGAAACCCTTCGTTTCGATGGCGGCCGCGAGCACCAGCGCTCGGGAACGCCCTAATTCACATACTATCAGCCGAGCCGTCTACGGTAAGTTTTCCAGGTGATATCGAGCCGGAGAACCTGCCACTCGTCGCCCCGAGGGGCCGTGGCCGCACGGCGCCCGCAGACTGCCTGCAATCTCCGAGGATTGCACGGATTTCTCGCGCGCACGGGGAGCCACGTGGCCCGTCTCCGCGCCGCGCGGCGGGTCTGGCGGCGGTTGCACGGTGGGCACGACCGCGTGCGACACCGCGTCAGGAGGTCCCCTTGGGTTCGCGGGACCGGGGGTCTTCGGGGCCGGCGAGGCGAGCGGAGGCAGCCGGTCGTGCGCGCGGGCGCCCCACGGTAGGCTCCCGGTCCGGAATGACGAGTATCAGTGGGCAGAGCGTCGGGGCCAGCGCCCGCGGGGTCGTCCCCGCCCGCGCGGGGCGCACCCCCATCGATCGCGTGTCGGTCGATGCCCGGGCGCGGAAGCTCGCCAAGCGCAGCATCAAGACCGACGCGAAGCGCGCGGGACTCGAGCTGGCGATCTCGATGATGGACCTCACGACCCTCGAAGGGGCGGACACCGCCGGGAAGGTCGCTGCGCTGTGCCGCAAGGCCGTCTCGCCCGTGCCGGGCGGTCGGGACGTGCCCTCCTGCGCGGCCGTCTGCGTCTATCCGAACCTGGTGCCCGTCGCGAAAGCCGCGCTCTCGGGCACCGGCGTGAAGGTGGCGAGCGTGGCCACGGCCTTCCCGAGCGGGCTCTCGCCCCTGCCCGTGAAGCTCGACGACAC
Source organism: uncultured Polyangiaceae bacterium (assembly GCA_964487605.1). Lineage (GTDB taxonomy): Bacteria > Myxococcota_A > Polyangia > Polyangiales > Polyangiaceae > JAJDAH01. Next base: position 22,601 of record CAZARU010000095.1, read on the forward strand.
CCGGCGCGCGGTGGAGCTCGGAGCCGACGAGATCGACATGGTGATCGATCGTGGAGCGTTCCTGGCCGGCGAGCACGCACGCGTCTCCGACGAGATTCGCCAGGTGAAGAACGCCTGCGGCGACGCCCACCTCAAGGTGATCCTCGAGACGGGGGAGCTCGGATCGCTCGACAACGTTCGCGCGGCCAGCGACCTCGCCATGGAGGCCGGAGCGGACTTCATCAAGACGTCGACCGGCAAGATCCAGCCCGCTGCGACGCCTGCCGTGACCCTCGTGATGCTCGAGGCGATTCGAGACTTCTACTATCTGACCGGGCGGCGCGTGGGCATGAAGCCTGCCGGCGGGATCCGGACCGCGAAGCAGGCGCTGCACTACCTGGTCATCGTGAACGAGACGGTCGGAGACGCGTGGATGACGCCGGAGCTCTTTCGCTTCGGCGCCAGCACGCTGCTCAACGACGTCCTGATGCAGCTCGAGAAGCTTCGCTCCGGCGCGTACCAGGCGCCGGAGTACTTCACGAAGGATTGAGGCGACTCCGTGGCGGTCAAGCTGGTGGACGAGGGCGCCGACGCCGACGGGACGAGCCCAGGAGAGAGCCGGGAGCGCCGGCAGGGCGAACGGCGGCTGAAGTTCGGGGGCGCCTGGCCCTATGCACCGGCCCCCGAGGCGACCGACTGGGTGCGCCTCGAAGAACGGTACGATCTGTTCATCGGCGGCGAGTGGCAGCCTGCGAAGAGCGGCGAGACGTTCGCGACGGTCAACCCCGCGACCGAGGAGACGATCGCCCACGTCGCCCTGGCGGGCGACGAAGACGTGGATCGTGCAGTGAAGGCGGCCCGCCAGGCCTATGACGGCACGTGGCGAAGCCTCGCGCCCCTCGAGCGCGGGAAGTACCTCTTTCGCATCGCCCGGTTGCTCCAGGAGAAGGCCCGACAGCTCGCCGTGGTGGAGAGCATGGACGGGGGCAAGCCCATCAAGGAGTCACGGGACTTCGACGTCCCGGCGGCGGCGGCGCACTTCTTCTACTACGCCGGCTGGGCGGACAAGCTGGACTGGGCGCTCGCAGGTCGCCGCGGGCGCCCGCTCGGAGTGGCCGCCCAGGTGATCCCGTGGAACTTCCCGCTGCTCATGGCGGCATGGAAGATCGCGCCGGCGCTCGCGTGCGGCAACACCGTGGTGCTGAAGCCCGCCGAGACAACGCCGCTCACCGCCCTCCTGCTCGCGAAGATCATCGAGGAGGCCGAGCTGCCCCCGGGGGTCGTGAACGTCGTCACGGGTGCGGGCAAGACGGGCGCCGCGCTGGTGACGCACCCGGGTGTCGACAAGGTTGCGTTCACCGGATCGACTAGCGTCGGCAAGCTGATTCAGCGGAGCCTCGCCGGGACGGGGAAGCGCATGACGATGGAGCTCGGGGGCAAGGCGGCGAACATCGTCTTCGCCGACGCGCCGCTCGACCAGGCGGTGGAGGGGATCATCGACGGGATCTTCTTCAACCAGGGACACGTCTGCTGCGCCGGGTCGCGCCTCCTGGTGGAAGAGGGCATCCACGACCGCGTGGTCCAGAAGCTGCGCGATCGCATGGCGACGCTTCGCGTGGGAGACCCCCTCGACAAGAACACCGACGTGGGCGCGATCAACTCCCGCGCGCAGCTCGACAGGATCCGGGAGCTGGTGGAGAGCGGCGAGCGAGAAGGGGCTGAGCGCTGGAGCGCTCCGTGCGAGCTGCCCGCCAAGGGATGGTTCTTTCCCCCCACGGTGTTCACAGGCGTGGCGCAGTCCCACCGCATCGCGCGGGAAGAGATCTTCGGTCCGGTGCTCTCCGTGCTCACGTTTCGGACCGACGCCGAGGCGATCGAGAAGGCGAACAACACGATGTACGGCCTCTCCGCGGGCGTCTGGACCGACAAGGGCTCGCGCCTCTTCGAAGTCGCCGCTCGGCTGGAAGCCGGCGTCGTGTGGGGTAACAGCTACAACGAGTTCGACCCCGCCTCGCCGTTCGGCGGCTACAAGGAGAGCGGATTCGGACGCGAAGGCGGGCGCCACGGTCTCTTGCCCTACCTGGAGGTCGAGTGAGCGCCGCCAAGCGCGGAGCCCGCTCGCCGGACCGCAGACGCCCGGGGACCGATCGGCGGCGACCGGGGGCGTCTCGGCTCGGCGTGCGGAAGACCTGGAAGCTCTTCATCGGAGGTGCGTTCGTGCGCAGCGAGTCGGGACGGCACCTCGTGACCCCGGACGGTGCCGACAACACATCCCGGGCGTCGCGCAAGGACGTGCGTGACGCCGTCCAGGCCGCTCTCGGCGCCTCCCACGGCTGGGCGTCGCGGGCGGCGTTCAACCGAGGACAGATCCTCTACCGCCTCGCCGAGATCATGGAGGGTCGGCGCGCCGAGCTCGCGGAGTCCATCGAGCGAAGCGGCGTGCGGAAGGGCGCCAGGGAGGTGGCGCAGGCCATCGACCGCGTCGTGTCCTACGCGGGGTGGAGCGACAAGATCGCCTCGGTGCTCGCGAGCGGGAACCCGGTGTCGGGTCCGCACTTCGGGTTCAGCGTCCCGGAGCCCGTGGGCGTGGTGGGCATCGTCGCGCCGGAGCGCCCGAGCCTGCTCGGGCTCGTGGGCTCGCTCTGCCCCGTGATCACCACCGGGAACGCCGCCGTCGTGATCTGCTCCGAGGCCGACCCCCGCACGGCCCTCGTCCTCGCCGAGTGCCTCGCCACGAGCGATCTGCCCGGGGGAGTCGTGAACCTGCTCACCGGAACGCGGTCCGAACTCGCGCTTCCGCTCGCCCGGCACCTGGCCGTCCGCGCGCTCGACCTCTGGAACGTCTCCGACGTCGACGCGCGTCCTCTGGAGGCCGCCGCGGCCGAGAACGTCAAGCGCGTCTCCCGGCGCTCGCTCGAGCCTGCGCGCTGGAGCGACTCCGCGGCGTGCACGTCCCCCACCTGGCTGGAGCGCTTCCTCGAGATCAAGACGGTGTGGCACCCGATGGGTGCATGACCACGGGGCGCGGCGGTCCGAGCCGTCGTCTCAGTCGCCCATGGCGAACATCGCGAGGTCCACGGCGTCGATCCGGTCCTCCAGCTCGGGGTTCGAGCCGTCGTGGTGGAGCGCCATCTTGAGCTCCCGCTTGGCGGAGCCGAAGTCGCCCGCGCTGAGGTAGCCGTCGGCACGCCGCGCGCACAGCTTCGCGGCCGCGGTTCGCGCCACGTCTTCCAGCGACTGAAGGGCGCCGTCCAGGGTGGGTTTCGGAATGTCTCCGGCCGTCAGACGCACGTGTCCGCGAGCCAGCGCCAGGTCGTACTTCGCGCGCAGCCCCGCGTCGGCGAGCACGCGGTACGCCTCTGCGCCTCGACGAAAGACCAGACGCGCGGCCTGTTGCACCTCCGGCGGCGCGTCGAGGTGGTTGTCCGGGTGGAAGGCGAGCGCGAACTTGTGGAACGCGCTCTTGATGCCCACGGCGTCCGCCAGATCGAGCACGCCGAGGATCTCGTAGTAGCTCGAGTCGTCGATGACGTCACACCAGGCGAGGAGCCGCATCTGCTCGTCGAGCGACGGGGTCGTCATCACACGACGGGGTGCGCCGCGTGGCGCGCCGCCATGGCGTTCACGTCACCCTGATCCGGCAGGCCGACCAGGCGCACGCGCGCCTGCTGGGACTGCCCCGTCTGCGCATCCACCGCCTGGACGCTGAGGATGCCGTCGCTGTCCAGGGCGAACGTCACCGCGATTTCCACCTGCCCGCGCGGCGCCGAGCGCAGGTTGTAGAGCTCGAGCTCGCCCAGGAGCGTGTTCTCGCCGAACCGCGACGACTCACCCTGGCTCACGCGCACGCGCACGCTCGTCTGGTTGTCGATCGCCGTGACGAACTGCCGCGTCTGTTCGCACGGGACCGGCGTGTTGCGGTTGATCACGGCGTCGCAGTAGCCGCTCACCGTCTCGACGCTGAGCGAGTGCGGCGTCACGTCGACGAGCAGCGGCGCGCCGGGTGCGCTGCGCGCGGGCGCAGCGAACGTCGCCGGATGGGGAGAGCCGCCCATTTCGCGAATGAGTGGGGCGGCGTGCCCTGCAGGCGTGCCCAGGTTCAACGTCTGCGCTCCGAGAGCGCCCGGAGCGGTGGGGGACGGCTGGAACGAACCCGCGGCGAGCCCGCCGAGCGCCCCGAATCCGGCCGCCGCGCCCGACGCGACGGTTGCCGCGAGCGGCGGACGAGCGGGCTGTGGTGGCGGGGGTGGAGGCTCGTAGTCCGAGGTCGGGAGGTCGGGGACCGGGAGGCCGTCCAGATCACCGCTCTCGAGGGCGTCGCCGTGCACGGCCGTCACTTCGTCTTCGGCGAGCGACGCGAGCGACGTGGCGACGTTACCTGCCGCCGTCGGCTCTTCCTGCGAGATGTCGCTCGCTCCTTGCCCCATCAGGAGCGTCTTCATCCTCGGCTTAGCGGGTGCGCTGCCCTTGTCTCCGGGCATCACCAGCGGGAGGTTCCCGTACCGGGCGCGGATCTCGTCCTCGCTGGCGGACGGGTCGATCCCCGGCGCGCTCGCCTGGGCCGTGACGTCCTCGCCGACGGTGCTCTCGGGACGCGTCGCCGCGGCCAGCGTGCTCTCCTCCTCGATCGCACCGTCGTCGAGCGGAACGATGGGGAGCGACGCGTCACCCCAGCCGCGATCCACGGACGAAGGACGCTCGCTCGCCGCGAAGGCGGTGGCTGCGTCGCTGCTCGCGCTGAGCAGCGTGTGAGCAGGGGGAGCTGCCGTGACGGCGGCCGCCGCGGGTCCGAGCCCGGAACCGGGCGGCATGCGCCCGCGCGCACCCCGGCCGGCCGGGGTCGTCGGCGGC
>CAZARU010000096.1:0-27416 GCA_964487605.1 uncultured Polyangiaceae bacterium
CACCTACACCGCCCTCGGCGAAGTGGCCGTCACCGCGCTCACGCTGATCGAGGCGCTCCCCGTGACCACCGAGCGCACGGCACGGATCCAGATGAGCGGCGACGCCGACGGCTGCAGCGAGGACGCGATGGTGCGAATCGAGGTGCGCGCCGCCCAGCGGGAGATCGTGCTCACGGCGCGAACGTGGACGAGCGGCGGCGGGCCGCCGTGCCCCCCGTTCGCGCGTCAGGTGGAGCGAACGGTACCGGTGCGCTTTCCCACGACCGGCACGTGGACCGTGCGCGACGGCGCGCCGTCCGGCAGCGCCACATTGGCGGTGCCCGTCACGGCCAAGACGCCGGCCTGCGCGATGGGTGGCACCTGCGACGAGGACTGCGACTGCCCCGCCGGCGAGATCTGCTCGAGCGGCGTCGGGCTCGGCGGTCCGTTCACGCAGTGTGCCCGGTCGTGCGAGGTGGACCGCGACTGCGGGGGCGGCCGCTGCACGAGCTTCGACGACGGGCTCGACCGCGTGTGCGAGACGTCCCTGGCGGAGTGCGACACCGCCGGCGACTGCCCGGCGGGCTTCGACTGCCAGGGCGGCGCCTGTACGCCCACGTTCACGCTGAACGCCACCTCGCGGGGGCCGTGTGGCTGCGACGCCGAGTGCGCTCCACCGCTGCGCTGCGTTCACCCGCTCACGCTGAACGGTAGCGGGCCGCGCTGCGAGATGCCGTGCTTCTCCGGCGCGGAGTTCCAGTCGGCATGGTGCGCGGGACCGCACTGGTGCACTCAGAGCACGTTCACCCACGTCGACTCGGTGTGCGAGTGGGTAGGCGACTGACCCGCTGCGCGGGCGCGCGGTTCAGTGGTACGTGAACAGCAGGAGCACGGCGGGAACGAACACTCCGTGCTGCTCTTCGGCGAAGGAATCGTTGCGCGTGAGCGCGGCGAACGTGAAGCGCGCCATGACGCCGACGCTCCACTCGTCACCGACCCAGAAGTCGTAGCCCCCGGCCAGCGCGATGGCCGCGCCATCGGCTTCGTACCCCCGATCGGCATCGTCGGGATCGTCGTCGCGCAGCGACGCGCCTCCGACCATGAGCTGCAGGTTCAGGCCGCCCTTCGGGTCGGGGTACCAGTTCAGGAACGGACCGACGAGCGAGAACGCCCGCTCCACCTCGCTGTTGCGCTGCACGTTCTCACCGTCGATCTCGTTCTTGGGCGCCGGCACTCCCGCCGCGAAGAAGCCTCCACCAATGACGAACCCCGAGGCCACCGTGCCGCCCATGAGGAAGTCGAGCCCGATGAGGGTGCCGGACAGCGTCAGCTCCGACCCGTCGCGAGGCCCGCTGTCCGTCTGCACGGAGTCGCGGAAGGAGCCCACACCGAGTCCGAACCTGAGGAAGAAGCCGTCGTGGAGTCGCGCACCGGTGGGCTCGCGCGGAGGGGGCGCCGGGGGCGGCCCGTAGTACGGGTAGGGCGCGTAACCGTACGGCGGCGGATGGGGTCCGGGCTGCGGCGCCGGCTGGTAGTACCCGGTGGGTGCGTAACCGCCGGGCGGCGGAGGCTGGGCAGGAGCGGGACCGTACGCGGGCGGTGGCGACGGGGGCGGCGCCGCTGGAGCCGCAGTGCCGGGAGCCGGAGCGGCAGGGGCCGGAGCGGGGGCGGGTGGCGCTGGCGGCGCGTCCGGCGCGGGCGTCTGACCGACGGCGACGTGCGTCGCGAACGACGCGACGAGGGCCACCGCGTGGGGAGGGAGGCGCCGCATGCGGGGTACTCTAGCGCAACTCGACGCTCACCGAGCGCTCGTGGCGGTCGTGGCGAGCCGCAGCGTGGGGTACGCTGCCGCCGTGCGAAAGCAGTCCGCGGGCAACCTCGCCTGGATCGACCTCGAGATGACCGGGCTGGACCCGGACCGCGACACCATCCTGCAGGCCGCGCTCATCGTGACCAGCGCGGACCTCGACGTGCTCGAGGAGGCCTCGTTCGTGGTCTGGCAACCAGCGGCAGCGCTGGAAGTGATGACCCCGTTCGTCCGCCGAATGCACGAGACCACCGGCCTGCTCGACAAGGTGGCCGCCAGCACCGACGAGCTGCGCGCGGTCGAGAAGGCGCTCATCGAGCGGATCGCCGGGTGGTGCCCCTATCCTGCCATGCTCGCCGGCAACAGCATCGGCTACGACCGGCGGTTCATCGATCGACACATGCCGGGCCTCGCCGGCTACCTGCACTATCGGATGATCGACGTGAGCGCGGTCAAGGTGCTCGCCGAGCTCTGGTACGGAAAGGGCGCCATCTTCCCGAAGCCCAAGGCCGGAAAGCACGACGCCGTGGTGGACGTGAAGAACTCGATCGCGGAGCTCGCGCACTATCGCAAGACGCTGTTTCGCGAGCGGTGAGCCGACGTTCGCCGCGCCGCTTGCTCGCCGGCCGGCGACCTGCCACACCTTGCGCCATGAGGCTCGGGAGCGTCTTCGGGATCGCGGTGCTCGCGGCGGCGTGCGGCGGCAGGGTGGAGTCGGGGGCGGGTGCCGCGGGAGCGTCGAGCGGCTCGGGGGGCAGCGGAGCCACCTCGGGCGGCGGCGGCAGCGGCGCGAGCGGCGGCTCGGTCTCGTCGGGCGGCGCCGGCGGTGGCTCGGTCGGCACGGGGGGCGCCTCGGGGACCGTCGGCACCGGAGGGACGGGCGGACTTCCCTCGAGCCGCTGCGCAGAGCTGTGCGCGACACCCACGCCGCCCGGATGTCCGTTCGAGACGCCTCCCGACGAGCGCGAGCAGTGCACCAGGGACTGCGAGTCGTTCGTCGACGAGATCGCGCCGGAGTGCTGGTACCTGTGGGAGGAGCTCGCCGGGTGCGTCGAGAAGCGGTTCCTTTCGTGCGAAGATCCGCAGAGCTGCGAGCGCCTGGCCGAGGAGATCACCGCGTGCGGCGGGGGGCCGAGCTGCGGACAGGGAGTCGGCTGGGCCTCGTCGGAGGGCAGCGCAGAAGTCACCTACGGAGCGTGCGGGTGCGGCGATCCCGGGGGCGTCGCTCCGGGCGGCCCCTGCAACGGCGCGAGCGAGTGCGCCGAGATGTGCTGCGGCTGCGACGGGAGGCAGGAGTTCGGCGTGCGCATGTGCCGGCGCGGCCAGTGCGCGGGCGCGCGCGCCTGCGACGCGGCGCGCGAGATGGTACCGGACGTCTGCTTCTGACGCGGTCTACGGACTCGCGAGCGCGACGAGCAGGCGGACCTCACCGTCACCGAACAGCCCGACCACGTCCAGGTGACCGTCGCCGTTCAGGTCGACCAGCTCGATGGAGGGCGCGTCGAACTCGACGAGCACGGGTTCGGCGAAGGTGAGCCCGTCGAGCTGACGCGCGACGGAGACGCCGCCGCGCGTGGAGCCCACCAGGTCCGGGACGCCGTCGCCCGACACGTCCCCCGCCGCGGCGTCGGAGAGCAGGCCGCCAGCCTGGGCGTTGATCAGCGGCGGCAGGAATCCGGCGTTGCCGTCGCCGCGCATGACCATGAAGCGGTCCATCACGTCGCCCGCGACGAAGTCCGGCGCGCCATCACCGTCCACGTCCGCCACGGCGTGGACGGCGGCGACCGTCGTCCGAACGTCGGCGAACGCCCCCCCGACGTTGCGCGCCACGAAGAGCCGGGCGTCCAGGTTCCCGACGGCCTCCGGCAGCCCGTCTCCGTCGAGGTCCGCCAGGAGCACCGAGGCGCCGCCCACCTTGTCGATGGCGGTCGCGACGGCGGCCGCGAAGCCACCCTGGCCGTCGCCCAGGTGGACGAGCAAGACGTTCGGCGCCCGGCGGACGATGTCGGGCGCACCGTCTCCGTTCACGTCGCCGAGGGCGAACGCCCCGATGCACGAGGGCCCGTCGAGGGCGACGGACCGCGTGCGAAACGACGCGTCGCCATCGGGTTCGACGACGGTGACTTCGTCGGCTCCGTCGGCGACACCGCGCTGCAGCAGCACGACGTCCGCCGCACCGTCACCCGTGACGTCGCCCACGCCGACGCCGCAGGTCCCGAGACTCGACGGGTCGAACGCCACGCTCGCCGTGGAGCGGAAGCTGCCGGCGCCATCGCCCCGCGCGACGGCGACGCCGTTCGGGAAGTTGCGCTCGATCACGCCGTCGAGCGCGCCGTCCCCGTCGAGATCGGCGATCACGAGCGAGCGCGCCGTGCCGTCGGCGATCGCGTGCTCGACGGTCTCGGCGAAGCAGACGCGATCGCCACGCGGGACGCCATCCCCGCAGCGCGCCGGGGCGCCGGCGCTGCCCGAGGCTCCCCCGTACCCGTGAGCCCCCGCAGCGCCGCCCACGCCACCCGGTCCGGCGTCGTGGGCGCCGGGGTCTGCGGAGCCCCCGCGCGAGTCGCACCCCGCGAGCGCGCCGGCGAGCAAGCCAACGGCAACCACGCGGTGCGGCGCACGCGCGCCCCGGCGCCACCCCGCCGACGGGCGCGTCGCAGGGTCGGCTGACGGGTGGCCGCGCTCGGTCGAGATGGTCCGCGAAGCGTAGCAGATCGGCTCGTTCCTCCAGGTCCCCGAGCGACCGTCGAGCGGCCCGTCCCCCCCCTTGAAACCCGAGGGCGCCCGAGGCACAAGGGCGCCCCCCTCTCGGAGAATCTCATGGCCTACATCGACTGCTTCGTGGCACCCGTGCCCAAGAAGAACCTCGCCGCGTACCGCCGCTTCGCCAAGGCCTCTGCAAAGGTCTGGAAGGAGCACGGCGCGCTCGACTACGCCGAGTGGGTGGGCGACGACGTCCCCCCGGGCAAGGTCACGTCCTTCGACAAGAGCGTGAAGCTGAAGGAAGGCGAGGTGGTGATCTTCGGGTACGCGGTCTACGCGTCAAGGAAGGTGCGCGACCAGGTCATGAAGAAGGTGATGTCCGATCCGAGGATGCCCATGGACCCGAAGAAGTTCCCCTTCGACGGGCGCCGGATGTTCTTCGGCGGCTTCAAGGAATTCGTCCAGGGCTGACTCAGCACGGACCGTGGCGCCTGCCGGGGAAGATCTTTCCCGGGTTGAGCAGGCCTCGCGGATCGAACACGCGCTTCACGTCCCGCTGCAGCGTGATCAGCTCCTCGCTCTGCTCGAGCGGCAGGTAGGGCGCCTTGAGCACGCCCACGCCGTGCTCGCCCGTCAGCGTGCCGCGCAGCTCGATCACGTCGCGAAAGAGCCGTTCGATGGCGCGATCGACGCGCGGCAGCTCGTCGTCGTGGTCCCACAGGAAGTTCACGTGCAGGTTGCCATCGCCGGCGTGCCCGTAGGTGAGCGACCGCACGCGCTCCCGCTCCGCGACGCGCGCCACCCGATCCAGCAGCTCGGGGATCGCCCCCCGGGGCACGACGACGTCCTCGGCGAGCTTGTGCTTCGCGAGGCGTCGCACCGCGGAGCTCATCTCGCGGCGCGCGGCCCACAGCCGGTCACGCTGCGCCGAGTCCGCCGCCACCAGCACGTCGAGCGCCCCCGCCGCGGTGCACACCTCCCCTACCCGCTCGGCCTGCGTCTCGCAGGCGTGCTCGTCGCCGTCCACCTCGACGAGGATCATCGCGCCCGCGGCTTCGCTCACGGGGTTGCCCGCGCGGCGCAGGGCGTCGAGCGTGCCTGCGTCGAGCAGCTCGAGGCAGCGCGGCACGAGCCCTGCTCCCAGCATCGCTCCCACCGCCGACCCCGCCGCGCGCACGTCGGCGAAGAGCGTGAGCAGCGTCATCACGGCCTCGGGCTTCGGCACCAGGCGCAGGGTGACGTCGCCGAAGACGGCCAGCGTCCCTTCGCTGCCCACCAGGAGCGCCGTCACGTCGTAGCCCGTCACGCCCTTCACGGTGCGGCGCCCGGCGAACACCCGCTGGCCACCCACGAGCAGCGCGTCCAGGCCGAGCACGTACTCGCGCGTCACGCCGTACTTGAATGCGCGCGGTCCGCCGGCGTTCTCGGCCACGTTGCCGCCCAGCGCACACGCCGCGAGTGAGTTCGGATCGGGCGGGTAGAACAGTCCCTCGCTCTCCACCGCGGCGTGGAGATCCGCGAGCACGACGCCAGGCTCGACGACGGCGAGGCGCTCGCGCACGTCGATTTCCTTGATGGAGGCCATGCCCATCGTGCAAAGGACGAGGCCTCCCGCGACCGGCACCGCGCCGCCCGTGCGCCCCGTCCCCGCGGCGCGCGGCGTGATGGGAACCTCCGCGTCCCGCGCGACGGCCAGCGCCGCGGCGATGTCGTCCGCGCTGCGGGCCAGCACGACGGCGTCGGGAACGCACGGCTCGGCCTCGGACTCGTCGCGCCCGTAGCGCTCGCACGCCTCGCGTGACGCGAGGTACTTCGACGGGCCCAGTCGCTGCTCGAGGAGCCGCAGCGCCTTCTCGCGCGCGGCCGCCGAGGGCTTCGGTACGTCCGGCCGGAGCTGCAGCATGCACGACGGAGCGTAGCAGCTCGTCAGGTCGTGAGCGGCTGACCCGCAACACGCCTCGGACTCGGCGTTCCTTCCGACGGGCGCTCCCCCCGCCAGCCGCTCAGGGAGATCCGGGCCCTCCCCTTCCCCCTTGCGTCCCGTCCGCCCCCCGCGCGACGCTCCGTCCCGCCGTGGCGAAGATGCGCAGCTACGCTTCCTTCGACGCGTACCTCGCGGCACAGTCGCCGGCGCAGCAGCGGATTCTGCGCCGGGTGCGCGTTCTGGTGAAACGCGCCGCTCCCGGCCTCGTCGAAACGGTGAAGTGGGGCAACGCGTGCTGGCTCGACGGCACGGCGCCCATCGCCTTCGCGCACTGCGCGAGCGATCACGTCCAGCTCGGATTCATGAACGGCGTGGCCCTGTCCGATCCGCTAGGCCTGCTCGACGGGCGCGGACGGTTCGTGAGGCACGTGAAGCTTGCGCGCCCCGCCGACGTCATCTCGCCGGTCCTCACCACCATGCTCCGCGACGCCGTAGCGCTCGGCCACCCCGCGTTCGGCGCGAAGCGCCGACGCACGCCCCGCGCCCGGCGCCGGAAGCGCTGATGAAAATCGCGGTGACTTGCCCACTTCCGTCGCCCCCGAGTAGGGCCGGAGGCCCGGTGACCGGCGCAGAGCGGCGCTCGGCTCGCGCTGCGGGCCCGCCCCGGAGACGCGCGCTCACATCTTCGGCGCGCCGCAGTCCGTCCCGCAGTCGACGTTCGAGACCACGCGGTCGTTCACGACGTCGTTCAGCCAGTCCACGAGCTTCGTCCCGTCGCTCTCGACGTCGTAGAAGTTCGGGTACGGGATGATGCAGTGCTGGAAGCCCGGCGCGAGGAAGTACCGAAACGTGGAGGTGGTGGCGGCGGTGTCCTCGATGTTCATTCGCATCGCGGCGGACCACTCGTGCGCGTCACCTCCACCCATGGCCTCGTAGTAGAAGTGCTGGTTGTCGTCGTACACCGTGTTGTACTGGCTCACGAGCATGTCCGGGAAGTGCCCGCCAATGACGGAGTAGATCTGCGGCAGCCTGGAGAGGCTCATCGGATCGACGTTCGGGATGAACGACGGGATCGCGTCGTAGGCGTTCCACTGCGGGAAGCTCTCGTTGAAGAACTCCTGGGTGATCACGCCCGCCCCGCTGTCGGCAAACTGGTAGACCGTGGCGTCGGAGTAGTGCTCGCGCAGGTACGCCGACCACAGCACCGAGCCGTAGGCGCCGGCGCTGCAACCCGTCACGAACACCTTCTCCGGCGAGGGCAGGCTCGCGTAGAGCCAGTCGAGGGCGGCCTGCACGTTGACCGCGCCGCGGTGATGAATCGTGAACGCCTCGGCGCCCGTCCCGTACGTGCGCGTCGCGTTGCCCCAGTGCACGTCGCCCGTGCAGTAAGGAATGTAGACGTGGTGCCAGTCCTTGAACGGGTTGCGATCGTCGCCGTGATCGTAGATCCCCGCGCCGTCGTCGCCCGCGATGAAGAAGTCGGGGTTGGCCTCCTCCTCGAAGATCGACCCGGCGAAGGAGCACGTCACGTCGTTCCAGCACGCTCCGCCTCCCCGGAAGTCCACCACCACCCTGTCCACGGTGCCGGGACGCACGAAGTATCGGAACGGCGTCCCTCGCGAGCACGTCGTGTCGCCGCCGGGCTCGAACGTGCTCCATCCCGCCGGCAGATCGCCGATGGGCGTCACGGCGCCGCCGGCCCCACCGGAGCCACTGGCTCCGGCGCCGCCTCCCGTGCCCGCGGTCGAACCCGAGCTGCCGCCGGCTCCGGCAGCCGAGCCCCCCGAGCCGGCGGTGCCGCCCGTGCCGCTCGATCCGTCGTCGTCGCCTCCACAGCCGAAGAGCGCGAGAGCGGTCAGCACAGCCAGAGCGGACGAAGTCTTCATGCCCCGGAGCGCAGCACAGGGGCTCGACGTTCGCAAGTCGCGCTCGAGGCGGCGGGCCTCAGCGCGCGACGCGCGCGACGAAGTCGCGCATGGCGGCGGTCATCGCATCGAGGTGCAGCGGGAACGTCATGTGCCCTCCCTCTATCCAGAAGATGCCCGGCCGATCCCAAGCCTCCCACTGCTCGCGGACGAGGTCGGCCCCGATGTACTCGTCGTCCTCGGCCTGGATCCAGAGCTGGCGGTCCGGCGCAAGGAGCGGCGCGTAGCCCGACCACCCGATGGCGCGGAAGAGCTCGCGTCGCGCCCCTTCGTCCAGGCCGAAGCGGTGCAGATCCTGCTTCATTCGCCAGAGAATCGGCGCGTGCTCGACGGCGTCCTCCAGCTTCAGGTGCGCCACGATGGGGATCACGTAGTCGGGCAGCGGCTCGACGCACGCCAGGATCATGTCGATGGCACCGCCCAGGCTGATCCCGGTGACGCCGACCGTGCGGTAGCCCACGTTCCTCAGCCAGCCGATGGCGGCTCGCGCGTCGCACACGGCCTGGCGCACGCCCTCCACCGAACGAACCAGATCCGCCGTCCAGAAGTACTCTCCGCTGAAGAGCGAGCCCTTCGGCTCGCGCCGCCCGTGGAACGGGAGTGCGACGTGCAGGAAATCGACGTCGAGCGCCCTTCCCCACTTCCGGAACATCGTCGCCTCCTCGACCCACGAGCCCGGCTCGAGCCATCCGTGGACGTACACCAGGCAGTGGTCCCGGCGCCTTCCATCGGGGCGGTACCAGCGCGCCCACGCGGTCAGGTTCTTCGAGTACTCGCCGCGGTGGCGCGCGTCGTACTCCGGTGAGATCACTTCGTGGGCGCTCGGCCACGAGAGGGTGCTCATGCGCGTGGCACGGTCGAGGAGCGTGCGGCCGAGGGGCTGCAGATCGCCGGCGGGAGGCGCGGGGAACATGACGTCGGGCGCGAGCCCGGAGTACCGAGCGCGCAGGTCCGCCACCGTGTCTTCCTTTGCGGCGCGAAGGTGCAGCAGGCGCGAAAGGGCACCGGCGACCTGGTCGGCGCGACGGCCGTAGCTCATGAGGCTCGCAGTCTAGCGGGAGTCGCGCGCCGTGGGCGGCGTTCAGCCGCCGATTCGATGGCGGACCCGCGGCGTTCTCCCACGCCGGGCGCGAGATGCCGCGCCCGCGGCCTCGCACCTTGACGGCGAGCGTTCGGCGGGTACCTTCGCGCGTCTCCCGACACGGGAGAGGTGACCGAGTGGCCGAAGGTACCCGCTTGCTAAGCGGGCGTAGGTCAAAAGCCTACCGCGGGTTCGAATCCCGCCCTCTCCGCTGAGATTCTGCGAGCTGCGCGGGTAGCGCCGGGAACGGGTCGAGCCCGAGCTTCGGGCGCGCACCAGTGGCGGGACAGATCTTCCGGACGCTCGTGAGCCATGCTGTCGTCAGCACCGAGACTCACCCCGAGCAGCGACGGCGGCTGGCGACGCACCTCGGGCCGAAGGCGGAGGAAGCGTTCATGACCGGGACCGACATCTTGCGAGCGGAATTCCGGTACGTGCCGACGCAAGTCGTTGGGAGCGCGCTCGCTCTGCTGGCGCTCGTCACCCTCGGTGCGTGCTCTTCGGACGGCCACGACCGCCGCGAACGGGATGGCGGCGCGTCCGGCGAGATCACCGAGGACGTCCCGCTCCTGAACGCGGACGGCACCGTCGCCGCTCACGGCTGGGCGCGAGCGCCTCACGTGCAGTTCGACCGCTCGGCCATCCGAGAGGAGGATCTCGCGAGGCTTCGGGAGTGGGAGTACTACGCCGTCTTCACCGACGCCTTTTCCATGAGCTTCACGCTGACGGATCTCGGCAGCTTCGCCTTCGCGATCCCCACCGTCGAGGACTACGCCACGGGGGTCGTGCACAGCGGTTTCTTGCTGGCCGACACGTCGGTGCTGGATCTGCCGCCGACGCCCTTCGGCGACACGCGCTTCGAGACGGCCGGCGGCACGCTGGAGTATCGCTTCGACGGCCGGCAACGGAACATCGACGTGGTCACGCCGCAGTACGAAGCGCACCTGGTTCTCGAGGACACGCGCGACACCGACAGCATCGCCGTGGTCCACCGGTTCGACGCGCCTCACCAGTTCTTCTACGAGAACAAGCGCCTGCCGATGCCGGCCACGGGCTCGGCTCGCGCGAACGGCGAGACCTTCACGCTCCCCGGCGAGGGCGCCTTCGCGGTGCTCGACTGGGGGCGCGGCGTCTGGCCGTCCGCGGTGCGGTGGGAGTGGGCGCACTTCGTCGGAGTCACGGGCGGCCACACCCTCGGCGTCAACCTCGGCACCGTGTTCGGCGACGACGCGCCGGGCACCGCCGACGCCGTCTTCGTGGACGGTGCGCTGCACAAGCTCGACCGTGTGGAGTGGACGTACGACGTGACCCAGCCCATGTCGCCCTGGCGCTTCTCGACGCCGGACGGTCGCGTCGATCTGACGCTGACCCCCGACTTCGACGATCCCTCCACGGTGAACCTCGGCGCGGCACAGAAGCTGGAACGCGTGAAGGCGCACGGCGAGCTCACCGGCACCGTCACCCTCGACGATGGCTCCTCGCTCGCTCTCTCGGCACTCCGGGGCGCGGCGGAGTACGTGGAGATCCTCTGGTGAGGACGCGCGACATGGTTGCGGGGGCGTCCCGGAGCGCCGCTACGTGCCGGGCGGCCACGGCGGGGGGCCCGCGGCTGAGCGCGACCCGGGCACGTGCTGGCGTCTGCCGCATAGTGTCGACGCCGATCTCGCGACGCTCAGTCCGGCCGACCGAGACTGGATCGCGCGCGACGAACGGCGCTGGGCGCGCGCTGCCGCGATCGCGGCAGCTCACCCAGGAATGGACCCAGGCGGCGTCTACCGGGTGCTGCGCAACCTGGAGAAGTCGCCCACCGAACGGCTCCGGGAGGGACTCACCCATGGAAGACTTTTCCGCGTTCACGAAGGGTGAGCGCGCGCTCATCGAGGCGCTGACGCGCCACGGGGTTCGCTTCGGCGACGCAGTGGGCGACAGGATCCACGTCGTCGCGCACATGCACGGATCTGGCCGCGCTCCCGGCACTGCAGGAGGCGCTCGCAGCCATCGCGGCCGGGGACGGGCCTGCGTCCTGAACGGATCGAAGGCCAATCACGTCGATTGTCGGGACCATCGCCCTCTGGCATGAAGGGGTCGGCACTCGCCCAACCCCAGTGAGGAGCACCCCCATGGCCAAGAAGATCGCCCGCACGGGCAGCAAGGCGGCCAGCGCCGCGAGCAAGACCCTGAGGAATCCGAAGGCCATCCCGTCGGCGAAGACCGCGGCCGCCAGCGCCCTGTCGCAAACGGGACGCCGCGCGCGCACGGGGTCCCGCGCAGCCAGCGCCGCCGGCCGAGCGCTCGCCAAGCGTGCCACGAGCCCCGCGGGCCGGCGCGCCGCGGCGAGCGCACGCTCGCAGGCTCCCAAGCGCCGCCGGCAGAAGAAGTGAGCACGGTCGAGCCGCCGCGCGTCGCGCCCGCCCGCGGGGTGAAGCGAAAGGCGACCCGGTGGACGTTCCTGTGCGCCACGGACGCGACCCCGGCATCGGGAGCGGCTCTGCGCACCGCGCTCGGGCTCGCCGAAGCCGCCACCGCCGCGCTGGTCGTCGTGCACGTCGTCGAGGCGGATGGGCGCTCGCGCCGGTCCAAGCCGGCCTCGCGAGCGGAGCGTCAGGCGTACGAGGTCCTGGTCGACCGGCAGGTGACCGGCGTGGCTCGACGGCTCCGGCAACAGCTCCTCCGGACCGGGGGGCGCGCCGACCCCGACGTTCGCATCCTGGTGAAATCAGGCGCCGTGGTGGGCACCGTGCTGGAGACCGCAAGCGAAGTCGATGCGAGCCTGGTCATCCTCGGCAAGGGGCGAACGGCGGGGGCAATCGCGCCCACCGCGGAGCGAATTGCCCGCGCGGTCCCTCGGCCCGTGCTGCTGGTTCCGAGCAAGTGGACGCGCGGCGCGCGCGCTCGAGCGCTTCCGCGGCGGGTGAAGGCTCGTCGCAAGCTGCTTCGGGCCGTGTCGTGAGCAGACGTCCGCGTGCGCGCACGCGCGCCCCGATCACTCGGTCGCACAGTATCCCGCCTCGCACGTGAACCCCGAGGGGCACTTCGGTTCGAAGGCGCGGCAGGGTTGCCGTAACTCTCCCGCGATGCAGCGTCGGCCATCCGTCGGGTTCATGTACAGCACGTCGTCGACGAGGCCGTTGCAGTCCTCGTCCAACCGATCGCAGAGGTCCTGCGCCATCGGGCTGACCCCGGAGCATTCGTTGCGGAGCGGCAGCTTTCCGTCACTCCCGCACGCCAGCACCGCCCCGGCGTCGCAGACACCCATCGGTCCGTTCGGCCCGATGGGGACCGGGTACCCGCCGAAACCAGCACACGGCACGAGGGTCCCGGGCGTGCAGCCACAGGTCGTCAGCACGCCCGGGGACTCTTGCACGAAGCCGCTGTCGGCCATTCCATCGCAGTCCTCGTCGATGCCGTTGCAGGCGTCGTTCCGCAGGTTCGCCGGGTCGGCGGGACCGTCCCACGCGCCGGGGCGGACGCTCGGGTCGCCGTCGTCGCAGTCGCCCCCCGATCCCACGACGCGAAAGCGACGATCGGGCGAAACGCAGTACGCGCCCACGAGGTCACCGTCGTCGTCACGCGCAACGAGCTCGCACGTTCCCGCCACGCACTGCCCGACGGCGCAGCCCGGCGGGAACGCGCCGGCTGCCACGCTGTCGCAGTCCGCGTCCAGCGTGCACTTCAGCGCCGGACAGTCGTCGTCGATGCTGCGATCACAGTCATCGTCGATGTTGTCGCAGGTCAGATCATCGGCTCGGTAGGGCCAGACCGGACACTGGTAGTCGCAGCCAAACTCGAACGGGTCGAAGCCGCTCGTCACGTACCCCGGGGCACACTCCCCGATGACGCAGGCACCCCGGTCGCAGACGGTGGTCGTCACGTTGGGCGCCTCGCACTTCGCTCCACACGTGCCGCAGTTGTCCGGATCCGACTCGAGATCCGCGCCGGCGCAACCAGCCCCGGCGGCGCCCGCGGACGTGCCGGCCGTGCCCGCGGAGGAGCCCGACGCCCCCCCGGCACCCGCCGAACCCGCCGAGCCCGCCGAGCCCGAGGCACCCGACGAGCCCGAAACTCCGGCGCCTCCGTCCGTGTCCACGGCTTTCCGGCGGCCGCTCTCGCTCCCGCTCCCGCCACCGTCGTCACCGGAGCAGGCCAGCGCGACGCTCACCACGAGGCCCAGCCCCGCCACGAGCCGCGGCGAGGCGAGCTGCGCGAGAACTCGCGCACCTGCGCACTCCGTCGCGCGACTGCGCAGTGTCACTGACACGGGACGAGTCCTCCTCCGACGAGCCTCGGGTACGCCGCCACGTAGAGCGAGCACTGCTCGTCCTGAAACCAGTCCTCTCCGAAGTCCTTGCCGGGCGATCCCAGCAGGTCGTAGTCGCACGCGAGCTCGAACGCTTCGGCGGGCAGGGCCACGGGGGGCTCGAAGGCGGCCATGGGCCGCTCCCCGGTCGCACCCTGCGCGTCGTAGAGGGGTACGGCGGTCGGGGCGCCGAACCTCATGGCCGTCCCGCTGCCGTGCGTCCACGACGCCGCGGCGACCGCGGTGATCGCCTGCGGAAGCTGGCACGTTCCCCGGCTCGTGGGGGTCGGCCCCATCAGCTGCAGCTGCACGTTCGAGAAGACCACCATGCCGGCGGGCTCCACGTCGGCCACGGCCGGCTCGGTGTCGGCGGTGACGGTGACACGGATCTGAACGGGCGCATCCCCCTGGTTCAGGTACTGGGCAACGACGAGGAAGCCCGCGTCCGCCGGGACGATGAGCCTCACCCCGTCGGGATAGTTCAGCGCGCCGCTCGGGCCGATCGCCACGAAGTCGGGCAGCCTGCTCAGCGGCGGCGAGCAGGGGGTTTCCGCGCCGTCCGTCGCGCCGGGCTCGACGAAGACGTCCGTGCGCAGCAGCCGCTGTCCGGTGCGATCCGGTGGTCCGTCGGAGCGGAGGCCCCGCACGTGCAGCGCAGCGTCCGTCACGTTGGCGAAGGTTCGACAGACGGTGCTCAGCCGGCCGGAGGGCACCTCGAGGTCCAGGTGCATCGGCGGCATCGCACCCTGGCCGCCCGCGCCTGCCGCTGCGTCGCCCGAGGCTCCGCCGCCATCCTCGGCGCCCGCGCCCGATCCGCCCGATCCAGCGCGCCCCGCCGAACCTCCCCCGACTCCGGCAGCGCCCGCCGCCAGGGTGCTCCCGGCACGACCGCCACCGCCCGAGTCGTCGTCGTCGCCGCCGCACGCGACGGGCGCCGCCGGCACCAGGCACGCCCACGCCGCGACCCCCGTGCTACGAATCCAGTTCGATCTCGCGTTCACCATTTCTCTCCTTGCCTCTCGGGGGAGCACGATCCGTGCCGCGATCGGGAGCGGCACGACCGTTGCTACGGCTGACCCACGAGCGGTCGCCGACGAGCGGCAGCCGCGCGAGAGTAGGCTCCATCCCGTGCTCCTTCGCATCGCTTTCGTCATCGCCTGGCTCGCGGGCTGCTCGGCGGACACGGGGCCGACCGCGCGCCCTTCGGTCCGCGACGCCGGCGCGCGCGAAGGGGGCGAGCCACCCGACGGCGGGCACGGCGACGCGGCCATCGACGCGACGCCGACACCCTCCCTCGGCCCCGTGGCGTGCGGGCCCTCCCTCTGCGCGGCGGGACCCGAGGCCTGCTGCGCCGACTCTCGCACTTGCGTCGGCGTGAACTCACCGGCCGCGGCGAGCTGCACCGCGCTGCAGCGGTGTGACGACTCCGGCGACTGCCCCGAGGGCTCGGCGTGCTGCGCCACGGAACCCATTCACGCCAGCACCGCGTGCTTTCCGCTCGCAGCGCCGGGGAAGAACGCCTGCCCGGTCGCGGAGGTCTGCCGTGAGGACGAGGACTGCCTGACGGCAAATGCGCGCTGCAACGCCGGCGTGTGTCTCGAAGGGGAGGCGACGCTCTCGTGCGGAGGTACGGCGTGTGTCGCGCCCGCACAGCGATGCTGCGTCGGCGGTCCACCGGGGGCGGAGTTCCGCTGCACGCTAGCCGGGCGATGCGACGGCACGGAGTACTCCTGCTTCACGCCGTACGACTGCGGCGGCGACGTCTGCTGCGACGGCGTGTGTCGCGCGAGCTGCACCGGGGCGGCCCTTTGCGGCGACGACACCCACTGTCCCCCGGAGGCGCCAGCCTGCGTATTCCAGACGTCACCCGACGGTCGGTGGGCGCGCGTGTGTGGTTGTTCGTCGCCGGACCACTGCCCGGCCGGACAGAACTGCTGCCTGGACTCCGTAGGCTTCCCGACGTGCCGGCCGGACTGCTCCGATGCGACGCTCGCGTGTGACGGCGACTCGTCTTGCCCGGCTGGCGCGCCACGGTGCCTGCCGGACGAGAGAACGGCGGGGAAGCTGAAGAGCTGCCAGTGCAGCGACGCGGCGGACTGCCCGCAGGGGACGACCTGCTGTGGAGCGCCTGGTCAGCCCAGCACGTGCCAGGACTCGTGCTGGCCGGGGTTCACGCTGTGCGCGTCCGACGCCGACTGCAGCGTCGAAGCACCGAGGTGCGTCGCCAACACGTGGCAAGCCCCTGCGACGTGCCAGTGCACGGGACGCTCGGATTGCCCGCCAGGCTCGACCTGCTGCGCGAGCCCCGAGGGCGGCATCACGTGCTCGACGTCGTGCTTCGAGCCCAACTACGGCAGCGCGCTGTGCACGTCGAGCTCGGACTGCCCCGAGCACGACCCCACGTGCCTGCCCAACGACGCGCTGGGCGCGGGCGCAAAGTCGTGCGGCTGTCGCCGCCCGCGGGACTGTCCGCCGGGCACCCTCTGCTGCGCGAGCTTTCCGCCCCATGCCTTCGACACGACCTGCAGCACCAGCTGCCTCGAATTCGTCGTGTGTGAGACCGACCTCGACTGCCCTCCCGAGAGTCCCGCGTGCCGACTCGGGCCCGGATGGACGGGCGGCATGGGACGCTGCGAGGCCCAATGAGTCGTATTCTGGCGGTCATGGTGCTCGGGGCGGCGACGAGCGCCGTCTCGTGCGGTGCCCTCTTCTCTTACCCGTCGGACGCGTCGGAAAACTGCACCAACGGCTCCGACGACGACTTCGACGGCGACGCGGACTGCCGCGACGCGGACTGTGCCGGCCACGCCGCGTGCACCGAGGCCACGGCGGAGGCTTGCTCGAACGGTCTCGACGACGACGGCGACGGCGACATCGACTGCGCCGATCCCGACTGCGTCGGTCCCGCGAGGTGCGTCGAGAACTCCCGCGCGCTCTGCTCGAACGGTCTCGACGACGACGGCGACGGCGACATCGACTGCGCCGATGCGACCTGCGACGGGGTGTGCCAGGAAACCGGTCCAGCCTGCTTCGATCAGCGCGACAACGACGGAGATGGGTTGACCGATCACAGGGATGCGGCTTGCTGGACCAGTGCCAACGTGTCGTTCGACCGCTGCGCGGCCGTGGAGGGGAGCTCCACGGAGTTCGGCGCCGAGCTCGGGCTCGACTGGTACGCAGAGTCGATCGAGGATCTGCCTCAGGCGGTCGTCACCGAGGCGGGCAGGCCCGCGCTCGTGGGACTCTGGCGCGCGCAGGCCCGCAGCACGGCCGCGCCGAACGGTCGCGTGGCGAAGACCGCCGTCGACGTCGGCGCGGCGCTCGCGACGTCGACCTTCGCCGAGCTCGTGGTCGCCATCGGCCCGCCCGACGGCGCGAGGGTGGAGGCTCGGATGCACGCCGCGTGGTGCCCGAACTCGGACGCCCTCTGCCTGTTCCTTCTCCCCGTGGAGACCACGTCCACGGCACCCGACGATCCGGGCTTCACGTCGATTGCCGTTCTTCCGGAGCGCTACGCCGACGCGACGCTCTCCTTCAGAGTCGACGCGACGGCGAGCACGGTGACGGTGACTGCGCGCAGCGGAAGCGCGATCTCGGAGGAGCTTCGGATCGACGTGCCGGCCTCGTGGGCGGCGGCGGAGCCGCTCGAGATCACGTGGCGGGGCGCGAGCGGCGGGGGTGTTTCCTGGGCGCGGTTCGATCGCGAGACTCACGAGCGCTGCGGCGCGCAGTTCCCAGCGCCCGCCATGACGACCTCCTTCGTGCGCTCTGTCGCATGGATGGACGACGGCGAACTCTGCCTGCTCGCGAGCGGGCTGTGGAGCACGCGAGTGACCGAGGCCGGCAAGTCGCTCGGCGCGCCGAGGTTCGCCAACGCGGGCCCGGCGGACCTGCGCGTCATCGCCTGGGATCCCACCTCGCGCTCGCTGCTCGGACTGACGCAGACGTTCTACTTCCCCGGGCAGCCCCTCACCACGCGCTGGGTGCGCGCGCAGGCGTGCGCCGGACCGTGGGAGGACCTCGGCGAGGCGGAGGCCGTCCTGTCCGAGGGCCTCGTCCCGGTCAGCTACACCATCCAGGGCGACGGGACGCGCGCGCTCCACGCGGTCGCTGCCATCAATCCAGCGAACCTGAGCGAGCCCCTGGTGCGCTACCTGGAGGGCGACGGAACCCCTGGCTCGCTTCGCCCGGTGGGGGAAGCGGTGGCGCTGAGCCTCGACGTGGGCGGCGCGGCCCGCATCGGCGGCGAGTGGATCCACGTCGCCGGGAGGGGTGGCTCCCTCGAGCTGCGCGTCGCGGGCGCGTCGGCGCCGCTCGCGACCTTCGACCCCCGCGGCGAGGCGGGCGCGTTCGACCGCTTCGGAGCGCCGGCCAACACGACGCTCTCGTACCGGCGCCCGTTCGAGGCCGCGCTCGTCATGGACCCCGCTCCGAGCGACGGCGCGCCCTGGCACGGCTTGCTCTTCTACACCGCCTGCACGTTTCTTCCGTGCGAAGCGCAGACACGCGCCGCGCCCGCGTGGGTCTCGATCGAGCGCTCGCCGTAGCGTCCGAACTTTTCGCGGTCGCTCCCGGAGACGCCCACGCTAGGATGGCGAGCATGCCCTTCGAGATCCAGACCTCCGCCAACGGGGTCGGCGCGGACGTCGTCGGCCTCGACGTCGCCAAGCCGCTCGACCCGGAGACCATCCGCAGGCTGCAGCTCGCCATGGCAGAGAGCAGCGTCCTGCGATTCCGCGACCAGACGCTCGACGAGGCGAGCCAGGTCGCATTCGTGAAGCAGTTCGGCGACGCCATCGGCCACCCCGTTCCGCGCGTTGGAGGAGCCCGCCCGACGGACGCCGAGCGGGACGACGTCTTCTACATCACCCACGGAATCGACGAGAAGCAGACCGACGAGGAGCGGGAGACCGCGGCGAGCGAGGCGTTCTGGCACTCGGACCTGCAGTACATGCCCGAGCCCCAGGTGTACTCGTTCCTCTACGCCATCGAAGTTCCGCCAAGCGGCGGAGAAACCGAGTTCTGCAACATGACCGCCGCCTACGACGCGCTCGACGACGCCATGAAGGCGCGGCTCTCGAAGCTGCGAGCGGTCCACTGGTACGTGCGGTCGATACCCGCCGTGACGCACCCCATGGTCCGCGTCCATCCCATCACGCAACGAAAGGCCCTGTACGTGAGCCCGAAGCTCACGCGCCTGGTCGAGGGCATGGACGAGGCGGAGGGCAAGGCGCTGCTCGCGCAGCTCGGCGCCCATGCGACGGAGCCGCGCTTCGTCTGGAAGCAGGAGTGGCGCGCGGGAGACGCCATCCTCTGGGACAATCGGTGCACCATGCACCGTCGCCTCGCCCTCGATCCGACGGCGCGACGCATCCTGCGCCGCAGCCAGACGGCGGGTGAGGCACTGATCCCGGGCTGACCGCACGGCGGGGGGAAGCGGCGGACGGCGCGCCCGCTTGCGCAAGGGGTTGCGGTGTCGAGCGCAAGGCGTTGCGGTGCCGCACCTCCGCATCCGCGGGCCGCCCATCGATTCCGGCACGCTAGAGCCGGATTCGCGCGCTGGTACGGCGGTTGCTCGGAAGGGGGGCGATGGGCCTCCGAGCTGACCGGTACACGTTCTGGTTGACGCGCGTGCTGACGGCAGCAGGACTCGCGATCGCGTCCTGCGCGGGCCCCGGCGAGGGGCACCCCGACGCGGGCGACGGGGCGCCACCCCCGGAGACCGTGGCCGAGTCACCGGAGGCCGCGGAGCGGGTGGCGTGGGTGCGAGAGCGGTTCACGCCCGTCGGCGCCTCGCCACGAGCAGCGCTCGGCCCTTCGGTCGTGACGCAGTTCCACGTCGACGGCGACGGCGTGCGCGCAATCGTCCCCGAGCAGCAGCTCGCCACGGCGAGGCGGGCGACCGTGCGCTTGCCGAAGCACGCCGCCGATCCGACGCGCGTCGAGGACGCGCAGAGCGGCATGGCGATCGAGTTCACGCTGACGGGAGCGCGCCCCGATGCACCCATCGAGGTCGCCGACGGAATCGCAGTCTGGCGAGGAGCGGCGCCCGGAGGGGGAGACGTCTTCCAGCGGGTGACGGCGGAGGGGACGGAGGACTTCGTCGTCGTGGAGCAGAAGCCGCTGACCGAGGAGGTCACGTACGACGTGCAACTGTGGGGCGTGGCGGGGCTGAGATTGGTGAGCAACACGCTCGAGCTTCTGGACGACCGTGGGGACCCGCGACTTCGGATCCCGCCCCCGTTTCTGATCGACGCCGAAGGACGCCACGTGAGGGTGGCCCTCTCGGTGCACGGTTGCGAGTTCGACCGGGATCTCCGCGCGCCGTGGACCCGTTCCGTGGTCCCGCCCGGTGCGCGGACGTGCGCGCTCCGCGCATCCTGGCGCGGCTCGAACGCAGCCTACCCGGTCCTGGTCGATCCCCAGTGGTCCACGACTGGCTCGATGGCCACGCCGCGCTCGGAGCACACCGCGACGCTGCTCGGCACGGGGCTGGTACTCGTGACCGGTGGCGGTGCGGGCGAGCAGTCGAGCGCCGAGCTGTTCGCACCCGCGGGCTCTGGGTCGTTCGCTGCCACCGGCGCGATGCAGCGAGAACGGAGGCTGCACAGCGCAACGCTGCTGACGTCCGGCAGGGTCTTGATCGCGGGCAGCGAGATCTCGACCTGTAGCGCCTGCGTCTCGGCGCGATCCTCCGCGGAACTGTACGACCCGGCCACCGGAATCTTCACGTTGCTCGCCTCGGCGATGACCAGCGGCCGCAGCCGCCACACGGCCACGCTCCTCGCGAGCGGCAAGGTGTTGGTCGCGGGCGGCGGCGTCACGAGCGGCTTCTCGAGGACCGTTCACGCTACCGCAGACCTCTTCGATCCCGCGGGCGCCGGCACGTTCACTCCGACGATGAACATGGCGGCATCGCGAGAGCGACATGCCGCGACGCTGCTCGGATCAGGCAAGGTGCTGGTGACCGGGGGCTGTGGTCCGTGCGACACCTCACCCAGCTTCAAGGGGGCGGAGCTCTTCGATCCTGCGGGCACCGGCAGCTTCTCGGCCACGGGCGCGATGCAGACGAACCGCGCGCGTCACACCGCCACGCTCCTGGCCACGGGACGGGTCCTCGTCGTCGGTGGCCAGGGCTCGGTCCCTCCCCCGGGAGTGCTCTCGAGCTCGGAGTCGTTCGATCCGAACGCGGGCGCCAACGGCACGTTCGCGGGTGGCCTCGCGATGGGTGGCCCGCGCGTGAGTCATGCCGCCACGCGCTTGCCGTCGGGCGACGTGCTCGTGTTCGGCGGTGCAGACGGAGTCGGCTTCGGCGCCGCCGCCTTGAGCACCGCCGAACGATTCAACGCCTCCACGGGGTCCTTTCTCGGCGCGCCGTCGATGGCGGTCGCCCGGAACGACTTCCGCGGTCTCTCGCTGGCCAGCGGTGACGTGCTCGCCGTGGGCGGAGGCGTGAGCTCCGCCGAGCGCTTCGATCTCGACGCGCTCGGAGCGACCTGTGCCATTGCCGCCGACTGTGAGAGCGGCTTCTGCGTGGACGATGTGTGCTGCGATTCCGCGTGCAGTGGTCTCTGTCAGGCGTGCTCGACCGCGATGAAGGGTCAAGGCGCGAACGGCGCCTGTGGCCCCGTGATCACCGGCGCGGATCCCGACTCCGACTGCGCGCAGGACCCGGCGTCCACGTGCAACAAGGACGGCTTCTGCAACGGCGCCGGAGCGTGCCGACTGCATGCCTCCGGCACGTCCTGCGGCGCCGCGTCGTGCTCCGGCGGCAGCTCCACCGCGCCCCAGTGCAACGGGTCCGGTACGTGCAACCCGAACACCGCGTCGTGCGCGCCCTTCGCGTGCTGTGGCACCGCCTGTTGCACCACCTGCTCCACGGACGCGAACTGCGCCTCCGGCAGCTACTGTGCAA
Organism: uncultured Polyangiaceae bacterium; assembly: GCA_964487605.1. GTDB lineage: Bacteria > Myxococcota_A > Polyangia > Polyangiales > Polyangiaceae > JAJDAH01. Next base: position 21,632 of record CAZARU010000096.1, read on the forward strand.
GCCCTGCCTGCGTCCCGAAGAAGCTCATCGGCGAGCTCTGCGGTGGCGCCAACCAGTGTGCGTCGGGCAACTGTGTCGACGGCTACTGCTGCGACGCGCCGTGCACGGGCACCTGTCAGGCCTGCTCGACGGCCAAGAAGGGCTCGGGGGCGAACGGCGTGTGCGGAAGCATCGCGACGAACACGGATCCCGACAGCGAGTGCAACGCGGACCCCCAGAGCTCCTGCGATCAGAACGGCTCGTGCAACGGCGCGGGGGCTTGTGCGCTCTACCCCGCCGGCACGTCGTGCGGTGCCACGACGTGCTCTGCCGGGACGCAGCAAGGGCAGTCGTGCGACGGCTTCGGGGCGTGCAACCCGAGCGGAACGACGCAGTGTACGCCGTACGTGTGCTGCGGCACCGCCTGTTGCCTGACGTGCTCGGCGCACACGCAGTGCGTCGGGGCGTCGTGGTGCCGCACCAGCGACTCGACCTGCCAGCCGGACAAGGCGAACGGTGCCACGTGTGCCGCGGCGGAGGAGTGCATCAGCAACCAGTGCGTCGACGGCGTGTGTTGCGACACGGCCTGCACGGGAGCCTGCAGCGCGTGCACGACCGCCAAGAAGGGCTCCGGCGTCAACGGCGTGTGCGGCAACATCGCGCTCGCCACCGATCCGGACGGCGAATGCGACGCGGACCCCCAGAGCTCCTGCGATCGGAACGGCTCGTGCAACGGCGCCGGCGCCTGTGCGCTCTACCCCACCGGCACGTCGTGCGGCGCCACCACGTGCTCCGCGGGGACGCAGCAAGGGCAGTCGTGCGACGGCTTCGGGGCGTGCAACCCGAGCGGAACGACGCAGTGCGCGCCCTACGTCTGCTGCAGCAACGCCTGCTGCACGACGTGCTCGACGCACACCCAGTGCGTCGGGTCGTCGTGGTGCCGCAGCAGCGATTCGACTTGCCAGCCCGACAAGGCGAACGGCGCCACGTGTCTGGCTCCGGAGGAGTGCATCAGCGGTCGCTGCGTCGACGGCGTGTGCTGCGACACGACCTGCGCTGGCCTCTGCCAGGCCTGCGTCGCGTCGAAGAAGGGGACCGGCACGGACGGCACGTGCGGCCCCATCGCGGCCTCCACGGACCCCGACGCCGACTGTCCCAACGACGGCGCCGCATCGTGCGCCCGCAACGGGCTCTGCAACGGCTCGGGCGCGTGTCAGCTCTTCGCCCCCGGCACGGCGTGCATGGGAACCACCTGCACGGCCGGAACGCAGACCGGCCACGCCTGCGACGGCCTGGGAACCTGCAGCCCCAACGTCACGACGCCATGCGCACCGTACTCGTGCTGCGGCGCCGCCTGCTGCAGTACTTGCTCCAGCGACGCCGGCTGCACCTCGTCGCACTTCTGCGACGTGGACGGCCAGTGCAAGCTGGACCTGGCCATTCCCGCCACGTGCGATCGATCGGCGATGTGCGCCTCCGGGCGCTGCATCGACGGCCAGTGCTGCGATTCGCCGTGTACGGGCGACTGCCGCGCGTGCGCCAGCGCGCTCACTGGGCTGGGGGACGGTACTTGCGGCAACGTGATCGCGGGCACGGACCCCGACGACGACTGCGCGTCCAGCGCCCCGAGCACCTGCGGCACGACGGGGCTCTGCGGCAGCAGCGGCGTCTGCGCGCTCCACGCAGCCGGGACGGCGTGCGCTGCGACCTCGTGCTCCGCGGGCACCCAGACCGGCTTCGCGTGCAGCGGTCTCGGCGGCTGCCAGCCCGGGCAGACGACGGCGTGCGCCCCGTACGTCTGCTGCGGGGGTGCGTGTTGCACGACGTGTTCCGCAGACACCGACTGCGTCGGGAGCACCTTCTGTAGCGCAGCGTCGAGGTGCGAGACGAAGCTCGCGAACGGCGCGGACTGCACGCGGGGCGCGATGTGCCAGGGCGGCATCTGCACCGACGGCAAGTGCTGCGACCAGCTCTGCGACGGCCCTTGTGAGGCGTGCAGCGCCGCCAAGAAGGGCGCGGGCACGGATGGAAACTGCGCCCCCATCGCCGCCGGGGGCGATCCGGACAACGACTGCACCGCAGAGGCGCCGAGCTCGTGCGGGCTCTCCGGGGCCTGCGACGGGACAGGCGGGTGCGCGCTCTACGGGCAGGGTACGGCTTGCGGCTCGGCGACCTGCACCGGAACGACCCGCACGGGCTTCGGATGCACCGGCTTCGGCGCGTGTGAGCCGAATCAGTCGAGCGACTGCGGTGCTTACGTCTGTTGCGGCAGCGACTGTTGCTCGAGCTGCGCGGATGGCTCCTCGTGCTCGCCGGGTCACTTCTGCGCGGGGGGCGCCTGCGTCACCCAGAAGGCCGAGGGCGAGACTTGCAGCGGGGCCGTGGAGTGCTCCTCGGGATTCTGCGTGGACGGCGTCTGCTGCAACACCGCGTGCGACGGCCTCTGTCAGGCGTGCTCGGTCGCGACGAAGGGGACCGGGACGCAGGAGGGCGTGTGCGGCGCTGCCGCGGCCGGCACGGATCCGCACGACGACTGCCCGGACGACGGCGCTCCGAGCTGCGACCGCAACGGCCTGTGCGACGGTCAGAGGCAGTGTGCGATCTACGCCGCGGGCGATCCTTGCGGGACGACGCGCTGTGAGGGCAACGCCGTGACAGGATTTCTCTGCGACGGCGCGGGGACCTGCTCGAGCGCGGCGACGTCAGGATGCGACCCGTACGCGTGCGTCGGGAGCGCCTGCCGGACCTCCTGCGCGACCTCGGGATCGGCCGACTGCGCGGACGATGCGTTCTGTGACCTGGCCACCGACGAGTGTTCCCTCCAGAAGGACGCGGGCGACGCTTGCACCGCGGCGGACGAGTGCCTGAGCGACTTCTGCATCGACGGCGTCTGCTGCGACGGGCTGTGTGCAGGTCAGTGCGAGGCCTGTGACGTGACCGGCGCGGTGGGCAAGTGCACCCCCGTCGTGGGAGCCCCCCACGCGGCCCGCCCTGCGTGCACCGAGGGTTCGTCTGCGGAGCCGTGCACCGCGCAGATCTGCGACGGACGAACGCGCACGACCTGTGGCGGCTTCGTCGGAACCGAGATCCGGTGCCGCGCGCCTTCGTGCTCGGACGGCTCGGCCAACCCTGCGGCCTTCTGCAACGGCCGTGGGAGCTGCCCGCCGCCGGAACCTGCCGCCTGCGGCGAGTATGCGTGCTCCGGAGACGTGTGCGGGACGAGTTGCACGAACGACGCGGACTGCGCCGACAAGTTCCGGTGCCTGGCGGCCGTGTGCGTTCCGAAGGACGCCGCCGTGTGCGATCCGAACGACGCCCTCGTGGTGATCGCGCCCGACGGCGAGCGCTCCACGTGTTCGCCCTACGTTTGCGAGGCGGGGGCCTGCCGAGACGCCTGTACCGTGACCGACCAGTGCGCCCCTGGGCACGTGTGCGACACCGACGAGCAGCGGTGCATCGGCACGGGTGCCGGAGCCGCAGCCGACGACGGCGGATGCGGATGCCGCTTGCCGCGAGCACCGAGCGACGGACCACCGGTGCTCCTGGCCGGTACCCTCTTGGCGCTCCTCGCCCGCCGGCGCCGCCACGGAGCCTCCCGCACCTGGCGGCGCGACGCCGCGCGTGCCCTTCAGGGCGCGTCGATGCAGCCGCCGAGCTGGTCGAAGGGCGAGTAGTAGAAGATCACCGCGCACATCTCGGTGTCGGAGCTCTCGCCCCAGCTCACGATCTTCGAGCTGGGGTTCGAGTGGGTGCAGGACAGGCTCACTCGGTCGTCCTTGGCGATGTCGAAGCTCGCCGGGGTGATCGGCTGCTCGTCGAAGGACCAGTCCGCGGCGTAAAGCGTTTCGCCACCGACGCGCCCCACCGAGAGGTGCGACCCCAGCTTGTGCATGTGACCGAGCACGCCGAACACGTTCATGTCCCGCCCGGGAGCGCACTCCATGGCCGTCTTCACGTCCGAGGACTGCGGCGGCAGCTCGATCTTCCGGTTGTCGAGGCCGAAGATGCCGGCCGGGACCAGCTTCGTGCCCGGGTCGGCGACGCTCACGTGCATCGTCGTTCGATCTCGAACGACGGATGCCGTGGTGTTCTGCAGGTGGAGCTGGAGCACGAGCTGTCGCGTGGGGACGGTGACCGCCGTCCCCTCGGGCATGTCGAGGGGGTCCGTGCCCACGCCGCCGAGGTACAGGGGGATCCAGGTCGTCTTGAAGAGCTGGGGGCACTCGAAGTCCGTGCCCATCTCCGGCGCGAGGGCGTAGGAGAAGAAGGTGTGGTGCACGCCTTCGCCGTACTCGGGGTGTATGCGGGTGATCTCGCCGATGCCCTCTTCCGGAAGCGCGAACGTGTAGCAGCGGTACTCCTCTTCACCGGGCTCGAGCACGTACTCCTCGCTGGTGTAGCGGAGCGCGTTCGGATCATAGGGGCTCGGCTGGTCCGAGGTGGGCGAAGCGCCTTCGTCGGAGCCGCACCCGAGGAGGCTGAGGGCGACGACGGCGACGAAGCAAGCACGGTGGGCGGTGGGCATGGGGCGACCCTACGGCGACGGACGCGACCGTGCCAACCGGCGCGTTCGGGGGCCGGTGCCGGCCGCAGCAAACCCGCGGTTCGACTCCCAGCCGAGCGGGACGGTGGGCGGACAGCGCGGCGGGCCGCCTGCAGACGGACGGCGGCGCGACCCGCGACGCGACCTGCTGCGAACCCGAGTCGAGCGCGCGCGAGCCGCGGCCACCATGGACGTCCGTTCCACTTTGGCAGAGCGCCAGGTGGGCCTCGGTTGCACAATGCAACGTCACGGCGGCCGTCAGGACGGTAATCGCGGAAGCATCTAGCCAGCTCGTAGGAACGCCTGCTACACGGCGCCTCGACCAACCCCGTAACGGTTGGATCCGAGGCGAGGCCAAGCGCCGCGCGGAGCTACGAATCGGAAGCCAACCTCATGCGGCTCCGGGACGAATGAAGCTCGCCTCTGCGAACGCGGAGGTCCTCATGTCAACCGTCTCGTCGGCGCGCCAAACGAACACCGTTCCCGTCGCGCTCTCGTCAGCTGTCCTCACGCTCCTGATCACCCACGGCGCGTCCGCCACCGAGCCGGGCGCGAAGCACCACGGCGGCGAGGCCAACCTCGTTCTCCCCGATCTCGCCACGGTCGAGATGCTCGGAATGACCGGCCGCGACCTGCTCATGACGGGCCTGCTCGTCGCGGCACTGGGCATCGCGTTCGCGATCGTCACCCTGCTCCAGGTGAAGAACCTCCCCGTCCACCGCTCCATGGCCGAGGTCAGCCATCTCATCTGGGAGACGTGCAAGACGTACCTGATCACTCAGGGCAAGTTCATCCTCGTGCTCGAGATCTTCATCGGCGCGATCATGGTCGTCTACTTCGGCGTGCTGCAGTCGTTCCCCGCCCTGAAGGTCCTCATCATCCTCGGGTTCAGCCTCGTCGGGATCGCGGGGAGCTACGCCGTGGCGTGGTACGGCATACGCATCAACACGTACGCGAACTCGCGCACGGCCTTCGCGAGCCTCGCGGGGAAGCCGCATCCGATCTACGCCATCCCGCTGAAGGCGGGCATGAGCATCGGCATGGCGCTCATCAGCGTGGAGCTGCTGATCATGCTGGCCATCCTGCTCTTCGTTCCCGGAGACTACGCGGGCCCGTGCTTCATCGGCTTCGCCATCGGTGAGTCACTGGGCGCGTCCGCGCTGCGGATCGCCGGCGGCATCTTCACCAAGATCGCCGACATCGGCTCGGACCTCATGAAGATCGTCTTCAAGATCAAGGAAGACGACGCCCGCAACCCCGGCG
>CAZARU010000097.1:0-27401 GCA_964487605.1 uncultured Polyangiaceae bacterium
CGCGAGGGACGCTTCGCCCGGGCGAAGGGGGGGACGCTGTTCCTGGACGAGATCGGCGAACTCAGCGGGTCGGTGCAGGTGAAGATCCTTCGTGTCCTGCAGGAGGGCGAGTACGAACCAGTTGGCGGCGATACGGTCCGAGCCGACGTGCGCATCGTGGCCGCGACGAATCGCGATCTCGCGGCAGAAGTGGAAGCCGGCAGGTTCCGGGAGGACCTGTTCTATCGACTGAACGTGATCTCGGTCACGGCGCCTCCCCTTCGGTCACGCAGGGAAGACGTACCACTCCTGGTCGATCACTTCCTCGGCTTGTACTGCATGAAGAACCGCCGTGCTCGCCTCGACGTTCCTCCCGACGTCATGGCGAAGCTGCTCGAGTACTCGTGGCCCGGCAACGTTCGCGAGCTCGAGAACGTCATCGAACGCGCTGCGGTCCTGTGCCGGGGTGAGGCCGTGCGGCTGGACGACCTTCCTCCGGCGGTGGCACAGGCCGTGGACATGGCTCCCTCGGCGGTCGGCTTCTCCATAGGCACCCCTCTCGAGGAGGTGGAGCGCATCCTCATTCGTGACACGCTGAAGCACACCCGCGGCGACAAGTCGCTGGCTGCCCAGCTCCTCGGGATCTCGACGAGGACGATCTACCGAAAGCTGGGCGAGGGTGGGGGGGCGGCCGGCGTGTCGGACTGAGTCCTCGACCAGGATGGTCCGCGGCCAGGTGTCTCTCATGCCACTTTGGCAGCACTGAGCGTCTGTCCGGGCTGCTCGTGCCAATCTGTCGGCGTCGTCGGGGAAACACCGTCGAAAAGCCACATCATTTTCGACGATTGACGCCTGGCACGACCCTCGCTTAACAGGCACCGGACCCCTGCGTGCCGCGGGGATCCGGCCTCCCATGCCCCTCGACGCGCTGCTCAAGAAGTACTTCGCGGCCGTCCTGCTTCTGCTGGCGGCCGTCGCCGCCTATTTCCAGGCGCGGGGGACCAGCTCGCTCGTCGGCGCGCGCCTCGCGCCGAACGCCGAGCTCCTGGGGAAGCTTCCCCCGGCGCCGGGCGACCCGTCCACGCTTCACCGCACGACCGAGCGACGCGCGCGGGACGCCGAGCCGATCTTGGCGCGCAACCCCTTCGACTCGGTGACCGGACCGCTGAACGCGGTGCCCGTCGACACGGAGGTGCTCGCGGCCGTCGAGGCCAAACCGAACCTCGACGACCCGCTGGCGGCCCCACCGTGCGATGGCGTGAAGGTCAACATCGTGACCGAGTCCACCGATCCTCTCTGGTCGCTCGCGGCCATTCAGGGTCCCGGAGAGCCGCTGCCTGCTCTGCGTCGCGTGGGTGACGACGTGAAGGGACGGCAGGTCGCCTACATCGGTTACAACTGGCGCGAGGGCAGCCCCGCGGTGTGGCTGACCCAGGGGGCGGCCATTTGCCAGGCGCTCGTCTTCTCCCAGCAGCCGGTCGCCGCCGCGGCTGGGGCCGCGCCCGTGGCGCCCTCGCCGGCCGCTGGAAAGCAGCGTGGCGCACCCGGAGTTCCCAAGGAGATTGCGGACAAGATCCAGCGGGTGAGCGACACGGAATACAACGTCGATCGCGCAGTCGTCGACAAGATCCTCGAGAACCAGGCCGATCTGATGAGATCGGCGCGCATCGTCCCCGAGCAGAAGGACGGGAAGGTCGTCGGGATTCGCATGTTCGGGATTCGACCCGAGACGCTCCTCGGACATCTGGGCTTTCAGAACGGCGATCGTCTCGAGACCATCAACGGCTTCGACATGACGAGTCCGGAGAAGGCGCTCGAGGCGTACGCACGGCTGCGGACGGCTCAGAACCTGTCGGTGAAGATCAATCGTCGTGGGCAGCCCCTGAGCGTGGACTTCAAGATCAAATGAGGCAGCTGCGCCTCACCGCCGCCCTGCTCGCCGCGCTGGCCGCGTCGAGCGCCAGCCTCACCGCGTCCGGTCAGGCCCCGCCCATTCGTGCGCAGCCGCAGCGCCCCGTCCCCGGGCCGGGCGCGAAGCCGGCAGCACCGGTCCCGGGCGCACCCGCGCCCGCTTCGCTGCCGGACAAGGATCCGCCTGGTACCAGCCAGACGCCCCTGCCGACCAGCATGGACGCCATCGCCAAGGCCGTGGACGTCCCCTACGCGCCGAAGCCCGGCGGGCACCAGGTCAAGTTCAACCTACAGGATGCCGACCTCGCCGAGCTGGTGAACCACATCAGCGGCATGACGGGAAAACGGTTCATCTACGGGCAGAAGGTCCGGCAGATCAAGGCGACCGTGGTGTCGCCCACTCCCGTCACGCTCGCGGAAGCCTACGAGGCGTTTCTGAGCATCCTCGAAGCGAACGGCATGACCGTCATTCCCCACGGACGCTTCCTCAAGATCGTGGACAGCGGGGGCATCGTGAACCGCACGACCCCGATCTACTCGCGGGGCGCTCCCGTTCCCGAGACGGATCGCTTCGTCACGCGCCTGTACCGTCTGGAGCACGTCGGTGCCGACGAGATGGTCGCTCTGCTCAACAAGTTCAAGTCGAAGGAGGGCGACATCTCGCTTCATGCGCCCGGGCAGCTCCTCATCCTCACGGACACCGGCGCGAACATCCGGCGGATGATCCGCATCATCGAGGAGGCCGACGTCGGGGGGGCCGGGTCCAAGATGTGGATCGAGCCCGTCCACTACGGTTCCGCGGCCGACCTCGCGAAGCGCATCACCGAGATCTTCGAGCTGGGAGCACCGGGCGCCGGCGGAGGGCTCGCGAAGGTCGTCGCCGACGAGCAGACGAACTCCCTGATCGTGATCGGGACGGAGGACTCGTACCTGAAGCTGCTGGAGTTCCTGAAGCGCGTGGACACGGCGCCTGCGGCGGACGGGAAGATCCACGTTCTTCCGCTCCAGCACGCCGTGGCCGAGGAGCTGGCGCAGACGCTCACCCAGATGCTCCAAGGGGCGGCCGGCCCGCGCCCTCCCGGGGCCCCCGCAGGTGGCGCGGGGAACGCCGCCGGGATGTTCGAGGGGGAGGTGCGCGTCACCGCCGACAAGCCCACGAACTCGCTCGTGGTCACGTCCACGGGACGGGACTTTGCGCAGCTCCGCCTCACTATCGACCGCCTCGACACGCGACGACGTCAGGTCTTCATCGAGGCGGTCATCATGGACGTGTCCGTCGATCACTCGACGCGCATGGGGCTCTCGTACCACGCCGGCGCGGCGCCGGACCTCGGGGGCGGTGAGCCCTCGCTCGTGTTCGGTGGCCTGAATCCGCTCAACACCATCCTCTTGCCGAGTCCGGAGAGCCTGCAGGGCCTCGCGCTCGGTGTCCGTGGGCCTGGACTCGACGGCACGTCCAACTTGCTGGGAACGGGGCTGTCGGTTCCCGCGTTCGGCGTGGTGATGAACGCTCTCGCGACGAGTGGCGACGCGAACGTGCTGTCCACGCCGCACATCATCGCCACCGACAACGTGGAGGCCGAGATCAACGTCGGCGAGAACATCCCGCTGCAGCAGAACGTCGGAGGGGCGAGCCCGCTCGCGGGGCTCGGTCAGAACATCCCCGGACTTCCACCCGGTCTGAACCTCGGTTCGCTGGGGTTCGGCGGCTTCTCCGCGCCCCGGCAGGACGTCGGTACCAAGATCAAGGTCAAGCCGTTCATCAACGAATCGAACCAGGTGCGCCTCGAGATTCAGGAGGAGATCAGCGAGCAAGGAGCGGCGTCTGGAAGCCTCGGCGCCGTCTCCATCACGCAGCGAAACGCCCGGACGACCGTCGTCGTGGACGACCAGCAGACCGTCGTCATCGGCGGGTTGATGCGCGACGCCCTCGTGAAGCGCAAGGAGAAGGTGCCGATTCTGGGCGACCTACCGGTCCTCGGCTTCCTCTTCCGCAGCTCGACCGTGCAGACGCGGAAGACGAATCTCTTGCTCGTGCTGACGCCGTACATCATTCACGATCAGAACGACCTGCGGAAGATCTTCGAGCGCAAGATGCAGGAACGTCAGGAGTTCATCGACCGGTACTTCGTGTTCTCGGGAAGCGACTGGTCTCCACCCAAGGACTTCGCGCGGACCAACGGATTGGTCGAGGAGATTCGGCAGGCGTACTTCGCGGTGGAGGAGCTTGCACGGCTCGAGATCGAGAGCCAGCCCGGCGAAGCCAAGCAGCACGTCCCGAGTGCGCCCATCGAGATGCCCGCGCAGATCACCCAGCCTCAGCAGGGGGGCGCGCCGGCGCCCGCCGCGCCCGCGCCGCGCCGGACACCCCGCAAGACGGCTCCGAAGCGCAACGCTCCGGCCCGCCCGGTGACGCCGCCGCAGCCGCGAGCGGAGCTGGAGTCCCCGGTGAACATCAACCCCGCTTCCCGCAGCGTCAACGTCGAGCGCATGGAGTGACGGTAGCCGTGGAGCAGCGGGTCGTCGGCGACATCCTGGTGCGACACGGCGTCGTGTCCCCGGAAGCGCTGGAACCGCTCTACGTGCAGCAGCGCGAGCGCGGCACCGCGCTCGTGGATCTGGTCATCTCCACCGCGACCGCGACGGAGTCGGACGTTTCTCGGGCCCTCGCCGCGGAGTGCGGCCTCCCCTTCATCGAGCACCTCGACGCCGACAACATTCCGGCGACCATCGCGACCAGGCTCCCCATCGGCTTCGCCAAGGCCCACAAGGTGATCGTCGTGGCCGAGTACGACGACGTCATCGACGTGGTGTGCGGCGACCCGCTGGACACCGACGGTCTGGACGACGTTCGGGCCACCTACGGGAAACACGTCAACGCGAGCGTTGCGCCGCCGGAGCTCGTCGTGGACGCGATCAATCGCGTGTACGAGCGTCAGGAGACGTCGAGCGAGCTGGAGAGCTCGGACGTCATCGGAGACGAGGACGAGCAGGACATCCTGGAGTCCGACGAGGACGCCCCGATCATCCGCTGGGTGAATGGCCTGTTCTTTCAGGCGGTGAAAGAGCGCGCGAGCGACATACACATCGAGCCCGAAGAGAAGGAGATCGTCGTGCGGTATCGCATCGACGGTCAGCTCTACATCGCCAAGCGGGCGAGTCGCCAGTTCATGAGTTCCGTCGTGGCGCGCGTGAAGATCATGGCAGGCCTCAACATTGCCGAGAAGCGCCTCCCCCAGGATGGACGCATCTCGCTGAGGATTGCCGGACGAAGCATCGACATCCGAGTCTCGACGATTCCGACCAGTCGTGACCACGAGCGCATCGTCATGCGGCTTCTGCACAAGACGAACGTCCTGCTCGATCTCGATCAGCTCGGTTTCGCGGTCAGGGACTACCATCTCATGGAAGGCTTGGTCCGCCGTCCGAACGGCATCGTGCTGGTGACGGGGCCGACCGGCAGTGGAAAGACCACGACGCTCTACGCGTGCCTGAACAAGATCAACCGGCCGAACCTCAACATCCTGACGGCCGAAGACCCCGTCGAGTACGAGATTGGCGGCATTCACCAGGTGGCCGTGCAGCCCAAGATTGGCCTGACGTTCGCCAGCTCGCTGCGCGCGTTCTTGCGCCAGGATCCCGACGTCATCATGGTCGGCGAGATTCGTGATCGCGAGACGGCGGAGATCGCGATCCACGCGTCGATGACCGGTCATCTGGTGTTGAGCACCATCCACACCAACGACGCTGCCAGTGCGTTCACGCGGCTCGTCGAGATGGAGATCGAGCCGTTTCTCGTGCGTTCGACGGTCATCGGTGTTCTCGCCCAGAGGTTGGTGCGACTCCTGTGCGAGCACTGCAAGGTCCCGTACGTGGCGACGCCGTTCGAGCTCGAGCAGCTGGGGATCGACCCCGAGCGTACGAGGCGTAGAGATGCACGGCCGCTGTCCTCGCGCTATCTCACGCCGAACGCGCCTTACCGCCCCGTCGGCTGGCGCGAGCCCACGCCGCCCACGTTCCACCGCGTAGGTGGCTGCCAGAAATGCCTGAACACGGGGTTCACCGGACGCATCGGCATTTACGAGCTCATGGTGGCCGATGACGCCGTGGGAGCGCTCGTGATGCGGAACTCGGACGCGCAGACCATCAAGCGCGCCGCCCAGGAGCAGGGGATGGACTCGCTCCGAGACGACGGCGCGCAGAAGGTGCTCGAGGGCAGGACCACGGTTCAGGAGATCGTCGCCGCCACGCAGGAAGACGTGTTCATAGACTCGTTGCCACCTTCCACGTCGGGGACCGGCTGAAGTGGCGGTCTTCGAGTTCCGGGGAATCGAGGTCGTCAGCGGGAAGGCCGTCAAGGGGTATCGCGACGCCGAGAACCAGAAGGTGCTGCGAGGCATTCTGCGGCGCGATGGAATCATGCTCACCCTCGCGACGGAGGAGAGCGAGCGGAGGGCACGGTCCAAGAAGGAGATCGACCTCTTCGCGATATTCCGCCGCGTGACGACGGCGGATGTCGCCGTGATGACCCGGCAGCTCGCGACGCTGGTGCGTGCCGGCGTGCCACTCATCGAGTCCATCGATGCCCTAACCGAGCAGGTCGAGAAGGAGGGGCTCGTTCGAGCGCTCACCGCGGTCCGCGAGAGCCTGAAGGAAGGTACGAGCTTCGCGAAGTCGCTCGACATGCACCCGAAGATATTCCCGCCGCTCTACGTGAACATGGTCGCGGCCGGCGAAGCCTCGGGAACCCTGGAGACCGTGCTCGAGCGCCTCGCCGACTTCATCGAGGGCCAGGCGCGCTTGAAGGGGAAGGTCGCGGCGGCGCTCGCCTATCCGGTGCTGATGACGCTCATCGGTACGGTCATCACGGGCGTTCTCATGGTGACCGTGGTCCCCAAGGTGACGGCCATCTTCGACAGCATCGGGCAGCAGCTTCCCTGGTACACGCGCACGCTCATCTTCGTGTCGAACGTGCTGTCGGGCTACTGGTGGGCCATCCTCGCGGCCACCGTCGTCGGAGGCTTCGCGTTCCGGCGCTGGCACGCCACGCCCGTGGGCCGGCTCAGGTGGGACACCCTCATGCTCCGCGTCCCCATCTTCGGACGGCTGAACCTCCTGGTAGCCGTCGCGCGGTTCTCTCGCACCCTCGGCACCCTGCTGGCCGGCGGTGTTCCGTTGCTCAAGGCGATGGACATCGTCAAGCGTGTCCTAGGAAACACCAGGCTCGAGGGTGTCGTGGCGGACGCCATCGGATCCATTCGCGAGGGTGAGAGCATTTCGGTGCCGCTGAAGCGCAGCAACGAGTTTCCGCCGATGGTGACGCACATGATCGCCGTGGGGGAGAAGACGGGACAGCTCGAGGCCATGCTCGACAACGTGAGTCGAGCGTACGAGTCGGACGTGGAGACCCGCATCACCGCGCTCACGAGCCTCCTCGAGCCTCTGCTCATCGTGTTTCTCGGGGGCGGCGTCGCGTTCATCGTCATGAGCATTCTGATGCCCCTCATCCAGATGAATCAGCTGGTGCAGTGATGGCGCGGTCCGGTGACCAGAGAATCTTCTTTCCATGGGAGAGTCGCGGCGGTCTCCTCCGCCGGCTCGGACTCGGCAGGGTCCGCTTGCTCGTCGTTGGCACGGTGGTCGTCGCGTTGCTCTTCGTCATCGCGGTGCGCGAGCGGGAGCGCGCGGGTATCCGGCAGACACGAGCGAACCTGCTCGGTGCGCGCGCCAGCGTCGAGCGCTACCTGGCGGACCACGAGGGGGGCTGTCCGGAGACGCTCGCAGACCTCCACCGTCTCGGCTACGCACGAGCGATTCCCATCGACGCGTGGGGGCGCCACCTGCGCCTCGTGTGCCCCGGCAGGCGTGAGGGGTCCGCCTTCGAGCTGATGAGCGACGGACCCGACGGGCAGCCAGGCGGCCTCGATCGCGTCGAGTGAACCGAAGAGAGGAGCAGATGATGCAAGCGACCCTACAACCACCACGCCACGCCCCGAGGCACAGGAGCTTCGAGCGGCTTCGGCGGGCTCTCGCCCGGCGTGCAGCCACCCGAGGCGTCACCCTCGTAGAGGTGCTGATCGTCGTCGCCATCATCGCGATGGTGGCAGGCGGCGTGACGATGTTCGCGCTTCCGCGGTTCAAGGAAGCCCAGATCAATACCGCGCGGACGAACGCCCGGATGATCCGGACCGCGATCATGGACTGGCAGCGCGTCAACAACGAGTCCGGCTGCCCGACCATGAGCCAGCTCGTCCAGGAGAAGCACATCGATTCGGCGGCGCAGACCGACGATCCCTGGGGCCAGGCGTACGTGCTCAACTGCACGGAGGACGACGTCTACGTGAAGTCGTCCGGACCCGACAAGAAGAAGGGATCGAAAGACGACATCCAGGTCCCCGAAGGCGGCGGCGGGGCGGACTGAATCGTGCCCACGGCGTCCCCGGGCTCGCTGCTCTCGCTCCGCCCACGCCGGCAGGCGTGCGAGCGTGCGCTGCTCGCACGACGCCGATCGCTCAGCCGCGGCTTGACGCTCGTCGAGGTGCTCATGGCAGCGGCGCTCATCGCCCTGCTCACGCTGGCTGTCTTCTTCGGCTCGGGGATGCTGTCGAGCAATCACCTCCGCGCGGGCGCAGCGCTGGTGAGCACGGGCATCCGCCTCGGGATCACGCGGGCCAACGCCACCGGTAATCCGGTCCGCCTGGTGTTCGATCTGGACGGGCATCGGATGCTGCTCGAGGAGACGACGGGCAAGATGGTGCGGGAGAAGGACGAAGGCGCGAGCACCGGCGCCGGCGCCGAGGCCGCCTCGGACGAGGAGCGCGAGGCGCGTGAGTACGCCGACGGCGTGGTCGAGGGACCGCGCGCGCCGCGCGCCACGTTCCAGCGAGTGGAGCGCTTCGGCGCGGACGACGACGAGGGATTCCGCGCGCTCGGCCCGAAGATCCGGTTCCGGCAGGTTCAAACCGAGCACGACGGTGCGCCGCGCACCGAGGGACGGGCCTATCTGTACATCTGGCCGGGCGGCTCGACGGAACGCGCTGCCGTGCAGCTCTATCGCTCGGGCGACGACGACGGGGTCACCGTCCTCGTGTCGGCGCTCACCGGGCGGGCGAAGGTGACACGCGGCCGGGTCGAGCTGGAGGAGCCCCGGAGCGAAGAGAGCTTCGGAGTGAGGGAAGAAGAGTGACCAGGGCACGCGCATTCACGCTGCTCGAGGTGCTCGTCGCGGTAGCCATCCTGGGGCTCGCGCTGACGGTGATCCTGTCCTCGCAGGCGGGGCTCTTCGCGAGCGCGACCCACGTCGAGAACCTCACGCTCGCGACGAACGCTGCCCGCTGCCGCATGAGCGAGGTCGAAGAGAGGATCCTCCGCGAGGGCTATCCGCTGCTCGACCAGAGCGACGAAGGACCGTGCTGCGACGATGACGCGGAGGGTTCCATGCGCTGTTCGTGGAAAGTCGAGCGGATAGAGCTGCCCATGCCGCGGGACCCGTTCGAGACGGCAGGCGGAGGCGCCGATGGCGGCGTGGGAACGTCCACGGGACTCGGACCCCTCGGCGCGCTGGCGGACCTGCAGCAGAGCAAGGGGGCGAGCCTGGGCGGGAAGGCGGATCTCTCCGACCTGGGCGGCGCGTTGACGGCGGCGGCTGCCGGCGGCGCACAGGCGATGGCCCCGCTCGTGATGGGGCTGGTGTACCCCGAGCTCAAGCCGATGCTCGAGGAGAGCATCCGCAAGGTGACGGTCACCGTCACGTGGAAGGAGGGCCGCACGGGCCGCGAGCTCGCGGTCACCCAGTACGTCACCAATCCCATGCAGGGCGGGTTCGACCCCAGCGCGTCCGACAAGCTCCAGCAGATGGCCGATCAGGCTGGCGGACTGCTCGGCGGACCCGCGGCGTCGCCCGGTGGCCCAGCGCCTGCGGGTCCGGGCGGGCTCACGCTTCCGCGTCCCGGCGTGGCGGGTGCACGATGACGTGGCGTCGGTCTCGGCTTGCCGTGGCGGGGTTCACCCTCGTCGAGGTGCTCGTGGCCGCCGCGATCCTGGCCATGCTCGCGCTTCTGATCTACGGCGCGTTCTCGGGGATGCGCAACACCAAGGAAGGGATGCAGCGCCTCTCCGATCGGCATCACGAGGCTCGCATCGCGATGCAGCGCATGGCGCGAGAGCTGTCCAGCCTCTACGTGTCCAAGCACCAACCCATCGACGAGTCCGTGCTGGTCGTGCGCACTGCGCTCATCGGTACGCGCGGAACGCCCGCCGATCGCATCGACTTCGCCACGTTCGCGCATCGCCGGCTCGATCGAGACGCGCACGAAGCGGATCAGGCGGAAGTGTCGTACTTCGGCTCCCGCGACCCGAAGGGCGACGGGAAGATTGATCTCGTCCGGCGCGTCAGTGCGCGGATGGACCTCGATCCCGAGAAGGGTGGACGCATCGAGGTGCTCGCGACGGACATCGATCTGTTCGATCTCGAGTACCTCGACCCGACGACAGGTCGGTGGACGGACACGTGGGATACGACACAGGCCATCGCGCAGGCCGACCGCCTGCCCGTTCAGATCCGCATCGTGCTCGTGCTCAACGGCGGCCGGCGTCCGGGCGCACAGCGTGGTCAGGACGTGATCCGTCTCGTCACCAAGGTGACCCCCGCGATCCAGAGGCCTCTCACCTTCGGTGTCCAGTGACCCCGACCGCTCCCATCCCCGCTCGAACCCGCAGCGCGCCGCGCGCGCAGAGGCTCGTGTGGCGCAAGCGGCGAGGTCGGCGGGGCGTCGCCCTCGTGATGGTTCTGGGCGCGCTCACCATCCTCACCGTGATGCTCACGGAACTTCAGGAGGACACAGCGGCCGAGCTCGGCAGTGCCGTTGCGGCGCGTGACGGCCTCAAGGCCGAGTACGCCGCGCGCAGCGCCGTGAACCTCTCGCGTCTGCTCATCGCGTCCGAGCCGACCATTCGCAAGTCTCTCGCGATCTTCTTCCTCGGCCGCGGAGCTCCTCCGCAGATCCCCGTCTGGGAGTATGCCGACAGGGTCCTCGGCGCGTTCAACGACGAGGGAGGCACCGCGGCTTTCGCGAGCCTGGCGTCGGTCGACGTGAAGGAGGGAAGGAACCTGGGGATCGAGGGTGCCGGGTTCGACGTCCGGATCGTCGACGAAGACTCGAAGATCAACCTGAACACGCCGGCGCGCAACAGCGAGGTGGGCAAGGCGCGACTCGCCGCGCAGCTCATCGGGCTCATGGCGGGAGCGCAGTACGACAGCCTCTTCGACAACCGTGACGCCGACGGGCAGTTCTCCGATCGTCAGACGATCTGCGCCGCGGTCGTCGACTGGACCGACGGCGATCAGCAGACCTATCCGTGTGACCCGCACTCTGGTACGGCGCAACAGACCGGCGCGGAGGACTCGTTCTACCAGCTCTTGAAGGGCGGTTACTCTCGCAAGAACGCGGCGTTCGACAGCCTCGAGGAACTCCGACTGGTGCGCGGCGTCGGGGACGACTTCTGGGCGACGTTCATCGAACCCGACAACGACCCGACGAAGCGTAACGTCACCGTGTGGGGTCAGGGTCAAATCAACGTCAACACGGCGAACGCCCAGACCATACTCGCGCTCATCTGCGGCTACGCCGTCAAAGATCCGCCCCAACCCATCTGCGCCGATCCCGTCCAGGCCGTGAAGTTCCTGGGGGCGCTTTCGATGGTGCGATCCTTCACCGCCGGCGTCCCGCTCTTCGTGACGCCGAAGGGCTTCACCAACGCGCTGCAGGGGAAAGGAATGTTCGGCACCATTCTCCAGGTGCTGGAGATCCCGTACCCGATCAAGGTTCTGTCCGAAAAGCAGGTCCAGGACGCCGTCGCGACGGAGAGCAAGGTGTTCAGCATCTATGCGACGGGTCGAGCCGGAACGGGTCGGAACCAGACGGTCAGCCGGGTCCACGCCGTCGTGGACTTCCGGGACGCGCCGCTCCCCGGCATCAACCCGCTGATCCTCATCGAGGTGGCGAAGGCGCTGAATCCGCCGGCCCCGGCGGCCCCTCCCCCCGCCGCGGGCGATCCTGCGGGCGGCGTGCCCGGCGCCCCGACCAGCGATAGCATCGCTGCCGCGTTCCAGAAGAGCCCCGCCGGAAGCATCGTCTACTTTCGCATCGACTGACCCCATGACGCCAACCCCCCAGGTTCTCTAAGTGGCACGTCTGGTCGGCCTCGACATCCGCAAGGCGCACATCCGCGCGGCGGTCGTGCGCACGAGCTACCGCAAGGTGACGCTCGAGGTGCTGCGGGACATCGACGTCAGCGCCGTCGCCACCACCGAGGACGCCGTCCGCGCCGTGGCGCTCGGGTTGGCGCAACACGGTGAGAGCCTTGCGGTCGCCGTCGACGGCGAGCAAGCGTTCATCCACCGATTGCGCCTGCCGAAGACGGCGCTCAAGCAAATCGACGAAGTGCTTCCCTTCGAGGTCGAGGCGGCCATTCCCGTCGACATCGACGAACTGGTCTACGACCATCGCCTCCTCGCCGCCGACGCTGCGGCCCAGGCGCGCACGGCGCTGGTCGGCGCCGCACGCACCGAGAGCGTCCGCAGCATCGTCGATCTGGTGCGCACGGCAGTCGGGCGCGAGCCCGAGCGCGTCGGTTGCGGCCCGCTGCCGCTGGCAAATCTCGCGAGCGTCTGCCCGCGGCTGGCCGTGCCAGGTCCGGTCGCCATCGTCGATCTCGGCGGTCAGCTCACCGAGGTCGTCGTGCTCCAGGACGGTGTCCCGGCGTTCGGGCGCACGCTCAGTCGCGGCGTGGAGGGGCTTCCTGCCAGCGCGCCACTGCTCGCCGCCGCGCTCCGCCAGACCTTCGCCGCCTGGGCGTCGGCCGGTGGTGGGCCCCCGGTGGCCGCCTACCTGGTGGGCGGTGGCGCGTCGGCGCCCGGCGCCGCAGCCTACCTGAGCAGCGAGCTCGGCATCGCCGTGGAGGTGCTGTTCCAGCTCGACGTGGAGCTCCCGGACCCCGCGCTCGCCGACCACATCCCTCGCTACGCCAAGGCCATCGCCCTGGCGCTCTCCCTCGCGAGCCGCCCGCGTGATCTCGATCTTCGACGCGGCCCGCTGGCGTTCCAGAGGGGCTTCGGCTTCATCAAGGAGCGCGCGCCGGTACTCTCGGGGCTCGCTGCTGCCATCGCCATCAGCTTCAGCTTCGCGACCTGGGCGGAGTATCGCGCGCTGGCGACCGAACAGCAGGCACTTTCGACGGCGCTCGGAAGCCTGGCTTCCGAGGTGCTCGGTGAGGAGACGACCGACGCCGGACGCGTGCTCGAGATCCTCGAAACCGGCAGCGTCCTCGGCGACGCGGACCCGATGCCGCACATGGACGGGTTCGACGTCATGGTGGAGATCTCGAAGGCGGTCCCCGCGAGCATCACCCACGACATCGAGGAGCTCGACCTACAGCGGGGCCACGTCAAGCTGCACGGTGTCGCAGGGACGACCGACGACGCCCAGACCGTGGCCGGCGCACTGAAGCCGCACGCGTGCGTCAAGGACCTGAAGATCTCCAAGATCACGAAGGCCATCGACAGCGATCGTCAGAAGTACGTCATGGAATTCGACCTCGCCTGTCCGGAGGACGAGAAGGGGAAGAAGAAGAAGAAGAAGGCCGACGCCAAGGCGAAGGAGGGCGAATGACCCTCGGGGAGCGACTGGAGCGCATGGAACCGCGGGAGCGGCAGCTTCTGGGCGTGCTGGTGGCGGTGTTCGCCACGTTCCTGCTGCTGGCGGTGCCGGTCGGAGCGACCGCGCTGCTCGCGGGCAAGCGCGCGGAGATCGAGGAGTACCGGGCGGCCATCGCGGCGATTCACGAGGGCCGCGGAAAGGTGAAGGATCGCCAGGCCGAGAAGGACGCCGTCACGTCGCGCTACGCCAACCCGGCGCCACCACTCGCCGGATACCTCGCCAAGCTGGCCAAGGACCATGGCGTGGAGATCCCGGAGAGCCAGGATCGTGCCGACGTGCCGCACGGCAAGCGCTACAACGAGCGGTCCACGAAGCTCGTGCTCAAGAAGGTGCCGCTCCTGAACCTCACGATGTTCCTCGAGGCCATCGCCCAGTCGCAGCATCCCGTCGTCGTGTCGCGGCTCAACCTGCGCAAGCGCGGTACCGAACCTGACTCCTACGACGTCGAGCTTCTCGTGAGCGCCTTCGACCGCAGCGAGGTGGCCAAGCCCGAAGAAGGGGCGAGCGAGGCGACACCGTGAGCCCCCGCGCGAAGTCGGTGCTCAAGTGGCTCGGCGTGGCGGCGTTCTACGCGTTCACGCTCTTCATGTTCGCGTACATCACGTTTCCGTATGCGCGGCTGAAGGACCGCGTCGTGGCCGAGTACAATGCTCGCCAGCCCGCGGACGGTTTGCGACTCCACATCGACGAGCTCGACGGATACTGGCTGAGCGGGGTCGAGGTCAGCGGTCTCAAGCTCGTGGGTCCCGAGCCGCCACCCGGGGCCGACGGCAAGATCGCTCCCCGGCGACAGATCGAGATTGCCGAGGCGCACGCACGAACCTCGATTTTCCGATGGCTCACGGGTGTCACGCAGGTGACGTTCGGAGCGGCGGCGTTCGACGGCGAGGTGGAGGGATTCCATCGTCGCGACGCGGACGGGCACGGGACGCGGGTCGAGTTCGAGGGCGTAGACGTCGGCAAGCTGCCGTTCGTTTCCGACGTGGTGGGCATGCCGATGAGCGGAGCCATCACGGGCTTCGTCGATCTCCGGGTTCCCGAGGGCAAGTTCGCCAAGGCCGACGGGGAGTTCGACCTCAGCATCGCGGACCTCGCCGTCGGTGACGGGAAGACGAAGGTGCTCGACACCATTGCGCTGCCGCGGCTCCGCGGGGGCGACGTGGTGTTCAAGGCCCAGGCGAAGGCCGGACGGCTCACCATAGAGAAGTTCGAAGCAAGGGGTGCCGACATCGAGCTCGTTGCGGACGGCAAGGTGCGGCTGCGAGACCCCATCGAGTCGAGCCTCGCGGAGATGAACCTTCGCTTCAAGTTCGACGCGGCCTACCGGAACAAGAACGACATGACGAAGGCCATTCTGGACGAGAAGACGGGCCTCTTCGACCTGCACCCGAAGGTGCGCCGCTCGAAGCGCGCCGATGGCTTCTACGGATGGCGCCTGACGGGCCCGTTCTCCAAGATGGCGTTCGACCCCGCGCCGATGGCTGCCGGGGCGGGCCGCTCGAAGTCACGCGCGTCCGGCATGCGTGGCTTCGCGCCGAAGCCGTGAGCGCCGCGGGTCGAACCAGCACGCTCGACGCCTTCGAGTGTGTGGAGGGTGACGGTGCCGTCGTCCTCTCGTGCGAGCACGCCACCGAGCACGTTCCTGGCCGCTGGCGCTGGCCGAGTCGTGATCGCCGCCTCGTCGGGACGCACTGGACCTTCGATCCGGGCGCAGCCGACCTCACGCGAGACCTCGCGATTTCCCTCGGCGCCGGCGCCGTGCTCTCTCGCTTCACTCGTCTGCTCGCCGACCCCAACCGCCCCGAAGGGGCGCCGGATCTCTTCCGGGAGTTCGCCGATGGGGCACCGGTCGCGCTCAACGCGAACCTCGACGACCGTGAACGCGAGGAGCGCCTCGGCTCCCTCTACAGGCCGTACCACGAGGCGCTCGATCGTGCGGTTGCGCGGTCGTCCGCGGCGGTCGTGTTCTCCGTCCACACCTTCACGCCGGTCTACGAAGGCGCGAGGCGCGACGTCGAGGTGGGGGTGCTGTTCGACCGCGACGAGGTCCCCGCGATGAACCTCCTCGCCGAACTCTCCGCGGTCGGATTCCTCGCGCGCGCCAACGAGCCGTACTCCGGCCGGCAGGGCCTGATCCATTCGGCGGATCGTCACGCACGGTCTCACGGGCGCCTCGCCGTGGAGATCGAAGTGCGGCAGGACCTCGCGGTGCGCCCGGAGGAGCGTCGACGAGTCGTAGACGCCGTGCTGCGGTGGACGAAGCGCCTCTGACCGACGGCCGCTGGTACCACGCGTTGGCGCGGCCGGCGCGGCGTGACGCCGCGCGGCCTGCGACGGACTAGAACCGCGGCGCCGGGCGCTTTCGCGTTTCCTTCAGCGAGTTCTTCAGATGTCCCTTCGGCTGCCCGCCGAGGCGCAGACACGGATAGCAGTCTTCGTTCTTTCGCGCGCCGCAGCCGTAGGGGCTCATGAGCCGACCGAGGAGCGCGAGCGAGCGCACGTCCCCGTGCTCCACGGCACGGTCGACGACCTTGGAGACCGCCTCACACTCTTCGGTGACGCGAAGGTCGAGAGCCACGGCGAGGGCCTCCGATGCTCGCGGACGGACTTCCTTGCTGAAGACGAGCTGCTCGGCGAGTTCGGTGACGGGCGTCTTGCCGCGGGTCCCGATCCAGACGTCGTACAGTACGTCCACTCCACCCGGGCCTGGCACGTTGGCGAGGATGTGCAGGACGTCGAACGCGATGTCCGGGTCCTTCGCGTCCTGCCGCAGGCGCGAGAGCATGGCGGGGTCGCTCGCGAGGTCCGGGCTCTTGGCGAGCGCCTCTGCCAGCTTTCGGATCTCGGCCACCTTTCGTGCGCGTTCTCCGCGGGCGAGCGCGACGCTCTCCTCGACGCTGCGCTCCGCCATGGGTCGATCGGCGATGGACTTCATCGCGGCCTCGTCGCCCACTGCGGCCCTCTCGACGGGTGAGGGTTCGGGTGGTGGCGGGGTCGGTTCGGGTTCCGCGCTCGACGCGGCCGGGGCCGCGGACGTCACGGTCGGCGGAGGCGCGGAGGGCATGGCGAAGAACGTCGCGCCGGCCCCGAGCGCTGCTCCGATGACGAGCGCAGCGACGGCCACGCCCCAGCCGGGCCCGCCGTCACTCACGGCGGCGTTGGGCGGCAACGTGGCGTAGGCCGAAGGTAGGCCGGTGGGCGGTGCTCCGGCGCCCACCGGGGGGACCGGCGCGAAGCCCGTCGCGGCGGGAGGCGGCGCGGCGCCGCCGATCAGCGCGTCGAGGTCTCGCGCCTCCTCCGCGCCGAGGGGGGGGGCGTCGGTAGCGCCCCTCTTGCCTTGGTCGTCGCTCATTTCTACTGGTCTACGGCGATGCCCAGGCGCTGGCGCAGCGCGAAGTACTTCTCGTTGACGCTATACAGGACGAGCTGCTTGAGGCGTTCCTGACTGCCGACGGCGCTCGAACTCTCGTCCGAAGCGCGGATGATCTCGGCGGCGGTCTCGAGGTCGTGACAAACGATGAGGCCCACGCGATCCGCCGTGAGGTCGATCCCCGCGACCCACTTCTTCAGATCCAGGGCGCCTCCGCCCTCCAGGAGCTTCGAAACGATCCTCGCGAGCTGGTCGCGCCGCTGTCCCTCCATGGCCTTGTCCAGCGCCTCGTGGGCTTCCTTCACCGGACCTTCCATCTGGGCCGCCACGGGGAACTGCGGCGCAATGAGCTTGATGGCGGCGAAGAGCCACGCCTTGAGGCCGGTGCCCGACGGGATCAGGTGTCGGATGTACATGCCCGGGTGGAAGTAGGTGAGGTGTCGAGCGGCGATGAAGGCGGCAGCCTGCGGGGGAACCTCCGCCGTGAGAGCAGCGCGGCCCAGGACGATGGACGGAACGTGCGTGTGGAGGAACGAGAGTCCGCCCGGGTCGTTCGAGTTCTCGAACGTCGGAGGAGCGTCCACGCCGAGCACACCACTCGCGTAGTGCAGAGTCTGACTGATGGGGTACGGGTGCTGTGCGAGATCGACGGCATACCGAGCGTCGTAACCCAGCGCCTCCAGGGGTTGACCCCGCTTTCCGAGCACTGCGCGGCCGATGAGTGCGAAGAGGCTCGTGAGGAGGGGATCGGCGTCCTCGTGAATCACACGTGACAGCCAGTCCTCGGCCGTGAACGAGTCCTGCGCCGGTGCGGCCGTGTCCGCGCGCATCCGATTGAAGAACCGCTCCTCGTCGGGCTCCGCCAGCTTGAGCACGACGAGCGCTTGACACAGGCACCACGCCGGGTCGGCGCGCTTCACCTCGGTGTAGAGCCTGCGAAGCAGCTGGTAGGACTCCGACCGGTACGGGTTCTCGCGCAGAATGGCCATCTGCGAGAGCACCGCCTTGTCCAGGTACTTCTCCGGATCCGAGGCGTAGAGGTTGCTCAGGTGCTCGGCCCGACTGCTGTTCTCGGCGTCCAGGGTCTGCGCGGCCTCGTAGGCGTCGATGGCCTTGTCGATCCAGCCCAGATTCTTCTCGTAGACCTCGCCCAGCGCGATGAAGCTCGCCAGCATTGCCGCAGAGTCCTTCTTCGCCGTCGCACGCTCGAGCTGCTTCTTCATCAGCTCTTCGACGCGCTCGTACTCACCCTTCTGCTTTCTCAGCTCGATGGACTCGGCGAGGGGCTTCTCCGCTTCGGGATCGAGCTCCATCACCTTCGCGTAGAAGTCGATGGCGCGGTCCACGTCCCCCATCTGCGTTCCGGCGACGATGGCGGCGGTCTGCAGGTACTTCGCCTTCTGCTTCGGTTCCTCCACGAACTCGGCGAGGCGCAGGACGATGTCGATGAGCTTCCCCCAGTCCTTCTCCTCGCTGTAGAGCTGCATCAGCTTGGTGAGGAGCTTCCGGTCGTCCGGGCGCTCCTCGAGGGCCGCCACGAAGATCTTCGCTGCCCGCGTTCGGTCGGAGAGCTTGTCGGCGGCGATTTCTCCCATGCGCGCCAGCAGCTCGACGCGGTCCTCGCCCTGGGCGATGTCCGCCTCGCGCTCGATGGTCTCGATGACGTCACCCCAGCTGTCCCGGGCCTCGAACAGCTTGGCCAGCGACTGCAGCGGAAGTCGGCTCGAGGGATCGAGGTCCACGGACTCCTCCAGAGGGCCGCGCGCCGCGTCCAGTTCGCCCGCTGCCCGGGCCGATTCCCCGTAGCGGTAGAGCGCGACGGCGAGGTCGTCTCGTAGCTCCGCGCGGAACCGCGTCACGAGATCCTTGTAGAGCTCGAACGCTCGCTTCGCCGAGCCGTGCTCGAAGGTGACCTGCGCCACCCGCCGCAGCGCGGCGTGGTCGTCTGGCGCGATGCGCGCCAGCGTGTCCATCGGGGCCAGGGCCTTCTCGGTCGAGCCGCTCTGACTCAGAGCGTCCACGAAGCGAACCAAAATCCGCGTCGCCTCGGACTTCTCCAGGACGTCGGCGCGGTTCGCGAGCTGCTCGTAGTGACGGCTCGCCTCGAGGTACCGCTTGTCGTCGAACGCGAGGTCACCCAGGATCTTGAGCGCATCGAGATTGGTCGGATCGAAGCTCAGCGCCCGATCGGCCGAGTCCTTCGCTTTCTTTTCGTCCTTGAGCTGCTCGAGCGCGAGCACCGCGGCCTCGGCGGCGAGCTTCGCCTTGGCCCGGTCGCCCTCGGTCTGGTCAATCTCACGCTCGATGAGCTCGAGAGCCGCGTTGGCGTCGCCCCTCGCGGCGTAGGCTGCCCGGAGCGCCGCCGATGCGGTGCGGTCCGAGGGGTTGGCGTCCAGCGCCTGCTTGTACCGGTCGATGGCGCCGTCGCGATCGCCTCGCTCTTCGAGAAGCTTGGCGGCGCGCAGGAACTGCTCTGCCTTGGCCTCGGGCGACGTGGCCTTGTCCGCGAGCGCCTCGATGGCCTCCAGCGCCTTGTCGGCATCGCCGGACGTCTCGCGCAACAAGGCCAGCGCCTCGAGGGCTCCGGCGTGCTCGGGATCGATGGCGAGCACGGCCTCGTACGCGATCATGGCCCGTTCTGGCGAGCCGATCTGTTCCCGGAGAACGCGCCCCCGCTCGAGCCCGAGTGAGATCCGGCGTTCGGGCTCGGTGAGCAACGCCAGATGGCGTTCGTAGAGGCCGGCGACGTCTTCCCAGCGCCCGAGTGCGCGATAGTGGCGCCCCAGCGCCGTCAGCGCGCCGTCGTGGGCGTTGTCTATGGCCAAGATCGCTTCGAACGCCTCCGCGGCCTTGGCGTGGTCGAGGAACTCTTCGTCCCAGATCCCCGCGACGCGCTCCCAGATCGTGATCTTCTGGCGTGGGGTTGCCGCGACGCGTACTTCGGCGTCGAGGATCTCGAGCAGGGCGTCGTACTTGGCGGTCTTGCTGTAGATGCGATCCAGTCCGCGAATGGCGTCGAGGTAGCTCGGGTCCTCGCTCCGGACCTCGCGGTAGAGCCGCTCGGCTTCCGCGACGTCTCCGAGGCGGTCCTCCTGTATCTCCGCGATGCGACACAGGACGCGGTGGCGGTCCTCGTTGCGCAAGGCGTCGGCGCGTGCCTGCAGGATCTTGACGTACCCGGCGAAGTCCGCCGACCGCTCGTAGATTCGTCCGAGCGCCTCGCTCGCCTTCTCGTGCCCCGCGTCCTCCGCGAGAATCTGCTCGTAGAGGTTGCGTGCCCCGCCCATGTCGCCGAGCTGGTGCTCGAGAATGTCCGCCGCTTCGGCGCGCAGGTCGCGCGCCCGGGCGGGGGTTCGCGCCGCGTCCGCGCGGCGCGTGAGCACCATGCCCAGCTCCGGCCACTGCTGCGCTTTCCGGTAGATGGCGGCCATGCCCGCCAGCGCGCCTTCGTGCGCGGGATCGGCGGCGACGATCGCCTGGAAGCAAGAGAGCGCCAGATCGGGCCGCTGCACCTTGTCGGCGTACCAGTCTCCCATCTTCTGCAGAATGCGCGTGCGCTCCTCGGGAGCCACGGCGGCGTTGCTGGTGGCTTCGACGCACGCAGTGAGCACCTCGCCCCATCGCTGCTGCGAAGTTCCCGCGAGCCGTTCGATCTCCTTCGGGTACTGCGCCTCCTCGGGGTCCATGCAGAACGCCTGCGCGTACGCGACGATGGCCTGGTCCATGTCGTCGAGCTCCTTGGCGTAGAGCCGACCGATCTCGCCCATGGCACGAGCGCGTTCCTTCGGGCTCTCGGCGCTCTCCGTCCTGGCGAGCAGCATCTCGACGAGCTCATCGTACTTGCCCAGTTCGCGACGCACGTCCTCGAGCGCCGAAGACGCGATGTCGTCCGCCGGGTCCAGCTCGAGAATCGCGACGTAGGCGGCTTCTGCCTTGGTGGCGTCCTTCGCGCCTTGATGGTGGAGGCGCGCCGCGCGAAAGAGCAGGCTCTTCTTCGCCTCGACGCCGCTCCCTTCATCGTCGTTCTCGATCTGATCGGCGGCCATGGCCATCGCTTCGGCGATGCGCCCTGGATCCCCGCCCATGTCGGCAGCTTCCTCCAGGAGCACGGCCGCCTCGCTGCTCGTCGGCTCGGCGATGAGCCCATCGACGCGCTTCTCGAGTTCCTCGTCCGAGATCTTCTGGGTGACGGCTCCGCCGGTGCTGCGCCCCAGCGTCTCGATCTGCTCGAGCAGCGCTCCGGCTCCCTGCGGACGGCGTGCGGGATCTTTTCGCAGGAGTCCCAGCACGAAATCGTCGAGCTCCGACCCGACCCAGCCGCGTGGGGCGACCTGGCTCGGCGGCTGCGGCTCCTGCGTGAGGTGACGGATTGCCGCGTCGAGCGCCGACTCGGTCGCGAAGACGGGCTTGCCGGTCAGGATCTCGTAGAGCATGGCGCCGAACGAATAGACGTCGCTTCGCGCGTCCCCCACCTGACCGCGGATCTGCTCGGGCGCGACGGTCTTGGGTGAAGCGACCGTGGAGAACAGCTCGTTCTGACCGTTGGCGACGCGGGCGCGCGCCCGCAGGCGATCGGAAGCCGGGTCGAGCAGCGTGACGGCCTGCGAGCCGTCGGCTCCCCTGACGACGCCGACGTTCTCCAGCTTCAAGTCGCCGTGGGCCAGGCGGCGCGCATGGAGCTCCTGCAGTGGCTCCAGGATCGAGCGCAGGACTGCGCGCGCCTCGTTGATGTGCATGGGTCCGGTCCGCGAAATCCGTGCGGCGAGCGGCTGGGACTCGACGTGCACGTGGCTCACGTAGTGCGTGCCGTCGTGAATGCCGGCCGTGAGCCGCTGCGGGAGTCCGCGGTGATCGATCTTTCCGATGAGCCGCGTGGCGGTGAGGAAGCGGTGGAGCCCGCGGCGGTCACGGGTGGCTTCGTGCCGCAAAACCTTCAAGCGATGGTCGGCACCGTCCCGCCTCGCCACGTACGTCACGCCCAGTCGCCCGTCTCCGAGCTTGCGAAGGACGTTGAAGGGACCGAACTCGTCACCCGGCTTCAACTCCACGTCGAGGAGCAACCCCGCCGCGCCAATCTGGGCGATCTTGGGATCGACGTCGGCCTTGGACGCCAGGATCACGTCGCAGAGCGCCTCGACGGCGTCGGTTTCGACGCAGTGGTCCGTCAGCGCCCGGACGAAGGATCCCTTTCCGGAGACCCCGCCCACCGCTTCCGGATCGAAGCCGAGAACGTCTTGGCAGAGGGTGATGAGCTCCGAGAGCTCGAACAGGCGCTCGAGCTCGCCTCTGAGGATGTCTTGGTTCATCGTTTTGGCCCGCGTCGGGGGGGCGCAGGATAGCGAAAACGCGGGGGAAACGATACCGCGGGGCTCCCCTTCGAAAGCGGGCTTTCGCGGCCGGGACCGCGGGTTTCTGGGTCCCACGCACTGCGTCGTGGCAGCCTCGGGCGGACACCATGTTGGGCGGCCGCAGTACCCCACGCGAGGTCGTCGAGCGGGTCCTCCCCCTCGGAATCCTCCTTGCGGCGGTCGTTTCGGTTCCGCTCATGATGTTCTCGCCGACCGGCTTGCGCCGCCTGAGCAGCCTGGAGGCGGAGCGATCGAGGACCGAGGACGAGGTCCGACGGTTGACGCACGAGATCCGGAGGCTCCGGGCGGAGGTCGAGCGCATCAAGGGCGATCCGGCCGCCGTCGAGCGCGTCGCGCGCGACCAGCTCGGGTTGGTCCGGAGGACCGAAGTCGTCTACCAGTTCCGCGACTGACGCGTGGCTTGGGTGTCGGCGCCGCGCGTCTCGGTTGCAGCGCCGCGCGACCCAGACCACTCTGATCGCGCGTGAGTGCCGATCTGGCTGCCCGACTGCTTCGTACGGGCGTCGTCCCGCACCGAAGAGTCCGTGACGCGCTGGCGGCGTCGGTCGGTGACGCGGTGCCCGCCGTGCTCACGCTGACTCGGGGCGATCCCGTGGAGGCCCGGATCGTCAGGCTCGAGCTCGCACGCTCGAGCGCCCCCATCATCACCACCGTCAAGCCCGATTCCATCGCGGCGATGCTGCCGCCCGGCATGTGCGCGCGACTGCTCGCGCTCCCCGTGCGCGTGGACGCGCGAACGGGGACCGTCGACGTCGCCGCGGCCGATCCCCGAGACCCTCACGTGCTCGCCGAGTTCGGGTTCGTGTTGCAGGCGCCCATCCGGCTGTTGCGTGCCTCTCTCGACGACCTGCTCGTCTCGCTCGCGGAGCTTTCCCGGGCGGCACCTCGCCGCAGTGTCGCGCCGCCGCCCCCGCCGCCGAACCTCACGCCCGCGTACGGGATCGAGGAGGCGGACGCGATCCCCGCCGCGCCGCGGCTCCCGAGCGATCCGCCGATTCCGCTGGTCCGGCGCGCGCCGGAGGGCTTCGATCCCGACACGAGTCCGTACGAGGGCCGCCCTCCGCCACGGCGTTCGGGCACCAACCCCGGGATCTCGGTTCCCGCGCTTTCGACGTTCGGGCAGGACGACCAGGGCGAGCCGGTCATCGGGCTCTATCGCTCGAAGCCGCCGCCCCCACCGTCGAGACCCTCGGCGGACGAGGACGTCCGCGCCGGCGGCATGCTGACGCCGGACGTGACGACGTCTCTCGATGCGCTCGCGACGGCGACGGGACCCGACGACGTGGTCTCGTGTCTCCTCGAGGGGATGCGCGGGCTGGCGCCGCGCGTCGCCGTCTTCGTGGTGCGGAGTGGTTCGTTCCAGGGGCGCGCCGCCGCCGGTGTGGACCTGGACGCCGTCCGGAACGTCCGGGTCGAGACATCGAAGCCCAGTGTCTTCGAGACGGCGGTGTCGGCGGGCTACTATCTGGGCCCCATTCCGTCGTCTGCCGCTCACGAGGGCCTCCTCGAGGCGCTCGGCGTCGGCGACGACGAGGTCTACGTCGCGCCCGTCATGGTTTCCGGGCACCCCGTGATGGTCCTCGTGGCCGCCGGACTCGGCGACGCGTTCTCCGCTTCGCGCTGGGCCGATCAGTTGACGCGTGCGGCGGGTCACGCCCTCACCCGCATCCTCCGGGGCAAGAAGCACGGGAACTGACGCGGCGGGGCCCGGGGCGGCGTCACGGCGCGCCTGCCCGTGCGGCCGGGTCATGGTATGTGAGCGGCGTCCCAAATGAGCGATCCGCGCGCGCCCGCCGACACCGATCTCTGGCGAAAGCTGGCGCAGGAAGAGCAGAAGGGCGCCGATCCCGAGGGCCTGGTGTGGCACACGCCCGAGGGCATCGACGTTCGACCTCTGTACACTCGAAGGGACGTCGAGGACCTCGACTTCGGGGACACGGTGCCCGGGGTCTACCCGTTCGTGCGCGGCCCGAAGGCGACCATGTACGCGGGCCGTGCGTGGACCATTCGCCAGTACGCAGGCTTCTCCACGGCCGAGGAATCCAACGCCTTCTACCGCAGCAACCTCGCGCAAGGGCAAAAAGGGCTGTCCGTCGCCTTCGATCTCGCGACGCACCGGGGTTACGACAGCGACCACCCGCGCGTCGTCGGTGACGTGGGCAAGGCGGGCGTGGCCATCGATTCCGTGGAGGACATGAAGGTCCTCTTCGACGGCATTCCGCTGCACGACATGAGCGTGTCGATGACGATGAACGGTGCGGTCTTGCCGACCCTGGCGAGCTTCATCGTGGCCGCCGAGGAGCAGGGGGTTGCTGCGGCGAAGCTGACCGGCACCATCCAGAACGACATCCTCAAAGAGTTCATGGTGCGGAACACGTACATCTATCCGCCCGCGCCCTCCATGCGCATCGTGGCGGACATCATCGAGTACACGAGCCGCCACATGCCGCGGTTCAACTCCATCTCGATCTCCGGCTATCACATGCAAGAGGCTGGAGCGACGTGCGACCTCGAACTCGCTTTCACGATCGCAGATGGGCTCGAGTACGTGCGGTCCGCGCTGGGCAAGGGGCTCGCCGTGGACGACTTTGCACCGCGGCTCTCGTTCTTCTTCGCCATCGGCATGAGCTTCTACATGGAGGTCGCCAAGCTCCGGGCCGCGCGGCTCCTCTGGGCGACTCTCATGAAGCGCCATTTCGATCCGAAGAAGCCCGACTCGATGATGCTCCGGACCCACTGTCAGACCTCGGGCGTGAGCCTCACGGAGCAGGATCCCTACAACAACGTGATCCGGACCACCGTCGAGGCGATGGCCGCGGTCCTGGGAGGGACCCAGAGCCTCCACACCAACTCCTTCGACGAGGCCATCGCCCTCCCGACGGACTTCTCCGCCCGCATCGCCCGCAACACGCAGCTCGTGCTGCAGCAGGAGACGGGCATCACCCGCGTGGTCGATCCGTTCGGAGGGTCGTACTTCATGGAATCGTTGACCCATGCCCTGGCGCAGAAAGCGCTGACCATCGTGGAGGAAGTCGAGGCGATGGGTGGGATGACGCGCGCGGTGGAGGCGGGGATGCCGAAGCTACGGATAGAAGAGGCCGCCGCGCGTCGTCAGGCGCGGATAGACCGCGGTCTCGACGTGGTGGTCGGCGTCAACGCGTGGCGCCTCGAGGAGGAGCCCCCTCTGGACGTGCGGTTCGTCGACAACACCGAGGTCCGCCAGAAGCAGATCGCGCGGCTCCAGGCCGTCCGGGCGAATCGCGATGCGCTGGCCGTGAGCGCGTCGCTGGCGGCGCTGACCCGCGCTGCCGAGAGCGGCGAGGGCAACCTGCTCGACCTGGCGGTGAAGGCCGCGCGCGCGCGCGCGACGGTCGGCGAGGTCTCCCTGGCCCTGGAGAACGTGTTCGGACGTCATCGCGCCGAAACCGCCAGTGTGTCCGGCGTGTTCTCGGGCTACTACCGGGACGACGTCGGCTGGAAGGACCTGGTGTCCGCCGTCGAGGCCTTCGAGCGGGACCATGGACGTCGCCCCCGCCTGCTCGTCGTGAAGCTCGGACAGGACGGTCACGATCGGGGCGCGAAGGTGGTCGCCACGGCCTTCGCCGACCTGGGGTTCGACGTGGACGTGGGCCCGCTCTTCCAGACGCCGGCCGAGGCGGCACGCCAGGCCGTCGAGAACGACGTTCATGTCGTCGGCGTCTCGAGCCAGGCGGCGGGCCACCTGACGCTCGTTCCCGACCTCGTGGAGGAGCTCCGCCGGCAGGGCGCCGGCGACGTCGTCGTGACGTGCGGCGGCGTCATCCCGCCACGGGACTACCCGCTGCTGGAGAAGGCAGGCGTCGCCGCGGTGTTCGGTCCCGGAACGAGCATCCCCGTCGCCGCACGGCGTGTCCTCGATCTCGTGCGCGAACGAGCGGCACGCGCCGCGGAGTGACCGCGTGACGGCGACGGGTGAGCCGGACGTTCAGGCTCTCGTCGAGGCGCTGACCTCGGGCGATCGCCGGGCGCTCGCCAAGTCGATCACCCTCGTGGAGAGCACGCTTCCGAAGGACGAACGCCACGCCGAGAGGCTCGTGGAGAAGGTCCTACCCAAGACCGGGCGCGGCGTGCGAGTTGGAATCACCGGAGTTCCTGGTGCCGGCAAGAGCACGTTCATCGAGTCCCTCGGACTGCGTCTCGTCGCGGCGGGCCACCGGGTGGCCGTCCTCGCTGTGGATCCGTCGAGTTCGGTCAGCGGAGGCTCCATTCTGGGCGACAAGACGCGGATGGATCGCCTGTCGGTTCACGACTCCGCGTTCGTGCGGCCGAGTCCCGCGGGCAAGACCCTGGGTGGCGTGGCCCGGCGCACCCGAGAAGCCCTCCTCGTGTGCGAGGCAGCAGGCTACGACGTCGTCCTCGTCGAAACGGTTGGCGTCGGCCAGAGCGAGTACGCCGTCGCGTCGATGGTCGACTGCTTCCTCGTCATCATGCTTCCGGGTGGTGGCGACGAGTTGCAAGGAATCAAGCGTGGGATCCTCGAGCTTGCCGACGTCATGATCGTGAACAAGTCGGACGGCGATTTTCGCGCCGCGGCCGACCGCGCCTGTGCGGAGTACCGTGCTGCACTCGCGTTGCTGCAGGCGAGGGAAGGGGGGTGGCGGCCGCCCGTGCTGGCCGCCAGCGCCCTCGAGGACCGGGGCATCGACGCGGCGTGGGTGGCGGTTCTCGAACATCGCCGCGCGCTGGAGACCAGCGGCGCTCTGGAGGCCAAGCGTGGGGAGCAGCGCCGCGAATGGTTCTGGCGTGCGCTACGCGACGGACTCGAGGCGAGGGTGCTCGGGGGTGTCGTGGGAAGCCGGGAGGTCGACGTGATCGAACGAGAGGTCGTCGAGGGGCGCACGCCCCCCACCGAGGCGGCGCGCAAGGTGCTCGAAAGAGCGGGGCTGCCGTGAGCCGGCGCACCACCCCGTGGCAGCGGCTGGTCGGTGCTGCGAGCGTCGTCGCTGGGGCGGCTTGCTCGCCGGCCGCGGCGTCCGCGCCGGGCGGGGCCCCCGCCGCGCCGGCGACCGCCGCGGG
>CAZARU010000098.1:0-2600 GCA_964487605.1 uncultured Polyangiaceae bacterium
CGGACCACGTCTGCGCCAGCGTCTCCAGCTCGATGTCCGTCGGCTCGCGCCCCACCCGCTCGTACTCCGCCCGGATCGCTCGCATCTCGTCGAGGCTCAAAAACAAGTGCGCATCCCGCGACAGCTTCGTCAGCTCCGCGTCGGACAGCCCGCGCAGCGCCACGTGCGCCACTTTCAGCGTGTACGCGTGCCCCCGCGGCAGCCGATCCGGCAGGAACGGCCCCCGATGAATGCGGTGCACCACGGGGTTGGCCAGCAGCCGGCGCGCCAGCCCCTCCGCCTCGTCGGCCCCGACTCCCGTGAAGTCGTACCGCCACCCGGTGCTGACGAGACGCTCCCCTCGAGCCCCGACCAGGTCGTCGATCGCCTCGTGCACCGATTGGGCCACCGGGTCCATCACGCCGGGCAACGGGTGCACCTCGACCGTCTGCGCCCCGTTCGATGCCGCCGCGCCCTCGGAGGCCGTCTCCGTCACCGGGTTGGCCAGCAGCCGCTCCGCCACCAGCCCGAGTTCGCGCGGGCTCAGCTCCGCCTCGATCAGGTACACCCGCGTCGCCCGCGCGGACCGCAGCGGCACGCCCATCGCCGCGGCCTGCTCGCGGATCGCGCGTCCCCGCGGGTCGTTCTCTCCCTCCCGCGCCCGGATCTCCAGTCGGTGCACTTTCATGCGCCGATGATACCCGCGCGCCTCCGGACACCGGACCTGAGGCTCTGCGAAGGTCCGGGTCGGTCCTCCTTGTGCTCCGATCGGAATCGCGACTGTCAAGGAACGTCGGACGGTCCTGTGCCTCCGCCCACGAACCGTCTCACGCAGAGTCGCAGAGAGGGCCGAGGGTCAACCGCCCCCACGCCCCTGCCTTGACACCGCTTCTCTGCGCCTCTGCGTGAGATTCGATGAATGGTGTTTGCTGCTTTGTCCCTTTGCTGATCTTCGCTCTACGGGCACCCATTCGCAAAACGCGTCTGGAAGCACGCGAAGTCGGCGATGGTGTTGACGCCATCCTGGTTGCAGTCGGCGTAGGGCGTGAGCAGCGCGAAGGCGTTCTGGAAGCAGCCGAAGTCCGCGATGTTGAGGAGTCCGCCTCCCGAACGCGCCGCGTCGCCGTTGCAGTTCGAGTAGCACACCGGGATCGGGCATCCCCAGCGCGCCACATGCTTGCCCCACACACCTCCCGCGTAGTAAAACAACCCCCCGACGTACAGGCCGCCCGGGTTCGGGCCGGGCCCGTCCTCGTCGAACACTGCGAGCGACATCACCTGGGTGCCTACGCCATAACCCGACACGCCGGACCCGAGAGGCGACCATGATTGGCCGTCCCAACGAGCGATACGGTTGACCTCGGTCGCTCCGACATGCGTGAAGAATCCGCCCGCATACAACGCAGGGGGCCTCGGACCTGGTCCATCGTCGTCGTACACGGTCATCGCCAGCACGGTGCTGTTGATTCCGCCGCCAACTGACGTCCATTTCTGACCGTCCCAGCGGGCGAGGTAGGGGAGGGGTTGCCCTCCAGCGAACGCAAACACGCCGCCGACGAACAGGGCCGGCTTCATGGGACCGGGCCCGTCTTCATCGAAGACGCACAGTGACTTGACCGGGCCGGACGAAATACCCTCCCCAAGAAGTTCCCATGAGACACCGTCCCAGCGCGCGATGTGCCGGACGAGCGTACCGCCAGCATAGAGAAAGCCTCCTCCGACGTAGAGCGCCGGTGGGCGCGGCCCCGGCCCGTCGTCGTCGAAGACCTCCAGCGCAGACACGGTCGGCCGAGTATTGGGAACTCCGCTTGTCAGCGGGCCACCGACCTGCGACCAATTCTGCCCATTCCAGCGGGCCAACGCATCGATCGGGACTGCCCCCGCGCGGTCGAAGGCGCCGCCCACAAACAACGCGGGCGCCCCCGGGCCGGGCCCATCTTCGTCGAAAAGCCTGGTTGCGATCACATAAGTGGCAATATTCGGCACGGAAGAGATCACGCCGCCACCGACATCAAACCAATCAATCCCGTCCCAGCGGGCGAGGTTGCTCACCGGAACTGGACCGGCACCATTGAATCGTCCGCCGGCGTACAGGCCAGGCTGAATCGGCGAGGCCGGGTCCGGCGAGACCGGAAGCAAGGACTGCACCCAACCGTTCAAGGGAGTAGTCGGCGTCAAGCCCGACGCCACCGGCGCCCACGCGGCTCCGTCCCATTGCCCGATGAGGAGCACACGTGAGGCGCCGATCGCCCAAAGTCCCCCCCCGGCCACCAGGCGCTTCGGCGCCCCCCCAGGTCCGTCGGGGTCGAATGCGGCCAACGCCTCGACCGACCCACTTCCGCCGCCCTGAAGTCCTGACCAGACGGGCTGGCACTGAGCGGTCACGTGCGGCGCACCCATGGTGAGCAATGCAACGCCGACGCCGGGGCCGATGAGGCCCCGGGCGGAGCGAGCAAATCCACGCGCCACGGACATCGACGCTGACCTCCTGACGGGCCGATTCTACACGATCGGTCAGTCCGGCTTGCATCGAAATATCACAGAATCATGCCGGGCGTCACGGCCCGCCGCTTCCGCGGGTCGTGCTTCCCCCTCCCGGCGTGCAACCACCCGCCGCCTCC
>CAZARU010000098.1:2610-26597 GCA_964487605.1 uncultured Polyangiaceae bacterium
TGGTCCGATGGCGCCCTCGGGGAACTCCGCACCGACAGCCTCCGTTCCGATTTGAGCTTTGCTCATGTGAGCCTTTCTTACGGACACCCCACCGCGAAGCTGGTCTGGAAGCACCCGAAGTCCGCAAGATCGAGGTTCCCGTCCGAGTTGCAATCCGAGTAGTGGTTGCCGATCGCGAAGGTCGTCATGAAGCACCCGAAGTCGGCGATATCCAGCAACGTGTCGCCGTTGCAGTCCGCGTAGCAGAGGGCGTTGGGCACCACCTTGGCCCTTTGGTACAGGTACGACCCGGCCCCGGTCACGGTCTGCAGGAACTCCCCGTTGAGAATCACGTCCGTCGACCCGTTGTAGCCCAGGTGCAGCCCGACGTTGCCGCCGATGGGCGCGATGATCTGCATCCCCACCCCCGAGATCAGCACGTTGTCGATCGTCGTGGAAGTCGGATCCGCCACAACGCGGAACACGATCTGTTGCGGCGTGAACTGCAGCAGCTGGACCTGCAGATCGCCCTGGCCCTGGACCGCGCACCCCATGTTGACCCACGATCCGGCGCCCGGGTCGAGCGCCAGCATGAACGTGGAGTTCGGTTTCCATGTCTCCAACAGCGTGTGCTCGCTCCAGGTCACCGCCTGCGGAACCGTGACCACCATCGGCCCGTTGAGCCCCGGCTCGACCAGGCCGCTCACCATCATCGCCGGGGGCTCGACAACCGCCGGTTCCTGGTTGTTGGGCCCGTTGGCGTCGCCGATCTTCACGTTGTGCCCGATCATCAGCGTGCCCACGGCATTCAGCGGGATCGTCTTCTTGCCGCTTCCATTGGCGCCCACGGTGACGGTGTGGCCGGTGTCCTCGTAGGTGTTCCCGCCTGCTTGCGTGCTCTGCCAGAT
Source organism: uncultured Polyangiaceae bacterium (assembly GCA_964487605.1). Lineage (GTDB taxonomy): Bacteria > Myxococcota_A > Polyangia > Polyangiales > Polyangiaceae > JAJDAH01. The sequence continues at coordinate 3,498 of CAZARU010000098.1, forward strand.
GTGGTAGACGCCGGGCGCCTTCTCCTTGACTTCGATCACGCACGCCATCTTGCCCCGGCGCGCGAACGACACGACGGCCTCCGCCGTCCCCGCCGCCAGCAGCAGACCCAGCGCTCCCGCGACCAGCACGCCCCTTCGAAACACCGAAACCCGGTCATTTCTCCTTGCACGATCCATGATCCGACTCCTTTGTGAGTGGTTCCCGACGGTTCCGGGGATCGCAACCCGCGATGGCCGCGTCCAACAGAATCTCGCGGCGCCCAGCCCCTTCTTTCCCGCCTCACAAAGAAAAACCCCCGCTCCCGGTCCGCGCGCCCCGGGTACGCTGTTCTGGCCCGGCGCGCCGCCGCCCGCGAGCGGACGCCGAACCGGAGCCCGGAAATGGACGAAACGCGGGAGACGCTCCTGTCGCGCCTCCGTGATCGCTCCGACCACGCCGCTTGGGCCGCTTTCGACCGCCTCTACCGCGATCTGCTGGTGGGCTACGCAAAATCCCGAGGCCTGAGCGACAGCGACGCGCAAGATGTCGCCCAGCAGTGCGTCATAGCCGTAATGGAGCACATCGCGACGTATCGGCACGAAGCAAGCTTTCGGTCGTGGCTCTCCGCCATCGCCGAGCGCAAGGTGATCGATGTCTACCGGCGCGCCCGGCGCGCACAATCCCCCGGTTCGGGTGATGTCTCCGACTGCCCGGACGACGCCGCCGGCATCGACACGATCTGGCGGCGCAACTGGGAGCGCGCCCACCTCAGGCACGCTCTCGAGGCCGTCCGGAGCGAAGTCACCGAACGCACCTACGCCGCGTTCGTGCAGTACGCCGTCGAGGACCGATCCCCCCAGTCCGTCGCCGACGCCCTCGGCATGACCGTCGACCAGGTCTACCTCGCCAAGCACCGCGTTCTCGAACGTCTGCGCGCCATGCTGACCGATCTCACGGGCACGGACCTCACCGGAGACGGATCGTGAACGCCTGCCCCGGAATCACCGAGTGGGAAGACGTCGCCCGCGGGCGAGTCGATCCCGCACGCGCCGCCAATCTCCGCCGGCACGCCGCGGTGTGCGCCGGCTGCAGCGCCGTCATCGCCGATCTCGAACGCAACGAGCACATGCTCTCGAAGCTCCGCGGCGTTCTCGGCAAGGACGTCGAGCCGCCGGCCCCGATCCCCGGCCCCGGAACAACGCTCGGGTCCTACCGGCTCGGCCCGCTCCTCGGCGCCGGAGGCATGGCCACCGTCCATGAAGCCACGCAGGACCACCCCCGCCGCACCGTCGCGCTCAAGGTCCTTGCCGGCGGGATGCGCGCCCCGGAAGCCCGTCGACGCTTCGAACGCGAGGTCCAGCTGCTCGGCCGCCTCCAGCACCCCGGCATCGCGCAGATCTACGAGGCCGGCGTCGCCGATGACGGCCCCGCCTGGTTCGCCATGGAGCTCGTCCGCGGCCAGTGGCTCACCGATTTCGCCGCGCAGAACCGTCTCGACACCCGCCGCAGGCTCGACCTGTTCCTGAAGGTCTGCGACGCCGTCGCCTACGCGCACCGGCAGGGCGTCATCCACCGCGACCTCAAGCCCAGCAACATCTTCCTGGCACGCGGGCTGGGGGCGTCACCCGACGACGTCGCGGATCACGTGCCGTCGAGCCCCAAGCTGGCGGGAGGCGAGCGGATCAAGGTCCTCGACTTCGGCGTCGCCCGCGTCGAGTGGGCCGAGACGCGCCTGACCAACATGGGTGTGCCTCTCGGGACGCCGGGCTACATGGCGCCCGAGCAGCGCGGTGGGCTCGAGATCGACCCCCGGGCCGATCTGTTCAGTCTGGGAGCGGTCCTCTACGAGTGCCTGACGGGCGAGGCGCCGCCCGTCGAGACGGACGAGCTGTGGAGCACCACGCCCGCGCCGGACTCCACACCGAGCGGCGTGCAGCGTGCCCTCGGGACCATCTCGAAGCCGTGGCGCAAGGTGATCGACCGCGCGCTCGCCGAGCATCCACGCGATCGATTCGCCGATGCGCGCGCGTTCAAGCGTGCGCTGATGGAGCTCGGTGCCGCGGAAGGCGACGCGCGCCACGGGTGAACGGCGACCTCAAGGGGGCTCGGCGGGCCGCCAGAGGACGTCGTAGGCCTTCGTCGTACCGAGCAGCGCGACGCGCTGCGTCCGCGTGAATGCACCCATCTGGGCGAGGACGCGCGCCTCGACCTCCCGATCGCCGTCGCAGGTCGTGCTCGTCGCGCTGCGACACAGGACCACGGCGCAGTCCACGCGGCGCCGCTCCACGAACCCCGGATCGAGGCGCTTGGAGGTGTGCGAACCCCCCAGCGCGGCAACGGCTGGATCGGTGACCCCGGCGAGATCCACGACGGTCGCCGCCGTGGCAGCCCCCACCCACCCCGCGTCCACGGTGGCGACGCGCGCACAGCCTCGCAGGGCGTCGCGCGTGTCCACGACGAGAGCCTCGCGTCGCTGACCGACCTCGCGCGCGTCCGGCCCTACGCGCCAGGCCATCTGCACGGATGCGACGAGTCCGAGGCCCACCCGGACGTACGTCGCCCAGGGGGCGGCACGGTCGGCGACGAGCGCGCCGACCCAGATCAACCCCGGCAGCACGGGAACCGCGAGGCGGCTCAGCGGCATCCAGTCCCCGCCCGCGGCGGCGATGGCGACGAAGTGCACGGCCGCGGCCGCGAGGGTTGCTCGCGCGCCTGCCGGGAGCCCGCGCAGGGCGGCCCAGGTGGCGACGAGCCACGGGGGACCGGTGAAGAGCAAGGCGCCGAGCGCGTAGGTCACGCCGAGGGTGCCGTCCGGAGGCTTCGCGAGCACCGCCAGCGGCATCACCGTCCCGAACGTCGCGAAGCGCACGGCGGCGACGGCGACCGCCGGCGCCAGCACGACGGCGAGCGTCCTGGCGCAGGCCACGGCCGTGGCGCGGTCCGCATCGGTCGCGGGCGCGACTTCCCGCGAGCTGCCGAGCCACACCGCCCCGACCGACAGGACCACGGCCCACGGAACGAGCTCGGGGCGCCACGCCGCAGCCAGCCCGGCGCAGAGCGCGCGCAGACGCGGCGTCGTACACGCGACGGCCGCCAGCGCCGTGACGATGCCGGTCTCCATCCCGGACACCGACCAGGCGGCAAGCGGCGCGCACGCGAGGAGCAGGGAAAGCGCCGTGAAGCGTCGCCACGAGCGCCCCTCTGCCGCGACACGGATCCCGACGAGAGCGGCCGCGGCGAGCCAGGCCAGGGCGCCGACCAACTTGGCGACGGCGAGGACGCGGAGAGGACCGTGTCCCCCCGCCAGCGCAAGCAGATGAGCGTATCCGAGGGGGGTCACCGCATCGACGACGGCCCCGGCGGTGTTGAACCGTGCGCCGTGCCCGAGCGCGAGGTGGTCGGCCACGCGCGCCGTGATGAGGGCGTCGTCCACGGTGAAGCCGAACAGCAGGGCCACGGGGACGGCGGCCAGGGCCGCGGCGGCGAGCCCTCCCGCGTGGGCCGAAACCTTCGTGATCCTCGCCGGGATCTCGCTGGGGGGAGACACGGTCTGGGGTCGCCGGACCCGCTGCGCCTGGCGAGCCTGGGTAGGCCCCTAGCGTCTCGACGCCGCGCGTGTCCAATCCTTCGCAATTACGCCTGAAAACTTCGGTTCGTGCCCCGCGGGTCCGTACGCTTGCATCTGGAACATGTCGGCAGTCCAGGTCGTCGTCCGTCCCGTCTCGCGCCCCACGCCCTCGAAGGCGCTCGCGCCGCTGCACGGGCTCTTCGACGTCGTCATCGACGGCGTCAACATCACCGCCCGCATCGGTGAGGCCCAGGCCGTGGGTCTGCTCGCGGAGCTCGCGCTCGCGGTCGCCGCTCTCGTCGCCGGGCGCCGACCTCGTGCGACCGTACAGCTCTACGCAGATGACGAGGCCTGGGAGCTCGGGCTCGAGCGGGACGGGGAGCACGCGCTCGTCACCGTGTTCCGGTCCGGGGCGCACCCCGAGGTCGCGGTTCACGAGCGTCGCGTCGCGCTGACCGCCCTCAGAAGGGCGCTCGAAACCGCCATCGACGAGGCGCCTTCCGCGCTGCCCCTCCCGCGATCGGCGCGTACGTCCCTCGAAGCCGCCAGAGCCAGCCTCGGCGCCGCACCCGCAGCGGATGTGCGCCCGGTGGTCCGCTGCGCCCGCGTGATCGAGCCGAAGGCGTTCCGCGGCGTCGCGTTTCGTGCGACGGCGTCGTTTCGTCAGGCGCGGGATTCGGGTCGACGAGACGCCCAGGTGGAGCGCGCGGATCTTCACGGGTTGCTCGTCACGGGCGAGCTGTCGGTGACCGTGCGCGAGCGGACCGTCCGCCTCGGCGACGTCCCGCTGTTCCTGTTCGCCGAGCGCCTCCTCGTGCTCGCCGAAGACCAGCTCGACTCGTGGCAGGCCGCGCGACCGTGCTTCCGTCGCTTCGACGTCTCGGGCGTTCGCGTGGGCCTGCGCCGGGGCGCCGGCGACTCGCCGGTGGCGCTGAGCGTGGCCAGCCGCGAGCTGCGCGACCGTGGCGAGAGCGTGAGCTTCCCCAAGCTGCACCCCGCCACGATCGTCCGAGCCGCAGTGCGCTTCGCGCGACGCCTCGCCCGCGCCTTCGTGGGAAGCGAGCCCGAGCAGGAGTCCAATCTGCGCCTCGTCGCGCTCCTCGACATGGCTCGTGCCTTGTCCGACCGCGCGACCGATGCGCTGCGCGACGACGTGGTGGTCAACCGCTCGCCCGACAGCTACCGAACGCACCCTCGCCGCCGTCAGGTCGGAGCCCGCGGACGATGGGAGCACGGCGGCAAGATGCGATTCTTGCCGCGCTGGGTCGCGACCGTCCCGAACATCGACCTCCGCTCGACGTTCCTGTGCGGTGATCGCCTCGTGGTGGGGGCCACGCGCGAGCTGGCAGCCCTCGACAGGTCCACCGGGGCGGTGCTCTGGCGGACGGCGACCGGCCCGGGCGCCACCGTGGTGACTCCGAGCGCGCTCGCACGCCTCCACTCCGAGGGTACGATCACCCTGCTCGACCTGCAGACCGGGGAGAGCCGCGTGACGGCCCGCGTGGTTCCGCGCGTCGCCGGCGGAGCGACGGGCGCCGTGGTGCACCTTCCCGGCCTCCCGAAGCTCCTCGTGGTCGCCGAGGGCGACCGCCGCATCACGGCCATCGACCTCGTCTCCGGCGAGGTTCGGTGGCGTCACACGGCGCGGCGCGCCTCGGCTTTCCGCATGCGTCGCGCCGGGCGGCTGCTGCTCGCGGCAGGAGGCGACGCGACGCTCGTGGCGCTCGACGTCGCCACGGGCGAGGTCGTGTGGAGGCTTCGAGGCCGACTGCCGTTCGCGGGTGACATGACCGTCGATCACGACGACGTGTTCGTGACGAGCGGCGTCGCGACGGCGACCCCTGCCCTGCACCGCGTCGATCCCTGGACGGGGGAGATCGCGTTCACTGCCCCTCTCGATGATCGTCCCATCCCGGGGCGCGCTCCCCTGGTCACCTCGGACGTCATCGTGGTGCCCGTGCGCGACGCGCGGGGTGTCGGTGCCACCGCGTTCGATCGCAAGTCTGGAGAACCGCTGTGGACGCAGGAGCCGGGCCTCGCGTCACCGACGACGGCGTGGCTCGAAGTGGACGACGGCATCGTGGCCAACAGCGACGCGGGAACCCTGCTGTGCATCGACGCGCGCACCGGCGCCCTGCGCTACAACCACGTGTTCGCCCGGAACGTCGACGCCGAGCAGCCTCGCCGCCTGGAACCCGTGCTCCGCAGCGGGGCCCTCTTCGTGCCGCAGCACCAGGTGCACGTCGTGCGTCCACGGGACGGGGAAATCCTCGGGACGCTCCCCACCGACCTCATCCCCGACCTCGTTCGGGTGGACGAGCGCTGCGACGTCTACGTCGCCGAGGAGAGTGGCCACGTCGCCGCGTTCGGTGCGGCGCCACGTCTGTGCGTCGTGCGTCGAGATCAGCCCGACGTCGCCTCGCCGCCGTCGAGGAAGAGCACGTTCCCGTTCATCCAGTAGGTGCAGGGCTGCGCCAGGGCAGGAAGCGCCGCGGCGACGTCCTCGGGCGTCGTGAGGCGGCTCGACGGGTTCTTCCGGATGGCGACGGCCTTCATCGACTCGTTGTCCGGAATCTTCTTGAGCGCCGGCGTGTCGGTGACGCCGGCGCAGATGGCGTTCGCCGTGATCCCGCGGGGCCCGAGCTCCAGAGCGAGCTGTCGGATGTGGGACTCCAGCGCCGCCTTCGCGGCGCTCACGGCGCCGTACCCCTTCCACACCTGCTGGGAGCCGGTGCTCGTCATCGCGTAGATGCGTCCGTCGTCGCGGAGCAGGTCGCGCGCGACCAGGTCCTGAACCCAGTAGACGAGGCTGTGGGCCATCACGTCACACGTCATGTCCATTTGCTTGTCGCTCACGCCGCCGTCCGTCGAGTCGTCCCCGACGAAGGGCTTCAGCGTCCCGAAGGCGATGGAGTGCAGGAAGACGCGAACCTTCTCGCCCTGGTCTCGCTCCGCAAACTGCCTGGCGACGGTGGCGAGCACCTCGGCGCGCTTGGCGCCATCCGCGGCGTTCACGTTGAAGAACCACGCGGAACGGCCGAGCTCCTCGATGGTGCTCTTGATGCGCTCGACGTTCGGCATCGTGCTCCGGCGGTCGAGGTGGACCCCGATGACGTTCATGCCGGCCCGCGCCAGCGACAGCGCCGCGGCCTCGCCAAAGCCGCTCGACGCACCGAGGATGAGCGCCCACCCATCGAGGGCAGGTGCGGGGGAGTGGTTTCCGGTGGTCATCGACGTGCCCTTCTCTACTACAAACCCGCCTCAGGCGAGGACCGAGGCCCCCGCCGGGCCCCTCGATCGGACGCCGCCGCGCCCGCCTCGGGCGGCAGGGAGACGCGCGCGGAGCCCGCCTTCCCCTTCACGAACGCCGCCATCGCCCGGAACGGGACGCCGGCCGGGCAGATGCGCTCCTTCTCGGCCAGCACGTCGTCCGGCACGTGGGAGAACCCGCGCGCGGCCGCGAGGAAGTCGGGCATGCTGCGCGAGGACGCAAGGACGAGCGTCATGACACCCCGGTAGGCGCCCTTCGATCGGGCAATCCGTTCGCCCTCGCCGCGATCACAGAGACCGCAGGCGAAGCAGCCCCCGAAGGACCGCATCGCCTCGCGCTCGGCGGGCGTGACCGGTGGCAAGCCATCCGCGTCGTAGTTCGCGCGGAACGCGCCCAGACCGGCCCGGCGCTTGGGGGCGAAGACGCGCCTGAGCAGAGTTCGAACCAGCGCCCAGAAAAGCAGCCACGCAGCGTGAAGGCGTCCGCGCACGGTGGCCGGAGCCTATCGCAGCGCGCGGGGATCCCGCGGTCGGGGGAAGGCCAGCGCGCGGCGGGCGTACGACTCGACGGGGAACGAGCGGCGGCACGGGCGTCACACCGTGACGCGTCTCCGTATCGGCGTTACGCCCCGGGTCAAGACGCCAAGTGCTCGCTTTTACACGCTAATAGGCCTGGCACGTCGCCTGCTCTAGGGAGCTCCACCAGGGCCCAGCGCCCGCGAATTCAGGAGCCCCCGATGCACACCCAGACCGACGAGATCCCGGCCTCCAGCCTCCCCCGCAGCCTGCGGTCCGGCGCGCTCACCGCCGGCCGGACGCCGCTGCCGGCAGACGGCGACGCCGCGCTGGTCGAGGGCCTGCTGGCCGACGACCCCGCGGCGTGGCGGGCGTTCAACCGGGACTTCTCGCGGCTGGTGTACCGCTGCATCACCCGGGTCACCGCGCGGTTCAGCGCCGTCGTGGGCCCCGACGACGTGCGCGAGATCCACGCGATGCTGTTCGTGCAGCTCCTGGCGAACGACAAGAAGAAGCTGCGCACCTTCGAGTTCGGACGCGGCAACCGGTTCAGCAGCTGGATCGGCATGCTCGCCATCCACACGACCTACGACCATCTGCGGGCGCTCCGTCGAGAGCCGAAGCGCGCGTCGATCACCGAGGCCGAAGGCCTGGTCGCGGAGAGCGCCGATCCGTTCGAGGTGTGCGTCGCGCGGGAGCGCGCGCAGCAGGTGGCGGCGCTGCTCGATGAGTTCTCGTCGAAGGACCGCCAGTTCATCCAGCTCTACTACGGACACGGGATGGACCCGGAACAGATCGCCAAGCGCATGGGCATCAGCGTGAAGACCGTCTACTCCAAGAAGCACAAGATCCGAGCCCGGCTCGAGGGCCTCATGGCGGAGCGGCGGCTCGCCGCCTGACACCGCAGCGACCACGCAGGTTCGGCGCCCGGGTTTTCGCGACGCGGGACTGTAGTAGGGTGGTTCGGGTGCGAAGACGGTGGAGCGTCCCCGCGCTCGTCGCGGCGAGCGCGCTGACCGCGGCGTGCGATCCGTCGCGCTCCGGACAGAGCCCGCACGCTCCCAACGCCGCGACCGGCGTCGCAACCCCTTCCCGCCTCGAGCTCCTCGACCGCGACGATCGCCCTCGCCTCGGCCTGGTTGCGCGCGAGGGCGATCCGCTGGCGGGCATGGCCATGGCGGTCGCCCATGACCTGGGGTCCGAGGCTTCGGTGGCCCTCGCTTACCTGATCGAGACCCGGCTCGCCGCTGCAGGTTTCACCGTGGACACCCGCCCCAGCGAGCTCGGGTATCAGGTGCGCGCGCTGGTGAGCGGTCCGGGGGATGCCGCACGTTTCGTCGGCGCGGCGACGCAGGCCGCGCTCGACACCACCTCGATCGAGCCGGCCCACCTCCACGGCGCGGCCGAACGGCTTCAGGCGCTGACGACCCGCCGCTGGCTCGGTCCCGCAGACGCTGCCGCGGCGCGGTGCTCGGGGGAGCTCGGCATCGCGCCGGGCGCCCCGGTCCTCGACCCGCGCGCGCCCGCGGGGCGCCAGCAGCTCGAGACGTGGCGACGAGCCGCGCACAACGTCAGATCCGTCGCCTTCGCGGCGCTCGGCCCCCGCGGTGTGCTCGACGCGGCGGCCTCCGCCGTGAGCCGCGCCGCGACCTGGCCCGCCGGCGCGCCACCGGAAGACGCCTGGCCACAGGCGGACTTCGCGGGAGCCGCTCGCGTCCCGGGCGAAGCGGCGCGGACGACCGTCGCCGTTCGCGCTGCGGACGCGGCGGCGGCGCTGCTGGCCGCGCACACGCTCGGCGCACCCGGCTCGGATCTCGCGGTGCTGACCGGCGCGCTGGACCCCGCCTGGACCATCGAAAGAGTCGTCGCGACGACCCGTGTCCGCGGCGCGTGCGTCCGCGTGGATCTCGCCGCCGACCCACGCGTTCCGCCCACGGACCAGCACGCCGCGCTGGCTGCCGTCGTGCTGCTGCAGGAGGCGACGACGGCCCTCCGCGCGGCTGGCGCCGCCGACTGGACGCTGGAAGACGGCGTGCTGCGCGCGACCGATCCGCGCGACGCGGTGGGAGCGGCCGCATGGCGCGCCCTCAGCGGTCGCGCAGAGCCCGGGCCTCCGCGCTTCGTCGCCTCCCACGTGCGCGACTCCGAATCGACCCGGTTCGAAGGCGAGCTGCGGACGGCGCGTTCCAACCTCGGCCGCCGCGTCGTGGAGCCGCGGATCCGGACCGAGACAGGTCAGGGCGAACTCTGGGCGATGGTGGCGAGCCCCTGCGGCACCCACGGCGAGGGACTCGACGATGCGGGACTGGGCGCCCTCGCCGCGCGCGCCGCGGCGCTCTCGTCCACGTCCGACGTGACCGTCGAGCCCTGGAGTTCCCCCGCCGGCATCGGGCTCATCGCTCACGCCCCGCGCCTCGGCCCGAGCGAGACGCCCGGCGCGCACGCAGAGCGCGTGGGCAACGCGCTCGGGCGCGCAGCGGTAGGTCAGCCGCTGGCCACCGCGTTCGCGACGGCGCGGGGCGATGCCATCGCGTTGCTCGGTTCGGCGCCGGACCCGGGACGCGTCCAGGTGCTCACGACGCTCACGGCAGATCATCCCGCGTGGCTCGACGCGCGCGGGACGTTCGCAGCGCTGGGCGCCGCCAGCCGCGAGGGTGCCCACCGCCGCCTGCGGTCGCTCTGGGGTGGACCCGTACGCCTGGCGGTGCTCGCGAACTGGGACGCTGGACAAGGCGAGGTCGTGACGGCCACCGTCGAGCGATGGTTGCGGCCGTTCGGCGGTGGCGAAACCTGCGCCCCGGCACCGACGCTGACGGCCGCCGCTGGCGACATCCTGGTGGAGGCGGCCGTCGAGGCCCCGGCGCGCGCTCGGGCGCTCGTCGCCGCCACGCTGCCGCCCGGCACGTGGAACGAGGGCGCCGCAACCGCGTGGCTGCTGAACCGGCCCGGCGGTTGGCTGGAGCGCGCCCTCGACCACGGGAAGTTCACCGCGGGCGCGCGCGCGGAGCTCCTCGGTTCGCCGGCCGCGGCGGCGCTCTTCGTCCAGGTCGACGCCTTCGGAGACGACCTGGGCGGCGCCGTCGCCCAGATCCGTGGACTGCTCGACCGCCTCGCGCGAGGTGCGGTGACGGTCGAAGACGCCTCCGCCGCTTCCCAGGCGCTCGGGCGCGCCGCCGCGCGCTCCAGGCTGGACCCGCGCACGCGACTCGTGGAGCTCTGGGCGGGAACGCCGCCTGCGGCAACCATCGACGCAGCGTCGTTGCGTCGCATGCACGCGCGCGCACTGCCACCTGGTCGCCACCTGGTGGTGCGCGTGCTCCCGCGTTCCTGACCCGGAACCCGGCGGGCCGCACGGCGCTTCCCCACTCCACGCCGTCGTGGTAGCTCGCACGCGCGATGTCGCGTCAGACCGTTCTCGTCCTCGACTACGGATCCCAGTACACGCAGCTCATCGCCCGGCGAATCCGCGAGGCTCACGTCTACTGCGAGATCCACCCCGGGACGCTCGCCCTCGACCGGATCCGCGCCATCGAGCCCCGCGCGATCATCCTGAGCGGAGGCCCCGACAGCGTGTACGGGGACGCCTCCCCGAAGAGCGACCCTGGGCTGTTCGACCTGGGCGTGCCCGTTCTCGGGATCTGCTACGGCGAGCAGCTCATGGCTCACCAGCTCGGCGGGCAGGTCGTCCCGTCGAAGGAGCGCGAGTACGGACCGGCAAGACTGGTGGTCGAGGAGCCGGTGGGGATCCTGGCGCCGTTTCGCGCCGGCGAGAGCCTCGACGTCTGGATGAGCCACGGGGACAGGCTGGCGCAGCCGCCCGCCGGCTTCCGACGCATCGCCCAGAGCGACAACGCGCCGCTCGCCGCCATCGCCGATCCGGATCGCCGCCTGTACGGGATCCAGTTTCACCCCGAGGTGGCGCACACGCCGCGCGGAGCCGAGGTGCTGCGCGCGTTCCTGTTCGACGTGGCGGGGCTCGAGGCCTCCTGGACGCCGGGTTCCTTCGTGGACGAGGCCATCGCCGCCATTCGTCAGCGGGTGGGTCCGGACGAGCGGGTGGTCTGTGGTCTGAGCGGCGGCGTGGACTCGTCCGTCGCGGCAGTGCTCTGCCACAAGGCGCTCGGCGAGCGCCTTGTGTGCATCTTCGTCGACAACGGCCTGCTGCGCCACGGCGAAGCCGAGTCCGTCGAGCACATGATGCGGTCGGCGTTCGATCTGAACCTCGTCGTGGCGCACTCGAAGGACCGCTTCCTGTCCGAGCTCGCCGGCGTGACGGATCCGGAGCGCAAGCGGAAGATCATCGGGCGCGTGTTCATCGAGGTGTTCGACGAGCACAGCCAGCGCATCGAGAACGCCAGGTACCTGGTTCAGGGCACGCTGTACCCCGACGTCATCGAGAGCGTGAGCGTCAAGGGGCCGAGCGCCGTCATCAAGACGCACCACAACGTCGGCGGCCTGCCGGACCGCATGAAGCTGTCGCTCATCGAACCCCTGCGGGAGCTCTTCAAGGACGAAGTGCGCGAGGTAGGCAAGGCCCTCGACATGCCCCACGACGTGCTCTGGCGGCAGCCGTTCCCGGGTCCGGGCCTGGCCGTGCGCTGCCTGGGCGAGGTGACCGAGGAGCGCCTGGCCGTCCTCCGAGGAGCCGACCGGATCGTGGACGAGGAGATCCGCGCCGCGGGGCTCTACCACACGCTCTGGCAGTCGTTCGCGGTGCTCCTGCCCGTTCGCAGCGTGGGCGTCATGGGCGACGACCGCACCTACGAGGAGACCTGCGTGATCCGCGCCGTGCAGTCCAGTGACGCGATGACGGCGGACTGGGCGCGGCTGCCCCACGAGGTGCTGGCGCGCATGAGCTCGCGGATCATCAACGAAGTGAAGGGCATCAACCGGGTCGCCTACGACATCAGCTCCAAGCCACCCGCGACGATCGAATGGGAGTGAACCGGCGCACCGCGGCGCTCGCCGCCCTCGCGGCGCTCGGAGCGGTGCTCGTCGCGGCCTGCAGCCCGGGGGTCCGCGCCGCGGTCACGCTTCGCCTCTACCGGACGCGCGAGACGCCGCGCGACGCGCACGTGTACATCGACGAAGAGTACGTGGGCCCCCTGGGCATGGTGATCGCCCGCGGGGTGCGCCTCCCCGTGGGCGAGCATCGCATCACCGTCGAGAAGGACGGCTACTTCCCGTGGGATCGACTCGTCGAGTCGGACCGCCAGCCCATCCAGCTCCAGGTCGAGCTGGTCCGGATCCCGGACTGACCCATCCGCGCGGCGCGTTCCGGGCGAGACGCTACTGCTGGTACGGGCAGGTCTCCGGCCCACCCGTGAAGTCGCTGATGATCTTCGCCGCCGCCTCGGGCGGCTGCGTGTCGAGCCACCCGCCGATGTCGAAGGTCTTCTTGCCCGCGTCGGCGGGATTCAGCGTCAGGCACGACGAACCCTCCGTCAGGATCACGCCCACGCGCTGAGCCTCGGGCGGGCTGGTGTACCCGAAGAGGAAGCACATCTCGTTCTCTCCGATGCCGAAGCACATGTCGTGGTCCGTCGTGTTGTCGAAGTGGCACTCGAAGCGCACCGAGTCCGCGCCGTCGGTGTTCACCGGCGGGTCGTAGGTCTGGATGTCGCTGTCCGAAAGCCCCGTCCCCTGCCGGTCGTACGGCTTGACGAGGGTGTTCTCCCAGCCGCCGATCTCCGGCATGTCGTCGTAGTCGCGCATCTTGGCGGTGCCGAACTCGACGTTGAAGCCCGTCGCCCACTGGTGCGTGTGCGGCATGATGGCGGCGACTTCGCCACCTGCCCAGTTGCACTCCGCCGTCAGCGTCTTCTGCGAGCGGGGCGGGATCAGGAAGTCGAAGAAGATGTAGACGAACATCTTGGACGGGTTGACCACTTCCGACTCGGGCATGGTGTAGAAGTCCCACGCGGCCTCGACCCGGAGCTCGTCGGGGGTGGTGTTCTGGAGGTGAATGTCCGTCATGACCTCGAACCCCTCCTCGATCTTGAACGCGTAGCCCTCGGCCAGCCCGTACCGCTCGCCGCCCAGCACCTGCGTGCTGTTGGCGAACAGCACGGTCGGCGCGATGAGGTTCGACGTGTCGCCACCCGTGAACACGACCTGGAGCTGGCCGAAGATCTGCCCATCGGCGCGGCCGCGGCATCCGGGCGACGGCTGAGGCCCCCCGACCTCGTCCGGCTTGAGCCCGTAGAGGTTGGCGTGGTGCATGCCCGGACTCGAGTGGAGTTCGGCGGTGTAGATCCACCGATGCGTCAGGTCGGGGAGCTGCCAGGAGTGGCACCGCTCCTGCTCGTCGCCGCCTTCGAGCACTCGCGGCTCCATCATGAGCCGGAACCCGCTCTTCGGTGGAGGCGGCAGATCGAGCAGGACGAACGCGTCGTCCGGGTTTCCGGCCACGACGTTGTCCAGGTCGAGCTGCTCCGCGGGCTCCCACCGATAGGGATCGAGAATGCACTGGCCCTCCGCCTCGATCTGCCCCTTCTTGCACGCGGGGCCCGCAGGTCCGTCGGACGAGTCGTCCGACGACGAGCAGGCGAGCGCGAGAGGTGCTGCGACGAGCGCGAAGAGCGTTGCGGGGAAGCGGGGCATGGTGCGGAATCTCCTGGGCGTGGTCCCCCCGGCGGAATCTTGCCGGCCGACCTGAATCTTAGCCGCGGCACCGGAGGCGCCGCCACGCAAACTCACGCCCCGGACACCCTCGTCCGGCCGCGCGGGGCCCCGGCTGGCCCGTGCGGCCCTCGTGAAGCCCTGCAAGCCGCCGGGCGCCACCGGGAACGACTCGGCGCCCGGGGAGCGAGCGATGGGTGGTCGGGGTGGAGGGATTTGAACCCCCAACAGCCGGCACCCAAAGCCGGCCCTCTACCAGGTTGAGGTACACCCCGTCGGGGGCGCCTTAGTACGCCGAATCGGGCTCTGCTGCCAGGCCGCGGGCGCCCCCGGCGGGCAGGCGTGGCGCGGGGGTGTTGACGCACCGGTCGCTTGGCGGGAAGCCTGGTCCCATGCGCCGGCCGCTGCTCGTCCTGGTGCTCCTCGCCGGCAGTACCGCGGTGGTCGCGTGCGACGGCGGCGCGGCCGAGAAGGAGAAGCAGTGCACCTACGCGCTCGATGACGCGGAGCGGCTCCTGAAGACTCAGGACCTTGCACGGGCTCGCGAGGCGCAGCAGAAGGCCGCATCGGGATGCCCCCCGAAGCTCGAAGAGCGCGCCGCGACGCTGTCGAGGTCCATCGACGAGGCGGAGGCTCGCCTGAAGGCGCTTCGCGAGCAGCAGGACCAGGCCGAGCGAGAGAAGGCCGCGAAGGCCGCCTCCAAGAATCACGGGCAGCCGGCGGTCATCGGGCAGCACAGCGCCGAGACCGGCGCCACCGGCGACTGCAAGACGTACGTCGACTGCCTCTGCGGCCTGGCGGACAGCTACCGATACAAGGTCGGCGTCGACGCTCACCGCGCCGTCTGCGACGACGCGAAGAAGGTGCTCGCGGGCAAGAACGCTCAGGAAGGTTGCAGAACGCTCCTGAAGGAGCTCGCGGCGCAGGACGACCGGTGGAAGGAGCCGTACGAGACGCAGGGGATCTCCGTCCCGACGATGTGCCCCTGAGCCGGATCAGTCGTCCGCTCCGTCCCCCCGGAGGCCGAGCTCCTTGACCTTCTGCTGCAGGCTCTGTCTCGCCAGCCCGACGGCCTCGGCGGCGCGGGTCACGTTTCCGCCGTGGTGCTCGAGCGCGCCTCGGAGAAAGTCGCGCTCGAACACGTCCACGACCGCCTTCTTGGCATCCGCGTAGCTGGCGCCCGGCTCGTAGTGGAAGCCGGCAGCGCGCACGCTCGCGGGCGCTGCCGTGGGCAGGCCGAAGTCCTCCGGCTCGAGCACGGCGCCCTTGCCGAGCACGAAGGCCTGCTCCACCAGGTTCCTCAGTTCGCGAACGTTCCCCGGGAACCGATGGCGCGCGAGCGATGCCAGCGCGGCCTGTGACACTGCGGGCTTGCCGCGCTTGAGTCGCTCGGCGATCTGCGTGAGGAACCGATCGACGAGCGCCGGCAGATCCTCGAGGCGCTCGCGGAGCGGGGGAAGCTCGAGACCGATGACCTTGAGCCGATAGTAGAGGTCCTCGCGAAACGTGCCCTCGCGCACCCGGGCCTCGAGATCACGATGGGTGGCCGCGACCACGCGCACGTCCACGGCGAGGGTGACGTTGCCGCCCACGCGTTCGAAGCTGCGCTCCTGGAGCACCCGGAGCACCTTCGCCTGGGTGTCGAGGGGCATGTCGCCAATCTCGTCGAGGAGCAGCGTGCCGCCGCTGGCCGCCTCGAACTTCCCCTGGCGGCGCGCGTCGGCTCCGGTGAACGCGCCCTTCTCGTGACCGAAGAGCTCGCTCTCCACGAGTTCCCGGCTGATGGCGGCACAGTTGACGGCGACGAAGGGCCGCGCCGCTCGCGGACTGCGGTGGTGCAGCGCCTGAGCGACCAGCTCCTTGCCCGTTCCGCTCTCGCCGCGGACGAGCACCGTCAGGTCCGTCTCCGCCACCTTCCCTATCGTCTCGAACACCCGCTGCATGGCGGGGCCGCTCCCCACGAGCGCTCCGAACCCGTACTCGCGCTCCAGGCGCTCGAGGAGCTGGCGGTGCTCGCGCTCCAGGCGCGTGCGCTCGAGGGCGCGTCGAACCACGACGCGGATCTCGTCGTTGTCGAACGGCTTGGGGACGTAGTCGTCGGCGCCGGCCTTCATGGCCTCGACGGCCACCTTCTCGTTGCCGTGCGCGGTGATCATGACCACGGGCGTCTCGGGGCGAGCTGCCTTGGACGCCTGCAGCACGGCCATGCCGTCCGCGCCGCGCCCGAGCGAGAGGTCGGTCAGGACGAGATCGAAGGGTTCTTCGCGCACGCGGACCACCGCGTCGTCCCCCGAGCCGGAGACGGCGACGTCGTACCCCTCCTTGCGGAGCAACCCGGACAGCGCGAGCTGGATCCCGCGCTCGTCCTCGACGACGAGGAGCCTCTGCTTCATCCGTGCACGCGTCCTCCCACGTCGGGCAGTCAGCCGCCAGACGATTCGGCGAGCGGACCGAGCCGCGGCAGCGTCACGACGAAGCGCGCTCCGCTCCCGAGCTCGCTCGAGACCTCCAGCGAGCCGCCGTGCGCCTCGACGATCTTGCGCGAGATGGCGAGGCCCAGTCCGGTCCCCGACGCCTTGGACGTGTGGAAGGGATCGAACACCTTCGCCACGCGGTCGGGTTCGATGCCGGGACCGTTGTCCTCGACCTCGATCCAGACGTCGCGGCCGTCGAGGCTGGCGCCAGAGGACACGACGACCGTCGGGTCGGGGAACTCGCTCTCCTCCAGGGCGTCCATGGCGTTGCCCACCAGGTTCTGCACGACGCGACGGAGCTTCTCTGCGTCGGCGTGGAGGTGACCGTCACCGGCGAACTCGGTTCGAACCCGCACGGCGCTCTTCGACAGGCGCGCCTCCAGGAGCGTCAGCGCGGCCCTGACGACGTCCTCGACGTGGACGTCGGCGAGGTGGATGGGCTCCTCGCGCGCGAAGCGCAGCAGATGGGAGACCGACCGCTCGACGCGATCGAGCTCCTCCGCAGCCACCCGCGCGAACTCCGGATTGTCGGGCGCTTCGGGGGACTCGGCAATCTGCTGCACCAGACTCTTGGCCGCCGTGATCGGATTGCGGATCTCGTGGGCCACGGACGCGGAGAGCTGCTCGAGGGAACGAGCGTGCCGCCCCTCCAGGGCGCGGCGCTCGTGCGTCACGCTCCGATGCAGGCGCCGCTCCACCTCGCTCGAGACCCAGCTCGCCCGAAGCTCGGGCGCCACGACGAAGAAGAAACCGTGGCACAGGAGCCCCACGCCCCACGCCATGGCGACGATCAGGGCCGGCATGAACCCGGCGACGACGAGCAGGAACGCAGTGACCGCACCCCAGACGAGCGCGTGCCCGAAGAACGCGACCCGACGGTTCGCGCGGCTGCGCGCCTGGCGCAGCACGAGGGACTCCTTGCTGGCTTCGGGCCTTCGCGAGCTACGTCGGGTCATGCGGGGGATCGCGGGGACGAGGGGGCGGAGGACGGGAGCGCCGGTGAAGCGCGACAGCCCGGGGAGCGCGAGCGCCGAGGGCGACGGGACGAGGGCGCGGAGCGAGGTGCTCACGTTATCAGGCCTTCCCGCCGGGTCCCTCACGCGGCCTGGCCACGCAGCCACTCGCGCGGAACGCCCCGGAGGACGCCGGGAACGGGTGCGTCGTCCGAGGGCGCGCTCCGGCCGACGTCGGCGAGCGCGCGGGGCGCCACGCCGAGGGCGCGCCACACAGGCTCCATGACGGGCGTGATGAGGCCGAGCTCGTGGCAGAGAGCGCTCACCGACTCGAGGCTCTCGCGCGAGCGCGCCAGGTGCCCGGCGCTGCCGTAGGCTTCCGCCACGACCCGGTCGGGGATGCGGTAGGCCCGCACGAGGTGCCCCGGAGGCCGCAGCATGGCCTGCGCCATCGGGGCGAGGATGAACGGCGTCATCACCTCCAGCCGCTTGCGCGCGAACCATCCGAGGCGCGGTACCCGATCGCGAAGGAAGCTCGTGGCGAAGCAGAGGTGTCGCGCCTCCTCCGTGACGTGGATCTGCATCACGCGGCGGAGCAGCGGGTGCAGGTTGCGCCCGGAGGCGAGCTCCCGGCGCTGCGTGTGATCGATGGGCGCTTCGCCGCCGAGCACGAACAGGAAAAACAGCTCGGGAAACCGGCGCCCGAGGGACGGCACGCGACGGGAAGCGAACGCCTCGAACGACCCGAGCCCGTTCACCGGCAGGCCCGAGCGGTTCACGAACTCCTGGAACATGAGCGAGTGTTGCCCCTCCTCGATCACCTCGTGATACGCGTACCGGAACTCCGGCGAGCCGTTCGGCAGCGTGCCGGCGAACTCGAGCAGGCCCCTGGCGAGCACCGACTCGAACTCCACGCCCATCTTCATCTGCGTCACCACGTGGTGCAGCCCGAGCTGCGCGCGCAGGGGCTGCGGAAGCCCGCGGTACCAGGACGTCCCACCGAGGGGGTCCTCCTCCGACTTCTCCCATCGGGGGTCGTCCTGAACGATCCGGTTCTCCGGCGCGTCCCAGGCGACGTCCTCGTAGGCGTCGAAGTGCTTCTTCACCGACGCCTCTGCGAGGCGGCGAACCGTTTGGTCGAAAGAGCGGTGGGCCTTGATGGGGACGACGCGGGTCATGAGGGTTCCTCCGTGGACGGGAGGACCCATTGCGAGCGCCGTGCCGCGCGGCACGTCCGTGATTACGGCTACTTGGCGCCACCCGGCGAGGCGGTCGGCGTCGCCCGGAGCCGTCGGTGTCGGCCGCGCCTGTCTACTCGGCGGGGGCCGGCCGGCCCGGCCGCTCGGGCAGCCCGGCCCACCACGCCTTCAGCCGCTCGACGCTGAACGGGCGCGAGTAGGCGTAGAGCAAGAGGAGCGAGAACACGAAGAACAGCCACGACTCGGCGGCGTAGCGGTCGTCGATCCAGTACCAGGTACGGTCTCCGATGACCTGACTCGCCCCGCTGGCGAGCAGGATGACCGGCCCGAGCATCGGGCGGACGCTGACGAGCGCCGCGCAGACGATGAAGACCGAGTAGTAGTAGCAGGTCAGGTTCGTCAGGGTCATCACCAGCGGCGGACTGAGCGCCAGGCCCACCCAGAGGAGCTTCGTCCTGCGAAGCGACCAGGCGAGCCACGCTGCCACGAGGCCGATCACGGCGAAGTGCACCGGGCGCATCGCCTTCTTCCGGTCCTTGCGCCCCTGCTTCCACTCCTGGAACGGGTCGTCCAGGTTGTCGTTGCGCGTGAAGCGCATGCGTCCATCCCAGTCGTGCACGAGCATCGTCTCGAGCCCCATCGTGTTCGTCAGGGGCGTGTCCTTGTGGACGGCAATGTGCTCCACGAACTCGACGTAGGGCCGCACCAGGCGCTTTCCGTAGGACACGGTGGGGTCGTTCGACGCCGTCACCACCGAGCTCACCGGGATGAGGATGGCGCCGGCGAGGGCCGCTCCGGCGATGAGGCGCTTGTGATCGGGATGAAACTTCCGGTGGCGGATCAGGTGGAAGAGGACGATCAGCCCGAAGCCCGCGAACAGGATGAGGGGAAAGACGCGCAGGAGGGCCGACCACGTGAGCGCCGCGCCGCCCAGGCCGAAGTAGCGCTTCTTCACCAGGCAGATCGACGCCACCAGGAAGAAGAGCCAGTCCTGCCGCAGGAACGCGCCCCCGGTCCAGTAGAAGTTCGCGGGCAGATTGCAGCCCCAGAACACGATGGCGACGGTCATGACGCGCCAGCCGAACGCCCACCCGAAGAGCAGCACGGTGCCCAGGTGCAAGAGGATGTCGAGCCCGGCCAGGTACGTGAAGAAGTCGTGTCCGGCCGTACCGAAGCTGGAGAAGAACTTCCCCGTCATGCCCCACACGGGTGGCGGATTGTACCCGTGGTCCTTCTGCATGTTGGTCCAGTACTCGCCCCTGGACACCTGCTCGAACCACGCCACGTCCTTCTTGAAGGCCTCCCAGTTCGGCGTCAGCTCGCCGCTCTCGTTGCGGAAGTGCTTCTTGCAGAACTCGTTGTCCTTGCCGACCTCGGTGTCCTTCCACGGCTTGATCAGGTTCACGCCGAGGTCGCGGATCTCCCTCTGCTCCACGAACGAGCGGCGCCCGTTCTCGATCTCCGCCACCCCCGCGCACTCGTAGAGGCGCGTGTAGCCGAGCTCCTTGTTGAACTTGGAGCCCAGGTAGTAGTGGAAGAACTCGTGGCGGTGGTAATAGTCGCGGTAGCGAACGTTCGGATTGAAGAAGTCGAAGTAGGTGAAGAACGCGACGAACGTGAGGCCGATGCCCCAGCGCCGCAGCGAGCGCTCGGAGTACCCCTCCCCCAGCTTGCGAGCGCGCACCTCGTAGAGGATCAGCATCGCCGTGCCCAGCGTGAGGGCGATGCGTGTCCCGAACATCAGGTTGCTCCAGGACTCGCGCGCGAACACCGGCGCGGTCCAGAAGTCGTCGGCGAGTGCGAGAGCGCCCGAGAGCGCGCTCGAGGCGAGCGTCAGCGAGAGGTCCAAAGTGGGCGGAGGCTAGCTTCCACGCGCCGCCGAGGAAACTCGCCCGAGCAACCCGGTCTCGCGCCGGCACCGTTCGGGGAAAATAGAAGCGGGCCGGGTGGAGCTGTTACGACCACCCGGCCCGACCGTAGCCCCGTGATTCCCGGCAGTCTCCGGCGAGCGCCGCGCTCACGCGCGCGCTCCCGGGGGTGCCGCCCGAAAACCAGCCCGCGCGGCGGGGCTGCGCCGCGCCCGGAACCCTGAAGGGTCCGGCAAGGGGCGGAGCACTACGGGCGGTGACCCTCCGGGAACGGGGTACAACAACTCTGCATATGGGCTCCACCTCCTCCGGCGCGTGACCGGACGCCCCCGATTCCACGGGGACGTGGGAGCCGCGGCTGCGGCTCGGGGGCGTTTCGTGACTTGATGGGGGCCGCGGGCGCCCCCGGGTTTCACGTGCCGGACCGGGTGTGTGGACTCACCGCGGGGGACCATCCCGGAAGCGTTGGCCTCCTGCCTGCACGGCGGTTCAGAAGTACCACGGCCGCGTGGGTCGTCCAGAACCCTGCACGCATCCCCTCGCGAAGTCGCTCAAAGAGAGGCATACAAGCGCTTGATATCAACGCGATTTTTCGTCCGGCAACGCCGTGCGAACCGCGGGGATGTCGTAGTCGATGGAGCACGGCAGCGTCGCGAAGCCCCCTTCGAGCCCCAGCCACTCGGTGCAGTCGGAGCCGGCCCTTGCGGAGTATCCGTAGCGGAGCTCGCCAGCGAACGCCGGCACGTCGAGGGCGCTGCCCTCGAGGCGTCCGCTGGCCCGGTCGCTGCGCACGATGACGCAGCCGCCACGGCCGTTCCGCGGCTCCTGCAGGGTGATGCGCGTCTCGGTATCGAACGAGAACGACAGGCCGTCCGCGGCGAGGGTGCCGTACACCGGTTCCTCACCGTTCAGCCAGTAGAGATCCGGATCGTCCCGCGACAGGCGCACGTCGAACTCCCAGACGTCCGGCGCGCCGAGGGCGTCGGGGCCGCACGACGACGAGCCGAGCGTCGCGACGACTCGGTACGTTCCGAGCTCCTCGCCGGGGATCTTCGCGTCCCCTTCGCCGAAGTTGCAGCCAGGAACGAAGAGGCTCGCGAGCAAGGCCGCGCGGACGACGACGCGCGAGCCCACGGACGGCGGCGGAAGCATGCACGCGGAGCTACCATCCGGGGCGAAATCCAGGCAAATATCGCGTCGTGAACGCCTTCGATCGATCGCTCTGCTGGCGAGCGCTGGCGTACGCCGCCCTCGCCGGGATCGTCGCGACGGTGATCGTCGTCGCGACCGACGAGGCCTACAGCACGGTGCGCATGCGCGTCGCGCGCCTCGGGGCGCTCGCGCCGGCGCTCGGAGCCGTGGGCGCCGCCGCCGCCGCCGCGCAGGCCGAACGACGAGGCGAGCTCCTGGCGCTCGCGTCCCTCGGCGCGCCGCCGACGCGCGCCGTGCTGGGTGCGGCCGTCGGCGTCTGGCTCGTGGGGGGCGTCGCCACGGCGGCCCTCCTGACACCGCTCGCGGACCCCTCGTCACTCTTCCCGGTCTTCGGGCACACCTCGCGGTGGGTCCCCGAAGGCACCTCGCTGGTCGAGCAGACGGCCGGCGTCCGCGTCGGTGCGGACGGAAGCCTCGCGTTCTCCGCGCTCACGGGCGCGGCGGCCGTCCAGTTTCGACCCACGGGCGCCTGGGCGGCCGTCACCACGTTCCCCCTCGCCGTCGTGGCGCCGCTGTGGGCGGTCGTGCCGGCGCGCGCTCCCGAGCGCACGGCCGTGCTGCTCGCGACCGTCGCCGCCGTGATCTTCGTGCTCCACGCGGTGGCGGCCGAGCGGTTGGCGCCCGGGTGGCTCGCGGCCGGCGCGGCCCCCATGGCGGCCACGCTCGCCGCGCGGAGCGCTTCGTGGGTGGGCCTTCGATGACGGCGGTCACCGCGCGATGGTCGGGCGGAGGCGCCGGCTGGGGGCTCGTCGTCCACGGCGGCGCAGGCGCCGTGCCCGCCGACCGGCGCGCGGCGCACGCGGAGGGATGTCGCGACGCCGCACACGCGGGCGGCGAGATCCTGCGCGCCGGTGGAGCCGCGCTCGATGCCGTGCAGCGCGTCGTCGAGCTGCTGGAGGACGACGCGCGGTTCAACGCGGGCACGGGCGCCTGCCTGGCCGCGGACGGCCAGCTCCACCTCGACGCCGCGCTCATGCGCGGAAGCGATCTGGCCGCCGGCGCCGTCGGCGCGCTGCCGGCATTCCGCCATCCCATCGCGATCGCCCGTGCCGTCCTCGACGATGGTGCGCACGTCTTCTACGTGGGCGAGGCCGCCGCGCGCTTCGCCGAGCACGCCGGCTTCACGCGGGCGGACAGCGCCGCCATGATCACCGACGCGGCGCGCGCCCACCTCGCGCAAGCGCTCGCCGACGGGCGCGCCGCCTCGTGGGCCGGCAACACGGTCGGCGCGGTGGCGCGCGACGCGAGCGGCACCGTCGCCGCGGCGACGAGCACCGGGGGTACGACCGCGAAGCTGCCGGGCCGGATCGGCGACAGTCCCATCATCGGCGCGGGGACGCTCGCCGACGACGGCGCAGGCGCGTTCTCGGCGACGGGGCACGGCGAGGGCATCCTGCGCGTGCGGCTCGCCTCGCTCTGCGCCGGCGCCGTCGCGAACG
>CAZARU010000099.1:0-26410 GCA_964487605.1 uncultured Polyangiaceae bacterium
CTCCGCACCGTCGCCGACCGTGCCGCGGGGTGACGCGCCGTCAACCGGAGGGCGCGGGGGTCGGCGGCGGCGAAACCCCGGGTGACGCGGGCGGCGGCACCGTCGGCGCCGGAGGGAGAGCCGGCTCGGCCGGGCCCGTCGGGGCGGGCAACGCGGGGGCCGCACCGGACGCCAGGGGCGGCGCCGCGCTGGCCGGCGCCTCGGGCTCCCGGGGCGCGCTTCCCTGAGCCTCGCGGGCGAGCTGCTCGGTCAAGGCGGCCACCTGCTCGAGCAGGAGCCGGAACTGCTTGGGCGTGGCCCGCAGGGTCGCCTCGATCCTGACGCCGCTCGCGGCGAAGGTGACGGGCTCGATGATCCGGTGCTCGCGCTTGCCGAAGAGCGCGCCCACGGCGCCCAGGCGAACCTGCGTCAAAGCGTTGATCGCGCGGGTCAGCTCGTCAGCATGGCGCTTCGCCGACTCGGGGCTCTCGTCCTCCGCCTCGATGCGGGCAGTCGCGCCGCCATCTTCGGTCGGCGTCACGTCGAGCCGCACCCAGCGAATCGACTCCGGCACGGGAAAGAGGCCGCGGAGCGCATTCGTCGGAGTGCGAATGAACGCGGACAGCACCTCGTCGCCCTTCTGCGGCGGCAGGCGCATGCCCTTCTTCACCTGGCTCAGCGCCGAGGCGCGTGCGCTCGGCGGAACCAGCACCACGACGTCGCGCGAAGGCACCAGGAACGTCCGCTCTGCGCGATCGGCGAACGCTTCCGCCACGGCGATGCCGTTCACGTCGACCCACTGACCCGGCGGCGTCCTCCGTGACATCAGCGCGTCGATGGCCGTCCGGATGCGCTCGCGGCCTGCGCGATGCTGGATCACCACCACGACGTTCGAGGAGTCCCGGAGCTGGGGCCCCGCGATCAGCATGCGATCGACGTCCTGCACCGGATCGAGTGCGGCCGGGCCGAAGAACGTTCGCCACTGCGGCGCCATGGCCAGCAGGTGGCCCACCCGCTTGCCGAGGTCGTGCTTCCGGATCCGGTCGTTGTGCAGGATGAGGCGGACGTGCGCGTTCGCGTCCGCCACGGAAGCCGCAGCACCGAGCACGGCAACGGGATCCCGAATGCCTTGGCCCTTGCCCGCATCGTGGGGCCCTGCGCCGGCGTCACCCGGCGCTTGCGCATCCATGGCAGGGGCACCCGCGTCGGCGGCCTCGATTCCCGCGTCCGGCGCGGCCGGCGGCCTGTCGGGAACGACGGACGCCGGCTCGGGCTCGTCGTCGTCCAGGTCGTCGAAGGCATCGTCCACGTCTTCGAGGGGCGCCGGGGCCGGAGTGGACACCGGAGCTGGCGCCTCGGGGCGCCCTTCGTCGAGCAAATCGACGGGAATTCCGAGAACGTCCCCCAGGTCCGGAGGCGGCTTGCCGAGCGAGGGGTCTCCCAGCAGCCCCAACAGGCCCAGGAGCGCACCGAGCGGCGTCAGCGGGACGTGCAGCAGCACGCTGACGCCAAGGAGGCCGAGGAGCCGGCGCGCGCGGTTGTCCGAAGGCACGCGCCGGCGCGGCAGAGCTTCCACGCGGCACACCATAGCCCCCGCCCCGTGGCGCGGCGAACGTGCGAGTTCCTGGACGGGCGCACCTGGCACGACGCTCGCATCGTTGGCGCGACGTGGCTCGCGCCTCACCCCACCCACCGTGGCCGCCGCCCGCGCCGACCCGCCGGCCGGCGCCGGACTTGGCTCGAACGCGCGCGCTGTGGAAAGTAGGGGCCTCTCGCTGCCGTCTCATGCGCCCCCTGAAACCTCTGTCCCTGCTCGTCACGGTCGCCCTGACCTCCGGGTGCGATCGCGAGGCACCGCCAGGCGCCCCACCCTCCGGGCCCGGCGCGGCGGTGGCGACGGTGACCGGACAGCCCGGTGCGCCGAGGCTTCCCGCGGAGCTGCTCCCCGCGCCCTCCGCCTCCGCAGCACCCGCGGCGAGCGCGGTGCCGGAACCCGAGCCCGCGCCGTGGGCTGGTCCCTTCTTCGCGGTGACGGCCGTCGCCGCCGCGGTCTACTCCGCGCCAGGCTTCGTCAAGGAGCGGAAGATCGGCTACGTCCGCAACGGCGGGCGCGTGCCCGTGAACCCGAAGCCGGTCTCCAAGGACCAGTGCAGCGGCGGCTGGTACGAGATCGTCGGCGGCGGCTACCTGTGCGGCAACCTCGGGACGACGGATCTCGAGCATCCCCAGGTGAAGTTCGCGCTGAGCGAACCCGACCTGGACGCGGTACTTCCCTACACGTACGCGCGCAACGCGAAGAACGGGACACCGCTCTACAAGTCCGTCCCGTCACGCGAACAGATGTGGACGTACGAGCCGTACCTGCCGGGCGCGAAGAAGGTCGCGAAGGAGAACGGCGACACGCCACCTGCCGCGGAAACCCCGCCGGCGTCCAAGGTCGCGGCCGTGCTCGCCGACGAACCCGCGGCGCCGCCGCGTGGGTCGAGCGACGGCGGCGCGCCCGTGGTCGCCGCCGCGACCGCGCTCGGCGCGACTGGCGACGCTGGCCTCGCAGCGACGACCGACGCCGCCGTCGAGAAGCCCTGGTGGCAGCGTGACGACGCGAAGGGTCGCCTCCACGAGGTGCGGCTCGAGCACCTGCAAGCCGACTCCGACGACGTCCTTGCCCGCCGCATGGTCGAGGGATTCTACGTGGCCGTGGACAAGCCGTTCGGGTGGAACGACCGGCGCTGGTACAAGACGACGAAGGGCCTGGTGGCGCCCGCCGATCGCTTCTGGCTGACGGAGGGCTCCAAGTTTCAGGGCGTCAGCGTGGATGGCGCGAAGTGGCAGCTGCCGATCGCCTGGGTCTACGGGGGTGTGAAGACGGCGCCGGCCTACCAGATTGACGAGGAGAAGCGCACGACCCGACCGCACTCGCGGCTGGAGCGCTTCACCCCCATCGCGCTCACCGGCAAGGAGATCACCCTCAAGGGGATCACCTACAGCGAGACGCGGGACGGGGTGTGGGTGAAGAACATTCACGTCCGAAAGACGGCGCCGATGGCGCCACCGGCCGACCTGGGGCCCGAAGAGCGCTGGATCTCCGTGAACCGAAAGCAGCAGACGCTGGTCGCATTCATCGGTACGCAGCCGGTCTACGCAACGCTCGTCTCGACCGGGAAGTCGTCCACGATCAAGGAGAAGGATCACGCGACCCCGCTCGGCGAATGGCGAGTCAGGGAGAAGCACGTGACCACGACCATGGACGGTGACGGTTCGGCCGCCGGTGACCTCCCCTACAGCATCGAGGACGTGCCTTACGTGCTCTACTTCAGCGGGTCGTACGCGCTGCACGGCGCGTTCTGGCACAGAAACTTCGGAGTCCAGATGAGTCACGGCTGCGTGAATCTCGCGCCGCTGGACGCGAAGCACCTCTTCTTCTTCTCCGATCCTCCCGTACCGAAGGGATGGCACGGAGCCTGGTCGAGCGCGTCGCGCCCTGGAAGTCGCATCGTCGTCCACGAGTGACGCTGCTCGGCGCCATGGGCTGGGGCTGCCGGGCTTGACTAACCACGCAAGGCAGATACAAGCAGCCCGAATGGACGAGTTCTCGGCTCACCTCGACCGCGGGTGGGACCTCGTGCAGCGGGGCGACCCCGCCGGCGCCGAGGCGTCCGCACGGCGCGCGCTGGAGCTCGACCGCGAGTCTCCCGAAGCGCACAACCTGCTGGGATACGTCGCGGCCCTCAAGGGAGACTTCGAGGACGCGGTCGATCACTATCGTCAGGCGATCGCGCTCGATGACACGTACCTCGAGGCCATGCTGAACGCGGCGGAGGTCTACATCCACCCGCTCGGCGAGTTCGACGACGCCATCGACATGTGCGACCACGCCCTCGACCTGGCCGAGAACGACGACGAGACGGTGGACGCGCTGCTCCTCAAGTTCGACGCGCTCCTCGGGCTCAACGACCTCGACCAGGCGCGCGCCGTCTGCGCTCGTTTCCCGAGCGGCCCGTTCGACAATCCCAACCACGCGTTCCTCGTCGGCCGCGCCCTGTACGAGGTCGGTCGAGCCGAGGAGGCCGTGCGACTCATCGAGGACTCCATCCGCGACGCCCCGGGCAACCCCGAGGCGCACTACTACCTGGGTCTGGTGAGGGACGAGCGGGGAGACGTCCGAGGAGCCACGGACGCCTTCTTGCAGTCCCGTGAGCTGGACCTGGACCTCCCGAAGCCCACCTGGTCCCTCACGCCGCAGACGTTCCGCGTGACGGTGCTGCGCGCCGTGGAATCCCTGGACCCGGAGCTTCGAGCGTTTCTCCGAACGGACGAGATCTACGTGAGTGACGCGCCGAGCGTGGAGCTCGTCGTGGACGGGGTCGATCCGCGGGCCCTGGTCCTGCTCGACGGCATCCACCACGCGCCGGACGCAGCGCCGACGGCCCGCGTCTTCGTCTACCAGCGCAACGTGGAGCGCCTCGCGGGAGCCCTCGATCTGGTCGAGCAGGACATCCTCGCCGCGCTCGAGCGCGAGGTGACGGCGACGTTCGTCGAATCGGAGGAACCCCGACCGACCGAACGCAAGCTCCTGAACTGAGACGAGCGACCCGCTCAGCGCAGCTCGACACGAGACAGCGGCTCGGCGTCGACCTTCGCCGTGGACAGGAGGCCGTCGAGCAGGCTCTTGCCCAGCTTCGCGACGCCGAGGAGCGCGGCGATGCGCCCCCTCTGCAGCGCGACGCGCTCGCGGTCCTCTCCGCTGGCGGAGCCGGCGCGGACCGTCAGGAGCCGCAGCGCCTCTTCACAGACCTCCATCGCGTGGGAGATCTCGCCGCCCTCGCGCTCGGCCATCACGCGCGAGACCATCTTCCAGATCTGCGTCTCGGCCGAGAAGTAGTCCTTGCGCTCGCCGGGGACCCAGACCTTCTTCACGACGCCCCATCGCGCGAGCTCGTTGAGCGTCATGCTCACGGCGCCGGTGGACAGCTTCAGGGCGGTGCGAACGTCGTGCGCGGTGAGCGGTTCGGTGGACAGGTAGAGCACCGCCCAGACTCTCCCCATGTTGCGCTTGAATCCCCAGAACTCGATGAGCCGCCCCACGAGGTCCGTCACCAGTCGCTCGCTCTCCCAGAGCTCTCGAGGCCGCCGCGTCACCCTCACCCCCTGCGCGAGGCCAGATCCCGCGCAGACGACTCGAGGAGGGATCGCGCGGGCCCGAGCGGGATGCCGTGGAGCGCCTCGACCGCGCGGTCCGTACACTCCTTCGCTCGCCGCCGCACCTCGTCGCAGGCCCCGCTCGCGACCACCTTCTGGCTGACGAGCTCCACCGCTCGTTCGTCGCCCGAGTGGATGCGGCGGACGAGCTCGGCGAGCGCCGGGATGCGCCGGACCGCGATGATGAGCGGCAGCGTGACCTTGCCTTCGCGCAGATCCGCGAAGAGCGACTTTCCCGTCGCGTGCCCGGAGTAGTCGAGGACGTCGTCGACGAGCTGGAACGCGAAGCCGAGCTGCTGGCCGAACTGCGCCAGGCGATCGGCCTCCGTCTCCGAAGCTCCCCCGACGCGCGCGCCGCTGCGCGCCGCCCAGGCGAACAGCGAGGCCGTCTTGAGCTCCAGCACCGCGCGGTACGTGTCTTCTTCGAGGTCGATCTCCCGCCGCCCGCGCAGCTGGATGATCTCGCCGTCCACGAGCTGTCGCAGCGTCCCGAGGAGCGACGGTAGGAGCTCGGGGGCGTGGGTCGCCGTTCGCTGCAGCGCGTGGACGAGCGCGAGGTCGCCGGCGAGGACGCTCACGGCGTTGCCCCAGAGCCGGCGCGCGGCGGGGGCGCCCCTGCGAACGTCGCCCTCGTCGATGACGTCGTCGTGGAGCAGCGTCGCGCTGTGGACGAGTTCCACGGCCACCGCGACCTCCCGCGCCGCCGCGGGGATCGGCCCGAAGCACGCGGCGGCGAGAAGCACCGCCGTCGGCCGAACGCGCTTCCCCCCGTGGCCGACGAGGTGCTCGAGCGCCAGGCGGCCAGGCTCCGGCCCGGCGCGCGAGGCGTCCACGATCGCGGCTTCGACCCGCGCGAGATCCCCCGCGAGCGCCGTCTGGACCTGCGCGAGCCGGTCCTCTGCTCGAGCGTCGGCGCCGGTCGCCCTTCCAGACTCCACCAGGGATTGCAGGGCCGCGTCCATCGGCGTCACCATCTTTCGAATGTTTCAGATAGACTTGAAACCCCGTCCGGTCAATGGGGTGTGCCGTCTTTTGGGTGGCCTCTCGGGCCGATGGTTGCGCCGGGACGCTCCGGTGCCGTACGCGTTGGCCCCGTGGACTCCGTCGAGGGCGAGGACCGCCGAGAGAGAGCGCGGCGCGCGGGGCGGCGCGTGGGCCTGGGCGTCTTCGCGGCGATCGTCACGGCGTTCACGTCGATCTGCACCTTCCAGATCGTCTCGCAGGTCTGGTTCCCGCCCGCCTCGGACGCGACGCTGTCCTGCAAGGACGGCGTTCGGGAGCTGGTCACGGCGGTCCGGAAGGGCCGCGAGTCCGCGGATGGCGAGACCGGGGGCGAGAAGGCGGCCATGGACCGCTTTCGGACCGAGCTCGAGGGCGCGTGGAGCCGGGAAGGGACGATTGCCCGGCGGTGCGCTCCGGACAGGACGGGCGCACGCGCGGTGGTGACCGTCCGGCGGTGGCGCTACGCCGAGGAGCATGCGGTGCGGTACGGCGCCATCGATCTGGCTCCGCGAAGGCGAGAAATCGCGTCGCTCGAGCAGGGCTGGCTCGCGGAGCCCTGAATCGTCGCCCGGTGTGGCCACGCGCAGGCATCGAGCCTAAGCTCGCGGCCCTTTCATGACCGACGACGCCGACGCTCCGCCGACCTTCGACATCCTCCCGCTCTCGCCGGAGGTTCGCCGGGCCGTGGACGAGATGGGCTACGTCCACCCGACCCCGGTCCAGCGCGCCGTGTTCGAGTCGGCCGTTCGGGGGCGCGACATCGTCGTCCAGGCGCGCACCGGCACCGGAAAGACCGCCGCGTTCGGCCTCCCCCTCATCGACGGCGTCGTCAAGCGGGGGCAGTCCTCGCTCCAGGCGATGGCCCTGTGTCCCACCCGGGAGCTGGCGCTGCAGGTCACGAGGGAGCTCGAGGCTCTGTCGAAGCACCGTGGCGTGAAGATCGCGGCGGTGTACGGCGGCGCCGCGATGGGAACGCAGGTCAAGGAGCTCGAGGACGGCGCACAGATCGTCGTCGGCACCCCAGGGCGGGTGCTCGATCACCTTTCGCGCAGGACGATGAACCCCTCGGGGATCCGCACGCTGGTGCTCGACGAGTGCGACGAGATGCTCTCCATGGGGTTCTTGCCACAGATCACCGACATTCTGTCTCGCCTGCCCGCCGAGCGGCAGACCATGCTCTTCAGCGCGACCGTGCCGCGAGACGTCGTGCGCATCGCCGAGAACCGCCTCCGTGATCCAGAGTTCATCACGCTCAGCGGCGATCACATCGGGGCGCTCGAGATCGAGCACTACGTGTACGTGAGCCGCGCGGACAAGACGACGGAGTTCCTGCAGATCCTCGAGGTCGAGAACCCGGAGAGCGCCATCGTGTTCTGCAACACGCGCGACCAGACCAAGAAGGTCGCCGGCGCGCTTCAGAAGCGTGGGTTCGATGCCGACTGGCTGAACGCCGACCTGACGCAGGTCGAACGCGAACGCGTCATGGCGCGAACACGCGAGGGCAAGCTCCGCTTCCTGGTCGCCACGGACGTGGCGGCACGGGGAATCGACGTCTCGCACCTCACCCACGTCCTCAACTTCGATTTTCCGGACTCCGCCGAGCAGTACGTGCACCGTACCGGCCGCACGGGTCGCGCCGGCCGGCTCGGAACGGCGGTCTCCCTCGTGGCGCCGTCGGACATCGGCAACCTGTACGTGCTGCGCCTCACGTACAAGATCCGCCCCGTGGAGCGGACGCTGCCCAGCGCCAGGGAGCTGCGGACCCAGGCGGAGGCCGACGTCCTGTCGGTCCTGTCGCGGGGTTTCGGAGACGCCGCGTACCATCCGGACGAGATCGGCCTGGCTCGCCGCCTCCTGAGCCACCCGCAGGCGGAGCACGTCGTCGCGGGGCTCCTGCGCGAGCACCTCGGCAAGCACCCGGACGCCCAGGACGAAGGCGCCACAGCCCGCCGGGAGAAGGCTCCGGCGCCGGTCCCTCCGGTCGCGACTCCGTCCCCCGTGCCGGCCGAGCCCGCACGGACGCCGAGCGAGCAGCGCGCCGAACCGCCCGGCAGGCGCCAGGAGCGGCCTCGACCCTCCCGGCGCGACGCCGAGGAGCGGCACGAGCGCGGCGCGGATGCGGACCGCGACCGACGAGAGCGCCGCCCGCGCGACGTCGCAGAGTCACGCCGGAGCGACTCCGCCGACCGACCCGAGCGCCGCGAGCGGCCTCGCAATGACTCCACCGAACCGCGCGAGCGCGGCGCCGAACCCACGGGCGGTCGACCACCGCGGACACGCAACGCAGCCGACGACCGTCAGGAGCGTGGGGCCTCCGCGGGCGAACGGAGGGGCGCGCACGAGCGGCGCGAGCAACGCCCACGCGACGTCGACGACGACGAGGCACCGAACGGGGATCTCGACGCGCTGGACCTCGAGGAGATCTTCGTCAACGTGGGCCGGCGCGATGGCATCACGGCGCGCGACCTCCGCGAGGCGCTGCACGACGCCGGCGGCGTGGCGAAGGAGGACACCGGTTTCGTGCGCGTCCGCCACCGGCATTCCTTCGTCGGCGTCAAGAAGAGTGCCGTCGAAAGGACGCTCGCAGCGCTCGATGGAGCGACCCTAGGAAGCCGGACCGCAGCCGCGGAGCTGGCGCGACGCCCCTGATGCGGGGGCAGCGCGTCGGATTCGCTTCGAGCGGACACGACGCAAGGATCGTTCCAGGACGGGCGCGAGAAAGCCCGGCCTCGACCGTCGAAGTCGACGACGGATTCGTTGCCGATGGCCAGGATTCCAGCTACCTATCGGTGTGATGCGCTTCGAGCCCGCCGAGACGGATCGCATCCTGTCGGAGGTGGGGTGGGCGCTGGAGCGGGGCCTCGACGCGCGGGACCTCGTTCCCATGCTCGAACGACTCTGCGCCGCGGCGGATGAGGGATCGCCGGCCCACGATTTCGCGCTGTGCCGCCTCGCGGAGCTCCTGGCTCCGGTCGAGCCTTGGCGCGCGGCGCTCGTGGCGCGCCGACTTCTCACGAGGACCGAGGATGGCCGCGCGTGGGGCGCCCTCGGCCTCGCCCTCACCGTGCTCGGCCATCCACGCGCGGCAGCACGCGCCTACCGCCGAGCGCTTCGGCTGGTGCCGGACGACGGGGCTTACCTGCACAACCTGGGACACTTGCTCGATGCAGCGCTGGGGCGCACGGCCGCCGCCCTGCCCCTCCTGGGCCGCGCCTGTCGGCTGCTCCCGCGCGATCGAGAAGTCGCCGCGTCATACGCCCTGGCGCTTTCCAGGTCCGGGGATGTCGTCAGGGCGCGGCGGACCTTGGCGCGGGTCGTGGGCGCGCGCCAGGCGGATCGAATCCTGGCGCGGTGGAACGCCCGCTGACTCGAACGGTGATGGGTTCGGCGCCCGGAGAAGCGCCCCGGGGGAATTGGTGCGGCTGGTTCGGCGCGCTATGTCCCGGCCCATGTCGTCCCGCCCCCTGTGGAAGCTTCGAACCCTCCGCCTCAGCGCGCGCCTGATCGCCCTCCCCCTGGCCGCCGCGGCCCAGCCCGCCCCAGCCGCCGACCCTGCGGTCCCAGGCTCCGCGCCGGTCGCGGAGGCCGCCCCGGCCGTTCCTGCGGACGAGCCGCGAGTCCCGGAGGTGAGCGACCCGATGCTGGATCCCATACCACCACCTCGATTCATGCTCGCGTCGTGGCAGCAGGCGATCTCCACCGCGAGGGGCCGCTCGTCTTCGCTCCGTATCGCCGCGGCCAACGTGGAGGCCGCGAGCGCGCAGGCCCGGCAGGCCCTCGCCGGCGCCCTCCCCTCCCTCGTGGGCACCGCCAACGTGAACCATCACCTGCTGCGCGGAACTGGTCTGCGCTTCGGCAGTGGAGGCCTCACCCAGGGGGACATTCCGGACCCGGCAACGACGTGGAACACGGGACTCAGCCTCCGGCAGCCACTCTTCGCGCCGGCGACGTGGCAGGCCCATGGAACGGCGAAGCAGGCCGCGGAAGCCTCGCGCCTCTCGGCGAAGGACGCCGAGCGACTCGTTCTCGCCGCGGTCGCAGACACCATCGTCACCGTGGTGACGGCAGAGCGCGTCGCCGAGATGAGCCGCATCGCGCTCCGCTCCGCGCTCTCCACGCTCTCCTTGACGCGCACGAGGGCTCGCCTCGGCGCGGCGAGCGCCGTCGACGTCCTCCGCGCCGAGCAGGAGGTCTCCCTGTCTCGCGCCCAGATCGTCTCTGCGGACGAAGCCGTGAGGAGATCGCGCGAGGCGCTCGGGCTCGCCCTAGGGTACTCCGAGGGCTGGGGCGTCAAGCCCGGAATCGAGGTGGCCTCCATGGCCGCCGACGCGCGCGCGAGTTGCCGCGCGGAGGACTCCGTCGCCTCGCGCGCCGACGTGCGAGCGGCCGCGGCGAACGTCGCCCTCGCGGAGCGCGGCGTCGACAACGTGGACTGGCAGTTCGCGCCGACCGTGGACCTGGTCTCGAGCCTGACGTACCTGTCGGAGGACAGGACGAGCCCGAACGGTGAACACGTCACGTGGACCGTGGGTGCGCAGCTCGTCTGGCCGCTGTACGACGGAGGTCTGCGGTACGGTCGGAAGGAGGCGGAGCATTCCCGCGTGCGGGTCGCGCGCGAGCAGCTGACCGACACCCAGCGTCGCGCCGAGCTCGAGGTCACCCAGGCCGACCGGACCATCCTCGTCGCCAAGGCGAACCTCGAGGTCGGCGCCCGCGCCCGGGAGATCGCGCGGGAGAGCGCGCGGCTCGCGCGCGTGGCCTTCGTCAACGGCTCCGGGACCAGCTTCGACCTGGTGGACGCCGCCCGCCGCCTGCGCGAGGCGGACGTCGATCTGACGATCAAGGAGTTCGAGGTGATCCGCGCGCACCTCACCGCACTCCTGGCGCGAGCCACGTGCGACGTCTGAAGACGCCCCGGGCGGTTGGTTCTTTGGTGCTCCTCCCGGCGGGATTTGCTTCGAGGGCGCATGCCCGATAGCTTCGCGTCCGGATGAAGCGAGCTGACGCATCGTTCGTCGCGTTGCTGGCGGCCGCCGGTCTCGCGTTCGCCTACCTCGTCTTCTTCGTCTTCACGAAGGCGCCCACGGCGCAGCTGGCAGCCGGCGGGCTCGCCCAGAAGATCTTCTACATTCACGTCCCGGCGGCCTACGCCATGTATCTCGGGGGCGTCGTCTGCCTCGTCGCGTCGGCGGCCTACCTGCTCACGCCCAACGATCGCCGAGATGCGTGGGCCCGCGCGGGCGCGGAGGTCGCCGTGATCTTCGGGGTCGTGGTCATGACCACCGGCCCGCTGTGGGCGAAGAAGGCGTGGGGCGTGTACTGGACGTGGGATCCACGCCTCACGACGAGCCTCCTGAGCCTGCTCGTGTACGTCGCCGTCGTGGTGCTCCGCACGTTCGCGGGCGACGGCGAGGCGGAGCGGAAGTTCGCCGCCGCGCTCGGCGTGCTGGGAACGGCAAATCTGCCCATCATCCACTACTCGGTTCAGAAGTGGAGCGGCAACCACCCCAAGGTCATCTCGACGGGCGGCGGGGGTCTCGGGCATCCGGCCATGGTGCACGCGCTCGTCGCGGGCTTCGTCGCCATGACGCTCCTCGCCGTCGTGCTTCTGTGGGTGAGGGCCAGGCTGGCCCTCTCGGGTCATCGACTGGCACGAGCCGAGGAGCTCGCCGCCGCCAACGGAGTGCTCGAGGACGACTGAATGAACCCATCTGACAAGGCTTCGGCTTCGCCGGCCGATCGCTCGACCCAGTTCGTCGCGGTCGAGGGGGGCACCGAGACGACCAGCGCGGGCGCGATGCTCGCCAGCGCCTACGTCGTCTTCTGGGCGCTGATCCTCGGCCTCGTGTTGCTCGGCGTTCGGCGCCAGCGTGTCCTCGACGACCGGTTGAGCCGGATCGAGGGCGCCCTGGCGAAGCTGACCGACAAGCCGTGACGTGACGGCCGAACACGTCATCTACATCCCGGGCGTGCTCCTCATCGGGCTGGCCCTGGGCTACGTCCTCGGCGCGCGCGCGGTACGCGCCGAGGTGACACGCGCCAGGCGCCGCGCAAAGGAGTGAACGATGCTCGATTTCAGCCTCTCCGAGGAGCAGCAAGCCCTCGTCGACACCGCCAGGCGCTTCGCCCGGGAGCGCATCCTGCCGGTGGCGGCCGAGTGCGA
This sequence comes from uncultured Polyangiaceae bacterium, assembly GCA_964487605.1. Lineage (GTDB taxonomy): Bacteria > Myxococcota_A > Polyangia > Polyangiales > Polyangiaceae > JAJDAH01. Next base: position 12,344 of record CAZARU010000099.1, read on the forward strand.
TCGCGAGAGCCGCTTTCCCCGGGAGGTCTTCGAGGCCGCCTGGGAGATTGGCCTCATCAACCCCACGGTGCCCGCGGAGTACGGGGGAGCGGCCCTGGGTGAGCTCGAGAACACCCTCATCGCCGAGCAGCTCGCCTACGGCTGCACCGGGATCCAGACGAGCATGCTGGCGAACACGCTCGCACTGACTCCGATCAAGCTGGGCGGATCCGAAGAGCAGAAGAAGCGCTACCTGGGGCGCCTCACCAGCGAGCCCATCTTCTGCAGCTACTGCACCACGGAGCCGGGCGCGGGCAGCGACGTCGCGGGGATGACGACACGCTTCGAGCGACACGGCGACGACTTCGTCATCAACGGCCAGAAGTGCTGGATCACGAACGCGACGCTCGCCAGCTTCTACGTCGTCTTCTGCACCGCAGACCCGGAGCTTCGGCACAAGGGAATCGCGGCCTTCATCGTCGATCGCGACACGCCCGGCGTCCGGCCCGGCAAGCACGAAGACAAGCTCGGGCAGCGCGCGAGCGACACCGCCGCCGTGCACTTCGAGGACGTGAAGCTGCCGAAGAGTCAGCTCCTGGTCCCCGAAGGCCAGGGCTTCAAGCTCGCGATGGAGACGTTCAACCAGACACGCCCCGACATCGGCGCCATGGCCACCGGCCTCATGCAGCGCTGTCTGGACGAGTCGGTCGCGTACGCGAAGGAGCGGAAGGCCTTCGGCGTACCCATCGCAGAGCACCAGCTCGTGCAGGCGATGATCGCCGAGATGGGGATTCGCACGGAGGCGACCCGTCTGCTCTACCAGAAGGCCGCATGGAACCTGGATCACGGCGTGCGCGATCCCATCGTCTCGAGCTACGCGAAGGCGTTCGGTGCGGACGCCGCCATGCAGACGGCGGTGGATGCGGTGCAGGTGTTCGGCGGAAACGGCTACGTCCGCGACTACCCCGTCGAGAAGCTGATGCGCGACGCGAAGGTCCTGCAGATTTACGAAGGAACGAGCCAGATCCAGCGCCTCGTCATTGCCAAGGCGCTGCTGCGGTGAGGCGAGCGCCGCACGTCGGACGCGGGCGATCCTTCCTGCCCTACGGCACCGGAACGCGCCCGAGGAATCCGTCCACGCCGACGTAGAGCCACTGCGTGTCTGCGGCGAGCGCGGTGGGCACGCTCGACAGGGCGGCGGCGCGCGTTCGAGTTCCGTCGGCGCGAGCGACCGTCACGAAGAAGTGCTCGACGCCGTCTGCGCCCAGGGCTAGCTCGCCGTACGCCACGGCATCGCGCACGGCGCCGAGCGCGAAGCTGCCGTCGTCCGCCGGCTCGGCGGGGCCGATGACGGACCCGACGCCCGCGCCGTCGACGCTCCGGAGCTCGGCCGGCGTGCCCGCGACGATGAACCAGGCGACCGAGGTCCCGGCAACGACGCGCCTCACGTTCGCCATGGCGAGCGGTACGCCGGGGTCGCCCGCGCAGGCCGACCCCGCGCTCGACAGATCGTACCGGAAGAGGCCCGTCGTCTTGGCGACCAGCACGGTACCGCTCGGCTCGAGGGAACCATCCTGGTATTCGTCGATGCAGTGAAACACGCCGGCCCCGGTGCTGCGCGTCACCCGCTCTAGGAAGAACCCTGGCGGCGGCACCTGGACTCGCGCCACCACGGCAGAGGTCGAGTCGGCCCCGGCGAGATACACCTCGCTGCCGTTGCGCACGTCCGTGAGCATCCCGCCCGCGAGGGGGATCTCGAACACGCCGGTGGACTGCGAGAAGACGACTTGCGAACCTTCGACCACGACGCGATCCCGCTCGTCGAGCGCGGGGACCGTCGTGAGCAGGGTCGCCATCGCGCCATTGACGGCGTGAATACCCTGCGAGGGTGGAGAGAAGCGCCGGAGCGAAAACGCCGCGCCCCCCGCCGTGGCGCCGATGGCGACCACGCGACCGCCGCCCTGGAAGATCTCAGGGTCGCACGCTCCCGCGAGGTTGCACGTGCCCGCGCCGCACGCGCGACCGCACGCTCCGCAGTTTCCCGGCGTGTCGAGGCGCGCCTCGCAACCGTTCGAGGCGTCGCCGTCGCAGTCGCCGCAGTGGCGCAGCACGCACGCCGGATCGCATCCGCTGGCCCCGCCGCCATCGGCCGTGCCGGCGGTCCCCGAAGCGCCGCCAGCGCCTGCAGTGCCTCCGGCACCCCCGCCGTCGGCACCCGCCATTCCGCCCGCTCCGCCAGCGCCACCCGCGCCCACGACCACGGGCTTGCCGGATCCGGTCGAGAACTCGGGCGCATCTCCCGGTCCGCCGTCGACGCCCGTCACGACGCATGCCGTCGTCATCGCGACGCCGAGGGCGAGGGTCGTGGCCACCGAGCCGACCGCGCGCGTCACGGGACCTCCTCGCGAGCGAGCGGGGAGAGGTAGAGCGCCATGGGGCTCGTCCAGGCCCAGAACGCGTAGATCCCCAGCGGACCGGCGGGCACGTCGAGGACCGCCAGCAGGTAGCTCTCGCCGTGGGTGCGGCAGTCCTGGCGACGCACGCAGGGCGTCGAGGGCGCCGAGGCGGTCACGAACGCGCCTTCCCGGAAGAAGCGCGCCGTGTACGCGACCGGAACGCGCTGACGATCGTCCGTGGGGTCGACTTCCACCTTCTCCGCCACGGCGGCGCCTGGAGTCCCGCGCTGCATCCACGTGTCGAACCCCTCGGGAGGAAACGGAGACGCGATGGAGCTTGGCGTGGCAGTGGGATCCCCGAGATCCCACTCGACGGCGTCCCCGCCGAGAAGGAAGAGCTGCGCCCGTGACCCCGCGAACGCGAACCCCGCGAAGTCGTAGCCCGTCACGACCGAAGTCGGGGTCGTGGCGCCCATCGAGTCGACCCCGACGAGCCCGCTCGACGTCACCAGCACCGCGGCGACCCGGCCCTGCTCCACCTCGCCCACGGCGGCGAGCTGCGCGCCGAGGGGCGTGGTCACGGTGCTGGACGCGGCGACGGTCCCGTCCGGGCCCATGGTGGAGAGCTCGAGCTCGCCGTTCCGCGGAACGCGAGCGCGCGCGACCCGCGACGCGTCGAGCGCGGGTCCGAGCAGCGTGCTCCCTTCGCACACGCCGTCGGGCGTGGGAACGGCGACCACCTTCGAACCCTCTAGCGCCATCGCCGCGCTGGCTTCCGCGCACTGCACCACCAGGCCAGCGCCCGGCGCGACGAGCCGCTGTAGGTCGGCCGTGGCCTGAAGCGTCCACGCGAGCAAGGGGGCGTCCGCGGGTCGCGTGTGGCGAACCGCCGCACCTGGGTCCCGCAGCTCGAACAACCCCTCCTGGGCTGCGCGACCGCTGCGGGTGAGGATGCCGTGGCGCACCACGATCGACACCAGCGAGCTGCCTGCGCCCGCGGGCGAGACACCCACTCGCGTCTCACCGAGGGCGAAGCTCGGTGGAAACGGCTCGAAGAGCTTCACCTTCGCGGTGCCGGGCGCCAGGTACTGCTCCACCGAGAGCGCGACGGCAACCGCGGGATCCCACTCGGCGTTCGGTCCGTCGCTCCTGGCGCAGCCGAGCGCGAGCGCCGCGCCGGCGACGCAGAACGGGCCAAGGTGTTTCGCGATCACTTCACCGCTCCCTTCCCCTTCGCCTGTCGTTCGTCAATCTCACGGACGAGCGGCACGAGCGGCCGCGCGCCGTCCGGGGGTCCGAGCACGAACTGCACGCCGAAGACGTGCGCCTGCCGAATCGGCAGGAAGGTCGCGCCGTCGGGCGAATCGTAGCTGTACGAGAGCCCCAGATGGAACCCACGGTCCCGCTCGCCCGCGCGACCGAAGACGTAACCCTCTCCCGCCGGCGCGTACTCGTCGCTGCGGGAGACCACCATCGCCCGCGCTCCGACGCGAACGCCCTTGTCTTCCGCCAGATCGTACTCCTGCACGTACCCCAGTTCAGCGTAGCGGAACAGCACGCTCGGGCTCACGCGCAGCCGCGCGCGCCATCGAAGTCCTCCGCGAAGCACGTCGTCGGTCCCGAAGTCGGTCTCGTACTGGGCGGCGCCCACCGTCGGCGGCTCCGGAACCGGATCGCCTGGCTCCAGCAGCTCACCCCGCTTCGCCTCGCCGTAGTAGTCGATGGCGTCGTCGAGCTTGCGAAGGCCGACGGCAGGGAGCCCGGCCACGTCGCGGATCGACTTCGGCACGAGGCCGCTCAGCGGCTGCAGGTGGAGACGAGTCTCCTCGAGCTTCGTCTCCCCGCCGTGCTCCACCCACACCAGCGAGAGAAACGCGCCGGTGCGAGCCTCGTAGGCCGACAAGAACGAGAACTTCGGGCGAGGGTTACCGCCGGACCCCGTGGGGTACGGTGTGTTCGCCTGGTAGTCGATTCGTTCGGCCCTCTCGCTGCGGAAGTTCCCGAAGGGGTCGCGGTTGTCGTTCGTGTCGCCGAGGCCGCTGACGGCCAGGGCGTACGAGACCTCGACCCGGGCAATGGCGACGCCCGCGTGAACCGCGGCTTCGCCGCCCTCACCACCGCTGAAGTTCGGGATGCTCGCGTAGAACGGGTTCGACAGACGGACGAAATCGAAGAGGACGCCACCGAAGGCACCGCCCTCGAGCGAGCCGAGGAAGGCGCCCCCCCCGAACTGCGTGCGGCTGAGGTTCGCCGGAACACGCTCCCCGGTGCTCAGGAGCATCCGCGTGGGCGCCCAGCGAGTCGTGAACGTTCCGAGCGTCATCGGTCCGCCCACCCGGGCTTGCGTCGCGAGCAGCTCCAGGTGCGAGTCGACGATGTCGATGCTCCGGACCTTGGCCTCCTGGACCTCGGGACCGGTGACCAGCGGCTGCGCGCTCGCGGTCGACGCCGCAAGGAGCGCCGCGAGCGCAGCGCAGGCCGAGCGCGGCGCGCCCGACGGGTGCTTCCCCAGAGGTGGTCCCCATCCCGCTCTACGATCTGGACGGCGGCTCTCCAACGGCGCGGCACCGATCGCACGACGTCTCGAAAAAGTCGAGCCCGAATGCCGACCCCCGCATGGGCATGCGAGGGCTGAAGATCCGCTCCACCGGGGCAGGGAGCCGCCCGCGTGGAAGCCGGCGCAGACGCCGACGTGAGCGTCCGGGCGAGGACGCGTGGAGGCCCTGGGGGTGCGACTTCGCCCCGCTCGGCGGGGAACTTGGCGCCCTGGGGTAAGCTCCCCGTGTGCTGCTCGTCCTCCTGTTCGCGCTCCTCGTCGTGGCTCCGGCCATCGTCGTCTACTTCATCATCATCAAGGGCGTGGACAGGTACGAGCCCGAGCCGACCTGGCTTCTCGCGGTCTGCTTCTTCTGGGGCTTCCTCGGCGCCACCGGCTTCGCGATCATCGGCAACGAGCTCGGGGGCATCGCCGTGGGGGTGGCGCTCGACTTGCGCGAGAACGACCCGCTGCTCCGTGCCTCCACGGCCTCGTTCGTCGCACCGCTCGTGGAGGAGTCGACCAAGGGCATCTTCCTCGTCTTCGTGTGGGGGCTCTCCTCGCTCTGGCTGAAGGAGCTCGATGGCCCGCTCGACGGCGCGATCTACGGCGGAGTGATCGGACTCGGGTTCACCTGGCTGGAAGATGCGCTGTACATGACGAGCGCCGCGGGTCAGAGCGGCGTCGCGGGGTTCACCGCGGTCTTCGTCATTCGCACCATCATGGCCGGCCTCGGGCATGCGTCCTTCACGGCGATGACGGGGCTCGGCATCGGCATCGCCGCCGAGACGCGCAACCCGCTCCTGAAGGTCATCGCGCCCATCGGCGGCTGGTCGGCCGCGGTGGGGCTGCACTTCCTGCACAACTACCTCGTGAGCTTCCACGGCGGCGCAGGAGTGGTCATGAAGTTCCTCATCTTCTGGGCCTTCGACCTCATCTTCTTCGTCGTGATCGTCGCGCTCGTCTTCAGGGATCGGGCCATCGTCGTCCGGGGGCTCGCGGACGAGGTCGGACGAACGCTCCATCCCAAGGAGCTCCAGAACACGACGACCCTCGCGATGCTCGTACCGTTCTGGAACTTCTTCTCCCTGATGGGGACACCGAGCGGCTACTTCGCCGCGAGACGCAAGCAGCTCGCCCTGGTGGACCTCGCCTTCGTGAAGCACCGCCGCAAGCGCGGGGAGGCGGACGTGGCGGCGAAGGAGGACACGCTGCGCAGGGAAATTCACGGCGCGAACGAGCGCGGGGTCTTCGTGGGAGTTCGGTGACGGGGTTTTCTCGCCTCGCACCCCTGCGCGCGCGCGCGCTGCTCTGGCTCACGGCTCTGTTGCTTTCGGTGGGCGTCGTCCCGGTGGGGGCGACCCAGGGCGGCCCAAGGCGCGCGTTCGTCGTCACGGAAGACGTCGTTGCGGGCCGCCTGCGCGTCTTCGGCAAGCCGGGAGACTACGCCCTTCGCAACGCCACCTGCACGGCCATCGTCCGAAAGTCCGACGGATGGCTCGTCGACTTCTGGCGCGAGAGCGACGCCCTTCCCACGGCACCTCAGCTCAAGTCCCTGTCCTCCATCGACGGGCTCTGGTCGATCAACCCCATCGTCACGGACGCGCGCGGGGCGCACGACGTTCGCGCGACGACCACCGAGATCGACGGCGATTCGATCCGCGCGACCGCCGAAATCTCCCTCGGCGCGGGAACGCTGGACATGATCCAGACCTATCGCCTCGCCGGGGACGAACCGAAGCTCGTGATCACGACGCAGTTCGTCCACAAGTCCGGCGGCCGCCTCTCCGGAGTGGGGCTCGGGGACGAGGTCCGCTGGGGCAACGTGGACTACTTCGTCGAGGGTTTCGGCCGCGTCGGTCCGAAGTTCTCCGGGCAGGCCAGGTGGGTGGGCCGTCGTGGAGCCGGTGGGGACCTCAAGCTCCTGACGTCCGCCCCCACGCCCATGCGCGTCGACTTCGCGGGGAAGTTCCTCGGCCTGCAGCCGTCGATCCTGACGGCGTACGACCGGGTGACCGTCCGCCCGGGTGAGACGGCCACGGTGCAGCGACTCCTGTCCTGGGAGACCATCGACGCCAAGGCGCCACCGGTTCGCACTGCGTCGGTCGCCGTGACGCTGACGGACGAACGAGGGCAGCCCATCGCGTCGAAGCTGTCGTTCCGTGGCCTGGACGGGACGAGCGATCCGAACTTCGGCAACGACGGCGACGAGACGGGCGTGAGTCGATTCGTGTGGAGCGGCAACGGCCGATTCGAGCGCGCGCTCAAGCCCGGCAAGTACGAGGTGCTGGGCAGCTCCGGGATCGAGCGGGACGTCGCGCGCTTCGTGGTGACGCTGAAGGACGGAGAGCGGTCGACGCTGGAAGGCAGCCTCCCGCGCGTCATCGAGACCCCCGGGTGGATCTCCGCGGACCTGCACCTCCATCAAGCGGCCAGCGTCGATGCCGACATCGCGTGCTCCACGCGGGTCATCTCCATCGCCGCCGAGGGCGTGGAACTGGCCGCCGCCACGGATCACTACGTCGTGACCGACTACGCGCCCAGCGTCGACGCATTGCTGGAGTCCGGCGCGCTCGCACGACCGCTCCTCACCGTCACGGGCACCGAGGTGAGCACGGTCGGCAATCGCTTCGGCCACTTCAACCTGTTCCCCATGCCCGCGGACGAGAACGTCGAGTACACGAACACCACACCGAAGGCCCTCTTCGCCGACATGCGACGCGCGTCACCGTCCGGCGTGCTTCAGGTCAATCACCCGCGCTGGGACAAGATCGGCTACTTCTGGCGGTACAAGCTGGACCCGAAGTCCGGCCGGGTGCCCCCGCAGTTCAAGGACGAGTACGTCGCCGACTTCGACGCCCTCGAGGTGTTCAACGGGCTCGACGCGACCAGTGAACCGAAGATTCGCCTCGTCGTCATGGACTGGCTCCACCTGCTCGGCCAGGGGCACCGCTACACCGCGACGGGCAACAGCGACTCGCACAAGCTCGCATTCCACGACCCGGGCGTTCCACGGAACATGATCCGCTGGGGCACCGCCACGACCGACGACGACGATCTGGCCGCCGACCCGGCTGCGGTGATGGAGGCCGTCAAGCGCGGCGAGGTCACCGTGACGACCGGCCCCATCGTGGACGTCTCCGTCCTGGGCACCGGCCCGGGCGGCACGGTGCGGGGACGCGGCACGCGACTGCCCCTGCACGTACGCGTTCGAGCCGCGCCGTGGATTGACGTGCGCGAGGTGGAGGTCCTGGTCGGCTCGAACGCTTCTCGCGTCCGCTGGCTGCCGGTCAAGGAGACCAGGAACGTGCTTCGCCTGGACACCACGTTCGACCTGGTCGTGTCGGGACCGACGTTCGTGGTGGTGATCGCGAAGGGCGTCCGCGATCTGCCGAACGTCCATCTGCCGCGCGTGCGCCCCTTTGCCCTGACGAACCCGATCTGGATCGAGCCCTGACCCCACATTCCCGCGGTGCACGGTCGATTGCTTGGTCTCGACCGCCGCGGTAGCTTTCCTCCGTGTTCGGCATCTCGTTCACCGAGATCCTCGTCATCGCCGTCGTCACGCTCGTCGTCGTGGGCCCGCAGCGCCTGCCCGGCATGCTTCGAAACGTCGGCACGTGGGTCGGCAAGATCCGCAGCCTGACGACTCAAGTTCGACAACAGACCGGCATCGACGACATCCTCCGAGAGGAAGGTCTGAGCGGCGGCCTGACCGAGCTGCGCAGCATGCTGCGGGGCGAGGCCCCGCTGCGCCCGAAGGTGACGCCGGGCCGGGGAGGTTACGATCGCGACGATCCGTACTGGCAGCACATCGAGCTGGACCCGAGCCGCGAGCAGCCGGCGGAGGGTCCCGACTCGTACGGCGCGCTCCCGGACGACCTGGTCCTGCCCGAGGATCGATCCCACGACGCCGGACCGCCGGCGCCCTCACCGAACCCCGACGCCGCATGACGGAGGACCCCGACGAGAAGGCCATGTCGTTCTGGGAGCACCTCGACGAGCTCCGGGTACGAATCGTGAAGATGGCCGTGACGTTCGCGATCGGCTCGGCCGTGGCGTGGACGTTCAAGGAGCAGCTCCTGCTCTGGCTCACCCGTCCCTTCGTGGACGCTTGGGCCACGGGGGGAACGGGCGGCACCGCGGCCCTCCATTTTCCCGCACCCCATTCGCTCTTCGTCGCGTACCTCAAGCTCTCGCTGCTCGGCGGGCTCATCGTCTCGTTCCCCGTGATGCTGTACCAGCTCTGGTCGTTCGTCGCGCCGGGGCTCTACTCCCGCGAGAAGCGCTTCGCGATCCCGTTCGTCGTCACGTCCACGGCGCTGTTCGCCGGGGGCGGCTACTTCGGCTGGCGGGTCGCGTTCCCCATCGCCTTTCAGTACCTGCTCAGCTTCAGCGGCCCCGTCGGTACGGAGGGCTTCGCTGTGCAGCCCACCGTGATGATCGAGGACTACATCGAGTTCATCACGCGCCTGCTCATCGCGTTCGGCGCGGTGTTCGAGCTGCCGGTCCTGGTCTTCTTCCTCTCCGTCGCCGGAATCGTCACACACCAGCAGCTCATCCGCTTCTCCCGGTACTTCATCGTCCTGGCGTTCGCGGTCGGAGCCGTCCTCACTCCGCCGGACATCCTCAGCCAGTTCCTGCTGGCGGTCCCGCTCTGCGTTCTCTACGCGGTCTCCATCGGCATCGCCTGGATAGTGGACAAGCGCCGTCAAACTCCCGCCGCATCCGCCGAGAGCGCGGAGTGACGGGGCCTCACTTGGGGATGGCCGGCGTACGCTGGCAGCCGAACTTCAGGGAGATGCTGACGGCGTCCTTGGCCTGGACCAGCTGGCACGTGTCCGGACACGCGAAGACCTTCGTCGGGTTCGCGTTGTCGTCGAAGTACCAGCCGTTCTGGAAGCTTCCGCAGTCCGCGGCGCTCGAGACGTAGCCGAGCGCGGTCACCGAGCCGCCACCGATGAACTCGACGTTCACGAGGTTCGGATCGATGACGCCACCATCCCCGGGAGGTGGGATGTCCCACTCGCAGGCGATGGTCGAGTTCGTGATCACCTGCTGCGAGAGCGCGTTCCAGACGGGCTGGAAGTTCTGGATGCACAGATCCCCTTCGACCCCGCCCCGCATCTGGACCAGCTGCCGGTAGATCTTGCCTTCTCGCGCGGCGATGTTGAAGCACGGCTGCAGGAACGCGTCGTCCGTGAACGAATAGATCGCGTGAAACCGGTACTGCTCGTGATCCGGGTCCAGCGCGCGGAAGTCCGCGTCGAACTGGGCGGCGGGAATGCTGGAGTCGTCGTCCGTGATGACGACGACGTGCTTCTGCGCTCCCGGGCGCAGGAAATCCTTGTACACGTCGTACGTCCCCACGATCTTGATGAGCGCGTCCCGGCTGTCCACGTGGCAGTTCACCCCGCGAAAGGTCGAGCTGTCTGCGCACGACGGCGCGGCGAGGGGCGGAGGCACGCAGATGGGGTTCTCGTTCACGTTGCACCCGAGCCCGTTGATGTCCATCGACGGCGTCGCGGGCTGCACCGCGATGAGCACCACGTGGACGTCGATGCCGGTGTTCGAGATCTGCGTGGAGAAGCCGTTGATCTGCTGCTGAACCCACTGGGTTTCCTGGTCCATGCTCCCGGACTGATCGACCGCGATGATGATGTCCGCGGGTTGCACCTTGTTCTCCGCCTTCTCGGTGACCTCGGAGCAGGCCGCGTCGCCGACGCTTCCGCTCGTCCCGCCTGCCGCGTCGATGTTCAGCGACCCCCCGATGCCGCCGCCTACACCGCCCACGGCACCGCTTCCCGACGCTCCCGCCGTCGTGCCGCCCGCGCCCGACCCCGCGGCGCCCCCCGACGACGCACCGCCCGCGCCGCCCCCGGATCCGGCGCTGCAGCCGGAAATCGCCGTCGCGAGCACCGCGCCCCCCGTGACGAACCCTCGAACCGCCTCCCTCACGCCTCGCTTCAGCATCGTGGAGCCTCCCACTCGCGGGCCGGCACGCAGCCTGCTTCCGCGGCGAGCCGAAGGGTACCGCGCGGGGCCCCTCAGGGAAAGAGCACGAGCGCGCCGCCGCCGATCCTGGCGGGCGCACCGAGCACCACGGGCTCGTTGCGCGCCGCGTGTCCCACCGGAAGGCCCGCGAGCACCGGCACACGCAGCGCGCCCAGCCGCTCGGCAAGGACGTCGCCTGCGGCGACTCCGTGCCTCCCCGGGTCGGCGTCGGTGAAGTCCCCCAGGACGAAACCGGAGACTCGGTCGAGAGCACCGGACACGGTCAGCGCGGTGAGCATCCGGTCGATCCGGTACGGCGCTTCTCCGACGTCCTCGAGGAGCACTATCGCGCCCTCCGGCAACCGAAGTCTCCCTGCCGCGTGGCACGCGACGAGCACCGTCAGGTTGCCGCCCACCAACGGTCCCTCCGCGGCTCCCGGCCGGACGACTTCGAGGTGATCGAACACGCGCCGCGCGCCGGGCGCGGCGAGGCAACCGGCAAAGGCCTCGCGCGCACGCGCGTCACCTCGCCCGAGCGACGCGACCATGGCACCGTGGACGCTCGCGAGCCGGAGCCGAGCGACCTCGACGTGCAGCGCCGTCACGTCGGAGAAACCGACGAGCCACTTCGGACGCGCGGCGAGCGCCCGCCAGTCCGCGAGGTGCGCGATCCGGCCGATGCCGTAGCCGCCGCGAACGGCGACGACCGCGTCCGCGTCGGACCCCAGGGCGGCGTCGAGCTCCTTCACGCGCCGCGCGTCCGAGCCCGCCAGGAAGCCTTCGCGGTCGAAGAGGCCACGGTCGTACTCGACGGTGTACAGGGACTTCAGCCAGGCCAGCCCCCGCAGGGCGAGCGCGCGATCGAACGGGCCAGACGGCGCGATGACGCGGATCCGGCCGCGCCGCGGGACGGGCGGGGGCAGAGTGAACGAGGCGGTCACGACGAGGCGGCCCCGGGCATCCTCGCACGCCCGCGGGCCGCCGAGCGACCCGACGGCGCAGGTCCGGGACCCTGGTAGAGTGGGCCTCGTCGATGCAGCCACGCTCAGCCCTCGCCCGGTTCGCCGACTTCGCCGCGAAGGACGCGATCCCCTTCGCGCAGCGGGCGATCGCGACGGTGCGACGAACGGCGGACGACGTCGCGCTGTCCCTCCTGGGCGAGGACTTCGACGAGCGGTCGCGCCACGTGCGACGGCGCTACGAGGAGCGTGGCGACCCCTTCGGCATCGATCCGGACACCGCGAGGTACGCGGTCACCGCGGCGGCGGTGTTCCACAGGAAGTACTTCCGGACCGAGTGCAAGGGGCTCGAGAACGTCCCGGACGGGCGCGTGCTCCTGGTCGCCAATCACTCCGGCCAGGTCCCCATCGACGGCGCCATCATCGCAGCGGCCATGTTCCTCGACGCATCGCCCCCGCGGCTGCTCCGCGCGATGGTCGAGAAGTGGGCGCAGACGCTCCCCTTCGTCGGAACGTTCTTCTCGCGGGTCGGGCAGGTCGTCGGAGTGCCCGAGAACTGCAAGCTCCTGCTCGAGCAGGAGGAGGCCGTGCTCGTGTTCCCGGAGGGCACGCGCGGGATCTCGAAGCCGATCAATCGCCGCTACCAGCTCGAAGAGTTCGGCCTCGGCTTCATGCGCCTCGCCATCGAGACCAGCACGCCAATCGTCCCCGTGGCCGTCATCGGAGCCGAGGAGCAGTACATCAGCCTCGGCAACCTGCGCTGGGCCGCGAAGGCCATCGGAGCTCCGGTGTTCCCGGTCGTCCCACAGTTCTTCGTTCCCGGGGCTCAGTGGCCGCTGCCCACGAAGTACCGCCTCTACTTCGGCGAGCCCATGAGCTTCCAGGGGGATCCGGACGACGACGACGCCATCATCGAGGAGAAGGTCTGGGTGGTACGCCAGACGATCCAGTCGATGCTGAACCGCGGGCTCAAGGAGCGGCAGAGCATCTTCTTCTGACGGGCCACCATGGACGACGAAACACCCGCTCCCGAACGACGCGCGTCACCGGCTGGCCGGCGGAAGAAGCCCCGCAGGACCTCGGATCATCTCGACTCCGGCGTCGCGGCCCGAATCGCCACCGGTCCCGTCGTCATCACCGGCATTTGCGGCAGGCTCGGCCGGCGCCTGGCCCGACGGCTGCACCGCGAGCGGCACGTGATCGGCATCGATCGCCGCCCGTTCCCGGACAAGCCGAAGGACGTCGAGCACCACGCCATCGACGTGCGGCGCAAGAAGACCGCCGACATCATGCGCCACGGGTCGGTGGGGGCGCTGGTCCACCTCGGCGTCATGCACGACCCTCGCGGCGGCTCGGAGGAGCACCACAGCTGGAACGTCGCCGGCTTCCAGAGGCTGCTCGAGTACGCCCAGCGGTACGACGTCCCGAAGGTCGTCCTCATCTCCAGCTCCAACGTGTACGGACCGCGTCCCGACAACGCGCAGTTTCTGACCGAGGACACTCCCCTGCTGGGAGCGAACACCTTCAGCGACATGCGCGATCTCGTGGAGCTCGACATGATGGCGCAGCAGTTCTTCTGGAAGCATCCGCGCACCGAGACGGTCATCCTTCGCCCGACCCACATCCTCGGTACCGTCCAGAATGCCCCCAGCAACTTCCTGCGTCTGAAGGTCGTTCCCACGCTCATGGGCTACGACCCCATGGTCCAGGTCGTGCATCAGGACGACGTGGTGCGCGCCATCCTGCTGGCGCTTCGGCCCGGAGTACGCGGCATCTTCAACATCGCCGGGCCTCCGCCGATCGTGCTCTCCGCTGCGTTGCGCACGCTCGGTCGAGCCACGCTACCGGTACCGCACCCGATCGCACGCCTCGGCGTCGAACGACTGTGGCGATGGCGCATGACGTCGTTCCCGGCGCCGGAGCTCGAGTTCATCCGATACGTCTGCATGGTGGACGACCGGCGTGCGCGGCAGGTTCTCGGGTACACGCCGGCATTCGACATCGACGAGACGCTCCACGCCGTGGACGACGAGCGATGGCTCTAGTCCGACGCGCCGGCGGCTCGGGGTACGCGGTGCCGTTGACGCTGGCGGCCGTCTCGCTGTCGGCGTGCCCGTCCGCGAGCCCCGACGCGGGGCGTCCCGCGGCCGCCAGCGCGTGGGTGGCGACGGGCGCTCCGGGCGCGGTCGGCGCGCGCGCCGCC
>CAZARU010000100.1:0-26406 GCA_964487605.1 uncultured Polyangiaceae bacterium
GAGCGTCACCTTCTCGCCGATCACCATCTCGGCCATGCGCGGCGACCCCAGGTACATGCTCGCGTTGCCATCGACCATCACGACGACGTCGCAGAACGCCGGGATGTACGCGCCTCCGGCCGCGGAGGGCCCGAACAAGAGGCACACCTGGGGAACCTGCCCGCTGAGCGCCACCTGGTTGTAGAAGATGCGCCCGGCGCCGCGGCGCCCCGGGAACATCTCGACCTGATCGGTGATGCGCGCCCCCGCCGAGTCCACGAGGTAGAGCAGCGGGCACTGCAGGTCCCGCGCCGTCTCCTGGACGCGGAGGATCTTCTCCACCGTGCGCCGGCCCCAGGACCCCGCCTTCACCGTGGAGTCGTTGGCCATCACGCACACCACGCGATCCGCGACCTTTCCCACGCCGGTGACCACGCCGTCAGCCGGAAGGTCCCCCGCCAGGGCGTTGGCGAGCTGCGCGTCCTCGACGAAAGAACCGTCGTCGAGCAGCTTCCGGATGCGCTCGCGAGCGAACAGCTTCCCCTGCTCGGCGTTCTTCTCGTGGTACTTCGCCGCGCCGCCGCGGAGCACCTCGTCGATGCGCGCGCTCAGGTGTTCGTTCTTCATGCGGCGCCCCTGTTACCGCCGTCGCCCCGCGCCGTCGAGCGCGCCGGCCAGCGGGGTCGCGGGCCCTCCGACTCGCGTTCAGCCCTGGCTCACGAGCCGGCCAACCAGCAGCTCGAGCCGCGCGAGGTGCGCGGGGTCGTACCCGACCATCACGTCCGCCACCCGACCGGCCTTGTCGATGACGAACACCATCGGCAGGGCGTTCGCGCGGTACGCCACGGTCGTCTTCCCGCTCTCGTCCGAGAAGACGGAGTACCGCATCGCCTGGTCGCCGACCGCCGCCGTGGCGTGACTCACCGGATCGACCGTTATCCCGATGACGTGCACGCCCTGTCCCGCGAACTGATCGTGCCAGCGGTTGAGCACCGGGACGAGAACGGGGCACACGACGCACCAGGTAGCCCAGAACTCCAGCACGACGACCTTGCCGCGGAGCGCCCCGAGGCTCGGCGGCAAGGAGCCCTGGACCGTCTTCAGATCCTCGAGCGCCGGAGCCGGCCGATCGACGACGCTGAGCCGGAAGATCTGGTTGCGCTCGGGCTTCCCCTTCAGGGTCGCCGAGAGCAGCCGGTCCGAGTGGCCGCGGCGGACCACGAGCCCCACGCGTTCCCCCGGGCGACGGCGACCGATGGCGGTGATCACCTCGTCCGGCACCGTAACGAGCTCGCCTTCGATCGTCAGGACGACGTCGCCAGGGCGCACGCCCGCCGCGTCCGCGGGCGAAGTGGGGACGACGGCGCGAATGCGCACGCCCGGCTCGCGGGGGCCGGTCGCCTCGAGCTCCACGCCCAGCCAGCCTCGCCCGCCGACGTGGTCGTCTTCGCTGGCCGTGTGCAGGTCGGGCAGCGCGGACTGTCCCCCGGCGAGCGGCCCGCTCTGCAGAGCGGCTCCGTGAGCGGAGGCGGGCGCTGGTTCGGCGGGAGCGACCGCGTCGCGCGTCGCGCAGCCGGCGAGTGCAACCCCGGTGAAGACCAGGGGGGCGAGCCTGCACCGCGCGGGCCTCATGGCGTGATGGTCGTACCACGCGCCGGGGTCGTGCGCTCGTGGTGGCATGCTACGAACGCAGGTCTCCGGGCCACGACGTGCCGAACGAACCCGACGAGATCACCGTCACCGACTGGGCGCAGCGCGCACGCGCGTGCGGCCCACTTCGGCCCGGGTGGTTCCGAACGCTCGTCGTGGAGGGGGATCTGGGCACGAGCTTTCGCGACTTCGTCGATCGAGCCGCGGCGCTCGCGCACGCGGACGACGCGGCGTCGGAGGGCGACGGGATGGGGCCGCTGGCGTTCGTGTTCGATGGCGCGTTCGAGCTCGTCGATCGCGGTGTGCACTACGCCGTGCGCGCGAGGGCAGGTCGTTCGCCGCAGCGGTAGCGGCATCGGGCGGCGGTACGCGCGGTCGTTGGCCGTCGGGGCCACATGCTACGCTCGCGCTCTGCCGAGCGTCCGTCACAGTCTCGCCGCGGTGGCGCTCGCCTGCGGCTGCCACGCCGATCCGCCGTCGTTCGCCGACGAGCCGATGAGTCCGCCCGTCGCGACGGCGGCGGCCAAAACGCCGAGAGCGACCACGCCATGGCCCGAGCACTCGCAGCTCGCGTCTTGGCCGAAGGTCAACGAGTCTCCCGTGCCGTCCGAGGGCCACGCCGCGGGGCGCTGGGTCGTCACGGTGCGGACCAGCGCCGAGGTGGCCGAGCGGTACCGGTCGCTCGTTCGCGGCGTGACGCTCCCGGTCGGTGCCTGGGTGGTGAAGGAGCACTTCGATCCGCGCACTCACGCACCCGGACCCGTCTACGCCATGCACAAGGTCGCCCGCGACGAGTGGGAGTTCGTCGTCGCCACGGCCGACGGAATGCTCTCGCAGCGCGGCACCCTCGACGCCTGCTGGCGATGCCACGCGGAGGCCACTGCCGACTCGCTCTTTGGCGTCCGCGCGCCGCGATGAGCACGGCGACGGACCTGGCCCGCGGGAACCAGCCGTTGCCCGGGCGCGAGCGGTCTGGCACTGTGACGCGAGCCTGCAAGACCGCGATGCTGCAGCAGCCTGACCCGACCCGAATGCGCGGACCCGCGGTGGCGCTCGCCGCGCTGCTCGCCGCGACGTCGTGCCACGCCGGGCCGGGCGGGGCACCCCGCATGTGGATACTGCTGCCCAGCGCGGCTCCCCTGATCACGGCGGATCTGGTGCTCGCGAACGGGGTCGTCGTCACGGGAAACACCGAGCAACCCCTGGCGGACTCGGTCGCCATCGCCGGGGGAAAGGTGCTCGCCGTGGGCCCCGCGGCGCTGATGCTCGCCTTCGCCGGACCGTCCACCGTCGTGACGGATCTCGACGGCGCCGTCGTCCTGCCGGGGCTCACCGACGCGCACGGACACGTCGCCGCCCTGGGCGACGCGCTCGCTTCCGTCGATCTGGTCGGAACCCGATCCTTCGAGGAGGTCGTGGACCGGGTGCGCCACGCCGCCGCTCGTCAGCGCACGGGGTGGATCGTCGGCCGCGGGTGGGACCAGAACGACTGGGAAGTGCCGGAGTTCCCCGACGGGGCGCGCCTGGAAGCAGCGCTACCCGGGCGCGAGGTGTGGCTGCAGCGCGTGGACGGACACGCGGCCGTCGCGAGCCCCGCCGCGCTCGCCGCCTCCGGCATCGACGCGAGCATCGACGATCCGCCGGGCGGCAGGATCCTCCGGCGCGACGGCGGGCGGGAGCCGACGGGCGTCTTGATCGACCGCGCGATGGACCGCGTGAAGGACGTCGTCCCACCGCCGAGCCCGGACGAGCGCCGCGCCAGGATGAGGCTCGCGCTGGAGAAGCTGGCGTCGGTCGGGCTGACCGGCGTCCACGACATGGGGGTGTCGGCCGAGGTGCTGGCCACGTACCGCGACCTCGACGCTCGCGGCGAGCTGACCCTGCGCATCTACGTCGCGCTCGCGGACGACGAACGGCTCCTCGCCGAGGAGTACGCGCGCGGCCACAGCCTGGGCGAACGGCTCACGGTGCGCGCGGTCAAGCTGTACGCCGACGGAGCGCTCGGCAGCCGCGGCGCCGCGCTCCTCCACGAGTACGCCGACGATCCAGGAAACACCGGCCTGTGGGTGACCGACCGCGAAGCGCTGCGCGAGAAGATCGGCACGGCGCTCGCGAACGGCTTTCAGCCGTGCGTTCACGCCATCGGCGACGCCGCCAACCGCGCGGTGCTCGACGCCTTCGCTGAGCAGCCCGTGCCCGTCGCGCCGGCGCGGCCGCGCATCGAGCACGCGCAGGTCATCGACCCGGAGGACCTCCCGCGGTTCGCGCAGCTCGGCGTGATCGCGAGCGTACAGCCCACGCACGCCACCAGCGACATGCCGTGGGCCGAGTCCCGCGTCGGTGCGGAGCGGCTTCGTGGCGCCTACGCCTGGCGCTCGCTCCTCGACGCAGGAACGCAGGTGGCGTTCGGCAGCGACTTCCCGGTGGAGCGGCCGGAGGTGCTCGAGGGGATCTTCGCCGCGATCGCTCGCACCAGCCTGACGGGCGAGCCGCGCGACGGATGGCGCCCGGAAGAGCGCCTGACCTTCGGCGAGGCGCTCGCGGGCTTCACCAGCGGCGCCGCCCGCGCGGCGTTCGCCGAGGAGCGCCGCGGTCGCATCGTGCCGGGCGCCGACGCCGATCTGACGGTCGCGAGCGGTGAGCTCGCCGCGCTGGCGCGCGGCCAGGCCTGGGCCGGCCCGACCGCGCTCACAGGGGCCAAGCCGCTGGCGACCCTCGTCGAGGGGCGTGCCACGTACGTCGATGCCAGCTTCGTCGGGAAGCTTCCGAACGGCTGGTGAGTTCCGTCAGCAGCCGCGCGACGGGCGCCAAGAACACGAACGCCCGGCGAGTCTGGCTCGTCGGGCGATTCGCAAAAAAAGCGGCTGAAGCAGGCGAAGCTACGTCAAGGAAGCAGAAGCAGACCCAAGCGGGCCACCGACCAGGTCGGGAACCCAGGTGGCGTCACCACACGCCACCATCAAGCTGCCGCGCCCACCGCGCGCCAAAGAGACGGCGGCCCTGAAGCACTGACCGTGCCAGTTTTTCGTATCGATGGTAAAAGTCAGTGAAATTGGAATCTTGAGCGCGGTCACGCCTCCGCGGACATCCACGTGTCGATCGTGGCCGGACACCCGTGTCGCACTTCCCCCCAGACTCTGAAATCGTTGCGTAGGGCCTGCGTGGCGGGCTCGGCGGAGAGGCGACGAGCGCCGGCCTCAGGGGTCCAGCCCCAGGCGCAGCGCCCGGTCCATGGCCTCGAGCGGGGCCGCGCGGCGGGTATAGAGCTCGAACTGCCGACACGCCTGGTGGAGCAGCATCCGCCCGCCGTGGATCGCCACCGCGCCCGCCGCCTCGGCCGCCTCGATCAGCGCCGTGCGCATCGGCCTGTAGACGATGTCCATCACGACCAGGCCGGAGTGCAGGAGTGAGGGTGGCACGGGGGACGCGGCGCCGTACTCCGGCATCCCCGCGCTCGAGGCGTTCACGAGGAGGTCGTGCCCCTGAAGCGAGACCAGGTCCTCGAGCGCGCCCGACGAGAGCGCCCCCCCATCGCCGCGCGTCGCCGACACCTGGCGCAGCTCCTCCGCGAGCTCGCGAGCGCGCTCGGCGGTGCGATTCGCCAGGTGGACCGCCGCACCGCCGTCGAGCAGCGCGTGCGCAACGGCGCGCGCGGCACCGCCCGCACCCACGACGACGGCGCGCCGCCCCGCCAGCGCCGTCACCTCCTCGATCGCCCGCGCCGCCCCGGTGGCGTCGGTGTTGTATCCGGTGAGCCGGCCTTCGTCGTTCACCACGGTGTTCACCGCACCGATGCGAGCGGCCTGCGGGTCGATCGCGTCGAGCAACGGCAGGATCTCGATCTTGAACGGCATGGAGACGCCGAACCCGCGAATCCCCAGGATGCGCATCGCGCGCAGCGCGTCGGCGAGCCCGGCCGAGGTCATGGCGAAGGGCACGTAGGCAAAGGGAAGCCCGAGCGCCTCGTAGCCGGCGCGGTGCATGTTCATGCCCAAGGACACGGGGTGCAGCGACAGCGAGCCACACAGCGTGACCGGCGACGGCGAGGGCACATCGTGCGACCGCGTCATGGGCCGCCCGAGGTTAGCGCACGGCGCCCGCCGAGCGCCCCCGTCCGGCAGACCCCGCAAGCGCGCTCCCCACGGCCAGGAAAGAGCGAGAAATCTGGGGCTTCGTGCGTGCGGGAGCGGGCTGGACCTCGGCCGGGTCGGCCGTGCTATGCATGGGCCCCTCGCGCCCGTAGCTCAGCTGGATAGAGCGTCGGTCTACGGAACCGAATGTCGCATGTTCGAATCATGCCGGGCGCGCCGAAGAAGCCGCCGCGTCCGCGATCCGCATCCCCTCGCTGGGTGGATCCGGGCACCGGCCACCTCGACGCACCAGTGCTCGGCGGAGGCGCGAAGCATGGGGAGGGCGTCCGAGAAGGACTCGCCCGCGAACCACCGCTCCCGCAACTACGACACCTGATTCTCGACGCGAGCCTTGTCCTGCGGGTGGCGGACGCGAGCGGGGTCGACGAAGAATCCGCGAGCCTGCGCGTACTCGGCGAAGGACGGGTTGATGCCCGGATCCTTCGCGTCGGTGCGCACGACCGCCGCGCTCACGTCGTCGAGCGCGACACGCTTGGTGATGCCGCCGAAGAAGCGCCAGGCCGCGTCGGTCAGCTCGGAGACCGGGGACAGTCCGACCTCCTTCGCCGCATCGATGTACCGCGCCGCCGTCCGGCGACTCACCATGGCCTCGCGGGCCATCTGCCTCGCACTCTGCCCCGCCTGCCAGCGGCGGAGCACTTCCTTCACGTCGGTCATGGTCAACTCCCGAAGGCTCATTGGGCACCTCCCGACGGCGTCCCGCGCCGCCGTTGGAAGGCAGCGTGCCTGTCCTCTCGGTCGTCGCGCTCTGGTCACCCGGCCGGCGTCGTGGAGGTGGCTCCATGACCCTTGCGATCAGGTGGCTCCATGAGGGTGGCGAAACCCTTGGAACCTGGCTCCGTGAGGCTGGCGATTTGGCGCCAGAACCCGCTCCACTCACGAACGCTCCAAGAAACTCGCTCTCGGATCGGCTCTCTCCGCTATCCTCCAGTACAGGGGATGGCGCATTCGGTTCTCCTCCGCTCCGCAGTCCACGAACTGACGTGGCGGGCAATCGTAGGTGGTCGGACTTGGGTGGTCGCCTTCGGTGCCTTGGCTGCGTGCGCGGAAGACGCCGGAGAGCCCATGCGAGCCCGGGACGCCGGCGCGACGCTCGAGGACGGCGCAGGGGGCGCGGTGGCGGGCTCCGGCGGCTCCGCGGCGCGCGGCGGGATCGCGGGGTCGTCGGCGGCGTCGGGTGCCGGTGGCGTGGGCGCCTGGGCGGGCGCCTTCGGGTCGTCGGGCGGCTCGACGGTCGACGCAGGTCTCGACGCGCCGCTGCTCGGCGATTCTGCGCCCGGCGGGGACGGCAGTGTCGGCATCGACGGCGCCGGGTGGTACGTCTGCGGCGCGTCGGATCAGTGCGACCTCTCGGTGGACGAGTGCTGCTGCGGTCAAGGTGGCTGCGACTGCCACCCTGCAGGGCCGGTTCAGCCGCGCAGCTGCTACCGTTGCGATGGCCCTGAGGATTGTGCCGGGGCGGTCTGCTGCAACGGCACGTGTCGACCGCCGGGTGACTGCGCCGAGCCACCGACTTGTCGCTCACCTGCGCACTGCCCCGAGGCCGCGCCCTACTGCTGCACGTTCCAGCACGTCGTCGGGGCTTGCTACGACACCGCGACACCGTTTCCGGATCAGGCCATCACCTGCCGCCGGGAGTGACACGAGCCCGCGAACCGACTGCGACAGGTGGCGCTCTCGCCACCTGATCCCGCTCCACTCACGAACGCTCCAAAAAAATCGCTCTCGGATCGGCTGCTCTCTCCCCTATCCTCACATGCACGGGAGGCGCGCTTGGTTTTCCTCCGCTCCCCAGGCGCGACTCGACGAGGCGGACCTTCCCCGACACACGGTGCCGCTCGATCTCGGACACGAACTCGACCTCGAGCGGGGGCGGATCCACGGACTGCGCCTCGAGCGCCGCCGCTAGCCGGCGGCGGATCTCGCCCGCGAGCTCGGGAGTCGGCTCGGCGGTGACGACCTCGACCGTGATTCCCTCGTCGTGGTGCAGGAGCCGGTACTGACGAATGGCGCGGAGGCTACCGAGCGGGCTCCGCAGCGTGAGCGGGTGCACCTGCACCCGGCCGCCGCCCGCTCCCGACAGCGAGAGGACGTCGTCGGTGCGCCCGTCGAGCTCGGCGATCAGGGGGAACGGACGCCCGCAGGGGCAGGGCTCCGGAGACAGCGTGACGAGATCCGTGAGCTCGTAGCGGATGATCGGCTGCGTGCGGTTCTCGAGGTTCGTGATGAGCAGCCGCGCCCCCTGGCTCCCTGGAGCGACGGGCCGATTGTCCGCGTCGACGACCTCGACGAGGACCTGGTCGGTGAGCACGTGCAGGCCGCGGTGCTCCTCGCACTCCGCGCCGAGCATGCAGGTCTCCGTCGAGGCGTAGACGTCGAAGGGGTGGCATCCGAACGCCTCACGGATGCACTCCGTCATGCGTTGGGTGCGCACCTCGCTCGTGGTCTGCACGGTGCCGGGAGAAATGCGCAGGCGCCCCTCGATCTGCTCCTCGGCTAGGAGCGCCGCCATGGATGCGTACGCCGTGAGGACGCCGGGCTGGAACGCGTTCAGCGCGCGCACCAGCTCGGGAACCGGGGTCCGCGCGTCGAGCCGCAGGAACCGATGCACCCCGACGTCGAGCGCGGCGCCGAACCGCGCGGTCATGTGCGTCGCGCTCTTCGCCATGACGATGGCGACTTTGCGCCGGGGCAACCTGGGCGCGAGGCCGTGCATGGAGCTGTTGACGCGCAGGACGCCGGCGAGCGCGTGCCTCAGATCCTCGCGACCGTACACGAAGAGTCCCCTTTCCCCGCTCGACCCGCCAGTGCTCATGACCTCGTAACCGCCAAGATAGGGTCGGTCGACCTCGGGGCCGTCGAGGTGCCGCTCGACGCCCTCGCGGCGAAGGCGACGGTCCGTCACGGCGTCGTCGAACCGGGCCATCATGGTGGTCTTGTCCATCGTCGGCAGGGCGGAGAGCGCGACCGATCCCAGAGGAAGGTGGGCGAGGCGTTCACGATGAAACGGCGAGTGTGCTCGAGCGTGCGCGACCAGCGCGTCGAGGCGCTCTGACTGGTAGGCAGCCAGCTCGGCTGGCGTCCAGCCGTCGTGGCGCGAGAGCGCCGCCGCCTGACGCAGCGCGCCGAGCACGAGGGGCAATCGCCAGAGGCTCACGGTGCCTTCCCGCTGGGCCGAGGTCGCAGCATGCCTTCCATCACTGCCCGGTGCGCCCGGAGGATGAACTCCTCCCCGACGCGTTCGGGGTCGAGCATCGCCTCGAGAGTCAGCCCGTTCGAGAGCGCCATGATGACGGTGCCTGCCTCTTCCTCGGTGAGCGCGGGGACGCGCCCCAGCCGAGCCGCAACCTGCGTGAACAGCCGCCCGAGGAGCGCACGCGTGTCACTCCGGTGCGCGGAATACGCGGATCGCGACGCAGGGTCCCGCCCGACGGCGGTCATGAGCTCGATCACGCTCGCCCACCAGTCCCGCTCGGAGGTCGCCGACCGAGCCACGTGGCGCGCGAAGCCGTCGACGGCGGCGTCCAGCCCGGCCGCGAGGATCGCGTCGAGCTCCCCCCTCCGGCGAGCGGCCCGCTGCGCGACGACCTCGGTGAACAGCTCGAGCTTGGACGAGAACGTCGAGTAGACGGCGCCCTTCGTATACCCCGCGTCGCGGGCGACCTGTTCCAGCGTGGCCGCGTGGTAGCCGACGCGACGAAACAGGTGCTCCGCGGCCGCGAAGAGGTGCCGGCGCGTCTCGTCTCGAGACGCGACCCGGGTCCGCGGACCCCCGTGCCGGCCGGTACTTTGCGATACCATGGGTATTAGCATACCGACGGTATCTGGAATTGCAAGGCGTTTCAACCCCCTTGCTGGCGACCCCGGGGGGTACGCCCGGGCCGCGGGCGTCACAGGCCCGGGGGGTGAGACGACACCTGCGCTGCACGCCCGCGGCGACCCGGGCGGAGCCGTGACCCCGGCCCCGGGGAGAGCTTCGACGAGCTCCCCCTCGGCGCGGGGACGACCCACGCGGTAGCCCTGCGCGCGCTGGCACCCACGCGCCCTCAGGAGTTCGAGCTGATGGGCGGTCTCGATGCCCTCGGCGACGACCGTGAGACCGAGGCGCCGCACCCAGACCGATGACGCCGTCGATGATCGCCGTGTCGTCCGGGTAGCGCATCTCGGGCCGCGGCGACCTCGACGCCGGTGGAGCGGGTCGCGACGGAGCCGCGTCCGATTCGGGCGTGAGTGACGATGCCGCCGCTCCTCTCGACGGCTACCAGTTCGTAGTGCGCCGCCTGCTCCTCGGCGACACGCTGCTCAACCTCGCCGAGAATTCCGACGCGTGGCAGGTGCACACCCCAGAAGCCGTGGCGCCAACCGGCGCCGTGCGCGGAAGCGCGCCGGCGATGGAAGACATCACTCGACGACGGCGAGCCTCAACGCGCCGCGCCGCACGCTCCGTCGCTCGTCCACGAAGGGTCGGGTCCCGCGCCCGCCGCTCCGGCGGAACCGGGCTCGCAGCGAAGGACCGTCCACGGCGCAACGACACCGCCGGAGCAGGCATAGCCGCACGCGTCGGGATCGCCGCCGAATCCGCCCGGTCGGCACGTCGCGCCGGGCGACGGTCGGCTCGCGGGACAGGGCCCGGGCGGATTGCTGTCGTAGGACACCTCGAACGTCCACCCGTACGTCGGCACACAGTGCAGACTGGTGCCGGGACACGAGTCGTACGGCTGCACGCACGCGGGCGGTCCGTCCAGCACCCAGCCGCCGGGCGCGCACCGAAAGTCGAGGGGCACGACTCCGGACTGACACGTCACGTCGTAGTGGCACCGCGGGGCGCGCGCCGCCGCACAGTCGTTCCAGCCTTCGCCTTCGAAGGTGGGTGGCGCCGAGGGACAGTCCGCCACCGGGCCAGCATCCCCGACGTTCCCGTCGAGTCCTTCGGCGTCGCCAGCCTCTCCGCTCGAGCCGCCGCTGCCGGAGAGGCCCGCCGCGCCCGACGAACCGTCTGCCGCCGCGTCATGTCCTGGCCCGCCGCCGTCCGACACCGGCGAGTCGCTTCTCGGCGCGCACGTCGACGGCGCGGCCGCCACGGCCGCTGCTGCGAAAGTGAGGACGAACGGCGTGCGAAGAGCGCCGTCCGTTCGCCGCATGGGCCGGAGCCTACCATCGGGAACGGTCCCGAAGCCGCGGCCCCGCGTGCGCGGATCGGAACGCCGCCGCCTGGGGCAACCTCGGCCGAGCCCGAACTTCAGAACTTTTCAGGCCCTCGCTCCGCCGGGACGGGTCAGAATGGGGACCGTGACGACCCCGCGCGTTCTTCAGGTTCTAGGGGCCTTGGTCCCGGCGCTCGTCGCGCTCGGATGCGGCGCTTCCCCGGCCGAGCCGAGGGATGAGGCCTCCACCGAGGCGGACGCGGCACCGGCGGACTGCTCCACGCTCGCGACCTGCTTCGACGTGTGCTGGTGCGAGACGGGCGATGCCGCCGCCTGCGCCAGCGCCTGCGACACGGGGGCCGGGGCGTCGGGCGGCGTGGGAGGCCAGGGGGCGGGTGGCAGCACCGTGGGCGGAGCGGGTGGGGCCGGGGGCTCGACCGGCGGGGCCGGCGGTGGCGGGTGCGTCCCGGACTGCAGCGGCCGAACGTGCGGCGACGACGGCTGCGGCGGCGAGTGCGGGACGTGCGCCATCGGGACGGCCTGCACCGGGGGCGCGTGCGTGCCGACCTCCGGGCCGTCCTGCACGGCGCCGATCCCCGTCCCCACCTTCTCGGGCACCAAGAAGGTGTCGAAGACCATCGTCATCACCGACCCCGGCGTTCACGACTTCGGCAACGTGCTGCACGAGTGGGACGGCTCCGGGTCCTGCAATCAGACGGAGAACCAGCCGTACATCCTGCGGATCGCCGCGTCGAACGTGACGCTCAGGAACTTCGCGTACCGCAACGCGCCCGACGGGATTCACATCGGGACGTCCAGCAACGGTCAGGGCCACTCGGACGGGTCGCCCATCTCGAACGTGGTGCTCGAGAACGTCACCGGCTGGTCGTGCGAGGACGCCTTGACGGTCCAGTACGGCGTCCGCGACCTGACCATCCGTGACTCCACGTGGTTCCCGAATCCCACGGCGCAGTATCGCGACAAGCTCCTGCAGCTGAACTTCGCCGACGTGACCATCGAGCGTTCCACGTTCTCCGGAGGCAACGGGGGTACGTGCGTCATGTTCAAGGGCGGCCAGAAGATCCGGATCTCGGACAGCTGTTTCTCCGAGTGCGATCGCGCCGTGAACGGCAGCACCCAGAACGGGATCGTCGGCAAGATTGGCACGGCGCGCAGTGACCTGACGTCCGAGCGGAACGTCGGTCTCAATCCATCCCGCGCGGGTCAGTTCTGGGATCCCTGGCAGTTCCTCACGGCGGACGGCGACGTACACATCGTGAGCATCGGCGACGCCTTGCTCGACGGCGGGATCAACAAGGTCAACGAAGGCGCGACGATCTCCGTGCAGTGAGGGCACGACGGGGCTGACGATGACCATGGGCCGCGGTCAGGGTTCGGCCCATGCCGCCCCTGCCTTCTGGTCGGGAGCGCTGGTGGTGCTCGGCGGCGTGGGCGTCGTCGTCGCGCTCTCGGCGCGGCGGCTCGGCGACTTCGACCTGCCGTGGCACCTGGCCAACGGCCGCATCATCGCGCGGGACGGCGCCATCCCGCGCGTGGACGACCTCGCGTACACGGCGCGACCCATCGAGTACACGGAGGTGGCAGGCGACCTCCTGCTGTACGCCTCCATGCGTCTCGGCGGTCCTCTCGCACTGCAGGTGCTGACGGCGGTGGTCGCCGTCGGCGTCGGCGTCGCCCTGTGGGCGCGCGCGCGTCGAGCGGGCCCCGTCGCGTGGCTGTCCGCGGCCGTGGCGCTGGCGGCGATGAACGCCTGGTTGCTCGCCCGCCCGGCGACGCTCGGCTTCGCGCTCCTCGCCTTGCAGCTCTTCTTGCTCGACGAGCACCGCAGGGCCCCCTCGTCCGGGCGCCGCGCGCTGTTCGCCGTGGTGCCCCTGATGTTCCTTTGGGCCAACACCCACCCGAGCGTCGTGCTCGGCGTGATCGTGCTGGGCGCGTACGTCGCCACACGCTGGACCTCGCGCCTCTGGGCCACTCGCTTCGCGTCGGCGTTCCCTCCCCACGACGGGCAGGACGCCCTCCGCGCGACGATGGTCGGTGCGGCGGGCGTGCTGGCGTCCACCCTCAACCCGATGGGGGCCGCGCTCCTCGCGGGTCCCGTGCGGGCGCAGCGGGACTTCGGCATGGTCACCGAGTGGGTGAGCCCATCGCTCGCGTTCCTGTTCGTCGTCCAGCCGGCCGTCGGCGGGCTGCTCGTGCTCCTGCTAATCGCCCTCCTCGCGGGTCGCGAGCACGGCCATCGGACGCCGCCGGTGTTCGACCTCGGGCTGGTGGTGCTCGCCGTCGGGCTCGCATCGACCGCGGTGCGCTTGATCCCCTTCTCCGCCGTCCTGGTCGCGCCGCTCGTGGCCCGCCGCCTGGCGTGGGTGGTGCCACCGACGCGCGCGATGGCCATCTCGGCCGGCTCGGCCGTCGTGCTGCTGGGCCCGCTGTTCTGGCTCACGACCAGCGTCTCGACGGGAGTCGGCTTCGAGCCGACCCACTTCCCCGAGCGAGCCGTGGTGTGGATCACGAAGCACGAGCCCCGCGGGCGGCTCTGGAACTTCATGCCCTTCGGCGGCTACCTCGCCTGGAGGCTGTACCCCACGCACCAGGTGCTCATCGACGGGCGTAGCGGCTTCGTGCACGACGCGGGGCTGGCGCGGCGCGCCCACGAGAGCAACTTCGACGCGGCAGCGTTCGACGGCCTCGTCGGCGAGTTCGACATCGAGTGGGCCGTGACGCGATCGAGCGAGGGGGAGGGCTTCGGGATCCCGCTCGCCACGGACCTGCGCTGGGCGATGACGTTCTTCGACGACGTGGGAGCCGTCTACGTCCGACGCTCCGGGCCGAACGCGGAGCTCGCTGCGAGAGGCTACCGCCGGTTCCGCCACTTGACGCCTCTCGAGCGGGTCCTCGAGGACGCAACCACGGGCTCCCACGCAGGGGATCTCTCCCACGACGGCGCGCTGGCGGTGGAGCAAGCCCCGGCCAGTCCGCGCGCCTGGTTCCTGGAGGCTTCTGGCGCGCTCGCTGTCGGCGACCGGGCGCGGTTCGAGCGCGCCACGGGGGCGCTCGGACACATCGCGCCCTCGCATCCGGCGCTCTCGACGCTCCACGCCGCATGGGGCATCGCGCGCGGCGGCCGCCTGCTCTGACGAGGCGGCTCCGGCGCGCCGATCACTCCCCGCTCCGCCCCAGAATGCCGCTCAAGGTCTCGGGATCGTCCGTGATGATCCCGCTGACGCTGCGGCCGACGAGATCCTGCATCACCGCCGGATCGTTGATCGTCCACCAGTGCGTGCCGAGGTCGAATCGTTCGGCGCGCGCGAGGAACTCGTCCGTGAGCACCCGGACGCCGAGCTGCTCGATGGGCACCTGCAGGAACTCCGCGGGCGGAACGTACGCGCCTTCGGTCTCCGGCGTGAGGAACACGAACTCCACGACCTCGCTCAGGGCGAAGCTCGTCAGGCGCTCGGGCCCGACCCGGCGAAGCTCCTGGACGGTGCCGAGGTCGAACGAGCCGACGACCACCCGCTCCGGACCGAGCCCGTGCTCGTCGAGCAGGGACAGCAGGTCACCGACGATCGGCGGCTCCGCCTGCTTGATCTCCATCACGAAGTGCTCGTCGGGAAAGGCCCGAAGCACCTCGTCCAGGGTGGGCACACGCAGACCCTTTCCGCGATGGGGAAACGTCTGTCCCCCGTCCAGCGTGAAATCGTGACCCGCATCGAGAGCCTTCAGCGCCGCGAGCGACATTTCCTTCACCGCGCCCGTACCGTCGGTCGTGCGGTCCACGGTGTCGTCGTGGAGCACGACCAGGACGCCGTCCTCGGTGGCGTGGAGGTCGAGTTCGAGGGCGTCGGCACCGACGCGCAGCGCGTTGTCGAACGCGACGAGCGTGGCCTCGGGCGCGAGGGCCATGCCACCGCGGTGCGCGATGTTGAGGGTTCGCGCCTGGAAGAAGAAGCCTCCGGCCCCGGCGTCCGACCCTGCATCGCCGGCGTCCATCGCACCGGAACCCCCGTGGCCGCCGTCGCGACCCTCGACGCCTGGACCGCCCGCGGGACCGTCCTCGGACGAGCACGCCGCGAGCAGGAGACCGCAGAAGACCCCGACGACACGACGGCTCACCCGCCAGAGCCTAGTACCGTGCGCCCGAAGGGCCCACCGGGCGCTAGGCGCCGGGGTGAATCGCGGCACACCTCCGAGGGGCGCGCGGGGCCCCTCGGGAGCGGAACGTCGACGCACTGGCGAGGCGGGCGGGGCGCGGGCCGCGCGCCCCGTGGGCGACTATTCGGCGGCGCGAGCGCCGTCGCCGTTCGTCGGGCGAGCACCCGTCGCGATGCGCTGGGAGCGGTCGCCGAGGATCACCGCCCGGTTCTTCACCCACCGCGTGCGATCGTACTCGTCGATGTTCTTGTTGAGCACGACCTGGAAGCACGCCGCGTTCCCCTGGCGCGCGATGATGACGGACCACGCGAGGAAGAAGTGCCAGATGCGGTACCAGCGCTCGCCGTAGGCGGCGACGATGTCCGCGCGGTTGCTCATCCAGTTGTCGTGCCACTTTCGAATCGTCCAGCAGTAGTGCTGCGAGACGTTCTCGACGCTGTGGGTCTCCCAGCCGCCCTTCTCCATCGCCTTGAGCATCGGCGCGGGGCAGAGGCTCGCGTCGGCGCCGGGGAACACGTACTTGCTCATGAACAGCCCCCAGATGAGGCTCTCCTTGTCGAGCCCGCGCCGAAGGCCGGTCCACTGCAACAGGAACAGTCCCTCGTCCACGAGCAGGGAGTTCACCAGCTTGTAGAACGAGACCAGGTTCTTCACGCCCACGTGCTCGACCATCTCCAGGCTGACGATCTTGTCGAACTTCTGGCGCGGAATGTCTCGATAGTCGAGGCAGAGGATCCGCGCGCGATCACTCACGCCGTCCTCCTGGATGCGGCGGTTGCCGTACTCCGTCTGGTTCTTCGAGATCGTGATGCCGGTGGCATCCACGCCGTAGTGCTTGGCGGCGTGCCGGGCGAGGGTGCCCCACCCACAGCCGATGTCGAGGAGCTTCTCGCCCGGGCGAAGCTGCAGCTTCTGGCAGACGAGATCGATCTTGTTGTCCTGGCCCTGCTCGACCGTCTGCTCCGGATCGTCGAAGAACCCGGACGTGTAGACCATGCGCTCGCCGAGGAACCACCCGAAGAAGTCGTTTCCTCGATCGTAGTGCTCGCGAACGATTCGTCGATCCTGCGCCTTGGTGTGGACGACGACCTCGGGGATGAAGTTCTTCACCACCCAGCGCAGGTGGTGGCCGGTGATCGACCACGACACCAGATCGTGGCGGCGCTCGAGGAAGTCGTAGATGTCACCGACGATGTCGATGTCGCCGTCGAAGTAGGCCTCGTACAGCTCGGCCATGGGGATTCGACCGCCGGAAAAGCGGCGCTCGAGATCACGGTCGTTGAAGACGACGTAGTCGGACAGGGTCGGCATCGATACTCCTCGCGGTTCTTGGCAGACGACGATGACGAACCCTCCCGGGGCCGAGCGCCGCGGGGCGAAACAACCACGCGCCGGGGCTCCGCCGCAAGGCGGGGGAGGGCGCTTCGCGCGTTATTTCCCGTGGCAGCGCCAGGGAGGTGCTTTCGAGACACGACGACCCTGTTCGGACGTTCGGGGGACGCCCCGCCAGGCGCGGACGCGGGCCGCGCGCTTTCGAGCGTCGTTCTGCCGGGCGCGGCCGGGTGCGTCAGTCGTTACGCAGCGCCGCGCCCCGTTGACTCGACCCGTCGTGCGGGCGATGGCGGTCGCGGTGACCGGTAGCGGCGACGCAGCGTGGATGCGGGTGGCCCTCGATGAAGCTCGCGGGGCCGCCGTCGCCGGAGACGTGCCCGTGGGCGCGGTGGTGGTCGGTCGGGACGGGGTGGAGCTGGGCCGCGGCCGCAACCTGCGCGAGGTGGCCGCCGATCCGACGGCTCACGCGGAGGTCGTCGCGCTGCGCGCGGCGGCCGCCA
This sequence comes from uncultured Polyangiaceae bacterium, assembly GCA_964487605.1. Classification (GTDB taxonomy): domain Bacteria; phylum Myxococcota_A; class Polyangia; order Polyangiales; family Polyangiaceae; genus JAJDAH01. The sequence continues at coordinate 16,927 of CAZARU010000100.1, forward strand.
CACTCGGGCACTGGCGCCTGGACGGCGCGACGCTGTACGTCACCCTCGAACCGTGCGCCATGTGTGCCGGCGCGCTGGTCAACGCACGCATCGACCGGGTGGTCTACGGCGCCACCGATCCGAAGGCGGGCGCGGTGGCGTCGCTCTTCGAGATCGGGAACGACGCGCGGCTCAACCATCGCTTCGAGTCGCTCGGGGGCGTGCTCGCAGCGGAGTGCGCCGACCAGCTCCGGACGTTCTTCGAGAGTCTCCGCGCGCAAGGGCGGAAGTGAAGCCCGAGGACGGGCACCTCAGCCGCCCTGACCGGCCGCCTCCGGCGGGTAGGCGTCGCGAGGCTCCGGCAGCAGCGCTTCGTCGGGCGCCTCGCCATCGGGGGCAGGGTCCTCGTCCGGCGGCAGCTCACGCCGCGGCGACCGTGCTGCGCCGTAGGTGACGATCTCCGACAGGCCGTCCGCGAGCTCCGTCTCGTCCACACGACGAATCTTCCGGGCGACGTGCATGAGTCGCCGCAGGTAGTTGCTCCACGCCTCCGTGACGGCGCCACCGCTGCCGAAGTACTGCACGCTGGGCCGCGGAAGAATCGACGCCAGGTAGAGCGACTGTCCGAGCGACAGGTCCGCGGGAGTCGTGGCGAAGTAGTGCGCCGCCGCGGGTCCGACTCCGTACAGGCCCGGGCCGAACTCGATGACGTTGAGGTAGAGTTCCATGATCTCGCGCTTCGCGAGCTGTTGCTCCAGCAGCATCGTCAGGAGCACCTCCTGCAGCTTCCGCGACACGGTCTTCTCCCGCGCGAGGTAGAGGTTCTTCGTGAGCTGCATGGAGATGGTGCTGGCACCACGAGCGAACTTCCGCAGGCGCAGGTTCTCCTTGATGGAGTTGCGGACGGCCTCTTCGTCGAAGCCGCGGTGCTGAAAGAAGCGGCCGTCTTCGCAGACGAGCACCGCGGTCTCCATGTGCCGCGAGATCGCGCCGAGGGGTATCCAGCCCGCAGCACCCGGGCCGCTCGCGAGCGTCATGGCCCTGCCGTCGGCCCCGGTGACCGTCCGTACGAACGGCGCCCGGAAGCGCTTCGGGTCGACGGACGGAGGCACCGCGGTGACCACGCACTCGTTGGCGACGGTGGTCTCGACCTTCGTCCGGTCCGCGCTGCGCGTGTCGAACTCGAGGTGCGCGGCGAGAGAAAACGTCCCCGCAAGGCGCATGCCTTCGGTCAGGGGAGCGAGCCCACGCGGCAGCGAGTCCAGCATGGCCTGGCACGAAGCGAGAGGAACACCGCCGGTGATCTCGGCGCGGACGTGCTCACCGTCGCGGTGGAGGTCGCCGCGCGCCTCGATGCGTGCCGCCCCCAGCTCGAGCACCCCTTCGGAGACGGCGAAAGTGCGGAAGTCGGGGTCCGTCTCCCCCTTCGCGCGCCAGCCCAGCGTGAGGTCCGTGAGCGGCTGGACCGCCATCCAGCCTTGCGAGATCGTCACGTCGCGCAGCCGACCGGACGTCTCGAACTCGAGCTCGCTTCCGTCGGCGGACAGCTCCGCGTCGATGCGAGCTTCGACGCTGGCGCGACCCACGTCCGAGAGGCCGACGTCTCCCTCCCGGATTCCCAGGGCCGCGAGCGACACCGGGCCGCCTTCGACCCGGAACCTGACGGGACCGGGGGTGAGGGGCACGTCGAGGCGAAGTCCGAGGGGCGCCTTCTGGCCCGCGGCCCCGGGCACGAGTTCGGCGTGGAGCCGCGCGCCCTCGCGCGCCATGCGCAGCTTGCCCGGCCCGAAGTTGAGCGCCTCCTCGCCATGGCGCAGCGCCAGGTGCAGCCCGTCGAGGTCCACCGACGCGCCGTCGGGAACGGCGGCGGTGAGCGCGGCCGACGCGCGGGCCAGCAGGTCGCGCACGCGCATGCCCCGCGACGTCGCTCCCGCCCCGCCCGGGGACGCCGCGTCACCCGGAGGCACCGGCGTGTCGTTCCGCACCAGGTCGAGCGGTGCGCTGCCGAGTCGAACGTCCACCGTGGCCGCGCTCGAGCGAACCTTCACGACCTGCCGCTCGCCCGCTTCCCGTCGGAGCTGGAGCGCGGCGTCCTGCAGCTCGACGGCAAGAGGTCCCCGGGCGCCGCGAACCAGATCCGCTCCGAGCGTCTCGCCGTCGCCGTCCCGGGCGTAGCGAACGCCCCAGGCCGTGAGGGGCCCCTCGGGCGAGGCCCGAGTCCACTCGACGAAGACGCCCGTCGCCTCGACGCGCGTGCCGCTGCCGGTGCCGCGCGCCGCAGGACGCCGCGCCCGCCACGCTTCGAGCTCCTCGGCGACGGTCTCGACGTCTCCGTCGAGGCGCACGGCCCCACCAGTGACGGACACGGCCGTCACGGCGAGATCGGCGCCCAGGGCGACGTCGATTCGATCGAACACCATGGTCAAAGACGGTACGTCCGGCGCTCGCACGGTCACATTGCCGAGACGAAGGGCGCCCCACCCGGGAGCGACGGACCCGACATCCAGGGTCAGGTTCATCGACGCCGCCCGCGTCGCGACGGCCGCGCGTACGACGGGACCGAACGCGGCCACGACACCCGCGACCACGACCACGGCTGCAGCGAGCGCGACCTTCGAAGCCGTCCGCACCGTCGAGACCCTACCGTGCGGCCGCGGGGTCGCCCAGAAGCACGCTAGACTCGGCACGGTGAGGGACGAACTCGACGCCGCGACGCTCGAGGACGCGCGTCCCGTGGCGCCGGGCTCGACCACGAGCGCGGACGCGACGAAGGCGGGGACCGATCAGGGAACCGAAGCGATGACGCTCGTGACGGCCGCTGCCCTGGCCGACGAGCAGTCCGCTCGGGCACGGGCCAGCCTTCGCATGAACTTCTGGATCACGCTCGTGGCGGGAGCCGCGCTGCAGCTCACCGTGGTCAAGACGACGACTCACTGGGTGCTCACCGGAGTCATCGGCATGCACGCCGCCCTGTCGCTGGCGTTCCTCCTGGAAGCGGGGCGCGTGGCGCGGCTGCCCTCCTCGCGCATGCCGATCATCGCCGCCGTGGGTACCGCGACGACCCTCGCGGCGATCGCACGCCTCGGGGTCCTCTCTCCGGTGCCCATCGTGCTCAGCGTCATCATCTACTACCACTCCCTGAGCGATTCCCCGACGGACGGCCTCGTCGCGTGGATCGCGGCGGCCGCAGGCTATCTCGGGCTGGTCGTCCTCTCGTACGTGGGCGTGCTTCCGCTCACGGATTCCGTGCTCGCCCTCGCGCGTCAGAACGATCGCGCGCTCGTCGGGTTCGCGATCGTGCTCGAGTCGGTCTTCTTCGGTACCTACTGGATCGCTCGCCTGAGCCGGCGAGCGACCCACCTGGCGATCTCGCGCCTCGAGGCCGCCCGGCTGCAGATCCATCAGCGCGACGCGCTGCTGCTCGAGGCGCGCGCGGACCTGGACAGGGTCCTCGACGGGGCGAAGCTGGGCCGGTTCACGGGGAGGGACGTCGGCGCCTTCACGCTGGGCCACGTCATCGGACGGGGCACCATGGGGGAAGTCTACGAGGCCACGCGGCCGAACGGCGATCGAGCGGCGGTGAAGGTGCTGCACACGTACCTCCTGCAGGAACGCGCGCTCCTGGAGCGTTTCTTCCGCGAGGCGGAGATCTCGAGCTCGCTCGAGTCGCGACACGTCGTGAGAGTCCTGGGAAAGGGCCAGGCGGACGACGGCACGCCCTACCTGGCCATGGAGCTCCTGGAAGGGGACGACCTGGCGAGCCGCCTGCGCGACCGCCGCAAGCTCGGCTTGCCGGCGATGCTGGACATGGTGGCGCAGGTCGCCGAGGGCCTGAGCGCGGCCCAGGACGCCGGCATCGTGCACCGCGATCTGAAGCCGCAGAATCTGGTGAGCACGGGGACCGGAGCACGCCCCACCTGGAAAATCCTGGACTTCGGCGTTGCGGCGCTGGTGGAGGGGTCGAGCGATCTCACCCAGGGGGCCGCGGTGGGGACACCGAACTACATGGCGCCGGAGCAGGCCCGGGGGGAAGCGGTCGACCATCGCGCGGACGTGTTCTCCCTCGGCACCATCGCGTACCGCGCGCTGACGGGACAGCCGGCGTTCGCCGGCGCGGACTCCGCATCGACGCTCTACCGGGTGCTCCACGTCCAGCCGACGCGCCCCTCCGAGCTCGTCACGGTCCACGAGGACGTGGATCTCGCGCTCGCGCTGGCCGTCGCCAAGGACCGGTCGAAGCGCTTCCGATCGGCCACGACGTTCGCCGCGGCGCTGCGCGACGCGGCGCGGGGGGAGCTCGACGAGCCGTACCGGGTGGCCGCCAGGGAGATCCTCGCTCGCCACGGCTGGGGGAAGGACGACGCCGACTGACGCCGGAACCGGGGCGCGACGACGGCGCTGGCGGGACTAGCCACGTCGCAGCCGGCGCCAGACGTCCGGGTGCAGCAGCGCGAGCACCGTGACGATCTCGAGGCGTCCGAGCCACATGGCCAGGGTCAGAACGACCTTCGCCACGGGCGAAAAGCCCGCAAAGCTCCCCATGGGCCCCGCAGCCCCGAAGCCCGGGCCGACGTTCCCGAGACAGGCCAGCGACGCCGAGAATCCCACCTCGATGCTCGAACCGAGCAGGACGAGGACCGCCCCGACCAGGACGTAGCCCACGAAGTAGAGCGTGAACAGCGTGAACACGGCGCGCACGACGTCGCGAGCGACGGGACGGCCGTGGTACCGGATGGGGAGCACCGCCCGCGGATGCAGAACGTGGGTGACCTCCCGCACGACGTGCTTGAACACGATGACGAGCCGGACGACCTTCGGCCCGCCCCCGGCCGAACCGGCGCAGCCATTCACGAGCATCGCGAGCACGAGAAGCGCCTTGGCCGCGTCACTCCAGAGCGCGAAATCCGCGCTCGCGTACCCGGTGCTCGAGATGAGGCTCGCTGACTGGAAGAAGCCATGGCGCAGCGTCTCCAGCGTCGGGAGGCCCTGGGCCAGCACCGCCCCGAGCCCGACGGCGATCAAGACCGCGATGGCGACGTAGACCAGGAACTCCCCGTCCTCGAGGAACGCGCGAAGCCGTCCCGTGAACGCCTTGAGCTGAAGCGGATAGCTGGACCCTGCGAGCAGCATGAACGCCGCGAGCACCCACTCCGCCGCCGGATTGCCGTAGCCCGCTACGGATTGCGCGTGGGGGGAGAATCCGCCCGCCGGCAGCGTCGTGAGCGCGTGTGCAAGGGCGTCGTACAGCGGAAAGCCGCAGATGAGGAGCGCGACCGTGAGGATGCCCGTCAGCACGACGTAGAGCACCCACAGTCGCTGGGCGCTGGTTCGCACCGAGGGACTCACCGCCTCTGACGGCGCGCTGGACGCTTCGGCGAAGAAGAGCTGGCGCCCCGCGATGCCCAGGCGCGGCAGCACGACGACGAACAGCGCGATGACGCCGAGCCCACCGAACCACTGAGTCATGGCGCGCCAGAGAAAGAAGGCGCGCCCGTGGCCCGAGAAGTCCGAGAGGACCGTCGCGCCGGTCGTCGTGAAACCGCTCATCGACTCGAAGTACGCGTCGATGGGCGACAGCCCCTCGAGCACGTAGGGAATCGCGCCGCAGAGGGCGATGGCCGCCCACGTGAATGCCACGACGGCGAGGGCTTCGGACCGGTGGAACGTGGACGCCCGACCGCCGCGTCGGAGGATGGCCCCGAGCACGAACGTGAACGCGAAGGCGCCCACGAACCTCCCCACCGACGCGAAATCTCGATCGAACGCCGCGAGCGCGGCGGGGGCGAAGAACGTCGCCGAGAACACCCTCAGGAGCTGTCCGATGACGCCGGCAACCAGCGCGAGACGCATCGTGTTCAGCCCTCGTCGGCGTCGCGGGGGCCCAGAAAGTACTCCCGCGCCTCGTCCTCTGCGTCGCTCTGGCAGAACACGAGGATGCGATCGTACGGGCGCAGCTCGTCGTCTCCGCGCGGAATGAGGACGTCCGTCCGTCGAAACACGGCGCCGACGACGGCGGTCTTCGGAGGTCGTACGTCCCTGAGAAATCGCTTCTCGAAGTCGAAGGGGAGCTCGAGCTCCATGACGCAAGCGTCGCCGTGCTCGAGCTCGGCGATGATGTCCGCGTGGGTGCGCTCGATGCTCCGGACGATGGAACGAGATGCTGCGCTCGTGGTGGAGAGCACGACGTCGATCCCCACCTTCTCGAACATTCGCTCGTTCGAGATCCGATCCGCCCGGGTGATGATCCGCTCGACGCCCAGGTTCTTCGCCAGGAGCGAGATGAGCAGGTTCTTCTCGTCGTTGTTGGTGACCGCGATCAAGACGGGCACCTCGCCGATGCCCTCCTGCTCGAGGAGCTCGAGGTCCGCACCGTCCCCGTGAAGCACGAGGCAGTCGAGCGCTCCGGCCACCTCCTCGCACCGCGCCAGATCCGCCTCGACCACGGTGACCTTCCAGTCGGCCAGGGTGAGGGCCTCGGCCACGGCCGCTCCCACGGTGCCCGCCCCGACGATGGTCGCCCGCCGGTCCCCGTCGTCGTGGGCGTGTCGCAGGAGCGGCAGGGCGGCGCGCACCTGCTGGCGCAACCCCATCAGGAGAATGTTGTCACCCGCCTGCAGGCGCGTGTTTCCAGTGGGTACGATGAGCTCGTCCCCGCGGTCCACGGCCGTGACGATGACGCTCGGGGGAAACCGAATCGCCTTGAGCGGCGCCTTGGTCACCGGCGCGTCCGCGTCGAGGCGCTCCTTCACCAGGAGCACGCGCCCGTCTCCGAACACCTCCACGTCGAGCGCGCCGGGGATCGTGACGATGCGCACGATCTCTTCCGTGAGGTGCTCTGCAGGGCGCACGACGGAGTCGATGCCGAGCGACTCGGCGAGACCGAGCGCGGCGTCGACGTCGCCGAGCGAGCCGGAGTGGTTGAGGACGCACGTCGTGCGCTTGGCTCCGAGACGGCGAGCGGCGAGGCAAGCCACGAGGTTCTGCTCGTCGTGCGAGGTGCTCGCGACGAAGTGATCGGCCTCCGCGACGCCCGCGGAGTCCAGCGCCGTTCGGTCGGTGGCGGTCCCGGTGACGACCTCGACGTCCAGCCGCTCCAGGGTCGCGCGGTTCGCGGTCGCGGGGACCAGGAGCGTCACCTGATGCGACACCATGAGGGCCTCGGCGATCTGGAACGCCGTGTCGTCATCACCAGCGACGAGAACGTTCATGGGAGGCGACGGCCGAGGGGTCGCCGTCGCTGTGCGGTATTAGCGCGCTCGACCCTGCCCGTGTCAATGCCCGGCAGGCGGCCCGAAGAGCCGGAATCGCGCCTCATTTCACCGTGCAACCTCCACGACTAGGCTGCTGACGCCATGCCCAATTCGCTCCATCGCCTATCCCTCGCCACCCTGCTCGCGGCCGCCGGCTACTTGCCGGGCACCGCGCGCGCTCAGACGCCGGACGCAGCGGGCGACGCGCCCGCCGCCGCCGTGGAGCCTGCGGGCGACGCGACGCCCGCGCCGACGCACGGGTCGCCAGCGACGCGATCCACGAGCACGAGCGGTAACGGCCGCGGCGAAACCACCCAGGCACCAGGATCCGCACCAGGCACGGCCGAGTCCGAGCTGGTTCCGCCCGGTGAGCGCGCGCGGATGAAGCCCCGGGCCGTCGGCAAGGTGCAGATCGCCCCGGGCAAGGGACTGGTGGCCGAGAGCGAGGACGGCGAGTTCTCCTTCGGTGCCGGCGCGCGCGTCCAGTTCCGGTACGAGCGGCTTCACCTCGGTGCGCCCGAACCGGGAGACCGACCGAACTCGCACTCGCTCGCCATCCGCCGCGCCCGCGTCGGCTTGCGCGGCCACTTCCTGGGTGCCGACAACCGGTACAAGGTCGAACTCGCCGTGGCCCCGGGCGAGGTGGGCACGCGCGGCGGCACCCTGACGACCAGCCCCCTGCTCGAGGCGTACGTGGACTTCACGCACCTGCGCGACGCGAGCGTGCGCGTCGGGCAGTACAAGGTGCCCTTCAACCGACAGCAGGTCATGTCGGACGGCGATCTGCAGCTCGTAGACCGCTCGATCGTCGATGGCGAGTTCGCCCTCGAGCGCGACGTCGCTCTGGACGTGAGGTCGCTCGATCTGGCCGCCCTGGGCGTGCTCCGCTACTACGCCTCGGTCGGGATGGGCGAAGGTCGCAACGCGGTGGGAGCCAGCGACTTCGGGATGCAGTACTTGCTCCGGGTGGAGGCCGTCCCCCTCGGCGACTTCGACGACTACGGCGAGACCGACTTCGAGCGACGCGCCGCACCGCGGGTCGGTGTCGGACTGGTCGGTGGGCTCGCGAACCGCGCGTCCCGCACCGGCGGCTCCACGGGACCGGCGCCGGCGGACGGAGGCACCACGAACCTCACGCTCCTGGCGGCAGACGCGATCTTCAAGATGGCCGGCGCCACGGCGTTCGCCGAGTTCGCCCTCAGGAGCGGCGAGCGCGATCCGGGCAGCGCCCTGGACGCGGCCGGCAATCCCGTGCCCGCGGAGCTCGCGCGGAACGGCTGGGGCTTGATGCTCCAGGCCGGCTACCTCGTGCCGAAGATTCCCTTCGACGTGGCAGCGCGCTGGGCCATCGTCCGGCCCCTCGGCGACGAGACCTCGCTGTCGAGACGCAACGAACTCGCGGGTGGCGTGGGGTGGTACTTCGCGCGCCACGCCCTGAAGCTCCAGGCCGACTACGCGCGCCTCTGGGCGGACGACGCGGGCCTCGGTGACGATCGCGTCCGAGTTCAGCTGCAGGCGGCGTTCTAGCCGCGCCCTCTCGAGCGCCCCGGGGCGAGCACAAAAAAGAAACGGGACCACGTCTCACGACGTGATCCCGTTGGGTGTTAACCCGGCAGCGTCCTACTCTCCCACACGGTATCCCGTGCAGTACCATCGGCTCCGAGGAGCTTGACTTCCGAGTTCGGGATGGGATCGGGTATGGCCTCCTCGACATCGCCACCGGAATGGGTGGGCGTCCAATCGCCAGCGCGTCGCAACGAACTGCGACGTCCAGCTGCGTGACTGCGCGAGCCGCGCCCGTCGCCGGGCGCATGAACCGCTCGCGTCGCAGCGTCCGCCGCCACCGGCCCCGAAGGACCGAGAGTGGCAGACCTGCTCGTCGCCCGGACTCCGGGCGCCAACTTCGATATTTGCCTTAGCGGATAAGGTCAAGCCGCACGGCCTATTAGTACCGGTTAGCTCCACGCTTTGCAGCGTTTCCACATCCGGCCTATCAACCTCGTAGTCTACGAGGGGCCTTTAGGCTCCAAAAAGGAACGGGACACCTCGTCTTGAGGCCGGCTTCCCGCTTATATGCTTTCAGCGGTTATCCGTTCCGTGCATGGCTACCCGGCTATGCCAGAGGCCTGACAACCGGAACACCAGAGGCACGTCCACCCAGGTCCTCTCGTACTATGGGTAGCTCCTCTTCAAGTGTCCTGCGCCCACGGCAGATAGGGACCAAACTGTCTCACGACGTTTTAAACCCAGC
>CAZARU010000101.1:0-26145 GCA_964487605.1 uncultured Polyangiaceae bacterium
ACCAGCGTGCGCCGATTGTGCGCCCGCGCGATGAAGTAGCGGAGCATCGCCTCGGTGATCTCGAAGTCGGCGATGACTCCGTCGCGCAGCGGGCGAATGGCGCGGATGTTTCCGGGCGTCCGGCCGAGCATCTCCTTCGCCTCGCGGCCCACGGCCAGCACCTTGTCGTCGCCGCGAGCGTCTCGCTGCACGGCAACGACGCTGGGCTCGCAGCTCACGATGCCCTTGCCCTTGACGTAGATGAGGGTCGTCGCGGTCCCGAGGTCGATCGCCAGGTCGTTCGAGAACAAGCCGTAGAGCCAGTCGAAGATCATCGCGGCGTGCTCGTGGGTGCGTTCTCGCGGAAACCCGCGCGTCGAGGGCGGCTTGGGGAAGACCTGTGGAAAACCGTGCGGATCCGCCCGCTCGACGCCCGCTCGGAGGGGGCCTTTCGTAGCACGCGCGCCAACGACGGCGCAATCGACCGACCCGGGCCCACCGCGCGCCGGGCGGCCGCGATCGCTCGCGGGCCGGGCGTCACGGCGACCGCTCCGAGATCATTGGGGAATGAGGCGGCGGAAAACGATGGGCCGAGCCGGAGGGCGCCGAGCGCGCTGCCGTCACCTGGCGGGCCGAACCTCCTCGTGTCCCGAGGAGCGGTCCCCGGACGTCGTGGTCAGTCGTCGTCCCAGTCGCGCCAGCTCCCGCCACCGCCGCGCCGGTCGTCGTCGGTCGAGCGACGCTGACCCTTGTGCTTCTTCTTCTTCTTCTTGGCGGCGGCTCCAGGGGACGGACCCGGCGCCGCTTCGCGAAACCGCCGACCCTCGTCGAAGGTGCGGCGGCCCTCCTCGGCCTCGCGAGGCCCGGCGTCGGCGCGAATCGGCGGTGGGCCATCGCCGCCGAACGAGCGAGGTGGCGGCCCGCCGGGTCCACCTGGCCCGCCCGGACCCCGCGGTCGCTCGCCGCGAGGGTGGGCAATGTTCACGATCAGGCGACGTCCGCGCACCTCGACGCCCTGCAGGGCGTCGGCGGCGGCCTGCGCGCCCTCGGCGCTGCCCATGGTGACGAACGCGAAGCCACGCGGCCGCCCGTCGTGGTCGGTCGGGAGGTTGACGCGCACGATTGCCCCTGCGCCCGCGGCCTGGAACGTCTGATCGAGCTCCTGCTGGGACGTGTCGTAGGGCAGGTTGCCGACGTAGAGCGTGCGATCCTGCCCGCCGCCGCCGTCGCCGGGGCGCCCTTCCCCGCGCTTCATCGGCTCCGAACGAAAGGGGCGAACGGACATCGAACGACCGGCTTGCATCGACCCGTCCAGGGCCCGAAGGGCAGACTCCGCTTCGGTGCTCGACCCGACGGTCACGAAGCCGAACCCGCGAGGACGACCCGTCGCCCGATCGCGCGGGAGAGACACGTCGACGACGGTCACGCCCACGGCCGAGAACACCTGCCTCAGCACCTCCTCGTCCAGGGAGTCGGCAAGACCGGCGACGAAGAGCTTCCGTCCGTCTTCCGCAGCCATGTCGAGATTCCGTGAGATGGGGAGAGAGGTACCGCCGAGCCTGATGAGGCGGCGACCAGAACGCACACCACGATATTCGAGCCGCGAACGTCGTCAAGGCCCGTCGGTCCTCGCCGCCCCACCAGGCAGGCGGGCGCGGCGCGCCGCAGGGACGGGCGGCGGCTGCCTTGGCCCATGGGCGCCCCTCCGGCGCTCCACGTTTCCTCGGTTGTTCCGACCGTGGTAGCCGTCTCGCAGCGACGTCTGCCGACTCGGCCGCCGCGCGCCCTGCTTCATGAGAGTTCGACTCGTCGTCAATCCGACCGCTGGCTCCGGCGCCGCGGGGCGCCGCGTGGGAGCCGTGACGGACGCGCTGGAACGCGCCGGCGTGGAGCACGAGGTGGCACCGACGACGCGGCCGGGCGACGCGACCCGCCTCGTCGCCGGCGCCCTCGAACGCGGTTTCGACGTCTGTGCCGTCATGGGAGGCGACGGAACGCTGAACGAGGCGTGCCAGGCCTATCTGGGGCAAGACGGGGAGCCCATCGCAGGGCCGGAGCTGGCGCTGATCCCCTCGGGTACGGGCGGAGACTTTCGCAAGACGTTCGGGCTCGGAAGCGACGTGGAAGGAGCCGTCCGGCGGCTGATCACCGCTCCGCCACGCCCGCTCGACCTGGGGATCCTCGAGGCCGTGGGGAACGACGGTCAGCCCGTGCGAAAGGCCTTCATCAACATCATGAGCTTCGGCCTGGGCGGCCTCACCGACCGGCTGGTGAATGACGGGCCCAAGTGGATGGGGGGACGTCTGGCATTTTTCGTCGGAACGCTTCGCGCGATGACGTCGTACCGAAACCCGCCGGTCGTGGTCACCGTGGACGGCAAGGTCGTGACCGAAGCGCCCATCTTGAACGTCGCCGTCGCGAACGGTCGCTACTTCGGCGGCGGCATGATGATCGCGCCCGACGCCGACCCGTCGGACGGCCTGTTCGACGTCGTGGCGCTCTACGACCTCACGCGCGCCCAGGGCATCGCCCTCGCGAGCAAGATCTATCGGGGGACCCACCCGGGGACACGGGGCGTGACGGTCGCGCGCGGCCGGAGGGTCGAGGCCGAGGCGCTCCGAGCTCGCGACCAGGTGCTCATCGACCTGGACGGCGAGACCCCCGGTCACCTCCCACTCACCGCCCGGGTAGCCCCGTCCGCGCTGCGAATTCGCGCCTGAGCGCCCGCCGGGCGCGCCTGCCTGCTCGCGGCTGCGATGACGACGACGAACGGGGAGTGACCGCACTACAATGAGCCGGATGCAAGACGACCCGTACCTGACACGGCGCCGCCGCGTGCTCGGCGCCATCGAGCCTGGCGTCATGGTCGTACCGTCCGCGCCAGTGGCGATCCGGAACAACGACGTCGAGCACGACTATCGCCAGGACTCCGACCTCTTCTACCTGACGGGCTTCGACGAGCCGGAGAGCGTCCTGGTCCTCTCGGCGAGCGGGACCCCCGACACGGTGCTGTTCGTCCGCCCGCGCGACCCCGAGCGGGAAATCTGGGACGGTGCCCGCGCCGGGGTCGAGGGCGCCGTCAGCCTCCACGGTGCGGGCGCCGCGCACCCCATCGGCGCGCTGGCGGAAGAGCTTCCGAAGCTGCTGGCCGGGAACCGTCGCGTCTACTACCGACTCGGTCTCGACCGCGCGTTCGACGATCGGTTGCTGGCGGCCATCGCCGCGGTTCGTGCTCGCGCCAAGCATGGCATCGTGTTCCCGACGGAAATCGTCGATCCCGCCACGGTGCTCCACGAGATGCGGCTCATCAAGTCGGACCGAGAGCTTGCGCTCATGGGCCGCGCCATCGACATCACTCGCGACGCGCACGTCGCCGCCATGGCCGCCGCGCGACCCGAACTGTTCGAGTACGAGGTGGAGGCGGTCATGCGATCGATCTTCCGCAGGGAGGGTTCGGAGCGCCCCGCCTACTCGCCCATCGTCGGATCCGGCCCGAACGCGACGGTGCTGCACTATCGCAAGAACGACCGCCGCATGGAGGCGGGGGACCTCCTGCTCGTCGACGCCGGCTGCGAGTACGGATACTACGCCGCCGACGTCACGCGAACGTTCCCGGTCAGCGGAAAATTCACGCCCGCGCAGCGCTCGATCTACCAGATCGTGCTCGACGCCCAGACCGCCTCCATCGAGGCGACCCGCCCTGGCGCGACGCTCGAGGCGATTCACGACGCCTCGGTGCGCGTCATCACCGAGGGACTGGTGAAGCTCGGCTTGATCGAGGGCCCGGTCGAGCGCGCGATCGCGGATCAGCGGTACAAGCCCTTCTACATGCACCGGACGAGCCACTACCTCGGCATGGACGTCCACGACGTGGGTCCGTACTACGTGGGGGGTTCGCCGCGCCCCCTCGAGAACGGCATCGTGATCACCGTGGAGCCGGGCATCTACGTCGGGACCGGCGCGGACGCGCCAGCGGAGTACCTGGGCATCGGCGTGCGCATCGAGGACGACGTCCTCGTGACCGCGGACGGAAACCGCGTTCTCTCGGCGGAGATCCCGAAGACCGTCGAAGACGTGGAGCGCGCCTGCGCCGCGTGACCGGACGGGCCACCGCGCGAGGGATCGCCACACCGCCCGTCCTCCTCGCCGTGATGGCGACCGTCGGCATCGCGCACGCTCAGGCGCCGGATGCGGCCGGGCGAGCCCGGAGATTCGATCTCGGACCCGACACTGCCCCGCCGCGGCGCCTGGGGGGACGACCCGCGTATGTCCACCTGCTCGGCGGGGCCGCCATCGGCCGCGGCCTGCGCCTGAACAATCCGTTCCGCCTGACCAAGGAGCTCGGTGAATCGGGCGAATCGCTCTCGCTCTCGGCGACCTACGCGGACCTGGCCGCCGGACTCACGCTCGGTGATCCGGACGGCCTTCAGCACGGAGGCGCGCTCCGCTGGTCCGCGAGTCTGGACGGGATCCCCCAGCACGTCGTGAGCCCGGGCTACCTCCTGGTGTGGCGCGCGCTGCCCGCGCTGGCTCCGTTCGCTCGCGTGTCCGTCCCCATCGTCCTCCTGCCCGACGCCAACGCCGGCGGAGAGGTCGGCATCGGCGCGGCCTGGTACTTCCGGGCCGCCGCGGCGCTCACCGCCGAGATCGGCTACGCGATCTTCCATGGTGCCGCGACCCCGGAGGTCTCCCACACCGTCATCCCCATCGTCTCCGCCCAGTTCGGAATACTCGTGGACTACGAGGTGCTGCCATGAGCCCCACGAGAACGCCCGGCGCCCGCGGGCGACGGCTGCTCCTGGTGGGGCTCTCCCTGCTGCTCCTCGCGCCGACGCCGGGCGACATCGGGAGCTGCGGGCAAGCGCCGGACGCGCTGGACCCCCCGATCTTCTTCGCCAGCAAGGCGGCCATCGACTGCAGGCGCTGTGGAGAGTGCGCGCTCACCAGCGCGGCGTGCGAGTCCGCCTGCGACGAAGACGAGCCGCTCCCCGACGAATTTCCGGAAGGGTGCTTCCCCGTCGTGCACGACGGCGAGGTCTGCCTGCGCGCGCTGCTGCATGCGTCGTGTTCCGACTACCGGGGCTACGTCCGCGACGACTCCCCGCGAGCTCCCAGCGAGTGCAACTTCTGTCCTCCGAGGTCGCGGTGATGGCGCGCCGCCGTCGCCCTCGAATCCGCCTCGCGGCGCTGGCCATGGCCCTGGGCGGTTGCGCGACGCTGGGGCCCCGCTTCCGTGCGTCGGTCCCCGACTACGCGGGGTACCGCGAGGTACGCCTGGCCGCGACGCTCGAGGAGCGCCTCGCCGCCGCTGACGCGTACCTTCGAGCCCATCCCGACGGCGAATGGGCCGCCGTCGTGCGAGAACTGCTCGAGCGCGAGGAGGCGGAGTACTTCGGCCGCGCGGAGAACAGCGCGCCGCGCCTCCGTCGGTACCTCGTCACTCTGCCCGAAGGCGCGCACGCGGAAGAGGCTCGCGAGCGGCTCGTGATCCTGGAGGGCATCGCGGGCGCGCGGCGCTCTGCGGACAGCACGCTCTCCAGCCATGCCGACGAACTGGAGCGGGACCTGGCGACCGCACAGGAGCAGCGCCGCGCCCTGATCCGCGACTTCGCGCGCTGGGCGCGCCACCTCTCGCGGATCCGGACGTGGGGCGCGCCGACGTCGGCCCTGGACCACGAGTTCATCCACGACTGGCGGATCACCGCCCCGCGCGCCCGCTGCGCGGGCGACCGTTGCACGAAGGCCGTGGCGCACGACTACGCGATTCCGGAGGAGCGACGGGCCGCGCCGCGGCTCGCGGTGTACGACGTGGTGCTGCTCCTCTCGGAGGGCGGGGTCCTGCACGCGCAGCTCGCCGGGCCGGAGCTCTTCAGTCGCCTGGGCGAGGCGGTGATGACCGCGCCCGTCGCACCGGGCGACTCCCAGCGCCGCGCGGAATCGATCGCCAGCGCCGTTCAGCTCGTGGAAGACGCCATCGAGGCCGCCCTGCCGACTTCGCGCTGTGCGGCGGAGGCCGTGAGTCCGGTGCTGCTGGTTCGCGAGTGCGACGGCTCGCGGCTGGTGATGACCGCAGGACGGACGCCGGAAGAAGAAGATCGCCTCGACGCTTTTCCGGTCGTGGTAACACCTGTCCCGGATGAGCGCGCCGGGGATCCCCTACCTGACGCTCCCGAAGCTCGACCTCCTCCCCGCTGACTTCCTGGGTGGGGGCGTCCCGCCCGTGGACATCGCGATACAGCCTTTCGGCACGCTCGTGGCTGCCGCGGTGTACTCCGGAAGCTGGCTGGCGGTGGTCCAGGCGCGCCGCATGGGGCTCGACGAGAAGCGGATGATCTCGCTCATCGCCTGGGTCGTGGGGTCGGGCTTCGTGCTCGGCCACGTGCTCGACACGGTGTTCTACTACCCCGAGCGCGTCATCGAGGACCCTCTGTCGCTCTTGCGGCTCTGGGATGGTCTCTCGAGCTTCGGCGGCTTCGTCGGCGCGGCGGTCGGAGCCCTGCTCTTTCGCTGGCGCCACGATCTCGCGGTGCTCCCCTACGCAGAGGCCATCGGAAGCTCGTTCCCGTTCGCGTGGGTCCTCGGACGCGCGGGGTGCGCCGTGGCGCACGACCACCCCGGCCGCCCCAGCGACCTGTGGATCGCGGTGCAGTACCCGGACGGCGGTCGCTTCGACCTGGGCCTCTACGAGATGCTCCTGACGATTCCCCTGGCCGCGACGTTCCTGTGGTTGCGGCGGCGACCGCGTCCGATGGGGTTCTTCCTCGCGGTGCAGCTCGTCGCGTACGCGCCGCTGCGCTTCGCGCTCGACTTCCTACGCATCGACGAGGAGCTGGTGCGCAGCGAGCAGATCATCCTGCCAGACCCGCGCTACGGAGGACTGACCCCCGCACAGTGGGGCTGCCTCGCGATGCTCTTCTTCGGCGCGGTGGGGCTGTGGAAGGTGATGGAGCGTGCGGCCGGCGAGCCACGAGCCGCTACCTGAGTCCGCCTCGCTTCAGCGCAAGCGCCAGATCTGGATGGCGTAGCTGCCCGCGCCGCGCTGAGCGCGGACCCGTGCGCGATATGCGCCGGCCTCGAAGACGCAGAACGGGCCGTCCGGCGCGACGATGGGCCAGCGGTCGTCGGTGGTGTCGTGGGCGACGCGGCGGCCTCGCGCGTCGACGACCTCGACGTCGAGATCTTCGACCGTCCCCTCTCCTACCGCAAAGATGCGGAAGCAGTCCCCAGCCGCCGCCGTCCATCGGTGTTCTCGCTCCGTGCCGGCGTCTCCGAGGCGGCTCTCGTGGACGTCGGAGAGCTGCTTCATGCCGTTGGAGGGTCCGCACATGAGGCCGAGCCGCGTCACGTCGAGCTCGGGTCGCGTGCGCGGCTGGAAGCTCGCGTAGCAGCGGAGCCAGTTGCCGCCCACCGGCGCCGCGGACCCGAGTGGAGCCACCTCCGCGCCGGAGCCTGCCGCGGGCGCCTGCGGGACGGCCTCGGCGCGCGACGAAGGCGCCACCGGAGCACGAGCCGCGGAGGGCGCGTCCGGCGCCGCGGGCGCGTTCCCGGACGCCGCGGGCGCGTTCCCGGACGGCGAACGGCGCTCGGTGCAGGCGAGGACGCAGAAGGCGAGGATCCACCAGCGCGACGGGCGCATCCGGGCGAGCCGGCCGGACACGCATCGGCCGCGCAGCGTCGCAGGGTGCACCGCCTCCCCTTAGCCGCGGTGCGCGACACCGGCCAAGTGACGGCCCCAGTTCGCGCCTCCGGTTGACTGACGCACTGCGGCACGCTACGAGGGGAACGTGACGAGCGAGTTCCCGCCGGATGATCGGGAGCGCGACCCGGACCGCGAGCGACGCCGACTCGAACGCCTGATCCCCGAGATCATCAAGCGGGTCGTCGAGACGGGCTACGAGAAGCTCACCGAGGCGCCGGACAACGTCCGCGACTTCGTGAGCGAGATGAAGCTGCCGAAGGAGGCGCTCGCCCTCATCCTGGCGCAGATCGACGACACGAAGACGGGGCTCTATCGCGTCGTCGCCAAGGAGATTCGGGACTTCCTCGCGCACACGAACGTCGCCGACGAGCTCGCGCGCGCGCTCACTGCGCTCTCTTTCGAGATGAAGACCGAGGTCCGATTCATCCCGAACGAGAAGAAGTCGGGCGCCCCGCGTCCGGACGTGAAGGCCTCGGTCCGCGTCCGCAGGACCCCCAGCACGGATGCCCCGCCACCCGACGAAGAGGCCAAGCCGCCCGAAGATCCTCGGACGTGAAGTGACGTCGGCGCGCCTGGCACTCGTCGGGCTCGCGCTCGCGGCGCTCTCGAGCCGAGCCTCGCGCGCGCGCGCGAGCGACGTGGCCATCGTCCCATCGGCCGATGGGCGCATCGGCGCGTGGCTGGTCGCCGGCCCGGTGCCCATCGCCTCGGCGAAGAAGCTGGATCTCGCGACCGTCGTCGCCAGCGAGGGCGCCAAGCTCACGAAGGACGGCTGGGCCCCACGATGGCAGGCGGTGGGCTCGGGGACGAGCGCCCTCGACCTCGCCAAGACGCTGTCCGTCGGAAGCGACCCGGGGCCCTACGCCGTCGTCGGTGGGGTCCTTTCACTGAAAGAGGACTTCGACGGCTGGCTGCTCGTCTCTGCCGACGGAGCGATCGAGATCCGGATCGGGCCCGAGCGGCCGCTGACTCGCGACAGTCCTCGTCTCCGCGCCGGCTCGTGGGACGTGGTGCCCGTGAAGCTCGCAGCCGGCGCACATCGCTTGACGTTCCTGCTCGGACATCGCGGCCGGCACTGGGCGTTCGAGGCGCGGGTGCTCGACCGCGCGAACCTCCTGCCTCCGCGGGGCGCTTCGCTCCTACTGCCGGGGACGGACCACCGTGACGCGCAGCGCCTGGCCGCGGCGCTCGGCGAGGTGCGACTCGAGACCGGGCTCGACGCGTCCGGCTATCGCCCCAGGCTCCACGTCGCGCATCCGCGCGGCGTTCCCGCCGGGCTCGACCTGAGCGTCTCGGCCCGCGTGCGACTTCCAGGAAAGGCGGCGCCGCTGCTGGACGTGCGGGCGGGCGTTCCGGCGACGACGGATCGCGGGGTGCACGCTCTCGACGTGCAGCTTCCGCTCATCGCCCCCGACGCCCTCGGCTCCTCGGCGAAGCCCGCCGTCGCGCAGGTGGAGGTCACGGTGGGAGCGCGGACCCTGGAGCTCCCACTGACGCTCGCCCCGGGGGCGCCCCAGACCCTGCTACGCGCCCGGGAACTCGTCGCGACGATCGCGCGTGGCGAGTCGAAGGGGCTGTCCGACCCGGCCGTGGTGACCGCCACGCTGGATCACGGGATGCAGCGCCTCGGCGCCGCAGGACGCGGACCGCTGGCCGATCCCGACGGCGTCACCGACGCCCTGGAGTCGCTCGAGGGCTTCGTCGACGACGTCGTCGACGGCGCGGACCCCGTGATGGCCCCCGGCGTGCGCTCCCTCGCGCTCCGGTCACGCGTGGACGGCAGCCTCCAGCCCGTGACGGTGCACGTCCCGGCGCGCGTCTCGAAGGAACGCAAGTATCCGCTGGTCCTGCTGCTGCACGGCTACGGGGGTACTCCCGACAGCGTGATGAAGGCGTTCCTGGACACCGGGTCACGCGCGCCGGTCCTCGGCGGTTTCGTCGTCGCACCCAACGCCCACGGCAACGCGTTCTATCGCGGCCCCGGGGAGCGCAACGCCATGGAAACCCTGAGCTGGGCCCTCGATGCGTATCCCATCGACCGTCGCCGCGTGTCGATCACGGGCGTGTCCATGGGCGGCACTGGCGCGGCACACCTGGCGCTACGGTACGCGGAGCGCTTCTCTGCCGCCTCCCCGCTCTGCGGCTACCACAGCTTCTTCGTGCGACGAGACACGAGCGCCCGACCCATCAGGCCCTGGGAGGTGAGCGAGATGCACCACTTCTCGCCGGCGAGCTGGGCCGAGAACGGGCGCAATCTGCCGCTCTACGTCGCCCACGGGACACGTGACCTACCGCTCGAGAACTCGAAGGTGCTCGTGGAGCGCTACCGCGAGCTGGGGCAGCACGTGGTGGACGACTGGCCCGACGTCGGGCACGCCGTCTGGGAGGAGACGTGGGCCGGCGCCCGGATGTGGGGGTGGCTCGAGAAGTTTCGGCGTGAAGCGGCGCCGCTTCGCGTTTCCATCAGGACCGACTCGCTCCGGTACGCCGATCGCGACTGGGTCCACATCGTCGAGCTGGAGCGACCACACCTGGCCACCGTCGATGCGCGACTCGGCGGGAACGACCGGCTCATGGTCACGACCGCGCACGTCGTCGCCCTGGCCCTCGATCGTCCCGTGCCTCGCGTCTCCGAGCGGGCGGCCATCTCGCTGGAGATCGACGGGACCGAGCTGGGGTTCGGGCCGAGCGAGAAGATGGAGGTCGTCCGCGACGGCTCGAAGTGGCGGAAGGGAGCGTACGCTCGCCCTGCCGGCCACAAGCGCGCTCACGTCGAGGGGCCTCTGCGCGACGCCTACCTGTCGGATCTGGTGTTCGCCTACGGAACGCTGGATCCCGCCGCCACGCGCGCGAACCGCGAGGTCGCGGAGGCCTTCGCCCGCTATCGGCCGGAGGCCGACGTCAGGTACCGGGTGATGGCGGACCGCGACGTGGACCAGCGCGTGGAGCGCGAAGCCTCGGTCTTCCTGGTGGGGAACGAGGAGAGCAACGCGGTCCTGGCGGACCTCGGCCAGGCCCTTCCGATCCGGGCCCACGGCGGCAAGCTCCGCTTCGGCGATCGCGCCATCGACCCACCCGGCGCGGGCGCGCTGTTCGTGTACCCCAACCCGCGCAGCCCCGAGCGCTACGTCGTGGTCCTCACGGCCCCCACGGTCGCGGGCATCTGGCGCTCGCTCTCGCTGCCGCAGCTCCTGCCGGACTTCGTGCTCTACGACGACGCCGTGGCCGACGCCGCAGGAGAAGTCGTCCTCAGCCGCGGTTCCGTGATCGGCGCGGGTCACTTCGCGGACGACTGGACGCTGCCTTCGACGATGGCCGACCCGCACGGGAAGCCCGCGGCAGGGACGGCTTCGCCGGCCGCGGCCCCGCCTTCTCCGTGACTGGGCTCCGCTCTCGGAGCCGGCCCTTGCGGACGCGACCGTCCGCGGTCGGCCGCGCCGCCGACGGGCGCCGCGGAACTCCGTAGGCATGATGCAGCTCCTCGAGCTCGTCCTGCGTCAGGTGCCGCCAGCGCCCGGGTCGAAGTCCCTCGATGTCGATTCCCGCGAAGGACTGCCGGGCGAGACGCATCACCGGAAAGCCGGTCGCCTCCCCCATCCGGACGATCTGCCGATTCATCCCCTCTCGCAGCGTGATCTGGAACCAGGTCTTGCCGCGCTCGTGGCGGAGAAACCTCACCTCGGCCTTCGCGGTGACGGCGTCGTCGAGCTGGACGCCGCTCCGCCACGCCTCGAGGTCCTTCTCGGACATTTCTCCACGCACCTTGGCGACGTAGATGCGCGGCACGCCGCGGCTCGGGTGCAGCAGCCCGTGCACGAAGGCGCCGTCGTTCGACAGCAGCAGCACGCCGCTCGTGTGGAAGTCCAGCCTGCCCACCGGCACGACGCGCGCTCCAGCGTCGCGGACCAGCTCGCCGACGCTGGGACGCCCCTCGGGGTCGCTGAGGGTCGAAATGACGGCGCGGGGCTTGTGGAGCACCACGTACACGGGCGGCTCGGCGACGACGCGCCGACCGTCCAGCTCCACGACGTGAATGCGCGGGTCGGCCTTGGTTCCCAGCTCGGTCACGATGCGACCCTCCACGCGCACGCGGCCGGAGCTGATGAGCTGCTCCGCGCGGCGGCGCGAGGCGACACCTGCGCGCGCCAGGATCTTCTGCAAGCGCTCGAGGGCCATGTCGGCGCGCGGACGCGCGCTCCTCAGCGCTTGCGCGGGCTCACGTAGGCGTCCGTCGCGCCCGCGTCGCTGGCGGCGGCGGCCTTCGCCTTCTCCTCGCGCTCCTCGTCCTGACGTTCCTTCTCCGCGGCCGCGCGCATCGCGACCTCGTCCCTGTCCCACCTGTCGACCTGACCGTCGAAGTCGAGATCCACCCCCATCCGCTCGAGCACTCCGTCGCGGTAGATCTCGAATGTGTCCGGCTTGCCGTCGAAGTTCGTGTCCCGCTGGATGCGCGTCAGCTCGCCGCGCAGGTAGTAGCGGGTCTCGTCGGGCTGCCCGTCCCGGTTGGAGTCCACTTCGTACTTCGCGATTCTGCCGCGAGCGAAGGTGATCCACGTGTCCATCTTGCCGTCGTAGTTCGCGTCGGCCTCTTCCCGAAGCGCCTCACCCTTCTCGTCGTACGTCCGGACCACGTCCTTCGCGCCATCCAGGTTCGAGTCCACCTCTCGGCAGATGATGACGCGCCGGGAGTCCTCGAGCTCGCCGATGATGGCGTAGACGCGCCGGATGTTCGGCACGAGCGCCCCGGGCCCCCGCGATTCGGTGACCTCACGATCGGGTCGGTTCTTGTATTCGCACTTGGCGCGGTCCGTGCCGCCCGCGTAGGTGGACTGCGCCGTGCCCTGCTGGGCGGACTGCGCGGGCTTCCCGGAGTCGCCGCCGCAACCCGCGAAGGCCGCACAGGCCACGGCGGACGCGGTCAGCAGGGCGGAGAGGTGGGAGCGCCTCACTTCTCGTCCTTCTTCTTCTCGCCCTCGGAGCCCTGCTCCTTGTTCTCGAGCTCGACCGGGACGTCGTCGGGACCCGTCTTCTCGAAGGTCGTCGGCCCGGCGGGCTTGCCCTCTTTCTCGGGCGGGACGTAGCCCGACCCAGGCTCCTTGCACACGTCCACCGTGGCCCCGACGTCTGGGCGCCCGTCGCCGTCGAGATCGGAGTGGATCACGGGGCACTCGGGCTTGGCGCCCTTCGGGTACTCCCACCATTGATCGACGATGGCGTCGCCGTCGGAGTCCCGCTCGGTCCGCGCCAGCTGGCCGCCCTGATAGAAGTGCCAGGTGTCGAGGCGGCCGCCCAGGGTCGTGGCGCGGTGCTTCTCGCTGATCTGGCCGCTCTTGTAGATGGAGATCTCGTCGACGCGACCGTCTCGGTCGAAGTCGCTCTCCCTGCGGCGCACGTTCCCGCCGGCGTCGCGATACACCCACGTATCGACGACTCCATCGAAGTTCAGATCCACCGACCGACAGGTCTCCGTGCTTCCAGCCCGGACGATGATCAGGTCCGGATTGCCGTCACCATTCACATCGATCTTCTGGGCCCCCTTGGACGCGACGTCGCAGTCCTCGTGGGCGATCTCGGTATCCCGCTTCACCGGACCGCCTTCCGGCGACTCGGAACCGGATCCGGCCGACGCGCTGCAGCCGCACTGAAACCCTGCCGTCAGGGCGAGTACCCACGCTGCCTGCCTGCCTCGGATCATCTGGCCTTTCCCGGCTTCCTTCAGCCTCACAAGAACCCTGAGTCGTCGCCGCGACGCGGCGCGGCGCGGCGGCGAATCCTAGGCTCTCCGGTATCCGCCGACAAGACGGGCCCGGAACGCGCGCGCAGCGCGTGCGTCAGGCATGGGGCGCGGCCTCGACGACCCACCACGCGCGCCTGGGTGATCGCGGGGCCGTTGGCGTCCTTCGGTGGCGCCCGACCGCCGAACAGCGGGCCGGACGAGGCGCCGCGCGCAATTCCCCGAAAATAGGGCCTATTTCGCTGCAACTGGCGCCAACCATCGATTGACCGGATACGTATGTCAATCTAGTGTAACGGCTGGCAGATCGACCTCAATCCCCGGCGAAACGATGTCACGAAAGAAAGTCTCCACCACCGTGTACATCACGCCGGAGCAGAACGAGCGCCTGCATCTGCTGCACCAGCGTACGAAGGTGCCCGTCGCCGTGTACATTCGCGAAGGGATCGACCTGGTGCTCAAGAACTACGAGCACGCGCTTCCCGGGCAGATGAGCCTCGCGGACTCGCCGAAGGGTAAGGCCAAGAAGTCCTGACGAGGTTGCTGCAGGCCGCGTCGCTTGCTACGGCCTCTCCCGGTTTCCTTCTCGATCCCGACACTTACGCCGCGCAACGTGCGCGCCGCCCGTTGCCATGCCTGCCGACCCGTCTCGGATCCGAAACTTCTCGATCATCGCTCACGTGGACCACGGCAAGTCCACGCTGGCGGACCGGATCCTCGACGTCACCGGCGCGATCACGGAGCGCGAGAAGGTCGCTCAGTTCCTGGACAAGCTCGATCTCGAGCGGGAGCGAGGCATCACGATAAAGGCCCAGAGCGTCCGGCTGTCGTTCCGCGCCAAGGACGGTCTGGACTACCAGCTTCAGCTCATCGACACGCCGGGCCACGTGGACTTCAGCTACGAGGTTAGCCGCAGCCTGGCGGCGTGCGAGGGCGCGCTCCTGGTCGTGGACGCGACGCAGGGCGTGCAGGCCCAGACCGTGGCGAACGCCTACCTCGCCGTGGACGGAGGGCTGGAGATCGTCCCCGTGCTCAACAAGATCGACCTCCCGTCCGCGGACGTGAACCGGGCGGCGGAGATGGTCGAGGAGGTCATCGGCATCGACTGCAGCGGCGGCCTCATGACCAGCGGGAAGACGGGGGTCGGCGTCCGCGACGTCCTCGAGGCCATCGTGCAGCGAGTGCCGCCCCCGAGAGGCGTCGTGGACGCCCCGCTGCGCGCCCTCGTGTTCGACAGCTGGTACGACAACTACCGCGGCGCCGTGGTGATGCTCCGCATCGTGGACGGCACGCTGAAGAAGGGGGACCGCATCCTCTTCATGGCGACCGGGCGCTCGTTCGACGTCACCGAAATGGGCTGCTTCGGGCCCCACCCGGTCGCCCTCACCGAGCTGGCGGCAGGCGAGGTCGGCTTCGTCGCGGCGAGCATCAAGAGCGTCGAGGAGACGAAGATCGGCGACACGGTGACGACGGCCGCGCGTTCGGCGACCGAACCGCTCCCGGGCTTCCGGGAGGTGAAGCCCATGGTGTTCGCGAGCATCTTTCCCACCGACTCCGCGGAGTACGACGACCTTCGCGACGCGCTGTCGAAGTTGAACCTGAACGATTCGAGCTTTCGGTGGGACCCGGACACGTCCGAGGCCCTCGGGTTCGGCTTCCGCTGCGGATTTCTCGGCCTGCTCCACATGGAAATCGTCCAGGAGCGGCTGGAGCGAGAGTACGGGCTCGACCTGGTGACCACCGCACCGAGCGTGGTGTACCGGGCTCACACGAAGGGCGGAGAGACCTTCGACGTGGACAACCCCGCGAAGATGCCGGGCCCCGGTGACCTCGAGGTCGTGGAAGAACCCATCATGAAGGTCACCATCCACGTGCCGACAGAGCACGTCGGGGGCGCCATGGCCCTGTGCGAGGAGCGGCGCGGCGTCCAGCTCTCGCTGCAGTACGCGACGAAGGACCACGTCGTCGTGGTGTACGAAATGCCCCTGGCCGAGGTGATCCTCGATTTCCACGACAAGCTGAAGAGTGTTTCGCGGGGCTACGCGAGCATGGACTACGAGCTGGTCGGGTACCGCGCCGACGACCTGGTGAAGCTGGACATGCTGGTCAACGGAGACCCGCTCGACGCGCTCAGCGTCATCGTCCACCGCGCGACGGCGTTTCACCGCGGACGCGCTCTCGCGTCGAAGCTGAAGGAACTGGTGCCGCGACAGGCCTTCGACGTTGCCATTCAGGCGGCACTGGGTTCGAAGGTCATCGCCCGCACCACCGTCAAGGCCCTGCGAAAGGACGTGACCGCAAAGTGCTACGGCGGCGACATCAGCCGCAAGCGCAAGCTGCTGGAAAAGCAGAAGGAGGGGAAGAAGCGCATGAAGCAGTTCGGGAAGGTGGACGTGCCGCAGGAAGCTTTCCTGGCCATTCTCAAGATCGACGAACCCTGACCCTTGCCGCGCCCCGGAAGGCCACCTAGACGGACGAACCGCATGGCGAGCCCGACCGACCGAGCACCGTCGCCACGACCCCACGGGGAGGGCTCGGATGACGAGCCCGCCCGCGCCCGGATGCTGGCGCGGCTGAACCGCGACGCCCCTCCCACGGCGAAGGTGACGTGGCAGGCCGAGGACCGCTTCGGACCGCGGCTGGTCTCGCAGCGCTTCACCCTGGGGAACGGGCTGTCCGTCCTCGTGTGCGAGGACCACTCCGCGCCGGTCGTCGCCTTCCACGTCTGGTACCGCGTCGGCTCGCGCCACGAGAAGCCCGGCAAGACGGGGCTGGCGCACCTCTTCGAGCACCTGATGTTCAACGAGACCGAGAACCTGGGCCCCGGCGAGTTCGACCGCCGACTCGAAGAGGCGGGCGCCGAGACGAACGCCGCGACCTGGCTGGACTGGACGCACTACCACGCGGCCGTGCCGCGGGAGCAGCTCGGACTCGTCGCGTCGCTCGAGGCGGAGCGCATGACCCGGCTGGTGCTGCGCGAGCCGCAGGTCACGAGCGAGAAGGAGGTCGTCGCGAACGAGCGCCGGTTTCGTGTGGACGACGACGTCGAAGGCTCGGTGAGCGAGCAGCTCTGGGCCACCGCGCTCACGGCTCACCCCTACGGCTGGCCGACCATCGGGTGGATGCCGGACATCGAGGGCTTCACCACCGACGATTGCGAGCGTTTCTATCGCACGTACTACGCACCGAACAACGCGACCATCGTGATCGCAGGTGACGTGACCGAATCGGAGGCGCTCGACACGGTGGTGACGGCGTTCGGGGCGGTGCCCCCTTCGGAGCTTCCCGAGGAGGACCTCCACCCCGAGCCGCCTCAGACGGCGGAGCGACGCTTCGAGGTCCGCAAGCCTACGTCGAGCGAGAAGCTCTGCATCGCGTGGCCCTGCCCGGCGCTCGGCGACTTCGACCACCCCGCCGTCTCCCTGCTCGTCGAGGTGCTGACCGGAGGACGAGCATCGCGGCTCCACGAGCGCCTGGTCCGAAGCCTCGAGATTGCGACGGACGTTCGGGCCTTCGTGGGCTCGTTCCGTGATCCGGCGCTCACGGAGATGTTCGCGTCCGCGCGCGGGGACCACACGGCGGAGGACCTCCTGGCGGCGGTTGACGCCGAGTTCGAGCGCGTGCGCACGGAGCTCGTCACCCCAGCCGAGCTGGGACGCGCTCGCGCCCGGGCAGAGCTGAGCCTGCTCGCGGGCCTGGAGACGGCCGACGGGAAGGCCTCCACCCTGGGCTTCTACGACACCGTTCTGGGGCGTCCTGCGGCGGCGTTCGAGCGGCTGGACGCCATGGCGCGGTGCTCGCGCGGCGACCTCTTGCGTGTGGCGCGGCGCTTCTTCGGCGCCGGGTCGCGCACGGTCGGGCTGGTCCGGCGCAGCTCGCCCGCCGGCCCCGTCGCGGACGAGCCGTCATGAGGTCCGAGCCCCGCGTCTTCGTCGAGACCAGCCGAGACTTGCCCCTCGTGTCACTCACCGTCGCGTCGCGCGTGGGCGCGACGGGCGACCCCACGGCTCTCGATGGCCTGTCCCGCTTCACGACCCGGCTCATGCGGCGAACCGGTGGCGGCCGCACTGCCAGCGAGATCGACGCCGCGGTGGACGCGCTCGGTGGCGCGCTGGCGGTGGACGCCTCGTCGAGCTCCCTCTCCGTGTCGGGGACGGTCATCCGACGCTCCCTCGCGCCGTTCGTGGACATCGTGGCCGACGTGCTCGCCGCGCCGGATTTCTGCGAAGACGAACTCGAGCGCCTCCGGCGGGAGAGCCTGGCCGAGCTGGCGGAGATTCGCGACGACGACCAGACCCTCGCGCGCCGCTGGTTCCGCCGGACGCTGTTCGCCGGTCACCCCTACGGGCGGCTCCTCGGCGGCACTCCGTCGACGCTCGGCCGAATCTCCAGGGCCGACGTGCAGAGCCGGCACCGCACCGCGTTCACGACGGGGAACCTCGTCTTCGCGTTCGCAGGCGACCTCGACGAGGACGAGGCGCACCAGATCGCCCGGAGAATTTCGGAGCGATTGCCCGACGGCGAGCCGGTCGCCGACGACACCCCCGAACCCGGGTTGCGAGCCGGACGCCACCTGCTGATCGTGGACAAGCCCGAGCGCAGTCAGACGCAGATCCTGATCGGAACCCTCGGCACCCACCCGGGCGACGACGATCATACGGCGCTACAGGTCGCGAACACCATCTTCGGTGGGACGTTCACGGCGCGCCTCACCCAGGAGGTCCGCTCCAAGCGCGGCTGGTCCTACGGAGCGTACTCGAGCCTCGCCGTCGACCGGCGGCGGCAGGCGCTCTCGCTGTGGACCTTCCCGAAGACGGAGGACGCCGCCCCCTGCATCGCCTTGGAGCTCGACCTGCTGGGCACCTGGCGCCGAGAGGGAGTGACCGACGAGGAGCTCGCGGGCGCCAAGCGCTACCTGGTGCGAAGCCATGCCTTCGCCATCGACACGGCTTCGAAACGCGTGGGGCAGCGGCTCGAACGAGAGATCCTGGGACTGCCGGCCGACTATCACGAGGGCTGGATCGCGCGCGTCGAGGCCGTCACCCTGGACGAGGCGAACGCCGCGGTCGCGCGGCGAGTGAACGACCGGGATCTGCTGGTCACGGTCGTCGGCACGGCGGCGGACCTCGGGGACGGGGTGGCCCGCGCCATCCCCGATCTCCAGAGCACCGAGCTCGTCTCGTACCTGGCGGACTGACGTCCAGCCGGAGGGCTCAGCCGAGCGCCATGGCCTCGGCGACGGCGGACGCGAGGGCCGCCGCCTTCGCCGTGAGATCGCGCTCCAGCTCCGCGACGGGGGCGTCACCGACCTCACCCCGCAGATCGGCGTAGATTTTGAGCTTCGGCTCGGTCCCGCTGGGGCGCACGAGCGCGCGACCGCCACCCGCCAGGTGCAGCGCCACGAGGGGCGATGCGGGCAGCCACGCGGGGCGCCGGGCCGCTCCCTCGCGAAAGTCCTCGACGCGCTCCACGTCGAAGCCGCCGATGCTCGACGGCGGACCTTCGGTCAGGCGCCTCATGGCCTCGTCGATCTCGGCGCGCCCCTCGACGCCCGGGCGCACCACGTTGTGCTGCGCGCTCGCCCACAGGCCATGGCGGCGATGCAGCGCGGCCAGGCGCTCGAGCACGGTCTCGCCGCTCGCACGGAGCTGGGCCGCCAGCTCCGCGAACGCCAGCGCGGCGCCGATCCCGTCCTTGTCCCTCACCGCGTGGCCGACGGTGTAGCCCAGGGCCTCCTCGTAGCCGAAGACGAAGCGGACGCCGCCCTCACGCTCCAGGCGCAGGGCCGCTGCGGCAATCCACTTGAAGCCGGTGAGCGTCCGCTCCGAGCGCGCGCCATGGGCGTCGGCCAGCGCCTCGATCATCGGGCTGGAGACGATGCTCGAAACGACGAGGGGGCGTGGCGCCCTGGGTGCCGCCGCGAGGAGGAAGTCCGCGAGGAGAACCCCGACGTGATTCCCCGAGAGCTGCACCCAGCGGCCCGTCGGCGTCGGCACCGCGACCGCGAGTCGATCCGCGTCGGGATCGTTCGCGAGGACGAGGTCGGCCGACTCTGCCTCGGCCAGCTCGAGGGCCGCCGCCATCGCGCCGGGCTCCTCGGGATTGGGGAACGCAACGGTGGGAAACGCACCGTCGGGCTGCGCCTGGCTCTCTACCGGCAGCACCCTCGAGAAGCCGTTGTCGGCGAGCGCCTGCCTCACGAGGGGCCAGCCGACGCCGTGGAGCGCCGTGTGGACGATGACGAGATCGCGCTCGGCCCGCGCGCGCGGAACCTGCGCGGAGAGCGCCGCGACGTACCGGCCGACCATGTCCTTGCCCACAGGCTCGATCCGCTCCGGCGGGAACCCCGACCGCGCGATGGCCCGGGCCGATCCGACGGAGCCCAGCCGGCTGGCGATGTCGTCGTCGACCGGCGGGATGATCTGCGCGCCATCGGCGCCGAACACCTTGTAACCGTTGTACTCGGGCGGGTTGTGACTGGCGGTGATCACGACGGCCGCCGCAGCTCCGAGCTCCTTCGCGGCGAACGCCACGAGGGGAGTCGGCGCGGGCTCGTCGAAGGTCCGCACGGGGATGCCCGCGGCGGCCAGCACCTCGGCGGCATCCCTCGCCCACTCGCGGCTGTTGGTGCGGCCGTCGAAGCCGACGACCACGGGCAACGCGCGCCCGTCGAGGACCCGCTCGCGCACGTGCTGCGCCAGGGCCCGGGTGGTGCGGAGCACGACGGCGCGGTTCATCCGGTTCGGCCCCGGGCCGACGATCCCGCGCAGCCCGGCGGTCCCGAACCGAAGGGAGCAGCCGACCAGCTCCGCGAGCGCCGCCCGGTCCCCCGAATCGAGGATCTGCTGGAGCGCCTCGCGCGTCGCGTCGTCCGGATCACCCTCGATCCACGCGACCGCGCCCGCGGTGAGTTCGTCGGCCTGAAGCTGCTTGGTCATGGGTTCGCCTCCGGGAAGGTGGGAGCGCCGCGGGGGGGGCGGGGCGCTCAAGCTTTCGTCGCGGCGAGGGCCTCGGCAAGCGCCGTGTCGTAGTCGCCCGACCGCACCTCGGGAGCTGCGATCAATCGCCGCAGGAAGTCGAGGTTCGTCGCCAAGGGCCCCCTCGGGCCCACGAGCTCGAGCTCGGTCGCTCCGAGGGCCGCGTCCAGTCGGTCGAGGGCCTCGGTGCGCGTGGCGCCGTGGGCGATCACCTTGGCGATCATCGGATCGTAGTACGGCGTGACGACGTCCCCCTGGACGACCCCGGAGTCGATGCGCAGTCCGGGCGACTCCGCGGGCCAGGCCAGGCGCCGAATCGTGCCCGGCTGCGGCGCGAATTTCTTGGCGGGATCCTCCGCGTAGAGCCGGACCTCCACGGCGTGTCCCTCGGGGGTCGTGCGGACGTCTCCCAGGGGCTGCCCGGCGGCGACGCGGATCTGCAGCTCGACCAGATCCAGACCCATGACGAGTTCGGTGACGGGATGTTCGACCTGCAGCCGCGCGTTCACCTCGAGGAAGTAGATGTCCCCGCGGGCGTTCGCGACGAACTCGACCGTACCCGCGCCGACGTAGCCCGCCGCCTCCACGACGCGCAGCGCGTCCGCGTGCAGCTTTTCGCGACGCGCCTGGCCGTCCGCCCCGACGAAGAAGGACGCGGGCGAGGGCGACTCCTCCAGGATCTTCTGGTGGCGCCGCTGCGCGCTGCACTCCCGCTCGCCGAGCGCGACGCCACGGCCCTGTCCGTCTCGAAAGACCTGTACCTCGATGTGGCGTGGGCGATCGAGGTACCGCTCGATGTACACCCGCGGATCGCCGAACGCCGCCTTGCCACGGTCCGAGCACGTCGTCGCGGCCCGCTCGAGCTTCTCCGGCGAGTCGACGACGGCCATCCCGATGCCGCCTCCGCCCCCCGCAGCCTTCACGAGCACGGGGTACCCGACGCGCTCCGCCTCTCGTCGCAGCGCGGCGCCGTCCGAGACGTCGATGGGCCCGTCGCTCCCCGGCGGGGGCTCGACGCCGACCGACCGGGCGACGGCCCGGGCGCGAATCTTGTCGCCGAACGCGTCGAGCGCCGCCGGCGGCGGTCCGATGAACGTCGCGCCGGCGGCCGCCACCGCCTCGGCGAACGCACGCTTCTCCGAGAGGAGGCCGTAGCCGGGATGAACGGCGTCCGCTCGCGTCTGCTGGATCGCCGCGACGACCGCGTCCACGTTCAGGTAGCTGTCACGAACGGGTGGCGGGCCGAGGCGCACGGCCTCGTCGGCAACGCGAACGTGCTGTGCGGTTTCGTCCGCATCCGAGTGGACGGCGACCGTGCGGATGCCCAGCCGGCGGCACGTTCGAGCTATCCGACACGCGATTTCGCCACGGTTGGCGATGAGGATCTTTTCGAACACGCGCGCTGTGTCGCGCTTCGACTCCCGCGCGTCAATCCGGGTCCAGGGGTGCGGCGCGTCGGCTGTCGGGCCGGCGCAAGAGGGCGAGCTGCCCGCACGCAGCCGCCACGTCGTCCCCGCGCGTCCTGCGCACGAAGCACGAGTAGCCCCGCTCGACGAGGACCTGGCGAAACGCCTGCACACGCGCGGCGTCGGACCCACGGTAGGCCGCTCCGACGACGGCGTTCATCGGAATGAGGTTCACCTTCACGGCCAGCCCGCGGAGCAAGCCCGCGAGTTCGCCCGCATGGTGGTCGGCGTCGTTCACGCCGTCGATGAGCGTGTACTCGATGGTGATCCGTCGGCGGCGAGGCAGGGGGTATCGGCGGAGCGCCTCGACGATGTCCCCGACCGAGTACCGCCGGTTCATCGGGACCACGCGCTGGCGCAGCTCGTCGTTGGGAGCGTGCAGGCTCACCGCCAGGCCGACACGCCCGCCGAAGTCCTCGCCCAGACGCCGGATCCCGGGGACCAGCCCCACCGTGCTCACCGTCACCCGACGCGGCCCGAGCGCCACTCCGGCCGGATCCGCCAGCAGGCGCAGGGCACGCGCCGTCGAGTCGTAGTGGTGCAGCGGCTCGCCCATGCCCATGAACACGAGGTTCCTCAGGTTCTCCCCGGCGACCAGCCGGCTCCGCGCGACGAGGACCTGGGCGACGATCTCTTCGGGGCGCAGGCCACGGGTCAACCCGGCCTGCCCGCTCGCGCAGAAGACGCAGCCCATGGCGCAGCCGACCTGCGTCGACACGCACAGCGTCACGCGCTGAGGCTCTCGCTCGTCCTCGGCGTCATCGTCCCAGTAGCCGTCGGACACGTCGCGCGTCATGGGGATGAGCACGCACTCGATGCGGGCGCCGTCCTCGAGCTCGCACAGGAGCTTCCGCGTGCCGTCGTCGGAGCGTCGTTCCTCGACCACGGAGACGGGGGACCTCAGGCCTTCTTCCTCCAGACGCCGCCGAAGGGGCTTCGACAGGTTCGTCATCTCCCCGGGCGCCGTGATCCCCCGCTGATGAATCCAGCGAAAGATCTGCTCGCCGCGGTAGGGTCGCTCCCCGGCGGCGACGGCCCACGCGGTCCACTCCTGGGGCAGGCGCGCTACGGGGTGCGGGTCGGCACCGTGGACGGCGCGTTCACTCACGCGCCGCCTCCGCTCGCTTGGCTTCGTTCCAGTACTCGTCGAGCTGCTCGAGCGCGATGCCACGCGTGGGCTTGCCGTCGCTCCCCCGTGGCCACCCTCCCCGCTCCCGGACGCATCGCTCGACGTGGGCGAAGCGCCGCACGTAGCGGTCGGTCGTGGCCCGTAGCGCTGCCTCGGGGTCCACGCCGAGGTGCCGCGCATAGTTCACCAGAGCGAACAGCGCGTCGCCCAGCTCGGAGAACGTCCCCTGCGCGTCGCCGGCGCGCACGGCGCTGTCGAGCTCGCCGAGCTCTTCGTCCACCTTCGCGCGAGATCCCCCGGCCTCGGGCCAGTCGAACCCGACGCTTCGGGTCCGGTGTCCCACCTTCCGGGCCCGCTCGAGCGCGGGCAGAGAGCGCGGGATTCCGTCGAGCAGGCCGCGCTCCCCCTTCTCCATCGCCTTGATGGCCTCCCACCTTTCGACGACGTGGTCGGCGTCCCGCACGTCGGCGTCACCGAAGACGTGCGGGTGGCGCCGGACGAGCTTGTCGCAGATCCCGTCCATGACGTCGTCCGGTCCGAACGCGCCCTCCGCCCGTCCGAGCTCGGAGAGGAACGCGATCTGCAGCGCCAGATCACCCAGCTCTTCGCAGAGCGCCGCACCGTCTCCCTGGTCGATGGCGTCGATCACCTCGCACGCCTCCTCGAGCACGTACGGCCGCAGCGACGCGTAGGTCTGCTCGCGATCCCAGGGACAACCGTCGGGCGACAGCAGCCGGCGCATGACGGTCACCAGGCGGGCGAAGGACTCGCCGCGCTGGTCCTGCAGCTCGGGGCGCTCCGGGGTCGGACTCATTCGGGGTGGTCCAGATAGCACGGCGCGCCCTTCGATTCCCCTTGCTCGGCCGGTACCTCCGTGGTGAGACGCCGGCCATGTCCACTCCGTCGTTGATGCTCTCGCGAGAAGGCGCCGTGGCCACGGTCACGCTGAATCGCCCCTCGACCAGGAACGCACTCGACCACGACCTAGTGCTCTCCCTCGGGAGCCTCCTTCCCACGATCACCGGCGACCGAAGTGTCCGCGCCGTCGTGCTCACGGGCGCCGGCGGCGCGTTCTGCTCCGGAGCCGATCTGCGCACTGGACGCATCGGCTCCGAGGGGATGGATCGTCGCATCGGGGAGTTCCACGACATCATCCGGGCGATCGCCCGCGCTCCGCAGCCGTTCGTCGCCGCCGTGGACGGCGCCGCCGTGGGGTTCGGTGCGGACCTCGCGCTGGCGTGCGACCTGCGGGTGTTCTCCGAGCGCGGCTACTTGCAGGAGATCTTCGTGAAGATCGGCCTCATGCCGGACGGAGGAGGTACCTACACGCTCCCGCGCCTGATCGGCGCGGGGCGCGCGCTGGAGTTGATGCTGCTGGGTGAAAAGGTCGAGGCTGCCCGGGCCCTCGAGCTCGGCATCGCGAATCGCGTCGTCCCGTCCGCGCAGCTCGCGCACGAGGCGGCGGCGCTCGCGACACGCCTCGCGAAGGGCCCCCCGCTCGCGATGGAGCGAATTCGGAGGGCCGTGCGGGCCTCGGCGGATGGAACCCTCGACGAGGCGCTCGACCGCGAGCTCCGCGGCCAGGTGGAGCTGCTGGCGTCCGCAGATCTCGTCGAGGGCGTCATGGCGTGGGCTCAGAAGCGCGAGCCGGAGTTCAAGGGCGGCTGAGATTGTTGGCCCGCACGCTCGGGAGCTGTTTCCTTGTCGCCCGGTGTCACGGCATGCTCCAGGCCTCACGGCAGCCCTCGCAGCAGGCGCGCTGACGGCCGGGTGCGACGAGCTGCGGGAACGACTCGACCGGCGGCGTCCACCGCTGCGGATCGAGACGACGAGCGCGTCGTTCGAGTCGGATTCGGTCGACCGAAGCGGATTCGATCGCGCACGCCAGGCCCTGCGCGCCCGTGCGGGTGTGACCCACGGGCCACCGCAGCGTGCCAGGGCAGCTTGCCGTGACGAGGAGCTGGCGCGACGAGCACCGTCCGCGGAGGAGCGTGTGGGGTTCGTACGCGTCGTGGACCACCGGCCGAAGGCGAAGGCCCTGCTCCCGCTCGCGTTCGCCGGCCCCCTGGTGAACCCCGACGTCCCCGCGCTGGACCGCCCTTTCGCGACCTCGGGTGATCGGCGCGCGCGCGCCGCGGCGATCCAGGAGGTGCTCGCTCGGCGGTTCGACGTCGTCGTGCACGTCGACCACTACGCGCCCTCCGCTCGCGTCCATCGTCCGACCGAGCGGCGCCCCGAGTGGACGCCCGGGTGGGCGTACGGGTGGGTGTCCGTTCACGAGGCCGGCGCCGGCCGCGCGGAGTGCCAGGTGGACTTCGATGTCCGGATGGACGCGGGCGACGCCCCTCTGGACCGCCGCCTCGAGGCCGCGACGCGCGACCGCTTGATCGCCCAGCTCGGGGAGGCGGCCCGCGGCGAAGTCGGGCGCAAGCTGGCGACGATCACCACGATTCTCACCCTCGCGGACCCCACCCGACTCGCGGGCCTGTGACGCGCCAATCCGACGCGCGCGGGACGCCAAAGTGAGATACCCGCATACACGCGTCTCGCACGACGCGCTCGGGTGAGCGGGGCTGGGACACTGCGGGTCGATTTGGTAGGATGGCGCCATGGCGGCACGACGTGGCGGGACCTTGGCTTCGATGTTGGCGCTCGGCGCCATGGCAGCGTGCTCGGGTTCCGGTGACTCGGACGACTCGTTCGGTATCGAGGACGGTGGCGTCGATGGCTTCTCGGGCGCGGCGGGATCCGCGGCGAGTGGCGGCTCGTTCTCCGGTGGCACGAGCGCCGGTGGCTCCTCGGGCGCGTCCGGATCCGGCGTGGGCGCCATGGCAGGCGTCGGCGCCGGGGGCTTCGCGGGAGGGAGCGCGGGCTTCGCGGGTGACGGCGGGTTCGCCGGAGGCGCGGGAAACGGTGGTGGGGACTGCGGCAACGGCGTCGTGGACGGCGTCGAGATGTGCGACGGGACGGACCTCGACAACGAGACGTGCGCGAGCGTGACGATGCTCGCGTTGCCGGCCGGCACGCTGCTGTGCTCGGCGAGCTGCACGTTCGACACGAGCCAGTGCAACGACGGCGGGGCCGGCGGAGCGGGCGGCGCGGGCGGGGCAGGCGGCGGCGGAGGACTGGCCGGCGCGGGTGGCTCCGGCGCGACCGGCGGC
>CAZARU010000102.1:0-26126 GCA_964487605.1 uncultured Polyangiaceae bacterium
CCCTGCCTTCCGCGCCTTGCGGGAGCAAGTTTAGGAAGGCAGGGTCTACCAGTGAGTCGCCCCGTACGTTTCGTCATCGATGCCCGACACCGGGTCCTCGACGACGGCTCCCTGCCGCTCGAACCGCCCCGCCTTCGTCGGCAGGCGCTGCGAATGGCACGGCTCATCGAGTACGGCGGGCAGCTGGAGCCCGGACAGGTTCGCGAGACGCTGGTCGAATGCTCGCGCCGTCCGAAGCGAAAGCCCTGTCCGGGTCTACTCTGGGTGGAGAAGCTGCCGGACGAGACGATCGCGGCCTTCTGCCTCGTCTGCCAGATGGAGGAGACCTTCATCCACCACTGGCAGGAGACCGTGTGGGCAGACGGACCGATGGAGCCCGAAAGGCCGCCTCCGGAGCCCGCGCGGGAGCCGGGCGACACGGTTCACTGATCCGCTGCGCGCGCAGGACGCCGACGGCCATGCGGCATCGAGCGCGGCTCCCCCGTCACACCGCGCAGGACCGCGCCCGCTCCGCAATCGCCTCCGCAAGCCGTCCCACCGCTGCCCACCCGTTGCGCTCGAGCTCCGCCGCCACGGTCTCCGCCGCGCTCGCCAGCCGCACCTGCATCGTCTCGACTCGCGCGAGCACGACGCCCGGTCTCAGCCCGAGCTCCGCCGCGAGCTTTTCCCACTGGCGCCGTCCGATCTCCAGCAGCCTGTACTTCCCCCCGATCCTCATCGCCAGCTTGGCTTTGCGCAGGTCGATCTGCCGATACGGCAGCGCGCTCGCCAGGTCGTACAGCGGCGCGAGGCGCACCCGTCCTGCCGCGCCGATCAGGAACGAGTAGTTCTTCCCGTGAGCGTCCGTGCCGGCGATCAGCCAGTTGAAGATCAGGGCGTCGACGAACGCGTCGAGATCCTCCCGGCGCCCCGATTGCCGCAAGACGTCGGCGATCCTCGCTGGACCCGGGCCGCCGTCGTTCTGGTACTTGTTGGCAGGATGGATGGCGAGCGCCTGGCACGCATCTTCTTGATGGACTCGAGAGACCACGTTTCTCGCGACGGTCCGATCGTAGCGTTCGACGACGATGGCGAGCTGATCCTCGAATCGCTCCACCGTCGAGCGCGCCACCACGAGACCGAGGTCGCGCGCGAGACGAAGGCAGAAATGCTCGTTCCAGGCCGAGTCCTCGAGGCCGGGTATGCCGGGCTTGAGGATGTGCGTGGTCGCCGTCCGGCCCGAAGGCAGTCCCCAGCGAGCGCCTCGCCGGATCAACGCCGTCTTCGGCTGCGCTCCCGCCAGGCTGAACTGACCTTCGTCGGTTGCGCGACGCCACGCGGATTCGTCGGCGGCGAGCTCCCGTAGTCGCTCGGCGATCGCCGAGTCCGTCAGCCATTCGATCGCGCTCGGTCGTCTCCTGGTGATGGCGTCCACCCGCTCGGGCCGCACGATCCGAACCGCGCCGGCGCAGTCTTCTCCGACGTGCTCGAGCAGGCCGAGCACGCTTCTGGCCGAGACCTGAAAGCGCCGTGCCCAGCGCTCGAGGATCAGCTCGTTGTCCGGAAGCAGCCCCCACAGGAACGGTTCGACGCGTCGATGGTCGTACTCGCGGCCCGCGAGCGGCATTCTGAGCGACAACGGATACGCGCCCCGTGCCAAGCGCCAGGCCTCGGCGTAGACGAACGAGGCACGGCCGTGTCGGTCGGGTGCCACATGGCCGACCGCCTGATCGCCCAGCAGTACGACGAGTGAGGACCTCAACGTCGCCCTCGACGAGTACGCTGGATGACTGCGTCGATGTCGGGTCCGTCGACGGGCTTCGCGTCGGACGCGGTCGTGACGGTGAGCTGGACCCCGAGCGCATCGAGTGCACGAAGGATCATCCCGACCTCCGCGGCCGGCTTGCCGCGCTCGATGTCGATGACCCACCGTCGAGTCGACCCGATGCGCTCGGCGAGCCCTTGCTGGCTCAGCCCGAGCGCGCGCCGGCGATCCCGCATCAGCGCACCCACGTCATCTGCGGTTCGGAGAATCAGCATGGTCCCTCGGAGAGTGATCGAACGATCACATAGCACGGAAGCGATCGAACGATCACATCCTGCGGAAGTGACCGAACGATCACGCTCTTCGGCACCGTTTTCTGGGGGGCCGCGTGAGCGGGCCAGAGGCTCCACCTCGTGGTGGCCGCGACGCTCAGCTGACCGACGGCGCCGTCGCATTCATCCACGACGCCGAGACCTCCACGGTGACCGGCTTTGACTCCCACTGCTGAGTCGATCAAACACATGTGATGAGTCAGCGCCTCCAAGTGATCATGGATGAGGCCGAACTCCGCGAGATCCGCAAGGCCGCGCGCGCGGAGGGTGTCACCGTCGCCGAGTGGGTGCGTCGCTCGCTCCGTGCCGCGCGCCGCGCGGTTCCCACCGGTGATCCCAAGCGGAAGCTCGCCATCGTCCGGGCGGCCGCTCAGTACAGCTTTCCGACGGGGGACATCGCGCAGATGCTCGGGGAGATCGAACGTGGCTACGGCTCGGGGCTGCCCGAGTGATTTTCGTCGATTCGAACGTACCCATGTACCTCGTCGGCGCGCCTCATCGGCACAAGGTCGATGCCCAACGTGTCATCGAGCAGGCGATTGCCCAAGGCGACCGCCTGGTCACCGACGTCGAGGTGCTCCAGGAGATCCTGCACCGCTACGTGGCGATCGGGCGACCCGAAGCGATTCAGCCCGCCTTCGATGTGGTGTTCGGCGTCGTCGACGAGGTGCTCCCGATCGAGGGCCGCGACGTCGAGGCGGCACGAACCGTCGTTCTCGGGGCGCTGGGCCTGTCGGCGCGCGACGCCATCCACTACGCGGTCATGAGACGGCACGGGGTCCAGCGCATCGCGACCTTCGACGGGGATTTCGATCGATGCGCGGGCGTGACGCGTCTCCCTTGAGCTCACTCGGAGCGGGCGGTTCACCGGCCGCTCACGAAACCGACGGGTCGGTCATGGGAGCGACAGAAGTCTGGAACGGTAGCGCTGCTCAGCGGCAGGCGTTGCTTTCGACCAGCTGTGGGTCGATGCAGCCGATCCCCGCGAAGCTGAAGTCGAAGCCGCAACCTCCGGCCGGGAGGCGGCACCCGGCGGCGATCACGTCGTTGCAACCCACGCAGTACTTCGGACAGTTCTGCACGTACTTGGCGACGTGACTCGGACAGGTCGCATCGAGCTGCGCGCGCGGCCGACGGCCGAAGCAGCCCGACGGGAGGCCGGTCCACGACCACGTGATGTGGAGCATGGGCTCCGAGAAGCTCCCCTGCTCGGTGAGCGCGAGACCGCACTGCTCGGTGGCGCCGCAGGCCGGATTCGCGCCGACGCAGCAAGGCTCGAAACCGGCGACGCCCAAGTTCTGGACACGAACACCGGCGCAAGTCTCGCCGCCGCACTGAATCGCCGCATCGGCTGGAGCTGGGTCCGGAAAGTCGGGGCTCGGCTGCTCGTAGCACCCGGCCGGACACTCGTCTGCGCAGCTACCGTGCATGCAGCTCGTGAGTGACGACGAGACCTCACTGCGGCGGCCGCCCGGCGGAGCGCACAGGACATCGCACCCGAACGCGCCATCGTCCCAGCACCGCAAGTAGCACGCCAGTTCGCCATCACCGTCGGGTCCACCCGTGGCGCAGGGATCCGGTGGTACGCATCGGAGTAGGTCGGCACAGCACTCCGTCTTCAGACACCGCTCGCACGTCGTATCGGCGTCTGCCGGTGCGCACGGAGCGGGGGCGGGGTTTCGAGAGTCGACCGACGAAGCGTCGAGACCCTCGGCGCCGTCTCGCGCGCCGTCGGATTTCGCGTCACGCGAAGGGACACTCGCGTCGGCCGCGGACGGAGGGGCACCGTCGACCGTGCCACCGCAGCCGAGAGCCACGCACAGCGCGGACGCCAGCGCATGGGTTCGCACGATCGGAGCATACGGCTCGGCGCTCGCGACGTGCAATCGCGAGCGCGACTGGAACTGGGGTAGCTCGTGCTTGGCGCGGAGCGCGCCAATCGGTCACCGCCCTGCCCTCATCGCGGCAACGAGCTTGCGAAGACCCGGAGCGGCGAAACCCGCGGTCGCCCGCGGCGCGAACGCGCCGAGGACGAGCGAGCCGATCACGAACGCGAGAACGCTCGCGGCGTCGTGACGGGAGAGCTCGCCGGATGATCGCGCCTGGATCGTCGCGACCTCGGAGTCGATGAGACGGCGCACGCGGGCGAAGAGCGTGGGGCTGCGCACCGCTTCCGCGAAGACGCCCACCCAGCACCTGGCGGCGATCCGGTCCGAGCGTTCGTCCAGGCGAAGCGTCCCGTCCACGTAGGCGAGGAGCGGGTCTCCCTCTGCGCTCGATCCACTCGTTCGTGCGCGCAGCTTCGAAACGAGGTCGCCCAGCAACGCGTCGAGCAGCTCCGCCTTGTCGTCGAAGTGGTAGTGGACGAGACCGGGAGCCACGTCGGCCTCCGCGGCCACCGCCGCAATCGTCGCGCCGGCGAATCCATAGTCGGCGAGAACCCGCGCGAAGGCGTCGAGGATCAGTCGTCGCCGCGCTTCCCGGTTGCTGGGTCGTCCCATTTCCCTGGTTGGATAACCAAGTTGCGCGCCGCCGGCTACGGCTCATCCGGGTGGTACGTCCCCCTTCGGAGAGGCAGTGGTGCCGCCGTCATCGAGCACAGCGACATCCGTCCTGTTGCGGGGGCGGCATCGTCGGCTGCTGGCATCGCCCTCCTGGGGGGAGGTGGAGGATGGCGACGTCGGCGAGATGGAGCAGGGCGACGGCCCGTCGCTTCCCCACGGTGAGCCGCGCGCGTGGATCGGCGCGTGCTCCAGCGACCCGAGCGGAACGGTCGACTGTGTTCTGCCCGTGCCGGCCGCGGTCGATGGGGTACTGGCGCTTCGACCGGGACGGGTGCCTCATCAAGTGGAGATTCGGGCGGCGTGGCTGCCGGCAGTCCCCGATGAAGCCGGGCTCGAGATCGGCCCTCGATCCGGCAGAGTGGGAGTTCGTGATCGTGGACGAGCGCCCGCGGCCGCACTCTCGACGGCGTCGACGCGGCGAACCGCGCACGGCGCGCGCGGTGACGCGCCGCACGCTCACCCGGCGCAGCAGCGGATGCCGTAGTTCAGGTCGGCGCTCGCGCGGGGGATGGTCGCGTCGCCCGCGCAGGAAAGGTTCGACGCACCGTCTCCAGGGAGGAACGACCCGCCACGAATGCGGCACGCAGACGCGGGGGAAAACGACGGATCGCAGGCGTCAACCCATTCCCACACACTGCCGCTCAAGTCGTAGAGACCCGGAACGCCGCCCTCGCAGGTGCCGATGCAACCGACGGGAAGCGTCGCCTGCGTCGAGTCGATGCACCGCATCGGGTCGTAGGTGGTGCCGTACGGATACTGGCGGCCCGTGCCTCCGGAGCAGGCGCGGTACCACTCGCTGCGCGCCGGATCGACGAAGTCGCCAAGCGAGTTGCTCCCACCGCCGATTCGGCCGCACAGGCGCTTTCCCGCCCACTCACAGTAGGCGCGCGCGTCGCAGTGGTCGACGAACGTGACAGGGTGGTCGGTCTTGCCGGCGGCGGGCCAGCCGGAGGAAGGAACGAACGACGTGTTCCACGCGCATTGTGGGGGCTGCGCAGTGATCGACGGGTTGCCCGCGAGGAACTCTTCGTAATGACGGTTCGTGACCTCCGTGCGATCGATGCAGTAGGGCGGACCGCCGGGGTTCGGGATGGCGACGAGGGCTGGCCCCGGGAGCGCCTGCGGACAGCTGGGCGGCGTGCCGGCATCCATCGGGACGGTACAGCCGACGCCCCCGGTGCCGCCGGACCCCGTGCACGAGAAGGTGCAAGGCCCCGCGTGCAAGCACCCATGGTACGACTGAGCATCGGCGGACGCCGCCTCGGCGAGCGGACGGCAGTCGGCTTCGCACGCGGAGTCGAAGGCCCGTCCACACGCGAGCACGCACGCGACGAGCATGGAGCAGTCGGCCGACTCGCACTCGCCGCCGCAGAAGTTGCACGCGCACTGGGCGCAGCCCTTGCCGGGGTAACGGGCGGTGCAGGGACTCGGGGCACCGCCCGAACCGCCCGCCGGACCGCCGCCGATGCCGCCCGATCCACCGACGGGGCCGCCGCCCGAGCCGTCCGCCCGTGCACCACCCGCGCCGTCGAGCACCCCGCCACCGCCGCCGACGCTCGCTCCGCCCGTGGAATCGAGGGGCGCGGCGTCCCGAGCGCTCGACCGCGCGTGCCGCTCGTCGATGCCGAGCACGTCCGCGCACGCGCTCCCCGCGACGACCGCCGCCAATGCGCACCACCACGTGATCCTCCTCATCGTCGCCACCCGGTCCGACGGGTGGCGCCGGATCCGTCGCAACCGTACTGCGTGCCGCGCAGCAAGCGCAACCCGGCGCCTGCACCGCTTCGCGCGGGTACGCCGCGGTCGTCGCTCGCGCGCCGCCAACGCGCCGCTCCTTTCGCGGCCTCACTGGCGCCGGAGAGCAGCGCCATCTGGACGTGCTCGCGCTCGCGGAGGTGATCCCCCCAGCGGCTCGAGCGCTCTGTGACGGAACCTGGACATTTTCGGGGGTGGGCCGATCATCCGCGGTCGCCGCCTGACGGTGGAGCACGTGCTCGGCATGCTGGCGGCAGGCGATGACGTCGACACCGTCCTCTCGGGCTACCCCTGGCTCGAGCGCGACGACGTTTTGGCGTGCATGGAGTATGCACGGCGCCTCGTCGCCCACGAGCGCGTGTTGCCGCGAATCACCCATGCCGCATGAAGTTGCTGCTGGACACCTGCGTGTGGGGCGGCGCGCGGTCGGTGCTGGAGACGGCAGGTCACGACGTCGTCTGGTGTGGCGGGTGGGAGTCCGACCCAGGGGACGTCGAGAGTTTCGACTCTTGCACTCTACGAAATCGACGGTCGCGCTGGCGACCACGCGGGTCGGAAGGCGGAACTCCGCCGCACCGAGTCCGTCGTGGTGCTCGACCAGCTCAAGTCGCTTCGTCGAGGACGCGCGCGCAATCAAGGCGAGCGCGCACCACGCGGCGGCCGGCGCGCATCCAGCCCGACCGCGACGCCTCACGGCGCGGCTACGGCGTCCGCGCAGCAGCGGAAGCCTAGGTACTTGCTGAGGCTTCGCATCGACGAGGCGCCGGACATCTCGCACGAGGCGGCGGGGCCCGCCGAGCTGCCGCCCTCCGTGGAGCACCTGTGCTCATCGCACAGCGCCGTCCTCTCATGCACGCTCCCCGGCAGATCGGCGATCGCGTCGTAGGGCGGGAGCGTGCCCCGGCACTCCGCCGAGCCGTACGACAGGCCCGGCGCACTGTAGTCGTCGCACTTGCCGGACCTGTACGCAGCCCATCCGGCGCTCCGGCGTCCGCACCGGATCGAAGTGCGCCTCGCAGGGGTCGCCCCAGCATCCGGGACACTCGTGGAGCTCGGTCGCGCGGCGGCGTGCTATTCTGGGCAAGTGCACATCCACACCCGGCCACACGTCGCCATTGCCCAAGCACGCTTCGTGAAGCCGTCTACCCCCGACGTAGGGCTGCTCGACGGCGTGGTCGCGCCGCGCGTCCTCGACGCGATGCGCGCTGCCGCCGCGGAGTACGAGAGGCAAGGCATTCGGTACGCCCTCGTCGGCGGCCTGGCGGTCGGAGCCCAGGGCTGGCCGCGCGCCACCGAAGACGTGGACTTCCTCGTCGACGAGAAGGCGTTCGAGCAGCGTCCCGGCGGTCTGGTGCTCTTGCGGGTTCCCTTTCAGGCGAACGGCGTGCCGATCGACAGCCTCGCGCCGACGCAAGACGAGCCGTTCCTCGCCGCGGCGCGTGACGGCGCTGCGATCACGAACGGAATCCCCGTCATCGGCGTGGAAGCGCTCGTCTACATGAAACTCAAGGCGTACCGAATGCGTGACCGGGTCGACGTGGTGGAGCTCATCAAGCGTGGCGCGGACGCCGAGCGTTGCCGGCGCTGGATCGCGACGCACGCGCCGTCGATGACGCCTCGACTGGAGGAACTTCTGGAGCTCGCTGAGAGCGAATCCCTCTAGCTGGGCGTGCGCACGCATGCCGCCAGCGTCCGCTCGGCGGGCTCGAATCCGAGCCGCATCGCGCATCCGATGAACCTTGACCTGGACGGGCGACGGCCAGTCGGATGAGTTCCCGTTCCAGGGCAAGCACGCGCATTGCCGTTCCCACCGGCCGCAGCATCCTTCGGCGCGTCGTAAGACGGGCCGTCCACGCGGATGGAGCGCTGGCCTCGTTCACGGGAGCGCCGGCGACTCACCGGCGCGGGCGCGCGAGCCCGCAGTGCCGGCGTCCCGTCGTGCGACGAGGCCCACACGCCCTCGGGTCGCCCAGCATCCCTGCTCGAAGACGACGCTCGTCGAAGGCGGCAGCGCAGTACACGTCTCCGGGCAGAGTGTCGCGCCACCGTCCGGCGTCGAGTACCATCCGTCCTCGGAACTGCACTCGACTTCACCAGCAGCTCTCGGGAGAGTCTGGCGTACGTCGTCATTGCCGACGACGATCGATCCGCGCGTGACGTCGATGCCCTCCAGCTCCTCGCGCCAAGAACATTTCCCGGGTGGAAGGCTGATGGGGCAAGTAGCGCACGCGCAGAGGCCGAACTCCAACCCGCTATCCAGACAGGTCGCCGTGCCGGGGCACCTGCGACCAAGCTCGCAATCTTGCATGCTCCCCGGCGTGCAGAACGGCGCGAGCGCGTCGCCGGCGGACTGATCCTCGGGCGCGGTGACATCCATTGCGTCGACGGCCGCGTCGAAACGGTCGACATGAGCTTCGGTTTGCCCCGAGCACGAACCGAGCAGTCCTGCCAGCAAGGTCACCCGTCCGAAACTGCGAGCGCACTTTCGGGTTCCGCGCCAACGTGGGCGCCGCCAGGCCGCGATGACGCGCAGCACCACGGCCGCCTATTGACCCACGGTGATCGTAGACTCGCTCAGGTTGGTGGCGCCCCAGTCGTAGAGGCCGAATTGGCCGATGCGATCGGCGGAATCCGTGGTGTTGCTGTACTCCCCGCTGCCCACCGAGACTTGGTAGTAGTTGTTCTCGTCTACGTCGTCCACTCGGAAGTAGATGTGGTTCTCGGTCCGAGGCATGAGGATCCGTCGAAGCGTCGGACGTTTCGGAGTCGGCCATCGAATGCCGGCTCCAGGAATCGACGCTCAGGCGTGCCCCGACTTCGAGGGAGCCGAGCGGTGCGCCGCGCCGGTAGCGGG
The DNA here is from genome assembly GCA_964487605.1 of uncultured Polyangiaceae bacterium. GTDB lineage: Bacteria > Myxococcota_A > Polyangia > Polyangiales > Polyangiaceae > JAJDAH01. Next base: position 9,250 of record CAZARU010000102.1, read on the forward strand.
CCTCCGGCCAGCTTCCCCTCTTCCCCGATGGTCGCGCTCGTGACGGAGGGGCGGAGCGGGTCGTCCCGTTTCCTGGTTGGATAACCAGGATACGCGCCGCAGGCTGGGTGGCATGAAGCCCATCGACCCGGAGCGCCGCGTGGCCGTGTGGATCGCCATGGCGAACCACTTCCTCGACACGGAAACTCGCCAGGACATCCCTCGCACGGCCGAAGCGTGCGTCGCCGCCGGGCTCGCTCCCGAGGAGGCCGCACGGGTGTGGATGTACGAGGTCTCGCCCGCCGTCGCGTTCAACCTCTGGGACGTCGCGGGCGAATGGGCGGGATGGGACCGGGACTGGCTCGTCGATCGGATCGAGCGCCTTCGAGCGGGGTGGGGGCAGCGCACCCGGAGGGTTGGCCGGAGGGAGTGCATGCTACGCTGCGGTGGGAGGTGCGCATACCATGGGAAATGGTTCTCGCTGGAGCGAACAGCCCCGCTGGCCGAAGGATGGGCCCGGCCTCAGCTTCCGATCCGTGAAGCTGGGCGCACGCGGGTTCTCGCCGGGCCTCGCGGCTCTCGCCGCGGCGTGGATCACGCTCGCTTGCGGCTCGTCGAGCGACAGCGAACCGAATGGCGTTGACCGAGTCTGCGATCCCGGCGCCACTCAGGAGTGCACCGGCCCTGCCGGTTGCAGGGGCGGCCAGCAGTGTCGCGACGACGGTAGTGGCTGGAGTGGGTGCGACTGCGGCGGGGGAGCGAGCGGCGCCGGCGGATCCGGGGGTGCGCCGGTCGACGGGGGCACTTCGGGGAGCGGCACTGGGACCGGCGGAGCGAGCGCGGGTGGCACGGGCGGGTCGAGTGGTACCGGTGTGGGGGCCACGGCGGGGACGGGCGTGTGTTCCGCCGGCGAGTATGCGGCTCGACCCGTGGACGTCGACGTGCTCCTCCTCCTCGATCGCTCGGCTTCGATGGGCGTCGAGGCCGGCGGAGGCATGTCGGTTTGGACCACGGTGCGAGCGTCGATCGAAGCGTTCGTGGGCGCGCCGGAGAGCGCCGGTCTCGGGGTCGGGCTGATCGCCTTCGGTCCGGAACTCGCGGACACCTGCACCGGGACGTTCCCGCCGTGCCCGCCGAGGTGCATCCGGTTCGGAAACTTCTGCATTCCCGACCAACTAGGCTGCGATCCGAGCGATTACCTCCCCGCGGCGGCGCCACTCGCAAAGCTGCCCGGCGGGTCGGCGAACGTGCTGGCGGTCCTTGCCGCGACGACGCCCGGCGGCGGCACTCCCACGGAACCCGCGATGCGGGCGGCGATGCAGGCGGCCATCGGCCACGCGGCGGCATCGTCGGACCGTGACGTCTTCGTCGTGCTCGTCACCGACGGCACCCCGAACGACTGCAACAGCACCATCGCCACCGTGGCGGCGGCAGCCGCCACCGGCGCCACCGCCTCGACGCCGGTGCTCACGCGAGTCTTCGGAATCGGCCTGATCGCTGAGCTCGACACGATCGCCATGGCAGGTGGCACCGGTAAGGCCACCATGTCCGATCCCGCAACGGCAGGCGATGCCCTCCGCACCGTTCTGGAAGAGTTCCCCGCGCGACTCGGGTGCCGCTTTTCGCTCGACGCCACGCATCCCGACGGCACGCCGGTCGACATCGCCCTCGTCAACCTACAGATCGGAGCGACGACGATCGGCATGGTGGGCGACGCCCTCGCCTGCGGACCGGAGGGAGGTTGGTACTACGATCATCCGTCCGCGCCTCGGCGGATCATCGGGTGCCCAGTCACGTGCGGCGCCATGCGATCCGGCGAAGCGATCTCGATCGTCCACGGGTGCCAGACGGTCACGCGCTAGAGATTGGCGAGGTACCACGGCGCCGCGGCGGTGACGCCGTCGTCGGAGAATCTCAGATCGGCGCAGGACGCCCCGACTCGGTCGAGACCCTGCAGCCACACGACGGAGGTCCTTCCGGGCGCCCCCCCCCACGGCATCGACGAAGATCCGCAGTTCCCCGGCCCGGGGCCCTCGTACGCGACGAGAGGAGCGACAGCGCAGCGGCCGTCGCTCACGACTTCGCCTTGCGCCCTTTCGTAGCTCGCGGCCGCAACGCACCCTCCCACGGCGTTCCATCGTCCTTCCAGTCCGCGTAGACGCCCTGCACGCCGCAAGCCACGCAGCGGCCACCCACGTACCACCAGCGCACGTCTGCGCTGTCCTCGTACAGCGCCGCTCCAACGACTACCTGAAAGTCGCGGCGGCCGCACACGCACTCGCGCCAGGCCTCCTCCCCGGTGAGCTTCTTTCGCATGTACGCTTGGCTGTCCGCGACGAAGCCCTGGGCGTCGCAGTCGCCGCAGATCAGCAGCGCGCCGCCTTCTTCGTCGTCCACCGCGATGAAGAACGTCCCCGTCCCGTACGCCGCGCTCATCACTTTCGCGCCGCAGGCGCACCTCGGGGCGTAGTCCCGCATCAGAGGGTAGCCGTTCGCCTTTGCGTACCGGCGCATTTCTCGGCGCAGCCCGGAGAAAGGGTCGGCCTGCTTTCGCGGCGCCATGGACGCAGTATCGCACGTGCGCCCGTCGGATGCCCTTCATGAGGCGCGAGAGTGGGCCTGCCGACCCACCCGACCATCGCGCTCGACTTCGAGGACGTACGTGCGGTCGCGACGGTGGCGCTTCAGAGGCCTGGAGACGATCGACCGAGGGTCCATCTCTCGACGCCCGAAGCGGGTCGCCGAGAACTGACCCGCAAGCTGGGCGGCGGCTCGAACTACACGACATTGCCGCGCGGCAGGTTGCCGTCCCGCGCTTCGTCCTCGAGCCACGCGGCGTCGGTGATGGGGCCAGCCGCGCCCTTCAGATCCCGACCTTGCCCGTGCAGTCCCCGGTGCGTGGTACGGCGTTCCCGGCGCCGACGGCGCAGAAGGGAGGCAGGCCCTGCGGCAGACCGTCGACCTTCCAGGGCGACTCGCCGTCGTCGAGCCAGTACGGGTGATCGACGGCGAAGCGGACGAAGCCCTCGACGATCGCCTCGATGGGGTTCGTACCGTCCGTGCTCATGAGTGGGGGGACGCCGTGGCCGCAGTTGTGGACGCACTCGACGACGAAATGGTTGCCGTTGGTGAGCTCGGTCTCCAGGGACCGCGACAGGTCCTGGAAGTTGAGGATGAAGTTGTCCGAGTCCCCGCCCCAGACGACGAGGGCGGGCTCCTTGTGAGCGGCGCCGCCCCATAGCCGCGTTCCGGGTCCGACGCCCCCGGACAGGCTGATGATCGACGACAGGTACTCGCTCCGCGCCCACGCGAGCTGCCCGGTCCACAGGGCGCCGGCGCTCACGCCGACACTGGAGACGCAGCTCAGGTTCGGATCGAACTGGTCGGCAACGCAGGCCAGCATGTCGTCGAAGAACGTCAGCTCCTCCTGGAACCGTGCGTCGTTGTCGAGGGCGGTGGCGGGCCACGTGAACATCACGTCGCCCTTCTTCTCGGGGATCACGGCGATGAAGCGGAGCTTGTCGGCGACGGCCTGGAGGAACCCGATGTTGAGGAAGTCGCCCGCGCTGCCGGCGAGCCAGTGCCACAGGAAGGCGACGGGAAGCTTCTCGGCACCGGGCTGGAACCCGGAGGGCAGGGCGACGATGAACTGGCGGTCTGCGCCCCCGGACCGGAGCGTATTGGATCCGGCGACGAGGGTTGGACACGCGCCCCCGGAATAGGGCTTCGGTGGCGCAGGCATCGTGGCGCCCGGGGGCGGCTCGGTGGCGCAGGTGACGCCGGACAGCGTTGAGCCCCCGCTCCCCGCGGCTCCGCTCGCGCCCGCAGCTCCGCTCGCGCCCGCGGCTCCTGCCGCCCCGCCATCGCCGCCGGAGGAGTCACCGTCGTCGGAGCCGCAGCCGACGGTCAAGAGCAGGGGACACGAGGAGAGCGCCCACCGCAGCCACGGCTTCATGCCCCGAGTGTACCACCGGCGAGTGTTCGGATCGCGGTGTACTTCCAGCACGGCGCGCTCGTGTCGATCGAGAGGTGCGTGCTGGCGCGTCACTACTTCGACTTCCTCAGGCCCGCCTCGCGTGACGCGCGGACGGCACGACTCTTGCTCCTTCTCCGTCGTGCGCCCGCGCGCACGAGTCATGTCGCCGTCTCCCTCCCCTTTTCCCATGCCACCCACGTCGCGCATGGCACAGACCGCGACTCGGCCGACGCGGGCCCGGTCGTGGCGTGCCGTGCCGGGACTCGCGGCAGTCACGCTCGCCTGCAGCACCCCCGCCGCGGATCCGCGCGACGTTCCGGCCGGCTTCGAGGCGCTCGTCGCCGCGACCTGCGATCTGCGCGCGGACTGCGCCTGCGGGCCCGGCGCCTGCGAAGAGCGCGAGGCTCGCGCGTGGACGGACCGGCTCGCCTACGCCGAGCGCAATGGCCTTCGCCTCGACGATGGCTGCGTCGAGCAGCTTCGAGCGCTCGCCGCCCGCGCGTTCTGCGATCCGTCAGCGTTCGAGGAGCCTCCGTGCGCCCGGCACTGCGCGCCGCTTCATGGAGACGTGCAGGAAGGCCAGCGATGCACTGCGTTCGACGAGCTCACCAGCGACTGCGCGGCGCACCTGGTGTGCTCCGGCGGACGCTGCGCCGGACCGTGCCTCGTGCTTCGACGGCTGCGGGAAGGAGAGAGCTGTGCCGCGGACGGGCCTGCAGTCGCCGGAGGGTGCGCGGAGGGGCTGGAATGCTCGCCGGCGGCGATCTGCGAGGCGTCGGCGAGCGCGTCCTGCGAGCCGCTGCCCTGCCGCGCCGCTGGCACGCCGTGCGAGGGATCCATCCAGTGCGGCGAGGGGCTCTACTGCGATTCGGCGCGCGGAGTCTGCTTCTTGCGCCCCTCGGTGCGTGAGAGCTGTCCCACGCTGAACGCGGAGGAGCCCTGCGCGCGGCCCGCACGGTGCATCGATGGAACGTGCCGGGGACTCGGGAACGAGGGCGAAGCGTGCGTGCCGGAGCTCGGCTGCGCGCTGGGCCTCGGTTGCGAAGGCGCGGACGAGCGCCGTTGTGCTCCGCTCGCGCGGGAAGGCGAGCCCTGCGACGACGTCGCGTGCCGAGAGCCACTCCGCTGCCTACGGAACGCTGCTGGCGTGCGCGTGTGCGCGGGGCCGCTGCCCATCGGCGCGCCGTGCGACGACGCGCGCACGTGCGCGAGCGGCTGGTGCCCGCACGGCGCCTGTGCGGCAGCCGCTCCGGCCGGCAGCTCGTGCGATTCCGACACGCCCTGCGAGCGCGGGCTCGAGTGCACCGACGAGCGCTGCGTCGTGCAATGGAAGGCCCCTGCCCCCATCTGCTCGGAGCTGGCTCGCTGAGCGACGGCGCGGCCCGGGGTGAGCTTCGCGTGGCTCGCCGTCACACCGGGTCGAGGATCACGACCGGGATCTCGCGCTCGGTCCTCGCCTGGTAGGCAGCGTAGCCCTTGTAGCGCGCGGTGATCCGCGGCCAGAGCTCGGTGCGCTCGTCCTTCGTGGCGACGCGGGCGCGCATCGGGACCTTGGCTCGTCCCGGGAGCGTTACTTCGACCTCCGGGTGGGCCTTCAGGTTCAAGAACCACGCAGGGTGGTGGTCGTCGCCGCCGCGGGAGGCGACGATGACGTACGCCTCGCCCAGCTGAACGGGCGACGTGAGCATGCACGCGCGTGGCTTGCCGCTCTTGCGGCCGACGGTCGTGAGCTCGAGCACGGGCATCCCGGCCAGGCGCCAGCCGACCTTGCCGCCGCTGACCTTGAGCGCGGCGCGGTGAAGGGCATTCATGGCATTGAGAAAGAAGTCGCTCGGCATGCGCGAAGCGTAGGCTCGACGAGCGCGCCGTCGCAAGGTCGAGGCGCGCGATGCCGGCCGCGAGCCGCGGTTTCTCCGGCGAACCGATGCGCGTGACGGCAGGTCGCAGACTTCGTCGATCAACCCATCAGCTGCTCCGCCGTGACGACGCTGTGTACGACCTCGTCGTTCCACAACCCGGGCTTCAGCCCGTGCGTGGTGACGAGTGTCACGACGACGTCCTTCCGGGTCTTCGTCCGCGTCTTGAAGATGTCCGCCTTGGTAGCCAGCTGCTTCGCGTACGCTTTGGTGAGCACGAACTCGTCCGCCGCGTACTTCAGCTCGCAGAGGTGAATGATCCCGTCAGAGCGGTCGATCAACAGGTCCACTTGCGCGCCAGTCGCGTCGTCCGCAGCCCTCGGTGGTACGTACCTCCACGTCCCTACCTCGCTCGCCATTCCGTCAATGCCCAGCGCCGCCTCGATCTCGGAGACGTGCTTGAGACACATGCCCTCGAAGGCGTAGCCAGCCCACGCCCGGTACGCCGGCGTGCCCGCCTTCGAGAGCCAGTACTTGGCGCCGCGCGGTCCGAAACCGCTCGGCGGAGCGGACTCGATCCATGTCAGGTGAAAGAGCGAAAACTCGTCGATGAGTCGATAGCTGGTATCGCGCGCCTTCCTACCCCAGGGAACGAACCGTCCGAGGAAGCCAGCCGCCTCGAGCTCTTCCAATCGACGAGTGGCTCGGCCGCCGCTCTTGAGGCCGGCGGCGGAGATGAGCTCGTCACGGCCGACGCCACTTCGCTTTCTCGCGCAGGCGCGAACCAGCTTCTCGTGTTCCCCCGAATCGTCGAACAGCGAAGAGAACAGCCGCCCGAACTCGTCGCTGAGCTGTCCTCCGCGACCGAAACAGAGCTTGCCGATCGCTTGACTTGCCGAGCTGCCCCTGGGTGCCTGGAGCAGGTAGTAGGGAACGCCCCCGAACGCCATGTAGAGGTCCAGCGTTTGCATCGTGCCTCGTCGCAGTCCGTGACTGGCGAGCAGCTCGCGCGCCTCCGCGAGCCGGAGCGGCTCGAGGCGAATTCGGTGCGTAATACGGTTGTGGAGCCCGCCCTTGGCGTTCACCAGGCGGTCGAGCATGAACGACGCGGCGCTTCCGCACAGGATCCAGACCAGGTTCGGGACGCGCGTGAGGCGTGCATTCCAGAGATGATCGATCGCCGGCAGCAAGTCCGACCGGTGAGTCGCCATCCATGGCAGCTCGTCGAAGAACACCACGACCGGCCGGCCCGGTGCCCGTCGGGCGGCTTCGATGACTCCGTCACCGAGTAGCGACAGTGCCTCGCGCCAGCTCCGGAGCTCCGGAAGTCGGTGGCGAAAGAGCACCGCCTCGAGCTGGTCCTTGAAATTGGCGAGTTGGACGTCCTTCGAAGCCTGGTGCTGGCCGATGACCTCGAAGAACGTGCTTGCCATCGGCTCGAGATGGGCACGGACGAGGTGTGTCTTCCCCACTCGACGGCGGCCGTACACGGCGACCAAGGAGGCACGATCGGTGCGTGCCGCCTCCGAAAGGATCTCGCGCTCCGCAGTCCGCCCGACCAGAGCGAGGGCTTTCTTCGTCACGGCTGAATACTGGCCACAACTCGACAAGTAATCAAGATATGGCCCCTGATGCAAGCCGATTACCGGCCACATCTCGTCTCTCGCCGGAGCCATGGCCGCGAATGCCCGGCCAGGTCGGACAGAGCGCGAGGGCGAGTGTGCGGGCGAGGCTGCTACGGGAGCAGGACAGGTCATCGCTGACCGGTCAGGTCCTGGAGCGTCGCGGCGGCTCGCGCGGCACCGCCGCTGGCGATTGCCGCGGGACGCCGATACGGTGCGCTTCGGCGAACCGATGTGCGTACTTCGCGTCAGCGGAAGGGACTTCGATCCCCGGGCGTACCTGGCGGCGTCCAGTCTGCAACCGTACGAGGTGTTCCGTGCGGGCGACCCGTGCGCCACGCGCCGCGACGCCGCACGGCACAGCCACTCCGACTCGGGCTTCATGGTGAACGTCAGCGACCACGATGAGCTTTCCGGCCAGGTCGCGGACGCGGTGACGTTCCTGCAAGCGCATGCTGGGGCCCTGGCACGCCTTCGTGCAACGCCGGGAGTCGACGATGTTCGGCTCGATTTTCCGATCTACGACTCCGGCGTGGCCGCTCGGTTCCTCTACCTTTCGCCCGAGCTGCTCGCCGAGGCCGGCCGCCTGCACGTCGGGATCGAGTTGTCGGTGTACGCGGTCGATGGCGGGGCGGACTGACGGGAGCGCGTCGCCCGACGGCGGTGCGCGCAATCCAAGCGAGCATCCGCGGCCCGACCTCGTCGTCGTCGTGGAACGCGAAAAACGTAGTCGGCCCAGCCGTGGCGCCGCAGCACGCAGTGGGATCCGCGCTGTCGGACGATCTCCCACTGCGCAGGAGCGCCGCGAGCACGCGCCGCGCCTTCGTCACGGGCGCCTCGCTCACGCCGCGGTGCAGGACGCGGAACCGCTCGATCCGCTGGGGATTTTCCCTGAGGCGCTGCTGCACGAGCTCGAAGATTGCCGACGCGAGGAAGTTGTGCCGGCGTCCCCGGATCCCAAACCCGCGACGACCCAGCGCAACTCGAGCCGAAACAGACCCCGCTCAGGGTACGCGGACGAACGTGTACGTCGCCACGACGTCGGCGATGGTCGATCGGAACGTGTAGCTGTCGGCCGTCAGCGTGAGTTCGCCGCCCGAGGCGCTGTTCAGCGCGAGCTCGCTGTCGGTGAGGGGTTGCATGAACGTGTCCTCGGCGGGGTTCTGGCATCCGGTGCGCGTGGTCGATCCGTCCGTGTAGTCGAAATCGAGGCGTAGCGCCCCGACCTGTCCGGTAACGAACCACGAGCCGCTGCTGATGCTCCGCTCCTGGCAGCCGGCGAAGAGCGGCGACGTCGTACGGAAGGCGGTCTGACTCTGCGCGACGAGGGTTCCGTTGGGCGCGTACGTCATCGTCTGCTCGAGCGACGTGGCGACCGCCGCGAAGTGACCGATGTCGGCCGACGACCACTTGCCCACGAGCTGCGCCGCGGGACCTTCCGCGTCGGTCTCGCCGCCGTCGGCGCCCATCCCGGGGTCGGATCCGGCGTTCACCGTCGTGTCGCCGCGGCATCCCTGCAGCCACGCGACCGCGAGGAAGACCGCGCAAGAGGCGACGACGGACGGAACTCGCCGGTGGCTCATGCCACCGGATGCTAGAGCGCGGCCCTGCTCGCGGGAAGGGCGTTCGTGAGCGCAGGGAGGAGTCACCACTGGCGCGCGGTCCGCGCTCTCGACGCTCTTGTGAACGCGCCCGCCCCGGCATAGGGGACGCGGGTGCATTCCATGTCACCGTCACCCTCGCTGCGTTCTTCCATCTTTCTTCTGGGCCTCGTGATCGCGACCTTGCTGGCTTGCAAGCGCAAGTCGTCGGACGGATCGGGAGCCGGCGACGATTCCGAACGCACTGCCCAGCTGAAGGCGTCGGTCACCGAGCGGCTCAGCCAGATCGCGGGTCTGGCGGCCAAGGTGCAGGCCGAGCCTCAGACGAAGGCCGATGCGCCCGTCAGCGGCGCGCTCTCCCGCGGCACGTTCGCGGTGCTCGGCGACAAGTCTCTCGCGGATCCGGGCCGGTCGGGCGAAAGCGGCGAGCTCGCCTTTTCCGACGTCACGCTCTCGCTGTGCAAGAGCGCGCTCGCGAAGGCACCGCCGAGCGCTGACGACGTCGGCTACCTCGAGCAGTGCGCGAAGGTCGAACACGTCGCCGTGATCCGGCAGAGAGAGTTGGTCCGCCCGCACATCAGGACGAGCAAGACCTTCGACCCCGGGACGTTCCGCGGAGACGCGCTCGTGTTCCACCTGGCCACCGGCGAGATCCGCGGGCGCTACCTGCTTGTCGTCAGGAACGACCCGCAGCTCGAGCTCCCCGGCGAGAAGCACTCGAAGGACGAGTGGGAGGGCCTGGCGATGGCCGATCTGAAGGTCAACACCCAGTCCAACGTTGAGAAGCTGCTCCGCGGAGAGTGACGGGGACGGGCGGGAACCGACCCCCGCTGCCCGAATCGTCGCCTCGCCGCTTCACGCCGCGAGGTACGCGAGCTCGGCGAGCAACGACTGGCGATCGGGCGAGCTGCACCGCTTCAGGAAGCCGCGCACCTCCTCGAGATCGAGCCCGCTTCCGCAGACGCGCAGGAGCACGAAGCAGGCCCACTTCGCGTCCGCGGGCAGATCCGGAGTGGCGAGCCGCAGACCGAGAACGTGCTCCGGCGCCGCGACCGGGAACCGCTGCCCGGCGACGTCGACGATCGTCGATCGGGCCTGCACGGACGGTCCGAAGCCGAGGGTATCGACGAGCTCGACGGGGATGGCGCCGCCGATCGGCGAGGCGGGGGGCGGATCGAAGGCGACCACTTCGATCGTGTGCGCGGGGGGCCCGAGCTTCTCGATCCCGATCGCCGCCGCGATGTGGATCTGCGCGCCCACCGTGCCCGCGAGCGCGCACCGCCCACCCAGGGCCTCGACCGCCGACCGGATCGCCTCCTGCAGGAGCGGATCACGAAGCTGCCAGGTCATGGTCGCCCATGCTGTGCCAGGCGCTCACGGATCGCCACGAAGATCTGGAAGCGCTCCGGACGTGCCGCAACCAGCTCCCGAACTCGGGCTTCCTCGAGCTCGACTCCGCTCTGGAGCACGCCCGCGATGTCGAGCTCGTCCTGCGGTCGGACCTTTTGCCCCGTCAGCTTCGCAGCCACGAGCACCTCGGGCTGCTGCACCGGCACGCTCAGCCCGCGGACCTGGACGACGCGCGCCCGCTCGATGGACGCCACCCACGCCGTCTCCATGCCGCGCAACCGGGAGGGTTCGTTGATCCAATCGACGTTCATGGGCCCGACCCTGGCGTTCTTCGCCCCAGGGTTCTGGATCACCGGGAGCCGCTCGTGGACCGCCGCCAGCCGATTCAGCGCCCGCACGATCCGTGCATCGTCTCCGTCCACGAGGACGTCGACATCGCCGGTGCGACGTAGCAAGTGCTCGAGGTCAGCGCTCGCTAGGAGGGCCTGCACGCCGATGCCACCCGCGATCGCGAACGGCAGGTTCTCGTCCTCGAAGGCGGTGCGCAGCGCTGCGAGCACGTCGAGGCACTCCCGGTCGACGATGCGGAGGCGTCCGCGCATCGTCAGAATCTAGCACGCGCACGCGCACGCCGAGCGCCCGCGGGCTGCACGATCGATTCGGAGAACGAGACCGCGCGGAGCGTGGCACGGGCGCACTCAAACCGTGAGCACCTCGCTGGCGCCGGAAACTCCGCGCAGCACGTGCTCGCCCAGGCTTCGGAACGTCATGGTCGGCAGCTGGTCCGCGAACCTGCGGGTCAGGAGCAGCGACGTTCCGAGCTCCTTGCACAGCGCCTCCACGCGGCAGACCTCGTTCACCGCGCGGCCAATGACGGTGAAGTCCAGCCGCGACTGGGCGCCGACGTTTCCGTACAGCACCTGCCCCGCGTGGAGGGCGACGCCCATGTGCAGGGGGGGGACCGCGCGAAGGCGAGCGTGGGCCTCCTGCGCCGCGGAGAGCGCGCGAGTGCACGCCGACTCGGGGCCCAGGGGGTCGAACGGAAAGACCGCCAGCACGGCGTCCCCGATGAACTTGAGGATCTCGCCCCCGCTCTCCTCGATGGGCCCGCCGACGCACTCGAAGTAGCGGTCCAGCAGCGCGACGACTTCCTTCGCGGGAAGCGTGTCCGACAGCGTGGTGAACCCGCGCAGATCACAGAACCAGAGGGCCGCGTCGATCTCGGTGCCCGTGCCGCGCTTGAACGCGCCCTTCATCACGCGGTCGGCGGCGTTCGCTCCGAGATAGACCGTGAGCAGCGACGCGGTGGCGGAGTCGGCCACCGCCAACGCGAGGTGAGGCTCCGCGCGGGCGCTGAGCTCGACGAGGCACGCGACGTCGGCGTCGGTGAAGCCGTCGGGCGCGTCGGTCGCCCAGGCGACCCAGCCGGCGGCCGCCTGCGGACCGAACGGAACGATCAGGTAGTCGCTTCCGCCGAGCGACCGCACCTCACGCAGGACCTCGAAGGGTAGCTCGTCATCGGGCCCCAGTCGCCATCTGAGCGGCCGCCGCGCTTCGAGCACGGCCTGCCCCGGAGTGCCCTGGAAGACCGGCGTGCCGTGGATCCCGTGCGGACGCTGGACGACCTCGGTGCCCCCGTCGCGCGTCCAGATGATCTGCGTGCCCCACAGCTCGGGATGAGCCGTCGGCAGCCAAGCGCTGAGTCGAAACGCCCTCACCCGCTCGCAGCCATCGAGCGCAAGCCGCGTGACGAGCTCTGCCGCCGCCTTCACGTCTCACCTTCCGGGGCGCCACCGCCCTCGTTCGAGTGCGCGCAGCGTATCACGCAGGGCACGCGCGCACCGCCGGCGCATCTCGGCCGCGAGCGCGCCAGGTCGTTGACGAGGCGGAAGCGCCGGTCGACGACACGCAGCTCGAGGCGCGCTTGCGGGATGGCTCTGGACCCAGGCGCATCGGGACCTCGAACGTGACGCAGTGAGATCTTCCTGTTACTGATGAACCCTGCCGCAATTTATCGGCAGTTGGGAGGCTCCTTGATGCGACATCTGCAACCGACTCGACTCCATGATTCCACACTCCTCGTCACCTTGGCCGCGCTCGCCCTCGCGGGGTGCTCCGACGACGGCGGAGGCGGATCGAAGGGGGCGGGTGGCTCCGGCGGCGGGGGTACCATCACGATTTCGGGCTCGCTCACGGAGTTCACACCCGCGCCAGCCCCCGCCGACGGCGGCATGCCCATGGCCAGTCCAGCCGTGGGCGACGCCGACGTCTGCGTCTTGGACGACGACAGCGTCCCGTGCGTGAAATCGCTGATGGACGGCACGTTCTCCATTTCCGGCGTCCCTGCGAACGCGAAGGAAACGGGCCTCACCTTCACGAAGGCCGGGTACCTGCGGGCCGCCTACCTGGGATCGACCCTGGCCGAAGACATCTCGCTGAACATCTCGATCCCCAATGATGATCTCGCGATGGCGTTCGCCGGGCTCGTCGGCATCACGTGGCCCGATGCTGCGAATGGCGTCGTGGCGTTCACGGTGTTCACGAACAACACGTTGCCGGACGGCGGCGTCACAGGAACCGCTCTGGACGGCGTCAGCGTCGCATTGAGCCCGAACGACGGGAAAGGGCCGTTCTATACGACGTCGGCAGGTCTTCCCGACACGACACTCACCCAGACGAGCATGGGCTCGAGCCTCGGGTTCTTCGCGTCGGTACCGCCGGGGGATCACGAGCTCACCTACACTCACCCGACCAAGAAGACCTGCGTGCGATCGAGCGGATGGGAATCTTCGAAGGCCTCGTCGATCAAGGTCCGGATCCTTGCCGGCACGCTCGTGTTCAGCACGGCGGTCTGCAATTGATCGCACGGCTCGCGGAGCAGTGCTCCGGAACGTCGCGCTAGTGACAGCGCACGACGGCGACCTCGACGTTGCGGCTCGTGTCGTTCGTCGCGAACACGTAGAGGCCCTGGGACGTTCGGGCGAGGGCGGCGCCCAGGGCCATGCTGCCCGGCACGGGGAGCAGGACGTCGGGAGGTCCGGCGCGCGTGAGGTCGGCGGGTGACACGCGCCGCAGCGCGACGCTGCCCGTTCCCACGAGCGACGCGATCACCATGCCGCCGCCCACCTCGACCAGGTCGACCGCGCGGTGGTTGGCCGGGAGCGCGACCAGTGGCGGAGCGACGGCCCCCCTGGCGTCGGCCGCGGCGAAGCCCTGATCCGTGAGCAGCACGAAGCTGGGCTCGGGGCTCGTCATGGGCGCCGCCGCGATGCTCCGCGTCGCCGCGAGGGATCCTGTCGCCGGGATCGGCAGCGGCTCGTCCGCGACCAGGCCGAGCCCAGGATCGTACATGCCGACCCGGACCTCCGCCCCCGTGTGCACGACCGTGCCGATCTGACCGCCGCGCGACGCGATCGAGCCCGCCGTGGCCTGGTGCCCGAGCGGCCGTTCCATCGACACCATCCCAGGAAACTGCATCGCGGCGAGGCTCGCCTCGCCGGTCGGGTGGCGAAGGAGCGCGACGAAGTCGGCGTCGCCCGGCGCGAGCCCGAGGACGGCGGGGCGGAACGCGGCAGGAACGGGATGCGGGCCGTCGAGAGAGCCTGCTGGATCGACCCGCCAGGCGAAGAGGTCGCACGCCGCGCAACCGGCCCCGAAGAGCACGGCCGCGTCAGGTCGGTTCGGGTGCGCGGACACGGCGACGCCGCCGTCGGCATTCACGGGCTGCGTGTCGAACTGCACGACGCCGCCACCCGGGTCCACGACCGCGAGCCAGCCCATGCGGGACGCCGAGTCACCGTTGATCCCCGCGACGAGCACGTTGTCTCCATCGAGCCCGACGGCCTGGATCGGCCCGGGCCTGCCGATCGCCATCGCCTGATCGAGCACGACCTGCCACGGCTCCGCGCCCCATCCACCGTCGCCGTCCACGATCCCGTCGCCATCGTCGTCGACGAAGTTGCAGGGATCCGAGCCGGTGGCGCCGGAACCGCTCGAGCCCCCGAACCCGCCAGCGACCCCCGCGGTCCCGCCGCTGCCCGACGCTCCAGAGACGCCTCCCGTCCCGGCCGAACCCGCGGTGGCGCCCGAGCCGGCGGCGCCGGAGCTCGAGCCTCCGGACGCGTCGCCGGGCGAACCCGCAACGCCAGCGGCACCGCCCGAGGCCGCGCCACCGTCGTGCGTCGCGGGGGCCCGGCGCCGCTCCTCGATGCCGAGCACGGACGCGCAGGCGGCGGCGAGCACTGCGGCAGCGGCGACGGTACCGAGCTGATGCGCCATGGAGCGGGACGACCGTATCACCGACGGGGATGCACGGCGACGTTGGCGGCTAGGTGGTGAGCAGCACCGCGATCGCCTGCTGGTGGGGTGGCAGCCCCAAGAGCACGTCGATCACCACCGACGCGTCCAGGGCGATCACCGCCGCGCCGCGCGCTCGGCACGAACGGAGGCGGCCGTGTCGAATGGCTGATCGACCCGCCCGCGCTCCTGCAGACGGCTCAGCACCTCGTCGAGCGTAGGCCGCTCCGCCACGTCTGAAATCTCCTTCAGAAGGTAGTCCGAGAGCGTCATTCCGAGGAGGGCCGCGCGCGCCTTCAGCGTGCGGTGTACGCGTCTCCCTGGGGAGCCGGCACTCACGACTCAGTCTTCGTGCTCTTCTTCGCCTTCGACCTCGTGCTCGTCGTCGCAGGACCCGAGGTGCGAGGGGGGCACGCGCGTCGGCACCGCGGCCTCGTCCAGGGCGAGGGGAACGGCCTGGTACTCGTTCTCGTCGTCGTCGTCGTGCTCGTCGTCGTCGTCGTCGTCGTCCTCCTCCTCCTCCTCGTCGTCATCCTCCTCGTTCTCACAGACCTGCGACTCGTCGTCGTCGTCGACGCAGGGGAGCCCCGTCTTCGCGTCGACGCCGTCCTCGCACTCGATGTCGTCTCCATCGACCGTACCGAGGGCAGGAGCGCCGAGGGTCGACATGAGCCGGACGGGCATGTCGCCCGAGATGAACGGAGCCACCCGATGCACCGGTCCCATGTCGAACGCGGGAGCGCCACCCTGGACGCGGAGCTTCAGCGAAGCGACGCCGCCGGCGCGCGCCATGACCATCGGGATGACGGACCCATCGGACGCGAGGAACTCGAACGCGTAGGTCTCGTGCCCGACCAGGTCCAGCGAGAAGCGGCCGGCAGCATCGACGGCCGACGAGAACGTCGCCGTCCGACCGACGGCTCGCACCTCCGTGGGCGTGGTCTGCCAGCCCGTCCCGATGGCACCCTGCAGCGTCTGCGTCGGCGCCACCGGCTCGTCGGCACCGCAGGCCGTCGCGCCCAGGACGCTGACCCCGGTCAGCAAGACTCCCAGTCTCAAATTCCGACGTGCGCTCATCTCTTTCGTCCTCCGGGCTACGGCCCCGCGCTCCGCGGGACTGGTGGATGAGTATCCTCCAAAGCGTCAGTCACCGGCACCCCCCGCGGCGACGTCCAGATTGCAGTACAGAGCGTCGAGATCGAGACTGGCTCCGCAGCTGGGGAGCCGGAGCGACTCTCCAGTGCCGTAGTCCCGAACGTGCCACCCCGACTCTCCCGAGCGGCCGCGCACCTGCACTCGGCACTCGTCCTGCCAGACGAGAACCAGCTCACGCAGCGACGGGAGCGACTGGTACCGCTCGGCCTTGGTCGTCTGGTCGGTCGCCGCCGTGGACGGGCTGAGCACCTCGACCACGACGGTCGGGTTCACGATCGCGTTGGGGTCGTCGTCGGCGAGCTCTTCCGGCCCACAGACGACGACGAAGTCCGGAAACAAGCCCGCGCCTCGGGCGCGGATCCGTTGATCCGGGCTGTACGCCTCGCACCCGTCCCCGAACTGAGCCCCGATCTGCGCTGCGATCCGCGCGCAGAGCTCGTTGTGGCGCGGCGCTCCGCCGGCCATCGCGTAGACGATCCCGTCCAGGAACTCGAGCCGGATCTGGCTTCGCTCGAGGCTACCGAGGTACTCGTCGTAGTCGCACGTGGGAAGGACCGGCTGCGCCATGGCGGACGTTTCCCGAGCATAGCGCACGAGCCAACGATGGCACGAGTCTGACCTGCGTGCGTTCGGCGTCCGCGCAGACTTCAGAGGCACCGCCTTCCCAGGCGGGCCTTGGATGTGGCCGGAGGCTCGAGGGTCGGCGAACTGCTCCGCTCGGCCCGTGACCACGTCGCGAACGATCAGAAGAGCGAGCCGTCGGCGTCCTGATCAGAAAGCGCGCGTTCTGTCTCTGCGTCACCTCCGTCGCGTCGATGCAGTAGCGACCGCCGGCGCCCGGTATCTCGACCAGGCCGGAACTGGACCCCCGCTGGGCCGCGTGGCACCCTGCCCGCATGGATCGATCGAAGGTTCACGCGCTCCTCGCGGGGTGCATCGCGCTCGCCGCGTGCGCGGAAGACTCGTCGAAGCGGCGCAATGCGGGCGGCGGCGATGCTTCGTCGGCGGACGGGCAGGGCGGCGCGGCGGGTGTCGCCGGAGC
>CAZARU010000103.1:0-25551 GCA_964487605.1 uncultured Polyangiaceae bacterium
GCCGGCTCCGGCGTCGAGGCCGGCTCCACCGACCGAAGCATCCGGGCCCGGCCAGCCCGCGGAGCCATCCACGCGGACTCCGGCCGCGCCGCCGCGGCCGGCGGCGGCGTCCGACGCCGCGGCGCTCCCGCCGGAGGAGGCGCCGCCGGTTCCTGCGGAGTCACCCGGCAGCAGCGCCTCGGCGCCGTCGAACGCCGTGCACGAGCAGGACGCTGCGGTCGCGACGGTCCAGAGCATCGAGCTCGTCCAGCGACGCATCGGACGGAGGGTATCATCCGGCGCACGCCGGCGCTCGCACCGCTTCAGGGCGCGAGCGGCGCTCGTGACGCCCGAAAAGCGCGGCGTCGCCAGCGCGGCGCGGCTAGCCTGCGAGCGGTGCGCACGGCGGATCTGGACTACGACCTGCCTCCCGAGCTCGTGGCCCAGCGGCCACCAGACCGGCGAGATGGAGCCCGCCTCTTTATCCTCGGCAGGCACGGCTCGGAGCACGCTGACGTGGCGAGCTGGTCGGAGCGCGTCCCGGCGGGGTCCCTCGTCGTCATCAACGATTCGAGGGTGTTCCGCGCCCGGTTGCTGGGTCACCGCGTGCCGTCCGGTGGACGCGTGGAGTTCCTGCTCCTGCGGCGCGTCGACGGCTCGGACTCGCGCTGGCTCGCGCTGGCCCGGGCGAATCGTCCCTTGCGGGAGGGCGACGTCGTGCGGGTGGGGACGCTGGAGGTTCGGGTGGGCGCGCGAGCCGACGGCGGGACCGTGGTGCTGGACCTCGAGTCCGCCGGCCCCATCGAGGCGGCCATCGAGCGTGAGGGGAGACTGCCGCTGCCGCCATACGTCAGGCGCGAGGCGGACGGCGACGACGCCGAGCGCTACCAGACCGTCTACGCACGCGAGGACGGGTCCGTGGCCGCCCCCACGGCCGGCCTGCACCTCACCGAGGAGGCTCTCGCGCGCCTCGTGGCACGCGGCTGCTCGGTGGCGCGTGCGACGCTCCACGTCGGCGTCGGGACGTTCCGGCCGGTGACCGCAGAGACGCTCGCCGAACACGTCATGCACGAGGAACGGTTCGAGGTGAACGCCGAGCTCGTCGCCGCCGTGGCGTCTGCGCGGGAGCGCGGGGGAGCCGTGGTCGCGGTCGGTACGACCGTGGTTCGTGCCCTCGAGTCCGCGGCGGATCCCCGACGGCCCGGGCACGTCGTGGCGCAGGCGGCCGCGACGCGGCTCTTCGTCACTCCGGGGTATCGCTTCCGCGTGGTGGACGCGCTGTTGACCAACTTCCACATGCCGCGCAGCACGCTTCTGGCGCTCGTGTCGGCCTTCGCGGGGACCGAACGCGTGCTCGCGGCCTACCGCGAAGCCGTCCTGCGACGATATCGATTCTTCTCGTACGGCGACGCCATGTGGATCCCGGAGCGCACGTCGTGATCGAGTTCCGCCTGGACGCGACCGACGGGCGTGCGCGCGCCGGCAGCTTGTCGACGGTCCACGGGACCGTGCCGACGCCAGCGTTCATGCCCGTGGGCACCCAGGGGACGGTGAAGGCGCTCGCGCCCGCGGACGTGGAGGCCACCGGCGCACGAATGCTGATCGCGAACACCTACCACCTCTGGCTGCGCCCCGGCGCGGAGGTCGTCGCCGCTCACGGAGGCCTGCATGGCTTCATGCGGTGGCCCCACGCCATCGCCACGGACTCCGGCGGATACCAGGCGTTCTCCCTGGCCGAGCGCACGGAGCTGTCCGAAGAAGGGTTCGCGTTCGCTTCGCACCTCGACGGTTCGCGCCACCTGCTCTCCCCGGAGGAATCGATGCGCGTCCAGGGGCTTCTCGGCGCGGACATCGCGCTGCAGCTCGACGTGTGCCCGCCGGCGGGCGCGTCGCGGGCGGTGCTCGAGGCGGCCGTGGCGCGCACGACGCGCTGGGCGGAGCGATGCCTGGCGGCGCGAGTGAACGGGCAAGCGCTCTTCGGGATCGTCCAGGGCGGAACCGACGTCGCGCTGCGGATCGCCCACGCGGAGACCCTGGGCCGGCTACCGCTCGACGGCCTCGCCCTCGGCGGATTCAGCGTCGGTGAACCGAGCGACGCCATGCACGCCACGCTCGCGGACGTGGTGCCCGCGGTCGATCCCGCACGCCCGCGGTACCTGATGGGCGTCGGTACGCCCCGAGATCTCGTGCAGGCGATCGCCGTCGGCGTCGATGTGTTCGATTGTGTGCTGCCGACGCGCAACGCGCGGAACGGCCAGGCGTTCGTTCCGGGCGGCCGGATCGTGATCAAGAACGCGCGGTACGCCCGCGACCTCGAGCCTCTGGACCGCGAGTGTTCGTGCTCGACGTGCCAGGCGGGATACAGTCGTGCTTACCTGCGCCATCTCTACATGGCCAAGGAGCTCCTGGTTCATCGGCTCCTCACCGCGCACAACCTCCACCACTACGGCGTGCTCGTGGCGGAAGCGCGGCGCGCCGTTCTCGAGAAGGGGTTCGCACGCTGGGCGGAGAGAGAGCTGGCAAGGGCTCCGCGGACGGGCGACGATGAAGCTTGATCGCCGGGTTGATCGGGCGGACGCTTCGACCATGACGTCGGCATTGCGCTGGGTGAGTCTGCTCTGTCTGCTCGCGGTGGGGTGCGGCTCGGACCGGGACGCCGAGGGTCCGGGCGCGTTCACGCTTCCCGACGATGGTCTGCCCGCGAGCTGCCATCCGTTCCGCAGCCCCGGCGCTTGCGCCGTGCCCTTCCCATCCAGCCACTTCCTGGTGGACGACCCCGAAACGCCGACGGGCAAGCGGGTGGCGCTGGCATCGGAGCAGATCGCCGCGGGCGCCGACATCACGGGGGACAAGCAGAACGACCCGTTCGACCCCGCCCGCTGGAACGCGTTCGACGGATTCTCGGTCGCGACGCCCATCGTCGCGTGGTTTCCCGAGAAGCTCGACGTGGGGTCGCTGCCCAGCGTGGAGAACTTCGACGAGAGCCTGGAAGCCAGCAGCGCCACGCTCGTGATCGACATGGAAACGAACGAGCTCCAGGCGCACTTCGCCGAACTCGACGTGTCGGCCGACATCGAACCGAGCGATCGCCAGGCGCTGCTGCTGCGTCTCGCGCGCCACCTGCGCCCCGATCGCCGCTACGGCGTCGCCATCACGCGGTCGCTGCGAACTCTGGACGGGGCGACGCCCTCGCGCCCACCCGGCTTCGAGAGCGCCCTGCGAGGGAAGAAGAGCGAGGACGCGGAGGTGCAGCGTGCGGTTGCCGCCTTGGGCGACGTGCTCGCGTCGTTCGCCACCGTCGGTGTGCGGGAGGACGACCTCTTGCTCGCGTGGGATCTCCACACCGCGAGCCTGGCGGCGACGACCGAGAACGTCCTCACGATGCGGGACGCGGCCATGGAGCAGCTCGGTCCTGAGGGAACGGGCTACACGCTGGACATCGTCGAGAAGGACGGGTGGGCCGAGGTGCACAAGTGGGTGCGCGGCACGTTCGAGGTCCCGAGCTTCCTCTCCCACGACGACGGATCCCGGCCCGACGTCGAGCTCGTGCTCGGCCCGGACGGGCGCCCGGTGATCCAGCGGGTCGCGAACTACGTCTTCGAGCTGATCATCCCGAAGAACGCGACGACGACCAAGAAGCCCATGCCCCTGCTCGTGTACGGCCACGGTCTTCTCGGTACGCCGCTGGATGGCGTTTCGGGGACGCTGAGGCGCTTCTGCAACGATCGAGGCTGGGTGTGCATCGGCAGCCAGTTCATCGGGCTCTCGGAGGCCGAGCAGGGAAGCATCGATCCCCACACCGGTCAGGCGGGGAACGCCGCGGCGCTCGACGCCATCAAGAACGTCAACGCGCTCTGGTGGGTCGCCGATCGCATGCAGCAGGCACACATCAACACGATGGCCATGACACGGACTGCGAAGCGGATCCTCGCGGACGCCGCGACGTTCGTGGAGCCCGAGGACGGTACGCCTCCGTTCTCCGCGCTCGACGCGAGCGTGCCGCCCGTCTACTACGGGATCTCGCAGGGGGGGATCTTCGGGGCGCCGCTCCTCGCGTACTCTCAGGACTTGAATCGCGGCGTGCTGCACGTCGGGGGGTCCGGCTTCTCGGTGTTCGTCCAGCGCAGCGTCAACTGGAACCAGTTCTTTCCGGGGATCCGCAACGGGTATCCGGATCGCCTCGATCAGCAGATCGTCATCGCGCTGTGGCAGCCCGCGTTCGACCTGGCGGAGGGTGCGGGCACGGCGTGGGCCCAGGGCGTGCACGACCGCCTGCGTGGCACCGATCCCAAGGAGCTCCTCTTCACGTTCGCGGTGGGGGATTCCCAGGTGCCGAACGTCGGTTCGGACAGCCAGATCCGCACGCTCGATCTGCCGCTGCTCGCTCCGTCGGCCGTCGAAGTATGGGGCGCGCGTACCACGAGCGGCGGCGATTCCAACGTGGCCGTCTACTTCGACATGAAGCGCGAACTGCCACCTTCGACCAACGCCACGCCTCTGACGGACAACGACGTACACGGTGACGTCCGGTCGATCCCCGCCCACGTGGAGATGACCGACACGTTCCTCCGCACCGGCAAGGTGTCGAACACGTGCGGCGGCGCGTGCTCCTTTCCCGACGGCTGACCCGTCGTGTCTCGATGGACCCCCGCTTGCGGACCGCCCCGCCCCCGCAGGAAGCCGCTCGAAATCCCGCCCTCACGCCGCAGGCCTGGCAGGGAGCCGTTGAATCCCCGCACGCGTCCGGTATCGTGAGACGCTCCATCGGGTTTCATGACTGAAGGTCCCAAGAAGCAGCTCGGGCGCATCCTGCTGCAGCAGAAGGCGATCTCTCCAGCCGACCTCGACCGAGCGCTGGGAGACGGGAAGGGGACCGGTCGCATCGCCTCACGCCTCACCGAGCAAGGGGCGATCACGGATAACGCCGCGCTCAAGGCGCTGAGCGAGCAGCACGGGATCCCGGGGATCGATCTGCAGCAGATCTGCCTCCGGCTCGAGGACCTGGAGCTGTTGCCGCGCGAGATCGCCGAGAAGCACGTCATTCTTCCCGTGCTCGTCCGCGACGATCGCCTGTTCGTGGCGATGGCGAACCCCCGGGAGAAGAAGGTGATCGACGAGCTCGAGTTCGTCACCGGAAAGAAGGTCTACCCGTACGTCGCGCTCGAGCGAACGCTCCTGGACGTGGTGCAGCAGGCGTACACCATGAAGACACGGGGCGAGACGTACTACGTGGGCCCAAACTGCCCCCCGGAGGTCCTCCGGAAGGTAGGCCTCGCGGACGACGCGGAGATCGCGCAGCCGCAACCGCACGAGCGCCGGGCCCCCACGCCGCCGCCGCCGCCGCCTGACCCCTCCGAGGGCGGCGCTCCCCTGGAAGCGCCAGGGGTCGTCGTCGACGACCTGGTGGGGCGTGCGTCACGAAACGACGACGTCGGCGACGAGGCGTTCGGTGATCTGAGCGAGGAACTCAGCCAGGTCACCGAGCTCCCGGAGTCCGAGCTGGATTCGAAGCCTCCCGACGCGAAGACGATCCTGGTCGTCGACGACGAGGAGGAGATTCGCAAGATGCTCAAGCGCTTGCTGTCCCAGCGGGGCTTTCGCGTCCTCGAGACCGATCGGGGCCGAGAGGCGCTCCGGATGGTGAAGCAGCACAAGCCGGATCTGATCGTGCTCGACGCGATGCTTCCCGAGGTGCACGGGTTCGAGATCGCCCGGCGCATCAAGAACAGCGAGCGCTACAAGCACATCCCGATCATCATGGTGAGCGCCGTCTACCGCGGCTGGCGCTACGCCGAGGACCTCAAGCAGTCTTGCGGCGTCGAGCAGTACATCGAGAAGCCGTTCCGCATCGCCGACGTCATGGCGGCCGTCGAAGCGTCGCTCGCGGTCGAGAGTACGCCCGAACGTTCGTCGGACACGACCTCTCGGGAAGCGGAGGAGGCTCTCGAAGCCGGCGTCGCCGCCTACAAGGCGGGCAACATCGAGGCCGCGGTCAGCCACCTCACTCGCGGGCTCGCCATCGACCCCCTAGCGTACCGGCTGCACTTCCATCTCGGCCTGCTGTTCGGCAAGACCGGCCGCGTGTACGAGGCCATCAGCGAGCTCGAGACGGCGGTTCAGATCAACTCGCGCCACTTTCCGGCGGTGAAAAACCTCGCGATTCTCTACCAGAAGGCCGGGTTCCGGAACAAGGCCACCGAGACCTGGGAGCGCGCCCTGAGCCTGGCCCCGGACGAGCCGACCCGGCAGTCCATAAAAGACCACCTCTTGAGCCTTCTCTGAGTGCTTCATGGGGTGAGACTTTCGCGGTAGCGTGCGGGGCCCAACCGCCTACGCGCCCGCCGGATGAAGTTCCTCTGCCCCACTTGCAAGGCGAAGTACCAGATCGCCGACGAGAAAGTCACGGGCAAGAAGTCCGTGCGGATGAAGTGCCGCAAGTGCTCGTTCGTGATCGACGTCAGCAAGATCGCCGCCGCGGGTGAGGCGGCGAGCCAGTCTTTCGCGGACTCGGTGCCACCGGCCCCCGCGTCAGTTCCCCCCAGTCCTCGATCCACTCCGGCGCCTCGCGCACCCGCGCCTCGCGCGCCACCCGCACGCGCGGTGCCCGCCGCCGCGCCTGGGCGTCCCTTGGCGCCGCCAGGTCGCCCTCCGCCTCGAGGGCCCGTCACTCCCGCGCCCAGGGCTCCGGTCCCCGCGCGTCCGCCGAAAGTCGACGTGCCCTCCTATGGCGACGACGAAGACGCGACGCGCATCGCCACGGGCGGGCTCGCCAGCGCGTTCTCCGCCGCCATCGAGCAGGCGCCCGCCTCGACCCTCGTGGAGTCTCGCGTCACGAACGAATGGTACGTGGGCATCAACGGTGTCCCCGTGGGGCCGATGCGCCTGCCCACCCTGCGGCAGAAGGCTTCGCAAGGAAACGTCTCGCCGGAGAGCCTCGTGTGGAAGGAGGGCTTCGAGGAGTGGCTGCCCCTGCGCACTTTCCCCGAGCTCGTCGCCATCGTGGAGGAGGGCCTCTCGAGCGTCAGGGCTTCGCTCACGCCGCCCGTGCCGTCCATTCCCGGCGCGCCCGGCGAGATCGCGATCCACAGCGTCAGCTCGCCCGACGCGTTCGGCGTGGGCTCCGCCGTCGCCGGCTACCGTCCCGACGCGGATGCGGGGATAGCCACCGACTTCCCCGTCGGCGTGCCGCGTCGCCAGTCGTCGGCCCTCGCGTGGGTCGCGGTCGCCGTCGCTCTCGTGTTCGGCCTGACCGTCGGGTTCGTCGTGTTCGGCGGGCAGAAGCCGGCCGAGCCGATCATCAAGTACGTCGAGGTACCGGCGAGCGCGGTCGCCGCGGCGCAGCCCGCAGGGCAGGCTTCGGGCACGGCCCCCGCGGTCATCGAGGAGGCGGAGGTCAGCGGGACGGGTAAGGGCACGACGCGGCCCGCGACCACCGCGGTCGTTGCGAAGGGGCCCGACACCGCGACGCAGAAGGGGGGGCTCAGCGGTCTCTCGGGCCTGAGCGGGCTCTCTGCTGGTCCAGGCTCCGGACCCCAGACGGGCGGGCCCGCGGGCGGCACGGGCAAGCTGGACGCGGCGCAGCTCCAGCAGACCGTCGCGCGTTACAAGGGGAGCGTGAAGCGCGGATGCTGGCAGCCCGCGCTCTCGTCGCGAGACGAGAGCGCGCCGTCCAGCGCACGCGTGAACGTGTCGATCACCGTGGCGCCGAGCGGCCAGGTCACCAATGCGTCGACCAGCGGAGACCCGAAGGGGTATCGGGGCCTCGCCACGTGCATCCAGGCGCGCGTGCGGGCCTGGCAGTTTCCGCCCTCCGGCGAGGTCACGACGGTCAACGTGCCCTTCGTCTTCGCCGCGCAGTGAGAAAATAGGCGCGCCGGCGGGAGGGATCCCACCGGCGCGGTCGAAGCGGCTCGTAAGCCGGGTTCTGTCGTCGGCGCGGTCACCCGCGATGCCGACGTGACGATCATTCCTCTGGGGCGCGCGTCGCCGCGCGCCTCGTGCAGCCTACCCGGGGGCTCGGGCGGGTCACCCTCGAACGCCCCTCTATGTGGCCTTGCTCCCGGCGGGGTTTGCCGTGCCGCGGTCGTTACCGGCCGCGCGGTGGGCTCTTACCCCACCTTTTCACCCTTGCCCGTCTCGGCGAGCCGCGACGGGCGGTCTGTTTTCTGTGGCACTTTCCTCGAGGTCACCCTCACCGGGAGTTACCCGGCACCGTACCCTGTGGAGCCCGGACTTTCCTCTCGCGACCCGAAGGTCCCGAGCGACCATCTGCTCCGCTTCGACGGCGGCGAGTCTGTGGCCTCCACGGGCCGTGGTCAAACCGGGCCGCCCGCGGCTGCGCCGTCCAGTGCCATCTGGGTGCGGCTACGCGGCGCTGTCCAGCCAGTCGCCGCCCTCGAGACGGGACATTTCCGTGATGCGCAGTCGAAGCTTGCGCTTCGCGCGGGCCTCGAGCTGTCGAGCGCGCTCCCGTGAGACGCCCAGCTTCCGGCCAATCTCGGCGAGCGAGAGCGCGTCCTCCCGGTCGGCCATGAGGCGCTTCTCGACGATGTAGCGTTCGCGCCGGTCGAGCGCCTCGACCGCGCGCCGTACGGCGCTCGTCGCGTGGTCGCGGACCTCGTCGCCACCGACGACCTCCTCCTGGTTCTCGTGCGTCGAGGCCAGCGTGTCGACCAGCGTGGTTCCGGAGTCGTCGAAGACCTTCGCGTCGAGGGACAGATCGCGCGTCTCCAGCCGCCGCAGCATGTTCGCCAGCCGGTCCGGCGGCAGATCGAGCTTCTTCGCGAGGGCGTCGCGGACCGAGTCCTCGTCTCCCAGGAGGTTCATCAGACGAACCTTCTCCCGACGCAGCTTGAAGAACATCTTGGAGCGCAGCACGCCGGAGCCCACCCCAACCAGGCTCCACGAGCGGATCACGTAGTTGAGCACGTAGGCGCGGATCCAGTACGCGGCGTACGTGACGAAGCGATGACCCCGTTCGGGCTCGAACTTGTCGAGCGCGTGCACGAGGCCGAAGTTCCCCTCCGAGACCAGCTCGGACACGGGCACGCCGTACCGCCGGTACTTCAGCGCGATGGCTACGACGTAGCGAAGGTGCGCGCGAACCAGCTCGTCGCGAGCGGCCTCGTCGCGGCGGTCGAGCCATCGGCGAGCGAGGCGCTGCTCGTCCTCCTTGGTCAGCTTCGGCACGCGCTGCGCAGAGGCGACGTAACGGGCGAATGCGGTGTCGATGGGCTGCATGGTGACCTTGCCTTACGTAACGGGATCGTCGTGCTCTGCGAGGGCCCGGGTCGATCCCGCCCTCACGCGCGAGTCCGGGGTGCCGGGGCTCGGCGGTGACGGCCGACGCCGGGGGCGCCGGACCTGGGAACCGTCGGTCTTGCCTCGGAATTCCGAGACGAGGCGACAAACGGTCTTACGGCGCAGCGGGCGCTACGGTTCCGGCGACGAGCGCGCCCCGGACTTCAGGCCTGGAACGACGATCCGCAGCCGCACGTGCCCGTGACGTTCGGGTTTCCGAACTTGAACCCGGCGCCGTGCACCCCGTCCACGTAGTCGATTTCGGTGCCGTCGCGGTACTGGAAGCTCAGCGGATCGACGTACAGCTTGACCCCGTGGGACTCGAACTCCTCGTCCATGTCCGTGGGCTTTTCCTCGAAGTACAGGTCGTACTGGAAGCCGGCGCAGCCGCCGCCGATGACCCGTAGACGCAGGCCCTGACCGACGAGGCCCTCGGCCTCCGCGATCTCCCTGACCTTGCCGGCTGCGAGTGTCGTGATGCTGACCATGCGTCCTCGTGTTCTGGGGCGCGTTCGGTCGCGCCGCAAGGGCAAAGTCTAGCGTCCTCGACGGCAGAATGCGAGTCCGGTCGCCGGGCCTGCCGCTCCATGGGCTCCGGGACCGCACCGCCGCCCGACGCAGGGTGGAGCCGGTCCACCGCTCATGGTACGCGGCGCGGGCCCCATGCGCCGCCGTGCCGTCGCCCTGCTGGTCGGTGCGCTCTCCGCGACCGGGGGCGCCGAAGCGGCCTCGTTCGACGAGTCGGGCCGGTTCGCCTTCGACGGTGCGGCGCTGTTTCGCCAGGGCTTCGAGCTCGACGAGTGGGCGGGCGAGGAGACGGACGCCTCCGACCCCGCTCCGGCCGCGGAGGTCGTGCCCGATGCCCTCGAGGGTGAGCGCGTGGTCCGCCTTCCGCGCTTCGAATCCGTCGCGGTTCCGCTCGCCCTGCCGGGGGAGCACG
The DNA here is from genome assembly GCA_964487605.1 of uncultured Polyangiaceae bacterium. Taxonomy (GTDB): domain Bacteria; phylum Myxococcota_A; class Polyangia; order Polyangiales; family Polyangiaceae; genus JAJDAH01. The sequence goes on from CAZARU010000103.1 coordinate 10,220, forward strand.
GCGCGTACCGGGTCCGCGCCTGGGCGCGGGGTTCGATCATCGCGACGGTGTCGGTGAGCTACGCAGGCCGGACCGACGACTTCGGGGTCCTGTACCCGACGGGGCGCATGACCAGCGACGGCTGGTACGAGGTCGAGACGGGGAGCTTCAGTGTCGGCTCCTCTCGCCTGCGGGCGGTGGCTGCCGGCTTCTTCACCCCCGCGGCGGAAGGCGCGGAGGTGGATGCCGTCGAGGTGGTCGCCGACGGGGCTCCGCAGGTGGGTGGCCCCTGCCGCGGCATCGCGGACAAGGGCGCTTGCGCGCCCGACCAGGTGTGCGAGTGGGGGCGGTGCCGCAACATGATCAGCCGTGTGCCGGCGTTGCCTTCGGGCGAGGATCGCGATGCGCTGGTGACTTCCCTGGGGAACCGCTTCGAGTTCCTGTACGGGCCGTTCAAGAATCGCGTCCTCGACCTGCCGAACGCCCTGGCCGAGATCGAAGGGATGCGCGGCGCACCGGACGGCTGGAGCTTCTGGCAGCGCTTCCGGACCGCGATCCATCGGCTGCACGACTGGCACACGTCGAGCTCCGGTCTGGAAGGTTTCCTGCTGGAGAACCCCCGTCCCATTGCCCTGTGCTTTCTCGAGGGCGACGCCGACCGGTCGCGGGGTGCCGCGCCCTCGCATCCCGAGCTCCTCGACGTCCTGGTGTCGAACGTCGGGTCCGTCAACACCTTCGGCCTGCGCGTCGGGGACCGACTCGTGTCCGTGGATGGACGCCACCCCGTGGAGTGGGCGCGCTCCCTCATCTCTGTCAACCCAGGGCACCACAGCGCGTCGAATCACCGCACGCACGGCGAGTTCGTGCAGTCGCTGCCTTCCCTCATCGCGCGATTCGCGGATCGGATCGAGGTGGTCCGGTGCGACCCCGCCGCGGACGCCTGCTCCGCCGCGGGCGAAACGCTCTCCATCTCCGCCCTGGGCGCGTCACCCCCCGGTACCGAGAGCGGCCTGAGGTGCGACAATCGGCCGGTCCGCCACGTGGGCGGCTCGTCGATGAGCGGCGTCCGCTCGGCGATCGTGGACGAGAGCGACGAGACCGAAGCGATTTACGGCCTGCAGTGGAGCTCGCTCGCCGTCACGGGCTCCGGAGGGGGCGTGGAGCGAGCCCTCCGCGACGCCGTGGCGCTCTGGCGCGCGAAGGCGCGCGGCGTGATGCTCGACCATCGCACGGGCAACGGCGGCACGAACCTCGGGCCCCCCATTCTCTGGGACTTCGTGCGGACGCCGACGCCCCTGGATGCGTTCTTCTTCCGCCAGAGCTCGAAGGACACGGGGCCCGCGACCCTTTCCGACGGACGCGCGCTCTTCGACGCGCTCGCCGCGGAGGGGCTCGTCGAGAGCGCCGGATCCGCGTCGGCGCGGACCGACGTCCCCGTCGCGCTGCTCATCACCGTGGATGGCTCCGCGAGTGATTGGCTGCCTCTCGGCATGAAGGGCGCCCCCAAGGCGCGGATCTTCGGCCCCTACGAGACCGCCGGCGCCTTCTCGACGCTGTTCAACTTCAGCTACTGGTCGGGGGTCGGGTACTCGATCGCCGTCGGTGACACGATACACGTGAGCGGTGACACGTTGAACGGTGTCGGGGTGGCGCCCGACGTCGTCGTGCGTCCGCTGCAGTCGGATCTGATGGCGGGACGAGACACCGTCTACGACGTCGCCCTGGCCTGGGTGCGCAGCGAGCTCCCGCCATGAGGATCCGCGCACTCCTCGGCAGCGCCCTGGCTGGGTGCAGCGCCGTCGCCGCGGTCGTGGTTCCAGCGTGCGGTGCGGACGAGCGCATCGGCGGCGCGCCGTCCCTGCCGGTCCACGATGCTGCGGCCAGGGACGTCGTCGTCGATGGCGCCGGGCCGCTCGACGGCGGCGGGCACGACACGGGCGCGAAGATCCGCGACGTCTTCCGCAGGAATCCGTTCGGCAACGTCGAGGCCTTCGACAACCTGCTGTGGGACGGTGATTTCGAGTGGCACAGCCCGTTCGCTCAGCAGTACGGCTGGGCGTTCGTGGGAGCCTTCCTGAACCCCGTCGGGTTCGACCAGGTGAAGGTCGGCGCGGAATGCCGCTCGGGCATGAAGTGCGGCTACCTGGCGCAGAACCAGCGGGTCGCTGCCGTGGGAGTGTCGCCCACCGGCGCGATGGTGTCCGCGTCGGTCTGGGGTCGCGTTCCGACCGATCTGTGCCACGACCTCGCCGTCCGGCTGTTTGCCTGTGACTACGGCACCGATCCCGACGTGGCGCTCGTACCGGAAGCGGACGCTCCGGCCGCCGACGGATGGTGTCGATTCTCGGTCGTCACCGCGGTGCGCGAGCGCGCGACCTGCCTTTACGTCGAAGCGCGGTTTCCGGAGGGCGAGGCCGTCATCGACGACGCGGTCGTGAGCGGCGTTCCCGCCGGAGCCCGGGTGGTGCCGTCGCCGACGAGGCCGCTCTCCGCGCCCGATCGCGCTGCCCTCGCCGCGGCGCGGGCGTCGCTGCGACGCCAGTTCGCCCCTGCCATCCACCCGCCGAACGACGCGCAGCGCGCGCTGGAACGCTGGGCACGGGGGCGACGATGAAGCGCCTCGGGGTGATCGCCTCCTGCATCGCGGTCCTCGCCCACGCCACGACCGCCGAGGCGCTCACCTTCGACGGTCGTGGCGTCGCGACGCTCGGAGCGGACGCAACCGTCAGCGAGTCCTTCGAAGGCGGAGTGCTGACCGAGGCGCAGCTCGCGGTCGCCATCGCGTTCGACGGGGACGATCCCGTGACCGGCGAAGGTGCGCTTCACGGCACCGGCTTCGTTCGCATCGGAGTCACGGGTAGCGACGAGCCGTTCGAGGCGGATCTCGCCCTCCCGCCTTCGGACGCCTCCTACCGATTCGCGCTGTGGGTGCGCCACGGCCGCGTCTGGGCCCGGGCCGTCCTCGAGCACTCCACGGCGCGCGAGACGGAGGTCGCCTATCTCTTCCCATCCGGTCGCGTCACGTCCGACGGATGGGCGGAGCTCGTGTCGAATCCCGTGAGCGTCGCCGGTAGCGAGCTCGCGCGCGCGTTCCTGCGTCTCGAGGGCTCGGAGATCGACGTGGACGCCATCGAGGTGTCCCCCGGCGGTGTGTTCGACGGTGGCAGCGCCTGCTCCGGTGCGTTCGATCCCGTCTGCGGTTCGGAGAGCGTCTGTCTTTCGGGTCGGTGCCGCCAGGGCGATCGCTACGTGCCTCCGCTGCCGGCGGCCGAGCACCGGGACTCCATCGCCGAGCACCTTGCCGGGCGCGTGACGTGGCTCTTCGGGGGGCGGCTCACCCGTCTTCGCAACCTGCCGGCGGCCCGCGTCGAGCTCGACGCCATGAAATCCGCTTCGACGGCGTGGCAGTTCTGGGGCTCCTTCGCGCGGGCGGTCCGCCGGCTCGGGGACTGGCACACGAGCGCGAGCTCCGCGATCTCGATCCACCGGAGCCCGCGCGTCCTCCCCGTCTGCTTCATCGAGGGGAGGGCGGATCTCACCTTCGCCACTTGGCCGAGCGACGCCGCGCGCGCCGACGTGCTGGTGAGCCACGGCTTCGAGAGCTCGCCGCGCCTCCGCCGCGGTGACCGCCTGGTGGCGGTGGACGGGAGGCACCCGCTCGAGTGGGCGCGTTCACTCGTCCAGCACGACTGGGGCTATCACCCGGCCGACGATCCCGACGTGGACGCCGAGTTCGCCGAGGCGCTGCGCGGCACCATCCCGACCTTCGCCCGGACGTTCACCGTGATCCACTGCGACGCTGCGACCGGGACCTGCGACGCCGTGCCCACGACCTACGACGTCTCGGACATCGCCGTGGGCGGGCAGGGGCCTGCCTGCGACAACCGCCCGGACTATCACCTCAGGAATCCACCGTCGTCCTTCGGCGGGTCGGTCACCGATTCACACTTTCTGCCGTTCCAGCCCTGGCTGGACGAGCTCGTGGACTCGGCGCCGGGCGAGAAGCTGCTCGGAATGACGTGGGACAACCTGTACGGTCCGGCGCTCACTCCGTTCCTGCTCCGGGCGAACGATCGGTTCCGCGCGGAGGCGCGCGGGGTCATCCTCGACCATCGTGCCGGCAATGGCGGGACCATCGACGCGCCGCAGGCGCTGACCCAGCTCGTTCGGTCCCCTCTGGCGCTCTCCGTGGGCCCCGGCTTCATGATCGAAGCCGGCTCCGACGGTCCTGCTACGCCCGAGGAGGGGCGCGCGGAGTTCGAACGCCTGACCAAGTTCCCCGGGCTCACCTACGAGGTGGGAAGCGACGACCCGGCGCTGGACCTGCCCGTTGCCCTGATCATCCACCGCGACGGCTCGGCGAGCGACTGGCTGCCTCACGGACTGAAGGGAGCGCCCAACGTTCGCATCTTCGGTCCGCACGAGACCGCGGGCGCATTCTCGTCGTTCTACCAGTTCTCGTACTGGTCGCGCTTCGACTTCCAGCTCGCGAGCGGCGACACCATCACCCGCGACGGGGAGACGCTCATCGGTCACGGCATTCGACCGGACGTGATCGTCGAGCACACGCAGTCGTCGCTCCTCGGCGGGAAGGACCTGCCCTACGAAGCAGCGCTCGCCTGGGTGCGGGAGAACCTTCGGCCATGAGCGCCGTTCCCCTCGGCGTCGTCGGTGCGTTGCTCGTCCTGGTGGTCGCGTGCGACGACGAACGGCTGGGCCTGGCGCCGTCGCTGCCGGAAGCGGGTTCCGCCGGCGCTCCCGCGACAGATTCCGGCAACGAAGCGACGGTGGGCGACGGTGGTCCCGTCGTCCGGATCGTCGAGGAGCGCAACCCGTTCGGCAACACGCACGTCCGGGACAACCTGCTCGTCGACGGAGACTTCGAGCTGACGAGCGCCCAGGGCCAGTACGGCTGGCGGGCGCTCTCCGACGCGGGCGAACACCCCTTGCGGCGCGAGACCGGCGGGACCTGCCGGTCGGGCGTCGTCTGTGGGGTCATCGAGCCCGTCAGCGTGCAGGGGACGCTTCGCACGCCCAGCCTGGTGGGCTTCGGCGCCGTCCCCGCGGGAAAGCCGTTCGAGGTCGTCGTCTACGCGAGACCCGCGGTGCCGGACTGCGATTCCGTCGCCGTCTCCGTCATCTCCTGCCTCTCGGTGATCCCCAAGACGCTCGCCCAGCTGGCGCCGCAGACGTTCACACCGGCGGAAGACGGATGGTGCCGTTACGAGGCCGTGTCCTCGCCGCTCCGGGAGCAGCCCTGCGTGTTCGTCGACCCGCTGGCGCTGGAGATGGGACAGCGCGTGCTCGTGGACCAGGCTCACCTCGTCGAGGCGCCGAAGGCCTCGCGCGAGACCCTCGCCCTCGTCGTCCCCACCGAGCGCCGGCTCGCGCGCATTCGAGCCGTCGTGGAGTACCTGCACGCCACGCGTCGCTACGGGCGACCGCGGCCGGCCGCCACGCCCTGACGACGCTCGCCACCCTGCCGAAACTGGCACGGCGCGCGGCGCGGCCGGTACGATGGGTCGGTGCGACCGGAAGTCCTCGCGATCGCGCTCGTCGTGGCCGGCCTCGGTTGCTCCTCCGCGGGCGCTCCGGGCCAGAGCGCGGCGGTACCGGCCTCGGTCGGACCGGCGGCCGCGCGCGACGCCGTCGAGGAGCCGGCACCCGCCGTCGCGCCCGGGGTCACTCCCGCGGACTCTGCCGAAGCGCCGCCGCCTGCTGTGGCGGTCGCTTCGTCCCGCTCCTTCCGCATGCCCGTGGTGCCGCGAGAGCGCACGCTCGCGCGCGTCCTGCTCTACCACACGTTCGCGCTGGTCTCGCCGAGACCCGGGGTACCGCTCGCGCGCTTTCGCCAGCACCTCGCCTGGCTTCGGGAGAACGACGTCGAGGTGGTGCGCATGAGCGACCTGGTAGCGTTCCTGGAGGGAGACGTGGAGCTGCCGGAGCGCGTCGCGGTGATCACCATCGACGATGGCGAGCGCAACGGCTACACGCGAGCGTTTCCCATCCTGCGCGAGCACGGAGCGCCGTTCACGCTCGGCATCGCAACGCGCGCCGTCGAGCGACACCGGGAGCACGGCGCGGTCGACTGGGCCCAGCTTCGCGAGATGGTGGACTCGGGACTGTGCGAGATCGCCAGCCACAGCCACACCCACCGGCGGATGACCGTTCTGCCCAGCGACCAGCTCGCCTTCGAGCTCGAGCACTCGCGGGATCTGGTGGAGCGGCACGTCGGTGTTCGGCCAGAGGTCTTCTTCTATCCGCTCGGCGCGAACGACGCACGAGTCCGCGCGGCGACGGAGAAGGCGGGGTACCGCGCCGGCTTCGTGGCGTGGGGCGCGCCCGTGCGTGCGACCACCCGTCGCTACCGGATCCCGCGGTACACCGTCGAGGCGACGACCAGCGTCTGGCAGGTTGCGGCGTTCTTCTCGCACGAGTGACGCCGCGTGCAGCCGCCCGGTCGCGGAGAGTCCGGCGGGGCCCGGGCCGGAAGCCCCGCTCGCGCGCGGGGCGCGGAGGCCGCGACGTGGCTCGGGCGGACGTCGGGAGTAGGCTCCGCGGCGAGCCATGCTGCTCGGCTACAACACGAACGGCTTCGCGTCACACCGACTGCTCGACGCCGTCGAGATCATCGGCGAACTCGGGTATCGCAGCATCGGGATCACGCTCGATCACCACGCCCTGGATCCCTACGGCGCGAACCTCGACGCGGAGCTCTCCGCGTGTCTGGAGGTGCTGGGACGCTACGAGCTCGCTCCCGTTCTCGAGACCGGCGCGCGGTTCTTGCTCGACCCCCGGAACAAGCACCAGCCGACGCTGCTCGACGACGACCCGGCCGCCCGGGCGCGACGCCTGGACTTCACGACCAGGGCGCTTCACGTCGCGAACCGCCTGGGCGCGGGCGTCGTGAGCGTCTGGTCGGGGAGCGCGCCCGAGGGCACGGCCGCGACGACCGACGAGCTGGACGCGCGACTGGTCGAGGGCCTGCGCGCGCTCTGTGCGCGCGCGGCGGAGCTGGGGCTCCGCCTCGGGTTCGAGCCCGAACCGGGCATGCACGTCGAGACGATGGCGCACTTCGAACGGATCCGGACGGCCGTGGACCACCCGGCTCTCGGTCTGACCCTGGACGTCGGGCACGCGCACCTGCTCGAGGCGGAGGGTGCCGAGGCCGTCGTCGCCCGCTGGTCGGAGGCGATCGTGAACGTGCACCTCGAGGGGATGCGAAGCGGTACGCACGAGCACTTGCCGCCGTGGGAGGGGGACCTCGACGTTCGCGGAGTGGTCGCCGCCCTCGGGCGGGCGGGATACGTCGGTCCCGCCACGCTCGAGCTGAGCCGCTCGTCCCATGACGCCGTTCGGACCGCGCGACGCGCGCTCCGGTACCTGCGCGGCGACTGACGCTCAGGGGGCGAGGAGGTCGAGCATCACGCCCTTCACCTCGGTGGTGTGCAGGCGATCGCGCACGACGGAGCGCTCGGAGCACACGAACACCGGGCCTTCGTCGTCGTCGCCCCCCGTCCGGCCGTGAGTCCCCTTCACGAGGTCGGGGCGCAGCGGGATCACGTCCATCAGGTACCGAAACCCCGCGATCTTCTTCGCCAGGGTGAGGGCGATCTTGGCCTCGATGAAGGCGCGGTCGGGATCGAGGAACAGCTCGACCGGGTCGTATCCGGGCTTCCGGTGGATGTCGACGGTTCGCGCGAAGTCCGGCGCGTGCGCGTCGTCCAGCCAGTAGTAGTACGCGAACCAGCGCCCCGGCGCCGCCACGGCGACGAGCTCACCGGAGCGCGCGTGGTCGAGGCCGGCGTCGCGCTTGCCCGCGTCGTCGAGCACGCGCTCCACGCCGTCTAGCTTCTCCACGACGGCGCGAACGCGCGGCACGTCACGGGGGTCGCGCACGTAGACGTGGGCAATCTGATGATCGGCGACGGCGAAGGCGCGGCTCGCGCCGGCGTCGAGAAGCTCCCAGCCGAGCGTCTCCTGGACGCGCAGGAGCCCGGCCTCCCGGAGAGCACGGTTCGGAAGTACGGCGCCCTCCGCTTGCTCGATGCCGTACTCGCTCAGCACCACGACGCGCGCCCCTCGGGAGCGCACGCCATCGATGAGTCGCCCGGCGACGCGGTCGATGTCGGCGACGGCTGCCGGGATGCGGGGGTCCTTCGGGCCGAGGCGCTGCAGGTCGTAGTCCAGGTGGGGCAGGTAGACGAGCAGCAGGTCGGGGCGTGACTCGTCGAACACCCGCGCCGACGCTTCACCGATCCACCGCGACGACGGAAGGCCCGCCTTCGGCCCCCAGAACTCGAAGAGCGGGAACGTCCCGAGGTCTCGCTGAAGCTTCCCGCCGAGCTCCGGCGGCTCGGAGTACACGCTCGGCAGCTTCCGCCCGTCCGCCGGGTAGATCGGACGCGGCGTCACGGAGATGTCGGCCGTCGAGTACATGTTGAACCACCAGAACATCTTCGCCGTTCGCAGGTCCGGCCGGCGTCGCTTGGCCGCATCCCAGACCATCTCGCCGGACACCAGGCGATTGGACTGTCGCCAGAACAGCACTTCCGCCAGGTCCCGGTGGTACCACCCGTTGGCGACGATGCCGTGGTCGCGCGGCAGGGTACCCGTGAGGAGCGACGCCTGCGCCGAACACGTGACGGCGGGAAGCACGGGGTCGATCGGCGCCGCGAACCCATCCCTGGCCACGGCAGAGATGCACGGAGCGTGGCGCAGCAGTGACGGCGTCAAACCCACCACGAGCAGGACGACCAGGGGCTCGGTGCTCACGCGATGCGCTCCCGCGCCCACGCCAGCTCCCCGGCGAGCCCGCGCACCAGCCCTGCATCGTCGCGAGGGCGTTCGCCTTCCGGAAGCACGCTCCACGTGTAGGTCTCGACCTCCAGGTGTGGCAAGGGGATCGTGCTCGTGAGCGCCCGCAGCGTCTCCTCGACGAACGTGCGCGTCGTGCCCACGGCGCCGATGACGTCGCGGTGGATGGGGACGTGGAAGTGGATGCGCCACTCCGCGTCCGTCGGCAGCTCGCTGCAGAGGGGCAGGTCGTCCACGCCGGCGAGCCCGTCCGGCCTCTGGACTCGCACCTGATGGAGGAACCGCGGTTCGTCGAAGGCCGCCAGCGCGGCGCGCGCCTCGGGCGACGCGGGGTTCGGCACGCGCAGGGCGCTCGAGAGCTGCACCTTTCCGACCACGACGCCCGCGTCTCGCAGGCGGGCCAGGCTGCGGCTCGGATCCTCGAAGGACACGGCGTGGTGGCAAGCGTCGAAGCAGACGCCCAGGTGTCGCTCGATCACGTCGTCGCTGACCCCCTTCGCTCGGGCGTTGGTCTGCAGCTCGTCGAATGCCCGTATCGCGTCGTCGGTCGTCTCGAGCCAGCATCCCGGCTCCGGTTCGACGCAGAGCCGTACCCGCCGGCCGCTGCGCTGCGCGAGGTCGTCCAGGTCGGCGGCGACGCTCACCAGCGCGTCCAGCGCGGCCCTTCGGGCGCTCTCGTCCGTCTCGTCGCGGTGACCGAGAGGGAGCGTGGAGAGGGTCCCCTCGACGACGTCGGGCGGGAGCAGCTCGGCGAGGATCTCCGCGAGCGCGAGCGTGTACCGTCGCCTTTCGGGGCGCGACCAGTCCGGGTGGTACACGGTGCGCTTGACCACGGGCGCGTGGAAGTCCCCGTACGGAAAGCCGTTGAGGGTGAAGACGAAGAGATCTCGCTCGGCGAGCGCGTCGGCGAGCGCGCCGATGCCCCGCCGCTCCACCTCGATCGCGGCGCTGCGGGACAGCCAGAGCCCCGCGCCGAGCTGATCGGCGCCGACGGCGTGGCGCACCGGAAGCACCCAGCGTTCGAGTGCGGCGAGGACCTCGTCCAGGCTCTCGCCTGGGTGGACGTTGGCGCAGTAGGTCAAGAGCGCGGTGCGCCCGCCCGGAGTCGTCACTCGCATCTGGCGTCCTCCGTCAGGAAACGACGGGGGCTTGCCCGCGCAACACGGAGTTTCCTTCGTAGAGCTCGCGCTGATCGATCGAAGAGGCTTCGAAGAGGGCATGATCGAGCCGGCCGGACTGCTCGAAGAACGCGATCGGGTTCTCCCAGCACACCGTTCGGACGTCGCTTTCCGAGAACCCCGCGGCGCTCATCGCGCGTGCGGTCTTGACGACTTTCAGGGGATCGCTCTTGCCCCAATCCGCCGCGCTGTTCACCAGCATCTTCTCGATTCCGTACTTCTGCAGGAGCGCGACCATGCGCTCCTCGGTCATCTTCGTGTCGGGATAGATCGAGTGACCCCGCCAGCAGGCGGTCTCGAGCACCAGGGGGAGTGTCTCTTCGTTGTTGTGGTCCACGATGACGTGCTCTTCGGGGATCCCCACTTCCTTCACCAGCGCGAGGGTGCGCTCGGTCCCCTTCTTCTTGTCTCGATGGGGAGTGTGGATCAGCGCCGGGAGACCGAGGCGCCTGGCGAGGTCGAGCTGTGCGGAGAAGGCCCGTTCTTCTGCCGCCGTCACGTCGTCGTAGCCAATCTCTCCGACTCCGACGACGCCATCCTTCTCCAGCCAGCGGGGCAGCAGCTCGATGACGGCGTCGGCGAGGGCGACGTCGTTCGCCTCCTTGGGGTTGAGCGCGATGGTACAGAAATGCGCCACGCCGAACTGGCGGGCCCGGAAGCGCTCCCACCCGATCAGCGAGTCGAAGTAGTCGATGAAGGTGCCGACCTGGGTGCGGGGCTGCCCCTGCCAGAACGCCGGCTCCACGACCACGCGGATCCCTGCCGCGGCCATGGCCTCGTAGTCGTCCGTCGTGCGCGAGAGCATGTGGATGTGGGGATCGAACAGCCTCATGTGCTCATTCTGGCCCGTTCGGTCCCGCGCCGGAAGCACGCAGTGGATCCGGTCACTCGCGTCGGTCCGCCGGGGCTCGGGCCGCCTCGAGCACGGCGCGCACGCGCGGCGAGGGTTCCGCGCTCAGTCGCTCCTCGAGGAGCGCCCGAAGGGCGGGGTCCTTCGTCACGGCGAGGCCGCGGGCGACGGCGACGCGATGCTCCTCGTCGTCGTGGGCCGCGTACCTCACCATCCTCGGCAGGGCTTCGGCGGGCAGGGCGGGGGTGATGGCCAGCCAGATCGTGGGCGTGAACGAGCGTCCGGCGGACTCGCGCTCGTCGATGTGATCCAGGGCCATGCGAGCCAGCTCGGCGTTGGCGCGCTCCACCACGCCGACGACGTGGTCGAGGCCCAGGCCCAGGAACGCCGCCTTCATCACGAGCTTGTCGAACTCGAGCTCGGGGTAGTGCCGCGCAGGGAAGGGGTTGTGAGTCGCGATCGCCGCGAACAGCGGAGTCTCGTTCGTCCGGCCGGCGTCGAGGGCGAGAGAAACGAGCCGTTCGCCGTCTTCGAGCAGTGGAAGGCATCGCAGCACGGCGATCTTCTCGCTCGTGTCCCCCGCTCGGTAGACGCGGGTCGCGGTGTCCACGAGGGCGTCGGGTTGGCGCCGCGCGACCGCGAGGAGCACCGCGACGCGTGCGGCGACGTCCAGCGTCCAGGCCGACGTCGGTACCGCGTCGGTGGGACCCTTCAGCGTCGGGGTCGTCGGAAGCGGCGCACGACCCGTGCGACGAGCGAGGCCGGGAAAGACGCGAGCCGCGTGCATCGCACTCGGCTCGGTGTCGGACGTCAGTACGTGCTCGATCGTCTCGCGGGCCTCGCTGCCGAGCACGCCCCTGAGGAGCAGCAGGATCGCCTCGAGTGGATCCGCTTCGCCGCCCATGCGTGGGATTGTGCGCCCGCGGGGACCGGCGCCGCAATCGCTACTGCGCGACGCACCGTGCTACGGTTCGGCGATGACGACGACGGGACTGGACACTGCGGTGCAGCGCGCGCTCGAGGGGGCGCACTACGACGACGCGCTGCGGGTGCTCGCCGAGGCATTCGGCGCCGTCACGGCCACGCTCCATCGGGCGGATGGCGCGGCGCGAGCTCTCACCATGGTCGCTCAGCGTGGTCTCCCCGACCACGTCGCCAAGATCACCGCGACGATTCCCTATGGCAAAGGAATGGCCGGGATCTGCGCGGAACGCCTGGAGCCGGTGACGGTGTGCAACCTGCAGACCGACGACTCCGGCGTCGTGCGTCCCGGCGCGAAGGAGACCGGTGTCGCCGGCGCGCTGGTCGTGCCGCTTCTGTCGAGGAGCGGGACGCTCGCGGGCACCCTCGGCATCGGCAAGAGCGGCGAGCACGACTACACGGACGCGGAGATCGCCGCGCTCGAGGCCGCCGCGCGCACCCTGGCGGCGCGCTTCGAAGGTTGACGTCACGTCACGTAGTACCAGCGGCGAAGCACGTACGCCGGTGTACCGATGACGAGGCATGCCATGGCGCTGACGACCAGGCCGCTCGCGGCGAGCACGCTTGCGTCGAGGGCGGGCATCAGCAAGATTCCGCCTCCTATCGCGCGACCGAGGGCGGGGCCGCTCGCGTCGCGCCACAGCGGACCGAACACCATGGCACCCCGCACCGCCAAGAGCGCGAAGAACGGTGCCCACCACGCGACCGTCCTCGCGTCCGCCGGTCCTGCGAGGAGGGAGCCCGCGGCGACGAAGCACGCCAGGGCCGCGAGCGCACCGACGACGGGTCGCGTTCCATGAACCCCGGCGCCGCCCACTTCGCTGCGGGAGAGCACCGTGATGGCCACGGTGTAGAACCCCATGCCCAGCGCGGCCACCGCGATCCACGGTGTCTTCCACGTCACCACCGTGAGGCCGAGCATCACGTTCAGCCCGCGACATGCGCCCATCACGACCGGGCCGGCGAGGGTCGCCTTGGCCCACGCGTCGTAGGCCAGGATCATGGCGAGGAGCCCGGCGGCGAACAGGCCTGCGGTGGGTCCGTGAAGCACGGCCAGCAGCAGCCCGGCCGTCGCGAGGCCGCACCCGAGGGAGAGGGCGCTGCGTACCGAGACCTCGCCCGCCGGGATGGGTCGCTCGGGGCGCTCCACGGCGTCGATGGTCCGGTCGAAGTAATCGTTGAGCACCATCCCCGCGCAGTACGAGCACGCGCTGCTCCCCACGAGCAGCAGGTCCCTCTGCTCGAACGAGCCCCCGCGGGCGAGGACGACCCCGGCGAAGACGTTCGCCATGGCGGTGAACACGTTCGGGATGCGGCAGAGCCTCAAGTAGGGCCGCATCGCCACGGCCGGACGTTACACCAAACGCTCATCGCGTTCTTCGTGGCCGCCTGCGGGTCGACGCCCACGGCGCCGCCCACGCCCGCGCCCGGCACGCCGGCACCCGTCGCCGGCGCTTCGCCGGCACAAGCGGTGGTGGTCGTCTCCCGGCCGGTGGTCGAACACGCCGCGGTTCGGAGGGTGATCGCCGAGGGCTTGCTGAATCCGAGAGGGTTCCTTCGCAGATCGGACGGCTCCCTGCTGGTCGGCGAGGCGGGGAGGGGGGACCCCGACGACCCGCTCACCGGGCGCCTGGTACGGCTCGTCGACGGGAACGGAGACGGCGACTTCGACGACGACGGTGAGCGCGAGATCGTGCTCGCGAAGCAGCCCTCCGTGAACATCCTGGGGCGCCTCGCCATGAACCGCGACGAGGTGTTCGGCTTCGCGGACATCGCGGAGGGCGACGGCATGGTCCTCGCCACGCTGGCGGATCCGCTCCGCGGAAGCACGGTGTTCCGGATCGACGTCGACCCGCCCATGATGTGGTCACGAACCCTCGACAACGCGAACTCCATCACCTTCCACCCCGGAACCCGCGCGTGGTTCGCCGTCCAGAGCTTCGCAAACACGCTGATTCGCATCGGCGCGGAGGGTCACGAGCGGCTCGTCACGCGGTTCGCTCCGCTCGAGGACGGCCAGGACGCGGTCCCGGCTGCCGTCGTCGTCGATCCGTCCGACGGCGCGCTGCTCGTGGCGCTGTTCAGCGGACAGAGAGGGGGCGACGTCGGTGGCAGTGGAGTGGACTTCGTGAAGTACGCCGGGCGCGTCGTACGCGTGGACCCCGAGACCGGCACGACGAGGGATGTCGTGCGCGGCTTGAACGCGCCGACGGATCTCGCCGTCTCCGGGCGCTCGCTCCACGTGCTCGAGTTCTGCAGCGGGTTTCTCGATCCCGTCCGGACTCGACGCGAAGCGGTGGCGGGAAGCTCCCACGGAGGCTTCGAGCGGTTCTCCGGCCGACTCCTGCGCATCGACCGCCCCAGCGCGAGGGTCGCGTCGCTCGCCGAAGGGCTCGACCTCCCCACCAACCTCGAGGTCCTGGCCGATGGGAGGGTACTCGTCGCCGAGGGGCAGGGAACACCTGGCCGGCCAATTCCCGGGCCCGGGGGCATACGGACGCTGGACGGGCGCCTCGTCGAGGTCGTTCCGGGGGACCCGCGGCCCGCGAATTGAGCGGCGTGTCCGCATGGGAACGGTGATAGCTTACCGGCCGCTGGAGGTTCCGAAGATGCAGAGCCACAAGTCGCTCGCCTCGTTGCTCTTCGCAGGGCTCGCCACCGTCGCCTGTCTGTCCGGAGAGGATCCGGGGTCGTTCGAGTTCGGCGGCACCAGCGGCGACGTCGCCTGCGCGCCGGGACGGGTCATCGCCTGCAAGTGTCCGGCGAGCGCCGACGGCGTGCAGTACTGCCAGGACGATGGGACCTTCGGCGCGTGCCAGTGTGAATCCTCGCCGGGTTCGGGTGGCTCGGGCGGGTCGGCCGGATCGCCGGGTTCCGGGGGCTCGAACAGCGGCGGAATCTGCACGCTGTTCCCCAACTGCGACGGCTGTTCGGACTGTTTCGAGACCTGCGTGTGCCAGACGAGCGGAGACGTTCCGTCCTGTCAGAGCCAGTGCGGCGTCGGGGGCGGCGGCGCGGGCGGGGGCGGCGGTCAGTGCGTGCCGGATCAGTGCCCCCCCGCACAGGTCGGGAACTTCGCGACGCCGTGCTGCGCCGGGAACGCGTGCGGGCTCTCGGTCTCGCTGCTCGGGCCCGAGTGCATCGAACGCGACCAGCCTGGATCCCCCGACCCCGATTGCCCCGACCAGCAGCTCATGGGTTTTCCGCTGCAGGGCTGCTGCAAGCCGAACCGCCAGTGCGGCGTGCTGGACTCGTTCCTGGGTCTCGGCTGCGTCGACCCAGCGCAGTTTGGGGCGCCTCCTGGGCCGCGCTGTTGACCGTCGTCACCTGACACTCACGAACGGAACCGACCGGACATGATTCGACTCGCGCTGATTTCGTCTGCTCTCGTCCTGGTTGCGGGTGGCGCCGCCGCTCAAGCCGCCCCCGACGCTCCGCCGCAACCCGCAGCTCCCGCGCCGGCTCCTGCCGCCCCGGCGGTGCCTGTGGCTGGAGCGCCAGGCGCGCCCGCCGCGCCCGCCGCGCCC
>CAZARU010000104.1:0-25305 GCA_964487605.1 uncultured Polyangiaceae bacterium
CAACCGCGCGCCCACGCTCCACCGCCTGGGCATCCAGGCGTTCGAGCCGGTGCTGATCGAGGGGAAGGCCATCCAGCTGCATCCGCTCGTGTGCACGGCCTTCAACGCGGACTTCGACGGTGATCAGATGGCCGTCCACGTCCCGCTCTCGATCGAGGCGCAGATGGAGGCGCGCGTGCTCATGATGAGCACGAACAACATCCTCTCGCCGGCCAACGGCAGACCGATCATCAACCCCACCCAGGACATCGTGCTGGGGCTGTACTACGCGACCCGCGAGCGCCGCTTCGCCAAGGGGAGCTACCGCGCCAACACCCTGACGTACGACGAGGGCAAGAAGCAGCTCGAGGGCCACCTGCAGGGCGTCTACAGCGGACCCGAAGAGGTCCGCATGGCGTACGACAACGGGGTCGTCGACCTGCACTCCGGCGTCCACGTGCGGATCCGCGACAAGGACGACGAAGGCAAGGAGCGCGCGCGCATCGTGGGCACCACCGTCGGGCGCGTGCTGGTGAGCGAGATCCTCCCGCCGGGGATCCCCTTCGAGTACGCGAACAAGGTGATGAACAAGAAGGCGTTGAGCCAGCTCATCGACGTCTGCTACCGCAAGCACAAGAACAAGGAGACCGTCCTGCTCGCGGATCGTCTCCGGACCCTGGGCTTCTACTACGCGACCACTGCAGGCATCAGCATCTGCATGGACGACATGGTGATCCCCGAAAAGAAGAAGGAGCTCATAGAGGCGGCGCAGAACGAGCTCGAACGAGTGCTCGATCAGTACCAGGAGGGGCTCATCACCGACGGCGAGCGGTACAACAAGGTCGTGGACATCTGGGCCGGCGTCGCGGACCGGGTCACCGAGGAGATGATGGCCGTCATCGGCACCGAGACCGTCACGGATCCGCTGACGAACGACCAGTCCGAGGAGTCGAGCTTCAACCCCGTCTACATCATGGCCGACTCCGGCGCCCGTGGCTCGACGCAGCAGATGCGCCAGCTCGCGGCGATGCGCGGTCTGATGGCCAAGCCCTCGGGCGAGATCATCGAGACGCCGATCACCGCGAACTTCCGCGAGGGTCTCAGCGTGCTCCAGTACTTCGTCTCGACGCACGGCGCGCGAAAGGGCCTCGCCGACACGGCGCTGAAGACGGCCAACTCGGGGTATCTGACCCGCCGCCTGGTAGACGTGGCGCAGGACGCGGTCATCTCCGAGTTCGACTGCGGCACCCTGGACGGCATCCGGGTGACGAAGCTCGAGGAGGCCGGCGAGGTGATCCAGCCCCTCGGCGATCGAATCCTGGGCCGCGTGGTCCTCGAGGACGTCGTGGACCCGCTCACCGGTGACGTCATCGTGGACTCGAACACCGAGCTCGACGAGCCGCTCGTTCGCAAGATCGAGGACGCCGGGATCGAGGAGATCGTGATCCGCTCCGTCCTCACGTGCCAGACCCGGCGCGGCGTCTGTGCCATGTGCTACGGCCGCGATCTCGCGCGGGGCTACCGGGTGAACATCGGCGAGGCGATCGGCATCATCGCGGCCCAGTCCATCGGAGAGCCGGGCACGCAGCTCACCATGCGCACGTTCCACATCGGTGGTGCGGCGGCCCGCGGCAAGATCGAGCAGAGCTCGCTCGAGACGAAGACGGAAGGCCTCATCACGCTGCGCAACACGCACACCGTGAGCAAGCGGGACGGCACCATCGTCGTCATGAACCGACACGGAGAGCTGGTGGTCATGGACGACACCGGCCGTGAACGCGAGCATCATCGACTCGTCTACGGCGCCACGCTGCGGCACAAGGACGGTGACCGAGTGAAGGCGGGCACCGTGGTGGCCGAGTGGGACCCCTTCGCCACGCCGATCCTCACGGAGGTCGCAGGAATCGTGAAGTACGGCGATCTCGTCGAGGGCGTCACGTTCCACGAGAAGGTGGACGAGGTGACGGGCCTGTCGCGAAAGGTCGTCACGGAGTCACGCGCGGCCGATCTGCGACCGCGCATCACGATCATCGACCCGGAGACCGGCGAGGCCGTGAAGCTACCCGGGACGGAGCTCGACGCGCGCTATCTCCTCCCGGTCGGTGCCAACATCGTGCCGCAGGACGGAGAGCCCATTCATCCCGGCGATCCCATCTCGAAGATGCCGCGGGACACCACCAAGGTGCAGGACATCACCGGTGGCCTTCCCCGGGTCGCCGAGCTGTTCGAGGCGCGAAAGCCCAAGGACCACGCCATCATCAGCGAGATCGACGGCGTGGTGAGCTTCGGGAAGGACACGAAGGGCAAGCGGAAGGTCATCATCACGCCGCTCGGCCTCGATGGTCAGATGGAGCCGGAGCACCTTCGCGAGTACCTCATCCCCAAGGGCAAGCACATCCAGGTGCAGCCCGGTGATCGCGTTCGCCCTGGCGACCCCCTCCAGGACGGCCCGGCCAATCCCCACGACATCCTCCGCGTGAAGGGCGAGAAGGAGCTCGCCGCCTGGCTCGTGAACGAGATTCAGCAGGTGTACCGACTGCAGGGCGTGGGCATCAACGACAAGCACATCGAGGCGATCGTCCGGCAGATGCTGCGTCGCGTGAAGATTCGCGAAGTCGGCGACTCGAACTTCCTGGTGGAGGAGCAGGCCGAGAAGTACGTCTTCGAGCGCGAGAACCACAAGGTCCTCGAGCGCGGCGGCAGCCCGGCGGTTGCGGAGCCCATGCTGCTCGGGATCACGAAGGCCTCGCTCTCGACGGAGTCGTTCATCAGCGCCTCGAGCTTCCAGGAGACGACCAAGGTGCTGACCGAAGCGTCGATCAACGGCAAGCTCGACGACCTCTCCGGGATCAAGGAAAACGTCATCATGGGCCGCCTCATCCCCGCCGGCACGGGGCTCCCCGCGTACCGGAAGCTCCAGGTGGTCGTCGAGGACGAGCTCGCGGCGACGGTGCCGTCGTACGAGCGACCGGCGCGTGTCATGGCGCCGAGCGTCGTCGGCGAAGACTGAGCGATGGTGCGCGGGGCCTCGATCGCGGTCCGCGTGCTCGGGCGATAGGTCGGGGCGCGTGGATCGCTTTCGTCCGCTCGAGAACGTCCCGGCCTGGCGAGCCATGGCGACCCAGGCCTGGGACGCGCCGCGTGACCCCACCGTCTATGGTCTGCTCGAGATCGACGCCCGTCCCGTCGTCGATTACGTGGAGGCGCTTCGCAAGACGACGCACGAGCGGGTCACGCTGACGCACGTCGTGGCCAAGGCCGTCGCCACGGCCATCGCCGAGCGGCCCGAAGTCAACTGCATCCTCAGGCGAGGGCGCCTTCTTCGGCGCGACACCATCGACGTCTTCTTCCAGGTCGCCTTCGATGACGGCGAAGGGCTCGCGGGGTGCAAGGTGTCGGACGTGGCGTCCAAGAGCGTGGCGGACGTGGCGGCCGACGTCCGACGGATCGCCGAGAGGATCCGGTCGCGGAAGGACCATCCCACCCAGCGCACCGCGGCATCCCTGGCCCGCCTTCCCCCCTTCCTGCTCCGGCTGGCGATGCGAACCGGCGAAGTGCTCTCCTACGACTTCGGTCTGAATCTGTCGAAGCTCGGAGTGCCGTACGACGCGTTCGGCTCCGTCATGATCACCAACGTTTCCAACTTCGGCCTCACGTTGGGGTACGCGCCCCTGTTTCCGCCGTCTCGCACCCCCATCATTCTGACCCTCGGCGCGGTCCACGACGCGCCGGCAGTCGACGACGGTCGCGTGGTCGTTCGCCCGACGCTGTCCATCGGTGTGTCGTTCGATCATCGGGTGCTCGACGGGTTTCAGGCCGGTCGCATGGCCAAGAGATTTCGCGAGGTTCTGGAGAGGCCTGCGGCGGAGCTGGGTCTGCCGTCGCCGGTGGGTCGCGACGGCACACGAGACACTGCCGTGGCTTCGAAGTAGCCTCGGGCGAGCGTGTCGGACTCGGAGCGTCCCCCTGATTCGGCTCAACGCGCCAGGATCCGTGGCACGCCGCGCAGGCTCACGTGCATCCCGGCCACCCTGCAGGGCGAGCACGAGGCGCAGTCCGTCGCCGTCATCCTCGACGTGAGCACCTCGGGAGTGCGAGTCGCTGCGCGCTCGCGGTTCGAGGCAGGCGAGGTCGCGGAGCTCGGCCTCTACTTCTCGGCGGACGGGAAGACCGTCCGGTCGGCGCGTGGTCGCGTCGTGCGCGTCGAGGAGCGCCCCGTGGACCTGTCCGACGTCTGGCGATGGAACGTCGCCATCGAGTTCGACGCTCCCATCGCGGAGTACGAAGACGAGATCCGCGAGTTCACGGAGCGCGTCGGCCTCGGCGGGTGATCGCGCGGACCTCCTGACGGGAGGATTCCGCTATGATCGCGGCCGCGGGACATGGCCCGCAGAAAGGAGGACCCGTGAGCGTGACTCGCTTGACGCAGCTCGTTCGAGGCGGCGGTTGAGCGCGTAAGGTTTCGGCCCAGGATCTGGTTCAGATCCTCAGGAACGTCCCCGCGTTCACGCATCCGTGGCTCGACTCGTCGACGGGTCCTCTCGACGACGCGGCGCTGCTGCGCCCGCCGGCCGGACCCCTGGTGTTCACGCTCGACGTGATCACCCCCATCGTCGACGACCCGACCCTCTTCGGTCAGATCGCGGCGGCGAACGCACTGAGCGACGTCTACGCGATGGGCGGCGTCCCGCAGGTGGCGCTGAGCTTCGTCGGGTGCCCCGACTCCGTCGGCCTGGAGGTGCTCGCCCGCATCGTCGAAGGCGCGGCGCACAAGGCGCGCGAGGCGGGCTGCGCGATCGTCGGTGGACACACCATGAAGGACACGGAGCCCAAGTGCGGACTCGCCGTCATCGGCTCCGTGGGCGCGGTGCCCTGGACGCACCGTGGGGCGGTTGCCGGTCAGGCGCTCGTTCTGACGAAGGCCATCGGCACCGGGGTGATCGCGCAGGGGATCAGGGAAGACGTCGCTCCGGAGGAGTCCGTGCGGGCCGCCGTCGCGAGCATGCTGGCGCTGAACGCCCGAGGCCGTGACGTCGGCCTGGCGCAGGGCGCGACGGCTGCGACGGACGTGACGGGGTTCGGGCTGCTCGGTCACCTCCACCACGTCGCCGCGGCGAGCCGTGTGACGGCCGTGGTGCACGCTTCGCGCGTGCCGCTGCTCCCGGGTGCGCGCGACCTGGCGGCGCGCGGTGTCGTGCCTGGGGGTTCGAAGCGCAACCAGGAGTACGTCGGGCCCCACGTGACGGGCGCTGCGGCGGACGAGGTTACGGCGCTCCTGCTCGCCGACGCTCAGACGAGCGGGGGGCTGCTCCTCGCACTGCCGGCGGATCGTGCCGAGGCCGCGGTGCGGGACCTCGGAGCGCCGGCGGCCATCATCGGAGAGTTGGTCGCTGGCGTCGCCGGGGCGCTCGTCATCGAGCCCTGACGCCACGCGACGCACGCCGCGGCGAAAGCGCGCTTCAGCTCGACAGCGCGGCGTCGATCCTGCCGCGCTGAACGTCGCTCAGCGCGTCGAAATCCAGACGGATTGCGCGATCCTGCCCCGACGCGATGGCGGTCACCGTCGCCCGGAGCCAGAGCTGCTCACCCGAAGGGAAGCGGATGCACACGCTGGCAGGGCCTCGGGTCCGCGTCGTGTCGGGTGGCAGCACCATCGTCCGACGAAGCAGCTTCTCGCGATAGAGCCGCTCGAGGCGCTCGCGCGTCGTGCACACGAGTTCCACGTCGGGGCGCATCTGTGCGGACGACCGCAGGGCGGGCCGCTCACCGGAGACGCTCGAACTCGCACCGGGAGTGCTCGACGGTGAGGGATGGCGCTTTGCCGGTGACATCTGGGCTTCGGTTACCCCATCTCTGGCCGCCAGGCCAGTCTTCGTGGTGCCTGCATGCCTACGCCCGTGTCTTCGTGCGTGCCCGCGAGGTCGACACGAGCCGTCGTCACACCCAGGGGGTGACACCTCGCGCGAGTCGTGCGCGCGCCCGCCGCGTTCGGCGCGCGGGGGCGCTGCTGGCGGCTCCGCGCCGGAGAATCAGAGGCCCTTCGAGGCGAGAAGCACGCAGGACTCGGCCGCGAGCCGCGCGCCGAGGTAGCGATAAACCGGAAGGGCGTCCGCGGCGGTCGCCACGGCTCCGGCGATCTTGTCCGTCGCGTTGGCGATGCCGGGCAGGTAATCCTTCACCTTGTCGGCGATGGTCTGCGAGTGCGGTCCCACCTGGCTCACGACACCCTGTACCGGCCCGAGCAGCGCGCCGACGGCCTCCTGCGCCTCCGCAGCCGCGCTCGCGCCTGCGGGTCCCAGCTTTCCCGCGGCCGAGCTCCCGTACTTGTCGAGGAGCGACTTGACGAACGCCGTACCCCCGGTCGCGAGGTTGTCGGCGAACGGAAGCGCCACTTCGATCGACGCGAAGTAGAACGAGATGCCTTGTCCGGCTGGGGTCGAGTGGTAGGCGCCCACGCGCTCGCCGATGGATCCGGGGAAGAGCTTGGTCGCCATGTACGCGATGCCCAGGAACTTCAACGCGCTGTCCACGCCCTGCTGCGTGTCGGTCTCGAAGGCGTTCTTCTTGTCGCCGAAGAAATAACCTATCGCGCTCTTCACTCCGGAGTAGATCGCGATGCCGGTGTCGCCGGTGTCGAGGGCGCTGGCCATCCAGAGCGCCTTTCCGACTTCCTCGCGACCGGCGAGCTGGTACACGCGAGACGCGACCTGGGGCGTCGCCGCCGGGTAGAGCGCCGCGATGGCCTCCTGCAGGTTCCGATAGGACGCCTGCCGAGGGGCGAACGGGATGGAGCCGTAGATGACGTTGCAGAGACGTACGGTGTAGTCGTCCGCTGCGTACTGACCGAGGGCTTCGTCGATGGGGTTCATCCTCGCGAGGGTAAGGGAAACGTCCACGTTGCGCTTCCCATTTCGCCCACTCGGCGTACTCTCACCGATCCCGGGGCTGAGTCCGGCCCGGCGTACCGAAACGAAAGTTCAGGAGAGGCTCCATGACGAGCTACGCCATGCACATCGCAGCTCCTCCCGAGGCGAAGGGGCTGCTCCTGACCCGCTTCCCGGCGGATCGCCTGGCCGTCGGCGCCCAGGTCCACGTCGACGCGGCAGAGCAGGCGGTGATCATGCGCCTGGGCAAGCCGCTCGGGGTGCTCGGGCCGGGGGTCCACGCGCTGTCGCCCGCGGTGCTCCCGTTCCTGGCGAGCGCCGTGGATCACGCGGCAGGGGGCCAGGCCCTCCGGTGCGAACTGTATTTCGTCTCCGGCGCCCCGTATTCGTTCGATCTTTCGGGGCCACTCGGGGCTCTCCGGGACGAGAGCGGCAAGGAGATCCCCGTCGCCTTCCGCGCGAGCGTGTCCGTCGCGGCGGTGGAGCCGGGTTCGCTGGTCGCCGCGCTCGACTCCGCGCGGGGCGATCCGCTCGAGGTCGTCCGGGAGCAGATCGTGGGGGGGCTTCGCGCAGCGCTCGAGCGGCTGAGTCGTCGCGGCGAGGTGACGCTGGCCACCATCGGCCGGAGCGATCGCTTGATTCGCCAGGATCTCCAGAGCGGCGGTCTGGGGCTCGAGCAGCTCGGTGCACGGCTCGTGGAGATTCGCGCTCTGGACGTCCTGCGCAACGACACGGGTCCGTACGGCACCGCGGCGATCGGCGCCTCCGGGCCTTCGCATCACGGTAGCCCCGCGCCCGCCGGCGTCGCGTACGCGCCGGGTGCGCCGTCACACCACGGCGCTCCGTACCAACCCGGAGGCGGCCAGCAGCCTCAACCCGCGCCCGCGTACCCGCATCCGAACACCCACCCCGCTGCCGTCGCGCATGCGGGGCACTACGGAGCTCCGCCTGCGGGTGCTCCAGGCGCGCCGACGTTTGCCGCCGCGGGCGCGATGGCGGCGATGCCGGGCGGCCACGCACCCCCGGGGCCAGGGGCGTTCCCGCCCGCCGCCCCGTCCGCGCACGTCGAGACGCCCTTCTCGATCCCCGACGTGGCGTACACCGATGTCGCGCAACGCCTGGAAGTGCGAGCTACCGTCCACGGCGTCTTCGTGGGCGACCCGATCGCGCCTCACGTGCAGGGTCGCGCGCACGCGATCCTGGCGGAGACCGTTCGCGCCCTGGCGGCCGACTACAAGGACAGCGTGCTCGACGTGGACCGCTACCGCGAGCCGTTCGCGGACGTGATCACCCGCACCGCCGGCCCGCGACTGTTTCAGGAGACAGGGCTGCGCGGTCGCGTGTCGGTGTCGGGGGTCGAGCTCCCGAACGACGCGATCGTCGCGGAGCTGCGGCGCCGCGCCGGGCGCTGAGGCAAGATGAGCTTCGGGCTGCCCGGCACGTCGCCCCTGGCGCCCCCTCCGGGCGCGCACGCCGCGCCCCACGTCGCGCACACCGAGGGGCGCCGCGTCGTCCTCGGGGCGTGCCTCGAGGACGCGCAGGACGGGTTCGACGAGCGTCCCTTCGCGCCCACCCTCGACCCATCGCAGCTTCCGCCCGGCATCGATCTCCGCCGCTGGATGACGCCCGTGGAGGCGCAGGGCGACCTGGGTGGGTGCTCGGCGTCCGCCCTCGCATCCGCGGCGGAGTACCTCGTCTCGCGGGTGACGGGTCGCGCCGTCGATGTGAGCCGCATGTTCATCTACTTCAACCAGCGTCTCTGGCGAAACCGCGTTCGCGAGGACTCTGGCGGGTCGATTCAAGACGGAGTCAGGGTGCTCGCGCGGATCGGCGTGCCGGACGAGCGCTCCTGGCCGTACCACCTGGACCTGTTCGCCGTGCAGCCCCCCGTGGAAGTGTACCGAGCCGCCGCGGCCTTCCGCATCGACGACTACGCGCAGGTCCCCGTCGATCTCGCCGCCATGCGCGGCTGTCTCGCGAGCGGCTTCCCGATCGCGCTTCCGGTCCAGGTCTTCGAATCCTGCCGACGCGTGACACCCGACGGCGGAGTTCCGTCTCCGACGCTGGGCGAGCGCCACGAAGGGCTTCACGCGGTGCTCGTCGTCGGCTACGTCGACGCCGAGCGGTTGTTCATCGTCCGCAACTCGTGGGGAGCGCAGTGGGGCGACGGCGGCTACGGTTACTTCCCGTACGACTACCTGACGAACCGCGAATGGGTTCGCGCCGGCTGGGCGCTCCGCGGTGCGAACAACGTGCGCTTCGACGTCGCGGAGCACGTCCAGCCCGACCTGAGGCGCGTCCCGAAGGCGCCGCCCGCCGCCGCCCCGGCACCCGTCCAGGAAGGTGCAGCGGGTCTCATCGGCGCCCTCGGTCAGCTCCGCGGTGGGGCGTCGGGATGGCAGCTCGCCCTCGGTCTGGCGACGCAACACTCGTCCAAGCTGATCTCGACCTACACCGGGAACGCGGCGATCGGGGAGGTCGTCGGCGGACTGGTGGGTGGCTACGGCCCTCAGCTGCTGGAGAAGGTACGGGGCCTCGACGGTGGCGTGCTCTGCGGCCCGGATCTGGCGCAGACGATCCTCGACGCGCTGCGGGCGCCGCCCGTGCCGCCGACCGGCGGCGAGCGACCCGCGTGGGCCGATGGGCTCGACGAAGAGGCGGTCGTTCACCGCTCCGGCTTCGTCCCCGCACCCGCGCAGCCCGCGCCCACCGCGTCCGCGCCCGCTCCGGTTCAGCCCCTCGACGGCGCTCAGCAAGCACCGGTGTTCGGGGCGGTTCCGGCCCTCTTCGGTGGAGCCGTCGCCGCCGTCGTCCCGGCAGCCGTGCCGCCCTCGTCTTCGGAGGCACCTGCGTTCGGCGTCGTCCCCGCGATGTTCGCCGGCGCACCACCGCCGGCGTCTCCATCACCGCCTGAAGGTGCGCAGCCCGCACCAGCTCGACCCGCACGACCGGCGACGCAAGCGATGAGCGCGGTGCCGGAGAGGGGACACGCGGGAGGTACGCAGGCGCTCCCGGTCATGCCGGACATGACGAGGGTGGCGCCGCCGAGCGCGCCGCCGGATCCGGCCCGCGCGCGATGGGAGCTACTGGGCGGCGCGGCGAGTGCGCTCGGACGCGCCGCCGACAGCGCCTCGGTCCTCTCGGACGGTGTCGGACGGTGGCTGGCCTGCGAGCGCGGCGCCGTCGTCTTCCACCCCGCCTACGGCGCCTGGGAGATCGTCGGGCCCGTCTTCGAGGCGTGGTCGCGCATGGGATCTCACCTCGGCCCCATGGGGTACCCGGTCGTCGCGGAGTCGGTCGTCGAGCGTGACGGTCGTCGAGCACGCATCGCGCGCTTCGAGCGCGGGGTGATCCTCGACTGGGAAGGACCACCCCACGCCGACCTGCCGCCGTTCGCCTTGCTGTGCGGCGATGCGCTCGTCGACGAGTGGGTGCGTGCTGGCGCCGAGGGGAGCGCGTGCGGCCTTCCGCTCGGCGTCCCCCGAACCTCGCCCGACGGCGCGCTCCGGTGGCTGCCGTGTGAGCGTGGGGGGATCGTCTGGGACCCGCATCGCGGCGCCTACCAGGTGGCGGGCCCAGAAGCCGAGCGCTGGGTTCGCGAGCGCCTGGGCGGCGCGCACCCCGCTTGACACTGCTCCCGTCGCCGCCGACCCTAGCCGTCCGGTGTTCGATCAGGTCCTCTCGCAGTTCGGTCAGTCCAAACAGGGCCAGATGGCCTACCAGGCGCTGCAGGCGCAGGGCTTCGGCGGGCAACACGCCGCCGGGATCCTGAACGCCGCGCTGCCCGCGGCCGCCCAGGCGATGCGTGGCGCCGCGCGCGGTGACAGGTCCAACCTGCCCAGCCTGAGCGACAGCAACTACGTCATGAACTTCACGGCGGCGGCGTTCTCGGGGCTGATTCGCGGGCAAGGCTTCGCGGGTTCGGCCATCGACGGGTTCCAGGGTGTGGTCGGCGGCTATGTCGCGCAGGTGCTCGCAGCACGCTTCGGCCTGCCGAAGCGCACGGCCGGCGTGCTCGGAGCGATCGTCACCCCGCTGGCCATCGATTTTCTCTGGGAGAAGCTGGAGCAGCAGACTGGCGACGTCGCCGCACAGGCGGCGGCCCCCGCCGCTGCCGCGCCTGCGGCCCTGCCGCCGGCGCAAGCCGGATACGGTTACGGCTACTACCAGCAGCAGCAGGCGTACGGCGCGCCCGGTCACGCCCTACCGCAGGCGGGCTACGGTCAGGCCGCCTACGGCCAGCCGGGCCATGCCCATGCGGGCTACGGCCACGCGGGCTACGGCCACGCGCCGCCGCAGCCCGCCGCCCATCCGGCTTACGGCCACGCGCCCGCTCCAGCCCACCACCCCGGTTACGGCCCGCCGCCCGCGGCGTCGCCGAATCACGCAGCGGCTCCCGCGGGCTACGGCCACGGTGGCTACTCCGCGCCCTCCGCCCAGTACACGTACAACCCCTACGAGCGGCGGTGACGCATGGCGCGCCCTCGGCACATTCCCGGCGCCGGCCCGGAGCTCTCCGCGCTCGATCCCGACTGGCAGTGCGAGTTCGAGTCACTCGCGTTCACGGCCGAGGCGCTCCTGGCGCACCCCGAGCCCGACGACCAGGAGCTCGGCCGGCTGGCACGTCGCGTGGCGAGCGTCCTGGCGGACTGGGAAGAGATTGACGGCGGCGGACGCGGCCTGCGACGAGCTGCCATCTACGCTGCGGCTCGTGTTCGAGCCGCCGACGTCGCGCTGGATGTCGCGATCGGCGCTTTCGCGAACGACGTCCTCCGCGTCGTCTCGGACGATCGCGGCTCCGATCTCTACCAGCGCTTCTTCCCGGAGCCGCACGAGGACGTCATCGAGCTCGGCGTGGACGCGGCGCTGCCCGCGGTGATGGCGATCACGCTCGCGCTGTCGGCCGACGAAGCCGTGAGCAACGACTTCGGCAAGCACGCCGATGATCTCCGCGCCTCGATGCAGCTCGCCCACACGGCGCTCGCGGAGCGCGCCGACGTTCTCGCCGACTTCGGTCGCCACCTCGCGCGCGTCGAGGCGTGGAAGGAGAGCGCGCGGGCCACGCGCCGGAATCTGCGACGCGCCATCGGAGCCCTCGCCGAGGGGCGAGGCTTGCCTCCGCGCTGGGCCGCCGCGTTCTTTCCGGCGCCGTCGACCGACGACTGAAGGCTCGCGACGAGCAGCACGCCCGCGCTTCTTTCGCTAGCGAGTCGCCTGCACGTGAGGAACGAGCAGCTCGTTCAGGGCGTCGGGGGCGACGTCCGGAACCCAGTGGCTGACGCCAGCGAGCACCTCGAACCGGTACGGGGCATCGACGTAGTCGCCCGTCAGCTCTGCGCCGTCCCGGCACAGCGCGATGTCCGCGTCGCTCCACACGAAGAGCGTCGGGACCGAGATGGCGCCGAGCTCCGGCGCGTTCGGGACCCGTCCGTCGATGTTGGCCCTGTACCAGTTGAGCGCCGCTCCGAGGGCCGCCGGCGTGCCCAGCGTGGTGACGTAGTCCTCCACCGCTTCGGCAGGAACGCCCGTGAGGAGCCCCCGGAGCTGCGCCGCGCCGTTCGCGAGCATCGCGTCTTCGGCGCCCGGCGCGGAGAAGATCTCGAAGTAGAAGGACGCCTGATACTGGCAGGATGACATGTCCGAGAGCACACGCTTGAACGCGTCGGGATGGGGGACCGAGATCGCCGTGAGCGTGCGCACCCGGTCGCGCGCGAGCCCCGCCGTACCCCAGGCGACGGCCGCGCCCCAGTCGTGGCCGACCACGTGGAAACGGTCGACACCCAGCGCGTCCGCGATCGCCAGCGCGTCCTGCACCAGCAGCGGCACCGCGTAGTCCGCGACGTCCGGTGGGCGTGCACCTGGGGAGTATCCGCGCTGGTTCGGTGCGATCGCCCTGAAGCCGGCCTCGCCGAGCGCGGCGAGCTGCGAGCGCCACTCGAACGACGTCTGCGGGAAACCGTGAAGGAGCATCACCGCCTCGCCGCGCTCCGGGCCGGCCACCCGCGTGTCGAAGGTGAACCCGTTCGCCTCGATCTGCACCGTGCTGATCTCGCCGGACGCTTCCGCGGCGGCGTCCATCGCCGGACTTCCGTCGCTGCCCGAGTCTCCGCCGGACGAGCAGGCGGGGCCGACCACCAGCCAAGTGGCGAGCGTCGGGGCGGCGAGCCACCGAACCCGTCGCTCGAGTACCCGCCGGGAACGCTGGCCCAGCGCGCCTGCTCCGAACGTCTTCCGGTGCTTCACCACGTCGGGAAGCTATCAGAATCTGCCGTCGGCGATCACCGTCGGGCCCGCCGCGCTGCGAATCCCCTCGCGCGCAGGGATCGCTGATTTTACACTGGCAGGATGGTCGCCGCTCCGCCTACCGCGACCGAGTTCGCAGGGAACGCGCGGTTTCAGATCGTAGAGCGACTGGGGGCGGGCGGCATGGGCGTCGTCTACCGAGCGTTCGATCGGGAGACCGATCAGCACGTGGCGCTCAAGACCCTGGCCAAGGTCAGCGCTGCCGCGATCTACCGGTTCAAGCAGGAATTCCGGGCGCTGGCGAACGTGACCCACCCGAATCTCGTGCAGCTCCACGAGCTGATCTCCGTGTCGAATCAGTGGTTCTTCACCATGGAGCTCGTCCAGGGCGTCACGTTCCTCGAGTGGGTGCGCTCCGACGACGTGGAGCCCGAAGACGACGTCATCACCGCCCTGTGCACCGTGCCCGTGGGGAGCGATGTCGGGGACGCGGCGGGCAACGACACGATCGCCGAGCCGATGAGCTTTCCGAGCGTTCCCCGGCCCGGTGCGCAGCGGCCACCCGAGCTCGCGCTGCGCCCCCACGGCGACGCGCGCCCGCGCGGGATCTCCTCGCCGCTCAACGTCACGCGGTTGCGGGAGGCGCTGCGCCAGCTCGCCCACGGCGTCAGCGCCTTGCACCAGGCGGGGAAGCTCCACCGGGACATCAAGCCATCGAACGTGATGGTCACGCGCGAAGGCCGGGTCGTACTTCTCGACTTCGGGCTCGTCCTCGACCTTTCCCAGGCGGAGGGCGACGCCCTGGACGCGCCGCTGCTCGGTACGGCGGCGTACATGTCGCCCGAGCAAGGCGGTCGGGTCCCGCTCACTCCGGCCAGCGATTGGTACGGCGTCGGCGTCGTGCTGTATCAAGCCCTCACCGGGCGGCTCCCGTTCTACGGAGACAACGCGGAGATCCTGGAGAAGAAGGTGCGTTCGGAGCCGACGCCGCCTCGCGTGCTCGTCCCACAGCTTCCTCGTGATCTCAACGAGCTGTGTGTGGCGCTCCTCCGCATGGAGCCGGAGCGCCGTCCGAGCGGACCCGAGCTCCTGCGACGTCTCGACGGCGTCGACACCGACACGGACGAGTCCGGTGCGTCGGTGGGCGCCGTGCCGCTGCGCTACGCCTCGGTGGCGCCCACGGCGGACGCGACCACTTTCCTCGGGCGCGAGCAGCTCTTCGCGAAGCTGACGAACGCATTCACCGACATGGGACCCGGGCATCCCGTCACGGTGTTCGTGTCGGGTCGGTCCGGATTCGGCAAGTCGGCGCTCGTCGCACGATTCCTCGACGCGCTCACGAGCGGCAATCGGGCGTTTGTGCTCCAGGGCCGGTGTTACGAGCACGAGTCCGTGCCGTACAAGGCCCTGGACAGCGCGGTGGACGACCTGTCCCAGCACCTGCGCCGCATGCCCAGCGCGGACGTGGAGCGGCTCCTGCCACCGGGCATCGGGGCGCTCGCTCGGGTCTTCCCGGTGCTGCGCGGCATCGACGCCGTCGCGCGGAGCATTCGCCAGGCGCCGGAGGTCCGTGACAAGCAGCAGCTCCGGGTGCGCGCCTTCGCTGCCTTTCGCGAGCTGCTCACCAGCTTGGCGCGCCGCAGGCCGCTCGTGGTCCACATCGACGACCTGCAGTGGGGCGACATCGACAGCGCTCAGGTGCTGCGCGATCTGCTGCGCCCACCGAACCCCCCCGCGGTCCTGCTCGTCGGCGTGTACCAGAGCGAGTACGCGGACAAGAGCCCCGTCCTCGAGGCGCTGCTGGACGAAGCCACGATGACCGGCGTCTACGCGCCCGACGTCCGCCGCATCACCGTCGGGCCGCTCACGCCCTACGAGTCCAGAGATCTCGCCCTCGCGCTCCTTGGGCGCTCCGACGCCGCGGCCAAACGCCACGCGGAGGCCATAGCGCTCGAGTCCGGCGGAAGTCCGCTGTTCGTTCAGGAGCTGGTTCGATACGCGCTGGCAGTCTCGGGGGGCCACCTGGAAACGACGACGCCCTCTTCCGTCGGGATGACCCTGGAGCAGGCCCTCACCATGCGCCTGGTGCAGCTCACTCCGGAAGCGCTGGCGCTCCTCGAGGTGGTCGCGGTGGCCGGGCGACCGCTCAAGCTCGACGTGGCGTTGACCGCCACGGGGCTCGGACCCGAAGGGCGCAGCGCGCTGGCACAGCTCCGCTCCGGCCACCTCGTGCGAACGGCGACGCTCGGCGAGGAGGAGATCGTGGAGACCACTCACGAGCGGGTCACCGGAACTGTCCTCGACGGGCTCGACCGCGACACGCTCTCGTTTCGTCACGGGGCGCTGGCCCGCGCGCTCGAGCAAAGCGGTGCGGACGCCGAGCTCCTGGCGGTTCACTTCGCGGGCGCGGGCGATGCGGAGAAGACCGGGCTGCACGCGGAGGCGGCCGCGAAGAAGGCTGCCGAGGCGCTGGCGTTCGATCGGGCCGTGCATCTCTTCCACCTGGCCATCGACAGCTGCGAGGAGGGGCAGCCTCGGCGCAGAACCCTCTCCATCGACCTCGGGGACGCCCTGGCGGCGGCCGGGCGAGGGGCCGAGGCGGCGCGCGTCTACATCGGCGCGGCAGCCGGCGCCGATCCCATGGACTCATTGAGGCTCCGGCGACAGGCGGCCGAGCAGCTCCTGCGTGCCGGCCACCGCGACGAAGGACTCGAGGTGCTCGCGGAGGTTCTCGGCGAGGTGGACATGGGGCTGCCCAAGTCGACGCGGCAGGTCGTGCTGTCGTTGCTCACGAAGCGACTCCACATCCGATTGAGGGGCTACGGGTTCAAGGAGCGCGAAGAGAGCGAAGTGTCGCGCGAGGATCTCATGAGGATCGACGTCGCGTGGACGGCGGTGATCGGGCTCGGGCTTCTCGACGCCCTGCGCGCGGCGGAGTTCCAGTCCCGCCATCTGCTCCTGGCGCTCGCCGCGGGGGAACCCGTGCGTGTGACCCGCGCGCTCGCCGCCGAGGCCACCTACGCCGCGGCGGGGGGGACACGAAACGTCGCGCGGACACGCAGGCTGCTGGACGAGATGGACCGACTCTCGAAGCGCTCGGGACAGCCCTACCCGCTCGCCATGGCGGCGATCATCTCCGGGGTCGCGTCGTACCTGCAGGGCGCGTTCGGCGAGGCTGCCGGACAGATCGAGCGCGGCGAGCTCATCCTGAAGGAGCAGTGCACCGGCGTGGCGTGGGACCTCGCCAGCGCGCAGATGTTCTCGCTCGCCATCCTCGGCTACACGGGGGATCTGAAATCCCTGGCGCAGCGCGTCCCCGCGCTGGTCATCGAGGCCGAAGAGCGCGGAGATAGGTACGCCGCCACCGTTCTTCGGACTGGCATGCGGAACATGGCTTGGCTCGTCGTCGGGGACGCGGAAGAGGCGCGGCGCCAGCTCGGAGAGGCCAGGCTGTCGTGGACGAAGCAGGGCTTCCTGCTTCCCCACTACTTCATGCTGCTGGCCGAGGCTCACATCGATTTGTACCTCGGCGACGGGGCTGCGGCGGCGGATCGCTTGCTCGCGGAATGGGAGTCGTTTCGTCGGTCGATGCTCCTTCGCGTGCAGTTCCTGCGCATCGAGGCGTACCATCTCAAGGCGAAGGCGCTCATCGCGAAGGCCATCGTGTCGGCCGATCGCGATCGCGTGCTCGCGCAGGCGGAGGTTGCCATCCGGCTCGTGGAGAAGGAAGGCGTTGCCTGGGCGGACTCGATCGCGGCGCTGCTCCGCGGCTGCGCCGCCACGGTCCGTCACGACGCCGACGCGGCGGTGGATCTGTTCACGTCGGCGGCGGTGGGGCTCGACGCGGCCGGGATGAAGTTCTTCGCGACGGTCGCGCGCCGCCGCCTCGGCGAGCTCGTCGGCGGCGACGGTGGGCGGCTTCGGATCGAGGCCGCGGACGCCTGGATGCGGGGAGAGGGCGTGCGCGAACCGGGCCGACTCGCGGCGATGGTTGCCCCGGTGGAGTAGACGTTACAATCTTGGGCCCCCCGATGAGCCAGATCGAAAAGGTGCGCACGACTCTCGCCCGGAACCTCGCGATCGTCCGCGAGCGCATGCAGCGCCCGTCGTGGCGCGACGCCGTGCGGGCGGAGCTGCGCACGCTGCTCCCGGCGCTGAAGCACACGGTTCCGGCCATCGTACGCACGGCGCGCGAGGACGCCGATGCGAGCCTGATCAAGCTGGCCCTGGAGAACGCTGCGCGGGATCCGTACGGGCTGGCCATCGAGATGGGCACGGAACGATTCACCTGGCGGGACGTGGACGACCAGACGTCGCGCGTTGCCCACGTGCTCGCGGATGCCGGTGTGCGACAGGGAGACGTCGTCGCACTCCTGGGCGCGAACTCGCCGCTGTACATCGTCCTGGTGCTCGGCATCTCGCGCATCGGGGCGACCGCGGCCCTCATCAACAGCAACCTCGAGGGGCAGCCGCTCTCCCACGCGATCACGTCGGCGAATGCGAAGGTGCTCGTCACCCAGGGTCGCTACCTCGATCGCGTTCGAGCGCGGGACGACCTCCGAGACAGGCTCGATCACGTGCTCGTCTACGACGGCGGTGACCTGGAGGAGCGCATGGCTTCCTCCTCGTCCACGCCGTTCCCCCGGGCGAAGGTCGGCACCGGGACGGACTTCGTCTACATCTACACGTCGGGCACCACGGGGTTGCCCAAGCCTTGCCGAGTGACCCACGCGCGGACGGTCATCGCGGGCAACTCCTTCGGTCACCTCTTCTTCGGGTTTCGCCCCGGCGACAAGCTGTACTGCGTGCTGCCGCTCTATCACTCCAACGGCCTGATGCTGGCGACGGGCTCGTGCATCGTCACCGGTACGCCGCTGGCGCTCAGGGAGTCGTTCAGCGCCTCACAGTTCTGGACCGACGTGCAGCGCTACCGCGCCACGCACATGATCTACATCGGCGAGCTGTGCCGTTACCTCGTCAACACGCCGCCGACCGAAGCGGAGAAGAACAACACGCTCAGGGTGGCCGTCGGCAACGGGATGCGCTCCGACGTCTGGCCCGAGTTCGTCAGCCGGTTCGGCATCGGGACGGTTCGCGAGTTCTACGGGGCCACCGAGGCGCCGGGACTCATCGTGAACTTGACGGGTCGGGTCGGGAGCATCGGCCGCGTGCCGCTGCAGGGTCTCGGCCCCATGAAGCTCATCCGCTACGACGTGGACGCCGACGCGCACGTGCGTGACGCGAGCGGGTACTGCGTGCAGTGCCGTCCCCACGAGTCGGGCGAGCTGGTGTTCCGCCTCGCGGAGAAGCCAGCGAGCGCCGTCAGCGACTTCCGTGGCTACACCGACCCCGCGGCGACGCAGAAGAAGGTGCTCACCGACGTGTTCGAGCCCGGGGACCGCTACTACCGCTCGGGCGACCTCCTCAGGATGGACGACGACGGTTTCTTCTACTTCGTCGACCGCATCGGCGACACGTTCCGCTGGAAGGGCGAGAACGTGTCGACGGCCGAGGTCGCCGACGTGCTCGGTTCCTCCCCCGACATCAAGGAATGCACCGTCTCGAGCGTGCTGATTCCGGGCATGGAGGGCCAGGCGGGCCTCGCCGCGGTGGTCTGCGAGAACGGCTTCGATCCGGCGACGTTCTGGCGAGCGGCGCAGGAGCTTCCGGCGTACGCGCAGCCGCGCTTCGTGCGCGTTCTGGAGAAGCTCTCGACGACGGGCACGTTCAAGATCCAGAAGACACAGCTTCGGTCGGAGGGCGTGAACCCGAGCGTCGTCACCGATCCCATCTTCCTGCGCCAGGACGACGGCTACGTTCGCCTCACGCCCGACGTCTGGGCCGAGGTGACCGAGGGTCGGATCCGCTTGTGAACCCTCGGGCCCGGCGCCGCGCACGGGGCGCCGTCGGCGGTACCGCGCTCGTGCTCGGGCTGACGGCCTGCGACTCGGACGGCGGGCGTCGCCCTTCGCCGCCGGCCGCCTCCGCCGCACCCTCGACGATCCCCGCCGCCGCGCCGCCGGCGCCCGCGCTGCCCCGCGCGGCGAAGCCCCTGGTCGCGGACGGACCGCACGTCGATCTCTCCGCGGGCGGGGCGCTGGCGGCACATGCCGTCGTACCGGTCGGCGCCGCCACGACGCGCCCCACGGTCGTGGTGCTCGACGCCGGCTCCTCTTCCACCGACGCGTGTCGCGCGCTCGGCGAGATCACGCGACACCCCTTCTTCCTGTGTCTCGTCGCGCGGCCGCCGGCTGGTACGGACGGCCAGGGCGCGCCGGTTCCCTTCTCGGACGCCCTCGTGGTGAGGGGTGAGGTTCGCGGCGCGCTCCGTGCGCTCAAGCAGAAGTTTCCCGAGCACGTGGGACCGAGCGCGGTGCTCATCGGACGCGGCGCCGGAGCCGACGCGGCGGTCACCATCGCCCTCGACGAGCCCGCGTTCTTCTCGAAGCTGGTGCTCGTGGAGGGCGGGTTCCGCGCGTGGTCGGCAGGGATCGCCACGCGGTTTGCCGACGGTGGCGGAGCGGGGGTCGTCTGGCTGTGCGAGTCCGCCGCGTGTCGCGCTGCGGCAGAGCGCAACGTCGCGGTATCGCGCGGACGAAACCTGATCGCCTACCTCGACTCGGTCCCGGCCAAGGCGAGCCTCGGCCAGATCGCCGATGCGGTCCGCGGGCGGTGGCCGGCGCTCACGGACGACGATCCCTGGTGGTCCGGCGAAGGGCGGGCTCCAGCCGCTCCTTCGGGACTCGGCGCCGCGCCTGCAGCGAGCGCGCCGTGAACGGCGCCGCCGTTCAGGGGCGCGCGATCGCCCTCGGGGCGTTTCTCGTGGCGTCGTGCCGATGTGCGAGCGGTGGGCCCCCCGCACAAGACCGGGGATCGGTGCACCGGCAAGGGAGCGCGTCGCCGCCGGCCTCCGGCGCCGCACAGGTCGCATCGCGCCCGCCCTTCGACTCCGCCGTCGACGCGGCTCCGGCGGGGCCAGCGCCGCTGCATGCGGACTCCGAGCTCGTCTCGCTCGACGTCGCCGGATTCCGGAGCGCCGTCGTCTCCCTGCCACTCGGTGCGCGCGAGCGGCGTCCCGTGGTCGTGGCGCTTCACGGAAACTACGATCGTCCCGAGTGGCAGTGCGAGATCTGGCGGGGGATCACGCGCGAGTTCGCCTTCGTGCTGTGCCCGCGCGGCATCCCACGGGACGACGCGCCGAAGGGGGAGGACCGATGGCACTACGGAGGCCTCAAGGCCACCAAGGCCGAACTCGACGCCGGGCTCGTCGCGCTCGAGGCCGCGTACCCCGATCACGTCGACGCCGGTCCAGTGCTCCTCACGGGGTTCAGCCTCGGCGCCATCCTCGGCGCGCACTTCATCCGGAGCGATCCCGGACGGTTTCCGCGAGTCGTGCTCACCGAGGGAGGCGCGGACGGGTGGGCCCCGGGCTTCGCCAAGAAGATGGCCGAGGCCGGTGCGGTGCGCGTGCTCTTCGCCTGCGGGCAGACCGCGTGCAAGCAGCAGGCGCGCGGTCCTGTCCGTACCTTCGAGAAGGCCGGCATCGGCGCCCGCGTCGCCTACGGCGGGAACGTCGGACACACCTATGACGGGCCCGTGGCCGCCTCCATCGCGGCGGACTGGGCGTGGCTCACCGAGGGCGACCCACGGTGGGCGGGCCAGACCGGCCCGTCCGAGCCGAACCTCTGAGCGCGGCACGGTCGCGCAGCGCAGGGCGGCGTCAGCGGGAAGGTCCGGACAGCACCGTCATGGCGCCACGGACGAGATCCGCGAGGCGCGCCCGGTCACGCGCGGTCGAGCCCAGATGCCCGTCGATGGCGAGAAAGGCCAGTCCGTGGACGAGACCCCAGGATCCGAAGTGCACGTGCTCCGCAGGAAGGCGAGACTCTTCTTCCGTCAGACTCTCCATCAGCCTCGTCTCGACGAGCATGAAAGCCTCTGCAGCCGCTGCCGCGAGCGCCGCGTGCCTGGTCTGACGCAGCACCATTCTGCTCGCCATCACGCGAAAGTGGGACGGGTGCTCGGCGGCGAACAGCACGTACGCGACACCGAGCTCGCGGGCGACCGCCTTGGGCGTTCGCGCGACCTCCGAGCGCGCCGCGCCCTGCATCGTCTCGCGCAGCATGCGGAAGCCCTCCTCGGCGACCGCAGCGAGAAGCGCCTCCTTGTCGGCGAAGTGATGATAGGGCGCGGCGTCCGAGACCCCCGCCAGTCGCGCGGCAGCGCGCAGCGTGAAGCCCTCCGGACCGTGCTCGTCGATGAGGTCGAGGGTCGCGTCGAGGAGCGCGCGGCGCAGGTCGCCGTGGTGGTAGGCATCACCCTTGCGGGTCACGCGCCGCGAGTCCGGCGCCCGGGCCGACTTCGCCATGGGGGCGCTACGATACCAGCGACCGCCCTTCACGACCCGCGTCGCCACGAATGACGCATCGCGTCAGATTCGTTGCCGGCGCCGGACTGCCGGGGTTCGCCCTGGTGTTTGGGCCTCCCACGGCGCGGCGAGGTGTGTGCGTGCGTTCGTGTTGACACAGTGGTCGCCGCGACTACCCTTGCGCTCCCCTCGCGCCCGGCGCGGCTTTTTCCTTCGCAAAGATGCCCACGATCAACCAGCTCGTTCGTCACGGTCGGACCGCGGCGATCGCCAAGACGGATTCGCCTGCGCTCAAGCAGTGCCCGCAGAAGCGAGGCGTGTGCGTCCGGGTGTACACGACCACTCCCAAGAAGCCGAACTCCGCGCTGCGCAAGGTGTGTCGCGTGCGGCTCACGAACGGGATGGAGGTCACGAGCTACATCCCCGGGGAGGGTCACAACCTCCAGGAGCACAGCGTCGTG
Source organism: uncultured Polyangiaceae bacterium (assembly GCA_964487605.1). GTDB lineage: Bacteria > Myxococcota_A > Polyangia > Polyangiales > Polyangiaceae > JAJDAH01. The sequence continues at coordinate 21,936 of CAZARU010000104.1, forward strand.
CTGATCCGCGGGGGCCGCGTGAAGGATCTCCCCGGCGTGCGGTATCACGTCGTGCGCGGCACCCTCGACGCTTCCGGCGCGAGCGGACCGAGCAGCACCAACAAGGCCAACAGAAACCGCAAGCGGTCGAAGTACGGCGTGAAGCGCCCCAAGTCCTGAGCCGGTTGCGATCGGCCCCGTGCATCGTCGAAAGCGGCGGTGCCCTGTTTCCCCGAGAGTGGTTCGATGTCCCGTAGGCGAGACGTACCCAAGCGCAAGATCATTCCGGACGCGAAGTACGGCGACAAGCTGCTCGCGAAGTTCATGAACATCATCATGGTCAGCGGGAAGAAGTCGACGGCCGAAGGGATCGTCTATGGGGCTCTCGACATCATCAAGTCGCGCTTCAAGGAGGAGCCGCTCGACGTCTTTCGAAAGGCGCTCGACAACACGAAGCCCAAGCTCGAGGTGAAGAGCCGCCGCGTCGGCGGCGCCACATACCAGGTGCCGGTGGAGGTTCGTCCGGAGCGCCGCATCGCCCTCGCCATGCGCTGGATCGTCACCTTCTCGCGAGGTCGCGGCGAGAAGACGATGCGCGAACGGCTGGCCGCCGAGCTGGTGGATGCCGCCGCCCTGCGTGGCAACGCGGTCAAGAAGAAGGACGACACCCACAAGATGGCCGACGCGAACAAGGCGTTCGCGCACTACCGCTGGTGATCGAACCTCAGGGTTCGACAGGAGAAGCTGCTTTTCGGATGACGACGGCGAAATAAGACGGGTTGCCAGAGGCGCGCGTTCCCGCGCGTCGCGAAGAGCGCACCCCGACCCCTCACCGGAGACTACAACCCCGCAGAAGCGCGGGATCAGAGGCCCCGGGAGGGGTTTCGTCCGTCAGCGAAAGCCCTTGGAGTCAGACGATGCCCCGCGAAATGTCCCTCGAACGCACCCGCAACATCGGGATCATGGCCCACATCGACGCGGGAAAGACGACCGTCACCGAGCGCGTGCTGTTCTACACGGGCATCAACTACAAGATCGGTGAGGTCCACGACGGCGCTGCGACGATGGACTGGATGGTCCAGGAGCAGGAGCGCGGCATCACGATCACGTCCGCCGCGACCAACTGCTTCTGGAAGCCCGCAGAAGGACCCTTCGGTGGCCTCCTGCACCGCATCAACATCATCGACACGCCGGGCCACGTGGACTTCACGATCGAGGTCGAGCGAAGCCTTCGCGTCCTCGACGGCGCGATCGCCGTCTTCGACGGCGGCAACGGGGTGGAGCCGCAGAGCGAGACCGTCTGGCGGCAGGCCGATCGCTACGGGGTTCCGCGCCTCGCGTTCGTCAACAAGATGGACAAGGTCGGCGCCGACTTCCAGATGAACCTGGACTCGATGAAGGACCGCCTGGGCTGCAAGCCGGTCCCGCTGCAGTGGCCCGTGGGCCAGGAAGACCAGCACAAGGGCGTCGTCGATCTCATCCGCATGAAGGCGGCCATCTTCAAGGACGACAAGATGGGCTCGGAGTACGAGTGGACCGACGTCCCCGCCGACCTGGTCGACGAGTGCGCGCAGCTGCGCGAGCAGCTCATCGAGGCATGTGCCGACGTGGACGACGAGATCATGGAGAAGTTCCTCGACGGCAAGCTCGAAGCCGTCACGGAGGAGCAGATCCACGCCGCGATTCGTCGGGCGACGGTCGAGTTCAAGTTCGTTCCGGTGCTGTGCGGGTCCGCCTTCAAGAACAAGGGCGTCCAGCTCATGCTCGACGCGGTCGTCAACTACCTGCCGTCCCCGGTGGACGTTCCTCCCGTCGAGGGAATCGACCCCGATCACCCGGAGAAGAAGCTCACTCGCAAGGCTTCCGACGAGGAGCCCTTCTCGGCCCTGGCGTTCAAGATCATGAACGACCCGTACGTGGGCAACCTCACGTTCTTCCGGGTCTACTCGGGGCACGTCACGAGCGGCACGTCCCTGATGAACTCCGCCCGCGGCAAGCGGGAGCGGCTCGGTCGCATCCTGCGCATGCACGCCAACAAGCGCGAAGAGCTGAAGGAATGCTACGCGGGGAACATCTACGCCGCGGTGGGGCTACGGGACACGCGGACCGGCGACACCCTGTGCGACGAGAAGTCGCCGGTCGTCCTGGAGAAGATGACGTTTCCCGACCCGGTCATCTCCATCGCCATCGAGCCGAAGACGCAGGCCGACATCGACAAGCTCGGCGTGAGCCTGCAGAAGCTCGCTTACGAGGACCCTTCGTTCCGGACGTTCACCAACGAAGAGACGGGACAGACGATCATCGCCGGCATGGGGGAGCTCCATCTGGAAATCATCGTCGATAGGCTCAAGCGCGAGTTCAAGGTCGACGCCAACGTCGGCAAGCCCGAGGTGGCGTACCGCGAGGCCATCCGGAAGGAAGTCGACGCGGAGTACAAGCACGTGCGCCAGAGCGGTGGCCACGGCCAGTACGGCCACGTGAAGATCCGGCTGCGCCCCGCCGAGCGCGGCAAGGGCTTCGTGTTCCTGAACGAGATCGTCGGCGGCGTGATCCCCAAGGAGTTCATCCCCTCGATCGAGAAGGGCATCCGCGACGCGATGGGTCGCGGCGTCCTCGCCGGTTACCCCGTCATCGACTGCGAGGTCGAACTCTTCGACGGCACGTACCACGAGGTCGACTCGTCTGGTCCCGCCTTCGAGATCGCGGGTTCGCTCGCTTTCCAGGACGCGGCGAAGCGTGCGGGAATCCACCTGCTCGAGCCGGTCATGAAGGTGGAAGTGGTCACGCCGGATGCGAGCATGGGCGACGTCATCGGTGATCTCAACTCGCGCCGGGGCAAGATTCAGGGGATGGCCCAGCGCGGCGCAACGACGCAGGTCGTGGCGGCGGAGGTGCCTCTCGCGACGATGTTCGGCTACGCCACCGACCTGCGGAGCAAGACGCAGGGGCGCGCCACCTACACCATGCAGTTCTCGCACTACGAGGCGGTGCCCAACTCCGTCCAGGACGAAGTCGTCGCGAAGGTGCGCGGTTCATGAGCCGTGAGGCTCCGTTGCGCCGCTCCCCGCGGGCGGCTTCGAAGATCGCGAACGTTTGAAGGAGAAGCTCGATGGCCAAGGAGAAGTTCGTACGAAAGAAGCCTCACGTGAACGTGGGGACGATCGGACACATCGACCACGGCAAGACGACGCTGACGGCGTCGTTGTTGAAGGTTCAGGAGAAGGACGGCCTGGCGAAGTCGATCACGTACTCGGACATCGCGAAGGGCGGGATCGTTCGTGACGAGACGAAGACGGTGACGATTGCCGTGAGCCACGTGGAGTACGAGACGGAGAAGCGTCACTACGCGCACGTCGATTGCCCCGGTCACGCGGACTACATCAAGAACATG
>CAZARU010000105.1:0-24526 GCA_964487605.1 uncultured Polyangiaceae bacterium
CGCGGAGCGCGCGGCCCGAGCGGCGCGGTCGCTCGGTGGGCCGAGCGTGGTTCCCGCGAACGGCGACGGTGGGACATCGCAGGCCTCCGGGGCGCGCGGCCTGTCGGCGGGCACGCGCAATCTCGCGAAGGCGTTCACGCGCGCGCTCCCCATTGCCGGGTACCACGACGAGGCGTGGGCCACGCTGCCCAGCGGATCTGCCGGAAGGGTTCGCGTGACCCTCGTCGTGTCGGGCGACGGCGCGCTGGCGGAGACGATCCTCCACGGGGAGCCCGCCGCGCACCTCCAGCGCCTCGTGCAGCGGACCGTGCGACACCTGCGAGTCGGCCGCTTCGCCCTCGCGACGGACGACGCGACCGCGGGCCGCGAGACCCTGCGCATCGACGTGCACCTGAGCGACGGTCATGCCACGGACCTCGAAGGCGCGCGCCCCGGGCAGGCCGTCCAGTACGGCTTCGAACCGCCGTCGCGGGCGCGCGCGGGCAAGGGGGTGTTCACCCTCGCCTCGGGACGGCGCTTCGAGGGCAGCGTCACGATCGAGGAGTCGCTGCCCGGGGGCTGAACGGGCGTCGGTGCTTCCTGCTCGTGCGGCGATGCGTGCCGGCCGAGCAAGGACGAATTTCTCCTCGTGGACGACCGGGGGTACGCTCTCCCCGTGCGCGCCCGCCTCCTCTTGGCCATCCCCGCTCTCGCCTGCAGCGGCACGTCGGCCGGCTCCGCGTCGTCGGTCGGCGCCACGCCGGCAGAAGTCCTGAGGCTCTGCGACGCGCAGTGCCAGCGTCAGGAGCGCTGCGACCCGCAGGACGTGGATCCGCAGTGCGTGGCGTCGTGCACCGGCAAGCTCGACCATCCGGAGAACCTCCGCAGCGACTTCCTCACGCGCCTCGCGTCGTGCACGGCCAGCCTCCCCTGCGAGCGCAAGGACGACGACTGCACGGACGAGGCGGTCCGGGCCATCGATCCCAACGCAGAGTCCAATCCTCTGCTCCTCCGCTGCCAAGCGATCCAGGACGAGTGCGGCGGCTTCAGCGACGACGCCTGCGTCGGCGCCGTGTTCTTCACGGATGCCGCGCGGCAGGCGCTCGCCGATTGCCTGGAGCGGCCGTGCGAGGCAGTGGGGGCCTGCGTGCAGGCGCTCATCTAACCGCGCGACGGCGACGAGGACGCGGCCGTCTCGTCGTCGCAGGCCCCGTCACGGCAACGCGTACGCCGACAGGTCCCACTGGACGTCGCTGACGCCGGACTCCCCGGCGCGCGCGGCGCCGCCGGCGACGACGAGGCGGCCGCCACCCACCGCCAGCGCGGCGCCGTACTGCGTGGATTCGCGGGTCCATGCCGCAGCGACGGAGAACGACGCATCGACGTGCGCGAGCCAGAGAGAGCCGACGGCCGGAATCGAGACGGGTGCCGGTCCGGCGAAGTGCGCGGCGCCCCAGCCGGCGAGGACGACGCTCCCGTCGTCGAGCACCGCGAACGCCTGCGCGTCCGCGTCGAGGAGCGCCGAACCTTCCAGGGTCCCCGTCGCGTCGAATCGCGCGACGTACGCGAACGGCTCCAGCGCGCGGCTCACCCAGACGGGACCCGCGCCGAAATCCACGAACAGCGTCGTGACGCCCGTCACGACGACGCGCCCACCGGCGTCGATGCCGACATGGGCAGTCTCTGCGCCACGCAGCAGGCGGCTCCACCGGAGAGCACCTCCCGGCGCGACCTTGGTGACGAGCACGGCCGCTTCTCCCTGCGAGTCTCGCGCGCCATCGCCGAGGTCGACGCGGCCGGAGAGCGCTCCGGCGACGACGAGCGCATCGTCGAGCGGCGATACGACGACATGGTGCGTCGCGAACGTCTCGCCGTCGTCGAGCGTACCCAGGCGGATCTCGCCCGCCGGCATGCCGTCGGGACCCAGCCGGACCAGATGGAGCGCCGCCGTCGCGACCGCGTCGGGCCACGTCGTGTCCGCGTCCTCGGCGAGCAAGACGTCGCCCAGCTCCGTGACGGCACACGCGCGGTACACGCGTCGCTCCGGGCCGACGTGCGTGAAGGTCACCGCGCCCTGGTGATCGAACCCCCGCGCCAGGGGGCGCGTCGAGCCATCGGCCGCGACGGCGCCCACGACGGACGCGCCGGCGCCGTTCACGGCCAGGCAAGCGCCTGCGCGGAGGTCGGGCGGTTCGCCGCCTTCGAGGGTCGCGCTCCAGCGGTACGTCCCGTCGGCGGCGAGGGCCGCGACGGCGGGGGCCCCGGGCGGCGCGATCCCCAGGTCGCCGCCGCCCAGGTCGGTACCGGGCACCGCGGAGCCGAGCACCCGCACGTCGCCCGTGGCGTCGACAGCAACGCGCCATGGGATCTCGTCGCCCGGGCCGCCGACGGTTCGCTCCCAGACTGCGGTGCGCGACCCTGGGGGCGCGCCGACGGGCGCGCTCTGGCGCTTCCCCGTCAGCAGGTAGTTTCGCGGCGTGCCACTCGCGGGGACCGACGACTGGCCCCAGTAGAGCCTGTCACCGTAGACCGCGAGCCCGTTCGCCGAGCGACGCACGACGACCTCGGGGGTCGACGAGCCGTCGGTCGCGTCCCGATGGATGCCGCCCAAGCCACCCCAGTACGCGCCACCGCTCTCCACCAGGAGCCCGCCGCGGTAGTCGGCATCGAGGACCGTGCGGTCACCGTCCGCGTCGAGGCGCTCGAGCGATCTCGATAGCGTGGCGGGCTGGGTGAAGACCGCGAAGATCCCACGTCCGTCGGTGGCGAGCGCCAGGGCGTCGGTCCCGGTGCTCCGCGCGCGTCCGCGTGCGCCGGTCGCCGGATCCCACCACAGCACGCCCTGACCGGACGCGAGCAGGACGAGCGCCGGTCCCGCCGCGAGCGCGCTCGGCGGCGCGGGCACCGCCGGTCCTGGTACCAGCGCAGCGCCGGAGATCGGTGCCTGCACGAGCGCCCCCGCGCAGACGTCGTGAGCGTACACGCCGCGGCCATTCGCGACCGGCGAGCCCAGACAGCCCGGCTCGCCGAAGGTCGTCTCGACGCCGCTCGCCTCGTCGCGGCGAACGAGGCGCCCGCCAGCATTCCAGTAGACCGCACCGCCTGCTGCGGCGACGAGATCGCCACGGGCGACCTCCTCTGCGGGGCCCCCGCAGCGCGGCACGCGCTCCACGACCTGCTCGTAGCCGCACCCCTTGAAGGTGCAGCCCGTCAGGCGGCTCGTGCCGAAGTACACCCAGCCCGCGGTGACGGCCACGGCGCCGATGGCGTCGGCGCCCTCGTCGCTCAGCGCGACGATGTCCTCGGTCCTGCCGCCGAGGTCGCAGTCGTCCGTCCGGGGTGTCTCCGGCACGACGGCGGGCGGCGGGTCGTCGGGCCACCCGCCTTGGCTCGCGTCGCCGCTGCCGTCGCCCGCGTTCGCTCCGTCGTCGCTGCCCGCGTCGAGCGGCGGGCTCGCGTCGGCGGTCGCCCCCGCAGCACCGACCTGGTGCCCGCGGCGGTCGTCGCCACCGTCCCCGGAGCAGGCGACGGACCCGAGGCACAGCGCCGCGGCGCCGGCGAGACTCCGCTTCATGCACCGCCTCGGAGTCTCGGCCGGCGTCGAGCCATCACGTCAGCATGGGCCCGTCCGGGCCCGCGGTGCAACCGCGACCGGGGCGCCCGCGACGACGCGCCCCCTTCCGCCTGCGCGCGCCGGCGCCCATCCGGGCGAGCGCGGCGAGCGCCACGAGCAGCGCCCACGGCGCGGTTCCCCTCCCGCGTGGCGCGCGGCATCCGCAGCCGCCCTCGTCGCCCGAAGACGCGCCGGTCGGATCGCTCGGCTTGCACTCGGTGCCGTCGCAGACGAACCCGGTCGCGCACTCCTCCGAGATGGTGCATCCGTCTCGGCAGCTCGTGCCGCTGCAGCGGTAGGGCTCGCAGTCTTCCTCCGTTCCGTCCGGGTTCCGGAGCGTGTGGTCGTCGATGCAGGTGGCGCCCGCCTGCGCACACTGACCGGCCCCCGTGTTGCACACGGCGCCGCTCGCGCAGTCGCCGTCCGTCGTGCACGAGGTCTTGCAGGACTTCGCCGCGGAGTCGCAGGCGTAGGCCCCGCAGTCCACTGTCGTGGCCTGCTGGCACCCACCGAGCCCGTCGCACCGGTACGGCTTGAAGACGTTGCCGTCGCACGCCGTGGCGCCGCAGAGCGTGCTCGTGCCGGGATAGACGCACACGGCACGGTTCGAGCCGTCGCACTGCCCCAGGCATTCCGCAGAAGTGCCGACGGTGCAGGGCGGTCGCGCTCCGTGAGGAGGTCCGGTCACTGCCGAGCACGTGCCCTCGCTTCCGGCGACGTCGCAGGCCTCGCACTGACCGGTGCAGTTCGTCTCGCAGCAGACCCGATCGACGCAGAACCCGGACGAGCAATCGCTCGCGTCGTCGCAGGCCGTGCCGTTCGCGAGAAGCGGCGTGCAGGTGCTCGCGTCGCAGAACGTGTCTCCGATGCACTCGGCATCGTTCTGGCAAGACGTCGCGCAGCCCCCCGGTGTGCAGAGGTACGGCGCGCACGGTCTGCCGGCGGTCTCGTTGATGCACGTGCCTAGGCCGTTGCAGATTCGCCCGACGACGTCGTTCCCCACGCAGCTCGAGGCGCCGCACGCCACGCCCCCCGGGTAGAGCCGGCACGCGCCGGCGCCGTCGCAGCTGCCGTCCCGCTGGCACGTCGACGCTCCGTCCTCCGTACAGTCGTCGCGAGGGTCGGTACCGGCCTTCGCGGGGCCGCAGGCGCCGTCCGCGCCGGACTCCTTCAGCGCCGCCGCGCAGGCCTGGCACGATCCGCCGCAGGGCGAGTCGCAGCAGACGCCGTCCACGCAGTGGCCGCTCGCGCACTCGTTCGCTCCCCCGCACGCGGCGCCGGTGGCCTTGGCGCCCAGGCACGCACCGGACGCGCAGAAGTTGCCGGCGACGCAGTGCGCGTCCGTCGCGCAGGGGTTCGCGCACGCTCCGCTCGTGCACGCGTGGGGAGCGCAGTCGACGCCGGTGGCGTCGTTCACGCAGGCGCCGAGCCCGTTGCAGATCTGTCCCGTTGCCCGGTTGCCCACGCACTGCGTGTTGCCGCACGCGGTTCCGGCCACCTGAAGTCGGCAGCCGCCGGCCCCGTCGCAAGCGCCGTCGGTTCCGCACTGCGCGCCCACGGCGCATTCGTTGTCTGGATCCAGCGCGGCGCCGATGGGCCCGCACTCGCCGTCGTTGCCCGCTCCCTTTCGCGAAGCGCTGCACGCCTGGCAGAGGCCGCTGCACTGCGAGTCGCAGCACACCCCGTCGACGCAGAACCCCGACTGGCACTGGTCGCCGGTCCCGCACGCCGTCCCGTCGGCGAAGAGCAGCGCGCAGGTCCCGGCGTTGCAGAAGTAGCCGCTCACGCACTGCGTGTCGTTCGCACACGGATTCGCACAGGCACCGCCGGTGCAGAGGTGTGGGCTGCAGTTCACGCCGACCGCGTCGTTCACGCAGGCTCCGGACCCGTTGCAGATCTGCCCCGTGGCCAGGTTGCCCACGCACGTCGTCGCGCCGCAGGGGATGCCTGCGGCCGTGAGCCGGCAGGCGCCCGCACCGTTGCACGCGCCGTCCTGTCCGCACTGGGCGCCCACGGCGCACTCGTCGTCGGGATCCAGCCCCGAGTTGATCGTGCCACAGTCGCCGTCCACGCCGACGCCCTTCTTGGCGAGCGTGCACGCCTGACAGAGGCCACTGCACTGGGCGTTGCAGCAGACGCCATCGGAGCAGAACCCGCTGACGCACTGGTTCGCCGCCGAGCACACCGTGCCGTTGGGGAAGCGTGGCGTGCACGCACCCGCGTCGCAGAAGTACCCGTTCACGCAGTTGGCGTCCGTGGCGCACGGCTGGGAGCACGCGCCGCTCGTGCAGACGTACGGAGCGCACGTCGTGCCGGACGGACCGTTGACGCAGGAACCCAGCCCGTCGCACTGCTGCGGCGTCAGCGAGTTGCCGACGCAGACCGGGCTGCCGCACGCGCCGCCGGAGGCCCGCAGGCGGCACGCGCCGGTCCCGTTGCAGGTGCCGTCGTTCCCGCACTGGCCCACGACCGAACAGTCGTCGTCGGGGTCCTGACCGGACACCACGTTGCCGCAGTCGCCGTTGGCCCCGGCTCCCTTCTTGGCCGCGCTGCACGCCTGGCACAGGCCGCTGCACGCGGTGTTGCAGCAGAATCCGTCGATGCAGTTCGTGCTGGTGCACTGGTTCGCACCCGTGCAGGTTTGGCCGTTGGCGAGCTTGTAGCGGCAGACACCCGCGTCGCAGAACGCCCCGCCGACGCAGTGGGCGTCGGAAGCGCACGGGTCCGCGCAGGCCCCTCCCGTGCAGAGGAACGGCGCGCAGTCGGTTCCGCCGGGCATGTTCAGGCAGCTCCCGCTGCCGTTGCAGGTCTGACCCGTGACGGAGTTGCCCACGCACATGGTGGAGCCGCACGGCGTGCCCGCGAGCTGGAGCCGGCAGCCACCGGACCCGTTGCACGTCCCGTCTTCCATGCACGCGGCACCCACGGCGCAGTCGCCGTCCGGGTCCAGCCCGGCACCGATGGGACCGCACTCGCCGTCTGGACCGCCTCCCGCGCCCTTCTTCGTGGCGCTGCACGCGTTGCAGAGCGAACCGCACGCGATGTTGCAGCAGCGTCCGTCGACGCAGAACGTCGAGGCGCACTGGTTGCCTCCGGTGCAGGTCGCGCCCTGTGCCAGCTTGACGACGCACGCGGTCCCGGAACACCAGTGGGTGGACACGCAGTGCGAGTCGCTCGAGCACGTCGTTCGGCACGCCGACGCGGACGCGCAGGCGTAGCCGCCGCACGTGCCGTTCGTCGCGTTGCACGTCCCCGAGCCGTTGCAGGCGTAGGTCGTGATGCCGCCGTTCGAGCACGCGGCGGTGTTGCAGGCCGTACCCGATGCGTAGATCTGGCAGGCACCGGCACCGTCGCAGAGCCCGTTCTGGTCGCAAGAGGCGGCCCCATCGTCGACGCAGTTCGCGTCGGGGTCGGTGCCCGCGACCACGGGGCCACACACCCCGTTCGAGCCCTGTCCCTTCACCGCCGAAGAACACCCCTGGCAGAGGCCGGTGCACGCCGTGTTGCAGCAGAACCCGTCCGCGCAGAAGTTCGACGAGCAGGCGCCGGGAGCACCGACGGAGCACGCCGCGCCCTGCGCCTGCTCGGTGAAGAGCCACGCTCGATTCGTCATGGTCCCCGAGGTCGCCATCCCGCCGGCCACGAGCACTTCCCCCGATCCGAGCGTCACCGCGGAGGCGCGCTGCCCGAAGATGCAGGGAGGCGGCAACTGGCACGAGATCGGGCCCGGGAGGCCCCCGGCGTTGAGCCAGCCGAGGGTCGCGCCGGCCCACTTGTACGTGCCCGTCGTCGCTCCTCCGACCAAGATGTCCCGCCCTGCGGGGAAGACGAGGGCGGCCGCGGGCTCCACCATGCTCTCTCCCACCAGGTCGGTTCCCGTCCACGAGCTGCCGCTCCAGCGGGCGGTCTGCGTCCCATCCCCGGCGACGTGGGTGCCCGTGTGGACGGCGTTCGTGATCGCCACCGGCATGCTCGGGAGATTCGTCCAGTTCGGCGACCCGGCGTCGGTGTTGATCCACTCCGCCGCCGAAAGCGCCGTCGAGTTGTTCGAGCCACCGGCGACGTGGATCGTCGCGGTCGCGAAGCCCTCGAGCCAGATCGCGTGCCGGTAGCGAGCCGTGTTCAGGGCATCCATTGCGGTCCACGAGTTGCCCGACGAGCTGAAGCGCTGGAAGGCGCTGGTGACGGCGACCGACGGTGACGTCGTGGTGCCGCCGGCGACGAAGATGGTCGTGATGGGAAACAACGCGCCGTATGCGACGCCCGCCGCGTAGGCGACGCGGGTGGGAATGGCGGTGCGCGTGGTCCACGTGCCGGCGCCGGTGTTGAAGCGGTAGTTCGTGTCGGTGACCGTCGGAGCCGCGGCGCGCACGCCGCCGATCGCGTGCGGCTCCTCCGTCGAGCTGCCCGCGTTCGCCAGGACGAAGCCCGCCTTGGCTTCCGGCATCGCGTTGACGGCCGCCCACGCGGGGGGAGCCGCGTTCCGGTTGTACGTCTCGGCGGCGGAGACGAAGCTCGCGCCGCTGATCCCACCCGCCGCGAGGACGCGCTGGGACGCGCCGCTCCCGTAGACCTGCAGACCGTGGTCGGCTCGCGCGCTCGCCATGGACGCCGTGCTGGACCAGCCCGGGTCGAAGAGCACGGGGTACTGCAGGCCGGCGCCCTCCCAGCGGACCGTGACGCGGCAGGACCGCGCGCCAGGAGCCGTCGGCGGCCGCGACCACGGATCCGCGGGGTCACGATCGACGGCACACCCCGAGACCTCGACGCGCGCACGCGCGGCGACGCCGTCCGCGCCCACCACCGACGGCGCTCTCATGCGCAGTCGCGGACTCGGTGAGGCGTCCAGGATCTCGAGCACGTCATCGACGAGGCGAAGCCCCACCGCGCCGCCCCGGAGGTCGAGGCGATACGAGAGCGCCTCGGCGCCCGGCGTCGCGAACGACACGTAGTCCTCGATGCCGTCGGCGAGGGGGCGCAGCACGACGTCACCGCCCCCGGGTGCGATGCCCCGCCACACGAGGAGATCGCGGGCACGCTCCGCGTGGCCCGTCGACAGATCTTCCGGCGTGACGGTCATCGCGACTCCGCTCGCCGGATCCTCGAGATCCCACGACAGGGTGCCCTCGCGCGCCGCTCGAACGACGATGGGCCGATGGTCGGGGGAGGCGCTCACCGTCTCGACGACGAGCGCGCTCCCGTCGTCCACAACGGGGGCTTCGCCGGGACCGAGCGCGACCCAGGGACGACCGGGGGCGGCTCCCGGCAGCGACGGCGGATCGTGGACGTGCATGGCGCGGAGCGACTCGACGACGGCGATCGCCTCGGCGGTCTCCACGACGGGCGGCGTGCCCGAGACCAGGTCCGTCTCGGATGGGCCCGCTGCCGGGTCGTCGCCGCACCCGGCGAGTCCCGCCGCGACGAGGATGGGGAGGATGAAACAGACGTCGGTGAACGGAGCCCCTCGATGCATGCGCCCGCCGTAATCACGAAGCCTCGGGCGGTTCAACGGGCGGGCCGTACCGCCGGGAACCGGCACAGTGTCTGCGGGTCGGCGCACGTCGTACCGGGTGAGACGTGGCGCACCGGTGCCGCGTGCGCCTCAGGGACGCGGCGGGCCCTGCGGAACCCGCGCCCTTGCCGGTCCACACCCCTCACGCCAGACTTCAGGAATGCGAGGCCGGCGGCGCACGATCCTGGCGCTGGTGACGGCGTTCGGCGGCCCGGCGGCGTTCACGGCGTCCTTCGGCGCCACCGGCATCCGATCAGCCGAGGGATGCTCGGGAGCGGGGGTGGTCGCCGAGCCGGTGTGGACCGATTTGCGAGTGACGGACCGCTTCGACGCCGTGACGGACGGGCTCCACTGGTTGCGGGGGACCTTCCGCGGGTCTACCCCGGACGAGGCCCTCGCCCAGCTCGCGGTCGAGGTGCGCGACGCGGCCGGCACGGTCGCTCCGGGAACTCTCGCCGTGGTTCGAGAGAAGGCGTGGACGCTCGGGACCGACGTCGTCGTCACCTGGCGGTCCGTGGCACCCCTCGCGACGGGGGCGTACGCAGGCAGCTACCGGGCCGCCGGTCCCGAGGGAAAACTTCACGAGGGCACGTACGCCTTCGACGTCACCGACGTCCCCGCCCTCGCGCCCTCCCTTCCGGTCATGGCCGTGAAGGCGCACGCCACCGTGATCACGTTCGGCGGACCGCTGGCCACGTGCACCGTGCCCGGCGACGGCTACTGCACGCTGGAGCACGAGATCTCCGTGGGGCGTGACGAGATTCGCACGCCGCGGCTCGAGCTGAGCGCCAGTCTGCCGCGGAGCTCCCAGCCGACGATCTGGGAGCTGGAGATCGACGGCGGACCCTTCCCGCACCTCTTCCTCGACGGAGAGCCCGTCGCCGGTTTCTCGCGAGACCTGACGTCCACGGATGCGTACTGCTTCACCGCGACGATGCGGGATCTCGGGCGCGGCGGTTCGAAGAGTGAACGGCTCTGCTTTCCACTCTTGCCCGCGACCGTGGTGCGTTCGGGTGACCCCATCGCGGACTGTCTCGCGCCGCCGGACGAGGAGCTTCGAGCTCGCTGGTGCGCCGTGAGCCCGCACGCGACCCCTGGCGCGTGCGGTGACGCTGCGGCGACCGACGCAGGTGCGGACACGCCCGATGCGAGCGCGCCGGAGGCCGCCGGTGCCGACCCGGACGCGGGCGCGCCGCCGACGGACGGAGGCACGGACGCAACGGTGGACGTCACCCGACGGGCGGCGCAAGCCAGCGGCGGCTGCGTGATCTCGCACGCGCCCTCGGTGTCGAGCGACGCACTCTGGCTCGTCGCGATCGCGCTGGTCGCAGCGCTGCGCCGCCGTCGGCCCTGAACACCCGGCCGAGGCCGGCCCCCCGCGTGGCTCCGACGTCCCCGCGTGGTAGAGTGCGCGATCATGACTTGGCGGGTGGTGCGGATCTTGGTTGCGCTGGTGCCGGCATTCGCGGTGGCCATCGCGTGCGGCGGCAGCGAGTTCGGCGGCGACGGCTCCGGGAGCGGAGGCGGGAACGCCGACGGCGGGGGCGCTGCGAGCGGCGGTACCTCCGGAGCGGCGGGGGCGGGCGGCGCGTCCGGTGCATCGGGTACCGGCGGTACGGCCAGTGACGCGGGCGGGTGCCTCCCCACGTCGTGCGAGGCGCTCGATGCGGAGTGCGGGGAGGTCCTCGACGGGTGCGGCGCGACGCTCTCCTGCGGCGACTGCCCCGACGGCGAAGTCTGCGGCGGCGATGGTCCCAATCGCTGTGGCGACGAGCCGTGCACGGCCAGGACGTGCAGCGATTTCAGCGCGACCTGCGGCAAGATGAACGACGGCTGCGGCAAGCTGCTCGACTGTGGATCGTGCCAGGATCCGGACGTCTGCGTGACCGATGGCGCGTCGTTCCGGTGCAAGTGCCAGCCTAAGACCTGCGAGTCCCTTGGAGCGGAGTGCGGCGTCGTCGAGGACGGCTGCGGAGGAACGCTCAACTGCGGCGTCTGCGCGGCGCCCGCGACCTGCGGCGGGGGTGGCTCGCCCAGCAAGTGCGGCTGCAAGGCGAAGGACTGCAGCGAGCTCGGCGCCGGCTGCGGCACGGTGCCCGACCAGTGCGGTGGCACCATCGGCTGTGGTGACTGCGATGGCGGGGAGACGTGCGGCGGCGGCGGACAGGCGAACCAGTGCGGGCTCGGCCCCTGCGTGCCCATCGACTGCGGGGATCTCGGCGCTACTTGCGGCCTCGTCGGGGACGGCTGCGGCAGGACCATCGACTGTGGCACCTGTTCGCCCCCTGCGACGTGCGGTGGAGCAGGGGTGGCGAACTCTTGCGGCTGCACGCCGAGCACGTGCGCGCAGCTCGGGGTCGCGTGCGGAACCGTGCCCGACGGTTGCGGAGGCTCGCTCGACTGTGGCGGGTGTACGCCGCCTGCGTCGTGCGGTGGTGGCGGGGCGGAGAATCAGTGCGGCTGCACGCCCATCACCTGTGCGAGCGTCGGTGCCCAGTGCGGGACGGTGCCGGACGGCTGCGGCGGTACGCTGACGTGCGGCGTGTGCCCCACGGGGCAGACCTGCGGCGGTGCCGGGAACCCGAATCGGTGCGGCGGCAACACCTGCACGCCCAAGACGTGCCTGTCCCTCGGGGTCAAGTGTGGGCAGGTCGGCGACGGCTGTGGCAGCACGCTGAACTGCGGCTACTGCACGCAGCCGCAGACGTGCGGCGGCGGCGGGGTCCCGAACGAGTGCGGGTGCACCCCGCGCTCCTGTGTCCAGGCCGGGCTGTGCGGGACGGTCTCCAACGGCTGTGGCGGCTCGATGCAGTGCCAGTGCGGGCACAACCAGATCTGCATCGCCGGTCAGTGCGTCGGCGCCGCCGACCCCTGCAGCGGCGTCTTCTGCACGTGGATGTGCTGTCAGGGGCAGTGCTGCCAGAACGGCGAGTCGTGCACGCCGGGTGGCTGCGCGGACGTTTCGACGTGAGGGGCGCCGCCGCGCTGATCGCCAGCCTTGCCCTCGGTGCCTGCGGTGGCGGCGACTACCGTCCGGGCGGACCCGAGCGACACGACGGCCCCCCTCTCGCGGATGGACGCGGCGCTGCCGACGGTCACGCGCACCGTGAGGTCGCTCCGCCTCCGGGCTCCCCCGAGTCGGCTGGCGCGTCGGCGTCGGAGCCCGCCGGCGCCGTGCCACGCGACGACGCTCCGGAGATCAGCCGCTCGGTGGGTGACGCGGCCACCGTCGTCGTGCTCTGGCCGCGCATCGTCATGCCGAGAGGCGCGTCCGGACCCGACGACGCGGCCCGTCGGGCGGCGCGTGAGGTACAGGGCCACCTCGCGGCGCTCGTGGGGCGCGCTCTGCCCGGCCGAAAGGTGGACGTCCGCCCGGAGCCCGAGCGCGTCTGCCCTCGTCCCGGCGGGTGCCGAGGCGTGAGCGTCGGCGCCGTCGTCGCGCGCGCGGGTGATCACGGATGCACCGTACTGGCGCTGGTGGCGGCGTCGGGCGAGCGGCCCGTTCAGCGGTTCGCGTGGGCCGGCGGGGTGACGATGTCGTCCGGTGAAGTCGGGTTTCGCGAGCCGCCCGAGGTCGGGGTGCGCTTCGGGGACATGGCGCGCTGCGACGGCCTCGCCGGACCCGCGGAGGCTCGGAGCGAGGCGGTCACGAGGGCGATTCGCGATGCGGCCGGATCAGGCTGACAGGCGCGTGTAGGACGACCGGAACTTGCACTTGGGGCAGCGCCCCGCCTCGTCCGGACCGACCACGAGCGACGTGCCGTGGCAGTTGGGACACGCCTCGATGCGGAGGAACTCCGACGAGAAGCCGCAGGACGCACAGTCGCCCACGTGCAGGCCCATGGCGCCGCCACCCTGGACCAGGCTCCAGGCGGATGCGCACTTGGGGCAGGTGCTCTTCTTCTCGATCTCGGTCCGTGCCACGGTCTCGCTCCGGCGGCGGTCCTCCGCGTCGCGCTCGGCGCGGGCGCGCGCCGCGACCGCGAGTTCCTGGTTCGCCTTCTGTGCGCTCTCGATCTCTCGCCGCGCGTCGTTGCGGCAGTCGTACGTGCAGTAGACGCCCTCGATGGGCGTCTTGAAGAAACCGATCTTCGAGTTGCACTGGATGCAGATTTTCGCCATGTCCGTTCCCAACCTTTCAGAAATCCATCACCGACCGTGACCACTCTTCCCCGTGAGCCCGCTTCACGAACGCCCGCCACGTCTCCGCGTCGGGGCTCGTCTTCATCTTCTCGAAGTAAGCGTCCATCTTGTCCCACTCGAAGTCCGTCGTGGCGCGCGCGCGCTGGAAGTGGTCCATCGCGCGCTCCGTCTGCCACTTCATGAAGGCGCGGAACTGGTCGTTGCTCGCCCAGTACGTCGGGTCCTTCGCTTCTACCGCCGCCCCGACGGCGAGGCCGTAGACCGTGAACTCCAGGTTCCCGAACTGATCGCGCCAGCCGCTCTTCCACGCGCCCTCGTCCGAGAGCGCGAGCCCCACCTTGGTGCCGTTCGTGTACGCCACCCACTCGTCCCAGATGTAGAGGGGCGTGTCGTCCCAGTCGGACGCGCCCGCCAGGTAGGTGGAGTACCGGGACTCGCGCAGGCTCTGGGGCACGAAGCCGTTGATGTCGCTCTTGCGGATCCCGGGCTCCTCCACCAGGGCCGCGCGATCGTTCAGCACGTAGAAGGCGTTCGCCCGCTTGCCGGTCGAGTTGAAGTTGTTGCGGAGGTGAGCGTGGATGCCGTGCGTCGTCTCGTGCCCGTAGGTGACGAGGTCGGAGTCGTAGTACGTGCTTCCGTAGCTCGCCGGCAGGTGCTGCACGATGTCCGTGAGCGCCCAGCCCCAGCTGCCGTTCGTCGCGGCCTGCTGGGCGGCGTAGTCGAACCACGTCACGTCTCCCGGGGGCGGTGGTGGCGGAGGCGGCGCGCTTCCGCCGGAGCCCCCCGTTCCGCTGCCCGCGCTCCCGCCGACTCCCGAAAATCCGCCGCTGCCCGCCGTCCCCGCGCTGCCACCCGCGCCTCCCGCCGCGCCGGAGGCACCGCCGCTGCCGGAGGTTCCCGACGCGCCACCGGCGGCCGAGCCCGCGCTGCCGCCGGACCCGGACGTTCCCCCCGACGACGCTCCCCCGCTCGCCGGGGCACCGCCGGCGCCGCCCACGGCGGAAGTGCTGCACGCCTGCAGGCAGAGCTCGTCGCTCTGCGTGGCGCACAGGCACTGTGCGAGGCAGCTCCCGCACGCGAGGCAGTCGGGGGCCCTGCACGTTCCGCCGGGTTCGCCGGTGAGCGGTGGCAGATCGGCGTCGCTGCTGCACGCGAGCGCCGCGAGCCCGAAGAAGAAAGCGCAGAGGATCCCCGGGCGACGGGAGCCTCGCGACGCGAGAGCCGAATAAGTCATTCGGGCGACTGTGACGAAACCGCGGCGATCGGGTCAACGCGGAGGTCGGCCGACGCCGAGGCTTTTCGTCACCGGCGAAACATTGCTCCCGCCGGGCCCGAGGCGTTCCGCTGCGGCCGGACCATTGCCATCGCGCCGGACGCCGCCCCGGGTGCGCGCGCCGCCGGGGCCGCCCTCAGCCGGCGATCCAGAAGACCGTGAACGCGTCGCCACCGTCGTCGGCGTCGGCGGCTCGTGCTCTCTCCACGTAGGCGGATTGCGCCAGGTGCGCGCGCACCGCGTCCTTCAGCGCACCGGTCCCGTGTCCGTGAAGCACGAACCCTGCGGGCTCCCCTTCGCCCAGCAGGCGGTCCAGGAAGCCATCGAGCTGCAGCAGCGCCTCCTCGACGCGCTCCCCACGGAGGTCGAGCGTGTTCTCGGACGTCCTGCCCGGCGCTGCGTTGCTCCCGGCGGGCGCTCTGGACCGCGTCTTCGGCTTCTTCCGTGCCGGCGGCGCCTGCAACGACACGTCCTCGAGCGCGACCACGAGCTTCATCGCCCCCACCAGCACCCGCAGGTGGCCTCGGGCGGGCGGGTCCACGACCTGCGCAGAGGTGCTCATGCGGCGCAGCCACACGGTCGCGCCCCGCTCGAGCGCTCCGGTCACGGGCGGCGGCGCGGGCCTCGTCGCCGCGGCGAGGGGCGTTCCCACGGCGACGTGCCGTGCCGCCGCGTCCACCTCGCGCTCGGCGCGGCGAACGTCGTCGGCCCCTGGCGAGCGTGGCTTGACGCGCTCCCGAGCGGCGCGGATCTCGCTGCGCGCCGCGCGGACGTCGGTCATCAGCGTGGCCGCTTCCTCCGCCAGCCGCGTGCGCGCCTCGACGCGTGCGCGCTCCCGTTCGTGCTGGACCTCCTCGCGCAGGCGCGCCTGTTCGCTCGCGTCGCGCTCGGCCGTCGCGCGCGCCTCGGCCAGCGCTGCCCGTTCGCGGTCGAGGGCGGCCAGCGCGTCCTCGCGTCGTCGTGCGTCGTCACCCAGGGCGACGCGCGCGCGCGCGATGACCTCCGCGGGTATCCCGTAGCGCTCCGCGACGAGGAGCGCGCTCGAGGGTCCGGGCACGTCCAGATGAAGCTCGAACGTCGGACGCATGACGCCGAAGTCGAATCCCACCGAGGCGTTGCGAAACCGCGGCGTCGACAGCGCCAGCTCCTTCAGCGGCTCGTGGTGGGTGGTGACGACGACCGTGGCGCCGCGCTCGACCAGGGCCTCGAGCACCGCGGTCGCCAGGGCGGCGCCTTCGGCCGGATCCGTCCCTCCCGCGAGCTCGTCGAGGAGCACCAGGGCGCGGGCGCGGGCGCGGGCGAGCATCTCCGCCACCTGAGAAGCGTGGGCCGAGAACGTGGAGAGCGACCGCTCGATGGCCTGCTGATCGCCGATGTTCGCCAGCACCGGATCGAACCACCCCACGCGACTCGCCGAACCGGCGGGGAGCGGCAGGCCGGCCCGCACCATGAGCGCGAAGAGGCCGATGGTCTTCAGCAGCACGGACTTCCCTCCGGCGTTCGGCCCGGAGATCACCAGGCACCCCGGCGAGTCGAGGCGGACGTCGTTGGCGACCACGTCGATTCCTCGCCCGAGCAGCAGCGGGTGGCGCGCGTTCCGCAGGTCGATGACGGGCTCGCCCTCGGGCGTGATGGGGTGGGCGTCCGCTTCGAGGGCCCAGCGCGCGATGGCGAACACGACGTCGGCGTCCAGGCACGCGCTCCAGGCGCGCGCGCACTCGGGCGCGCGCTCCCGAGCGCGGGACGACAGGTCCGTGCGCACGGCGAGCTCTTCCCGGGCCACGTCGCTCTCGACGATCTTCACGCGGTTCGACAGGGGAATGACGCTGGCGGGCTCGACGATGAGCGTCGCACCGGAGGCGCTCGAGCCCACCACGATGCCGTCCACGCGGTGGTGCGCGTCGGCGCGGACGAACAGCACGTGCCGTCCGTCGACGACGTCGTGGCTCTCGGCGCGCAGGACGTCCCGGTGGCGTCGCGCGACGTGCCGCAGCTCGTCGACGGCGCGGGCGCGCGCGTCGCGCAGGGCGCGGCGCGCCGCGGCGAGCTCCGTGGAGGCGCCTTCCGAGATCTCGCCGCCCTCGAGAGACCGGTCGAGGGCGGCGGAGAGCTCGCCGAGCGCGGGGTCGGAGTCGAGCGCCGCGGACAGCGCCGGATGCGACTCACGGCGGGCCGCCGCGAAGGCGCGCAGGTCGCGCGCGGCTCGCAGCACGGCGTGGAGCACGCACAGGTCGCCCACCGTGGCGACGGCGCCGCGCTCGAGCGCGGCGAGGACCTGCGCCGCGTCCGCCAGGTCCGTCACGGGGGGCGCGCCGTCGGCGAGCTCCAGGGCCACGGCCTCCCTCACCCGGGCCACGCGGCGCTCGGCTTCGTCCAGCGAGTCCGCGAGCGCGAGGCGCAGGATGCGCTCCCTCGCCGCGGCGCTCACCGCGCGCGCGGAGATGCGCCCGACGAGCTCCGGCCAGCCCAGCGTCTCCGCGCTGGCCCACGACGCTTCGGCGTGAGGCTCGGTCATGTGCGCGAGCGCCCAGGATAGTCGAGTGCTTCGCGAAGGCCATCGTCGCGAGTCGCGCAGCGCGATAGGCTTCGACGCTCCGAGACGTCTCTCGCCCCCGTCCAGTGCCTCGCGCCACCAGCATCGAGATCGCCGACGCCGGCTTCGCCGGCTGGGTCCTGGCGCTGCACAAGTTCAAGAGCTCCGGGGTGGTGCAGGTGAGAGCCGGCGAGGTGAACACGTTCGTGTACCTCGACGAGGGCGTCCCGGTGTTCGCGGAAGAGGGGACGCTGGGAGAGACCTTCGGACGCGTGCTCCTGACCCGGCGGATGCTGACCGAAGCGCAGTACCGCAGCGTCGTCGAGAAGGTGACCGAGGCGCCGGACGGCAGCGAGCAGATGCGCTTCGGTGAAGCGTGCGTGGCCCTCGGGTTCCTGACCCACGAGCAGGTCAACGAGGTGCTCGAGGACCAGGTCCGGCGCAAGGTGCTGCGCTGCTTCCAGTGGGCCAATCCGGTCTGCCAGTTCCGAAACACCCCGGAAGCGCTCGACGAGGTCGCCCACTACCCGGTCGAGGTCGCGCCCCTCGTCCTCGAGGGGGTGCGCCGGTTCTACGATCCGGCGCGGGTCGAGAAGGTGGTCGCGCCGGTGCTCGACCTCTATCCGCGCGTCGAAGAGCGTGTGGAGGATCTCACGGAGCGCTTTCGGATGAAGGTCGCCGAGGCCCAGTTCGTGTCCAGGATCGACGGCTCTCGCACGACGCGGGCGGTGCTGGCCGGCGCGAACCTCGACCCGCTTCACGCCGGCCAGGTCCTGTGCGCGCTGGTGCTGGCCGACGCCATCGTGCTCGACGAAGAGCGACCGCTGAACAGCATGCAGCTTCGCGCGGTGTGGGCGTCCACGGTCGCGGTGCCGTCGGACGAGCCCAAGGTGCCCGTGGCGAAGGCGCCCGTCGTGTCCACGCCGAGCCCCGTGGCGCGCGCGAAGGCCGCCGTGCCCGCGGCGCGCCGTCCCGAGGTGCCGGCGCGTCCCGTCGCGTGGCCTTCGCTTCCTCGCCGTGTCGCGCCGCGCGCCGTCCGCCCTGCCGGCGCGAGCGCTCGCGCGTCGGTTCCTCCGCCCGACGACGTCAAGCAGCGCCGTCTGCGTGCGGAGGCGCTGTACCAGTCGGGGAGGGCGGCGCTTCGAGAGGGGCTGGTCGCCAAGGCGCTCGGCGAGCTGCGACGCGCCGCCGACCTGCACCCGGAGGCCAAGGAGTACCGGCTCTGCGCCGTGTGGGCCGAGCTGCTCGACTCGAAGGACGAGCAGTGGCGCGTCGCGCTGCGCTCGCAGCTCGACGATCTGGTCCGCGAGGCCGTCGTGGAGAACCGCGAAGTCGCCATCCCCCACTACATCAAGGCGCACCTCAACCTGTTCGCGGGCGACGAAGTGAACGCCCTGAAGTGCTTTCGCATGGCGCGTCGTCTCGACCCCGACGATCGCGACGCGGAGCGGCACTACCGCGTGCTGTCGCAGCGTCTCAAGATGAAGTGAGGTCGCGTCGTGGCTGGTGCGGCGCACGTCTTGCGCTCGGCGGCGTCTCCGCTACGATCGTCCGGCGTGAAGGCCCACGGTCCGGGTTGGCGACCGGGCCAGCGTCACCGCCGCGGCGCGAAGCTCGCTAGCACGGTGCAACCGCTCCGCCGGGGTCATGCGCCGCAGATGCTCGACCATGACGTGCGCCGCACGGGGTCGGTGTCGCTCAGCACGTCGCCGAAGGTACCATGGGGTACATGACGCGGCCGCTCGCGGTCGCCTCGCCGGGAAACGTCGCGGGTGGTCGCGGCTCCGCGGCCTTCCTCACCGGTCGATCGGCGACCCCGCGTGGGCGGCGCCCCACCGTCCCCCTTTTGGGGTCGTTCCCGCGCGAAGGCCTAAACGTCTCGTCGAGACGGCCGTAGAATGACAGGCTTCGAGATGGACTTCTGCGCTCGGTGCACGGCGGGGCGATGATGGCGTGGCCCCTGCTGCGCAAGCTGACGCTCGCCACGCTGTTGGCCACTTCGGCGACCGCCTGCCCCGCGGTGCTCGATGATTTCGAGTCGGTACCGAGTTCGACCGGCGCAGACTCTGGCGCGGACTCCGGGGCGGCAGCCGCGGGCGGCTCCGCGGCCGGCAGCTCGGGTTTCGGCGCCGCGTCGGGAACGGCTGGCTCGGCGGGTGCGGGAGCTGCCGGGGGCACGGGGGGCATGGGCGGCTCTGCCGGGACGGCAGCGGGCACAGCCGGCATGGCGGGGCTCGCCGGATCCGACGCGGGGGAGCACTGCAGCGACGGCGTGATGAGCGGCCAGGAGACGGGCACGGACTGCGGCGGGCCGGATTGTTTCGCCTGCCCGCCAGGCGAAGGTTGCCTCCTACCGCGAGATTGCGGCTCGGGAGTGTGCCTCGGCAACGTCTGCGAGGCCGCGTCGTGCACGGACGGCGTCCTGAACAGGGACGAGTCCGACGTGGACTGCGGCGGAACGGCGTGCCCGCGCTGCCGGGACGGCAAGACGTGCAACTCGGCGTCCGACTGCCTGGGAGGCAACTGCAACCCGGCCGGCGTGTGCGAGACGATGACGTGCACGAATGGTGTGAAAGACGCCGCTGAGACGGATACGGACTGCGGTGGGCCGATTTGCGCAGCGTGCACACCCGGCGCGGCGTGTCTGCTGGGTTCAGACTGCGACAGCCGAGTTTGCATCGGGGAAGTGTGCCAGCCACCCGGATGCAGCGACGGCGTTGCCAACGGTACCGAGACCGACCTGGATTGCGGTGGCAGCTGCCCTCCGTGCGGGGATGGCATGGCGTGCAACCTGCCGCTGGACTGTCGCGGTGGGTTCTGCGTGAACAAGACGTGCGCGACCCCGTCTTGTTCCGATGGCCTGCTGTCGGGAACCGAGACGGACGTGGATTGCGGCGGCGATACGTGTTTGCCGTGCGGCCACGGAGCCGCGTGCGGCTGGGCCGGCGACTGCGTCAGCGGCGTCTGCATGGCCAACGTCTGCCAGGTTCCTTCGTGTTCGGACTTCGTGCAGAACGGCGACGAAACGGACCGCGATTGCGGTGGCGCCACCTGCCCCAAATGCGCGGCCGGGCAGCGCTGCCGCGCTGGCGCGGACTGCCTCACCACCTACTGCGCGGGCGGCCTCTGTACGGTGCCCGGGTGCTCCGATGGCGCGAAGAACGGAAGCGAGACCGACGTCGACTGCGGCGGGCCCGACTGCGGCCGCTGCGCACCCGGCAAGCGATGCGCCGCCGACGACGACTGTTCGAGCCGACTGTGCCAGGGCGGGTTCTGCCAGGCTCCGTCGTGCATCGACAGCGTGAAGAACGGAGCCGAAAGCGACATCGACTGCGGCGGGGGGATCTGTCCCAAGTGCCCGGACGCGGCGGGCTGTGGCGCCGCAAACGACTGCACGAGCGGCGTATGTACCGGCGCAGCCTGTCAGGTTCCGACGTGCAGCGACGGAACGAGAAACGGTGACGAGGCCGACGTCGATTGTGGCGGCCTCTCGTGCGGGGGCTGCGGCCCGGGCGGTGCGTGCGCGTCCGGAGCGGACTGCGCCAGCGGCGTCTGCGCGGGGACGGCCTGCGCCGCTCCGCGCTGTGACGACGGCGTCCGGAACGGCGGAGAAGCAGCCGTCGACTGTGGGGGCGCCACGACGTGCGATCGGTGTCCGGAGGCCTCACGGTGCGACGCCGGATCGGATTGCTCCAGTGGAGTGTGCACGGGCAACTTCTGCTCGGCACCTTCTTGCTCGGACTTCGTGCGTAATGGGCTGGAGACCGCCGTCGACTGCGGCGGTGGCGTGTGCGCGCCCTGCTTTGCAGGGCAGGAATGCGCGGTTCCCCAGGACTGCATCAGCCACGTGTGCACGAGCGGTGTGTGCCAGCTGGCGAACTGTTCCGACGGTGTGAAGAACGGGAACGAGACCGGGCAGGACTGTGGCGGCCCCGCCTGCGGCCCGTGTGGCGTCGGTGGTGGCTGCAGCCAGGGCAGCGACTGCACGAGCCTCGTGTGCGGCGGCACCGCTTGTGCGGCGGCGCTGTGCACCGACCAGGTGGCGAACGGCAGCGAGACCGACATCGACTGCGGCGGCCCAACGTGCCCGAGATGCACCGTCGGGCAGATGTGCCTCGGGCATCCGGACTGCAGCATCGGGCTCTTCTGCACCGGTGGGACGTGCTCCACGCCGGGTTGCAGCGACAGCATCAAGAACGGACAGGAAACCGACGTCGACTGCGGCGGACCCGCGTGTGGCAAGTGCGGCGTCGGACTCGCGTGCGCTGCGGGAAACGACTGCACGAGCGGCGTGTGCATCTCGAACGTGTGTCAACCCCCGACGTGCCTGGACCTGGTGAAGAACGCTCAAGAGACGGACGTCGACTGTGGCGGTCCCGCGTGCCCGAAGTGCCCGAACGGGGCTGCGTGCACGGCGCCGGTCGACTGCGTGAGTCGAGTGTGCACCGGTAACGTGTGCCAGCCGCCGCTCTGCACCGATTCGGTGAGGAACGGGACGGAAGCCGACGTCGACTGTGGCGGCGCATCGTGCCCAAAGTGCGTCGCAGGACTCACCTGCAGCAGCGCAGCCGACTGCATCAGCGGCGTTTGCACGGGGAACGTGTGCCGGACGCCCACGTGCTCCGATGGCGTCAAGAATGGAACCGAGACAGGAACGGACTGCGGCGGGCCGACGTGCCCGTCCTGCGCCGTGGGCGGAGGCTGCACCGTCGGCGCCGACTGCACCACGGGGGTGTGCAGCGGGGGCACGTGCCAGCCGGCCACGTGTACCGACACGGTGAAGAACGGAGCCGAGACCGCGGTGGACTGCGGGGGTCCGACCTGCCCGAAGTGCGCCTCCGGGCTCGCCTGTCTGGCGAGCACGGACTGCCAGAGCGGCGTGTGCACGAGCAACGTCTGCCAGGCGCCGACGTGCACGGACACCGTCAAGAACGGACAGGAGACCGACTTCGACTGCGGGGGGCCCGCGTGCCCGAAGTGCGCTTCGGGGGCTGCGTGCGTCGGTGCAAGCGACTGCACGAGTGGCGTGTGCACCGGCAACATCTGCCAGGCGCCGTCCTGCGGGGATCTCGTCAAGAACGGACAGGAGACCGGCGTCGACTGCGGTGGTCCGTCCTGCCCGAGGTGTCCCACGGGTCAGGGCTGCATCGGCGGCAGCGACTGCGTGAGCGGAGTGTGCACCGGCAACGTCTGCCAGGCGCCCACCTGCACCGACCTCGTCAAGAATGGAACGGAGTCGGACGTGGACTGCGGCGGCGCCACGTGTACCAAGTGCGTCAACGGCCGCACTTGCAACGGCAACGGGGACTGCCAGAGCGGCGTCTGCTTCGGCGGCGTGTGCGTCGCTTCGTGCGGCTTTGCGCCACCGTCCACGGGAAGCGGCTGCCCCAGCGCGTGCACCGGCGGCTGCACGACCGGCGCGAATGGCCGAACATGCACGATCCTCTGCGGGACGAGTACCATCTGCAAGGACACGACCCAGACGTGCCCTGCCGGTTATCACTGCAGGATCCAGTGCACCGCAAAGGACAGCTGCAAGAACGCGACCCTGCGCTGCCCGTCCCTGTACCGGTGCGACGTCGAGTGCCGCCACGAGACCGCGTGCGAATCAGCGAGGATCGAATGCGGCACGGATCCGTGCACGGTCGCATGCGACGCGCCATCGCACGACAACGCCTGCAAGAACACGATTCTCCAGTGCGGCGTGGATTCGTGCGGCGCCACTTGTGCCGCGAACGAGGACAAGCCGAACGTCACGTGCGGCGCTGCGTGTAGCTGCACGCCCTGCTGACGAACCGTGGGGCAGGCGCTGCGCGGAGCGAGCGCCGTGCCGCGTGCGCGGGAGCAGCAATCACCAGGAAAAAGCGTCGCGCGGTGCCTTGCCGCGGCGGCGTGGCCGGCCGGTTCTCCCCTGCGCTGCGCAGGTCAGCGCACCCAGCCGTTGCGTCGGTCGTTGGCGCGACCCGTCGGCCACAGGACGCACGCCGTTCCCGAGCCGGGTATGCGGTAGACCAGGACGCTCTCGCTGCGGTCTTCCGCGTCCTTCAGGGACACCACGATGTCGAGCTCCCCGTCGCCGCCGGCGTCGGCCAGGGTCGGCACCGGCATGGCGCCGCGGCGCGGGAGCGGGATCCGGTGCAGCTCGTTGCCGCCCGCATCGAGGACGAACAGGGCGCCGTCGCCGTCGGCGACGGAGTAGGTGGCGAAGACGACTTCGGGGCGACCATCGCCCGAGAGGTCGGCGACGACGACTCCCGCGGTCGCCACTTCGGCGCTGGTCGTGTACGTCGCCGACCACAGCGCGGCGCCCGTGGCGCTGACGGCGTGAATGCGGCCGTCGAACCCCGCGAAGACGATCTCCGGTCCCGGCAGGGTCGGATCCAGGTCGGCGACCGTGAGCTGGTTCGTGATGCCGACGAGGTTGTTGCCGAAGTCCCAGAGCCCGCTGAGAAATCCCGGAGCGTGGAAGGGCGTCTCGAAGCCGCTCGCGCGGGATGCATCGGCGCCGACGGCCCACACGGCGACGCCACGCTCGCGGTCGGTCTGGGCGGCGTTCTGCACGCTCGCGAGCATCAGCACCTCGGGCGTTCCGTCGTCGTCCAGATCGGCGATGGCCGGTGCGGTGTTGGTGAAGTGGGCCTGGTTCGCCGTGTCCTCGTCGGGCGCCCACCCCATCTGGGCGAGCGCCAGGTCGTGCAGGTAGCGGACCCCGGGCGTCTTCGTGACGGGGAATCCGGAGTGCGCGTCGAACGCGACGCCGCTGCCGTGATGAATGCTCGCGTAGGCGTTGTCGTGAGGGACGACGATGTCGTCCCGGCCGTCGTCATCGAGATCCCCCACGGCGACGTTCTGATCGTAGCAGCCCGCGAGGTAGCACTTCTCGTCACAGCCGCTCGTACCGCTGCCGTTCGGTGGGAAGCCGGCCACGACCGAGCCGTCCGCGTTCCACGCCATCATGACGTCCGTGGGGCTCCCCGTGGCGGGAGCGGCGACCAGCTCGAGCTCGCCGTCTCCGTCCACGTCGCCTGCGGCGAGGCTCCGCATCTCGTCCTGCCAGGTGACGGGGAACCCGGGGCGGTCGTTACCGCTCGCGTCGACCACGTAGACGCGATCTCGCGCCGCGAACGCGATCTCGATGGTGCCGTTGCCTTCCAGGTCCGCCACGACCGGGCTCGCCCAGATGCGCCCACCGGCGGCCTCCTTCTTGAACCGCAGCGTCCCGCTCGCTTCCCACACGATGAGGGCGCGACCGCGCGGCACGACGAACTCGCGGGGGCCGTCGCCGTCGAGATCGACCACCGAGGGTGAGCCGAGCCAGCCCTCTTCCCATCGGTCGAACAGCGTCAGCTCGAGGACGGGTGCCGCCACCGTCGCGGAGCCGCCTCCCGGCTCCGGGTCGCACGAGGCCGGTGGCGGGGCCACGCCGCCCGTGCCGCCGCTGCCCGCGCTCCCGCCAGCGCCCGCGCTGCCACC
>CAZARU010000106.1:0-24262 GCA_964487605.1 uncultured Polyangiaceae bacterium
TCCGCCCGCACCGGCGCTTCCGCCGCCCGCGCCGGCGCTTCCCCCACCAGCTCCCGCGCCGCCACCAGCTCCCGCGCCGCCGCCGGCACCCGCACCACCACCACCGGCGCTACCACCGCCGGACCCCGCGCTGCCTCCACCCGCGCCTGCGCTGCCGCCACCGGCCCCTGCGCTGCCACCGGCACCCGCGCTACCGCTGGCGCCGCCGCTCGTCGTTGCGCCCGAGCCACCCGCCGCCGCCGCCCCACCCGATCCACCACCGGAGGACCCCGCAGAAGCATCGGCGCTCGAACCGCTGCTGCCGCCCGAACCGCCGGAGCCGTCGTCGGACGAGCCGCACGCGGCGATCAGCGAGAACGTACACGCTGCGAGGTAGACGTATCGTGACATGCGCCCGGTTGTAGCACGGGTTCGCGGGCCGTCAGTGGTACGTCGCCGTGACCCCGATGGCAGCGGCGAGCATGCGATGCGACCACTCGTTGCCGGGGGCGTCCTGGCCCGACACGCTCGCGTAGAGCACGCGACCGAGCAAGCCCAGGCCCCACTCGTCGCCGATCCACCACTCGTAACCCACGCCGAAACCCGACCCCCAGCCCGTGGCGGTGTGGGCGCGCAAGCGTGGTGCGTTGGCGGGCGTGTCGCCCTGCCCCGCGATGAACACCGCGAACCCCGGCGAGGCCTGGACGTGAAACCCCTTTTCGGGCCACGGGTACCAGTCGACGAGCAGCCCGATGAGCTCGAGCTGGGCCGTCTTGAACACGTACCCGTCGGACACGCTCCCTCCACGGAACCGAAACGAGTCGCTCTCGCCCGCGACGATCGTCGCCGTCTCGAGCGACCCGGCCAGGGCCAGGCCGGCGATGGGCGTGAATCCGATGGCGAGGTGCGTCCCTGGCGTGACACCGTCGTGCTTCACCTCGACGCCGCGGTACGTGCCGAAGTCGCCCAGACGCGCGCGGTCGGACGTCATCGTGTCGCTCGTACCGCCGATCGTGAACCCGAGGCGCGCGTAGAGTCCGTCGTGGTAGCGAGGTCCGCCGCGGACGGTTCGAGTCACGCGCACGGGATCCGGCGCCGCGTCGAACGGGAGGCTCGCGCACTCGGGACGCCGCACGTAGGGCGTGAAGCCTGGTTGATCCGGCCTGCACGGTCGGGCTGCCGCCTCCGGCTCCCCCGACTCGAAGCCTTCTCGACCCGAGCCGTCGTAGTGCTGCGGTCCGGTGTAGTCGGAAGGCGCGCCGGGCGTCGCCACGGGCGCGGTACCCTGCGAGGACGGCGCCTCGCCGAAAGAGGCGGAAGGTTGGGCGCCCACCGTCGGCGCATGTCCGACGAGCGCCAGCAAGAGGGGTACGACGTGTCGGCGCATCGACGGGCGGAGCCTAGCAGGGCCGTGCAGGGGCCGGGCGCCATCGAATGCGGTAGCATGCCGCCGAGGCGACGCACCCGCCCACTCCGGAGAACGCCATGCACAGACTCGCCACCCTCGGCCTCGCACTCTCCCTGCTCGCCTGCGGGTCGGACGACGAACCAGGCGGAAGCGGCTCGGGCGGGGCGGGAGGCGCCGGCGCAACCGGCGGCGGCGCAGGCGACGCTGGCAGCTCGGGGTCGGCAGGCACCGCCGGCAGCGCGGGCGCGCCCCGCGAGCCCTGGGAGCCGGGCACCACGTTCCCACCGGAAACGACCGTCACCCGCGGCTACGTCGAGCAGCGCGGCCTCATCCACGCACACTCCGTCTACTCGCACGACGCCTGCGACGGAGAACCGTGGGACGCCCAGGGCAACATCAACGAGCCGTGCTTCGAGGACCTGCGACGCGGGATCTGTCAGTCCAAGCATTCGTTCGTGATGCTCACCGACCATCGCGAGGCGTTCACCACCACCGAGTTCCCGGACGCTCTGCTCTACCGCGCAGACCTCGGCGACGAGCTCGTCGAACGCGGGGGCAAGCCCGTCGCGAACTTCATGGCGTGCCCCGACGGAAGCGCGTCACTCATCCTGGCGGGCTGCGAGCCCAGCGACGTGATGCCCGTTGGCCTCGAGGGCCACGTCTCGCCGGACCCCTCCGAGCGGTCCCGGATCTACGAGTCGACCGACCCGACGGACATGGCGGCCATGCGCGCGCAAGGGGCCATCGTGCTGGTTTCGCACACCGAGAACTGGACGCCCGACGCGCTCATCGCGACGAAGCACGACGGCTTCGAGATGTACAACCTGCACGCGAATCTCTTCCTCGACATCACCGCCGCCGTCGGCCTCCTCGCCAAGCTGGGGACGCCCGAGCTGCTGCCGCACCCCGACCTCACGGTGATGCCCATCATCAGCGAGGATCCCGCATACCTGGAGACCTGGGGGACGGTGCTCGCGCGGGGAGAGCGACGTGTCACGACGATGGGCACGGACAGCCATCGCAACTCCTTCCAGCAGCTCCTGCCGGACGGAGAGCGCGTCGACAGCTTTCGTCGGATGATGATCTGGTTCTCCAACCACCTGCTCGTGAAGGGCGCGTCCGACGGAAAGTGGGATGACTCGCACCTGAAGGATGCGCTGCGGGCGGGTCGTCTGTTCGGCGTCTTCGAGTTCCTCGGGTTTGCGCGCGGGTTCGACTACCACGCAGTCGCCGGCGGCGCGCCGAAGGAGATGGGCAGCGACGCGTCGCTCGCTGCCGGCGTCGAGCTGCGCGTGACGATGCCGGAGATCGTCGACCTCGATCCGGCCGTCTCGCCGCCGGCCCTGACGATCCGGATCCTTCGTGCCAAGGAGGGCGGGTGGGACGTCGTCCACACGAGCGACTCGGACGTGACGTTCGCCGTGACCGAGAAGGGCGCGTACCGCGCCGAGGTGCGGATGATCCCGCGGCACCTCGAGGGTCACCTGTCCAGCTTCGCGGCGGAGGCCGACGAGGACTTCGCGTGGATCTACTCCAACCCGATCTACGTCGTCGACTGACGGACGCGACCGCATGACGCCGGGGGACGGGGCGATCCGGCCAGGAACCGGGCGCCGGACCGACCGGAACGCCGATATTTCTTTCTGTTGCCATGTACGTCGCATGATGTAATATTCACGCGGTGCCCCCCCGCCGCCGCGCAACGCCGAAGAGCCTCGTCCTCGACCTCCTCCGGGTCACGGCGGGGCGGTCCATCAGCGTGGCGGCCCTGGTTCGCATCGGCGACCTCTTCGGGTTCACGGGAAACGCGATGCGCGTCGCCGTGACCCGCCTCGTCGCGGAGGGCGTCGTCGAGAGCGACGAGCGCGGCTCCTACCGGCTCGCTGCTGCGGCGATCCCCCTGGTGACGCACGTCGAGGGCTGGCGCCAGGGTGAGCGGCGCCTGCGCGCGTGGATGGGCGACTGGCTCGCCGTGTGGCTCGTGCGTGGCGTCGCGCGCGGCCAGCGCCAGCGCTCCCTGCGCGCCCTCGACCTGCTCGGCTTTCGAGAGGGCCTTGCCGGCCTGTGGGTGCGACCGAACAACCTCTCGGAGCCCGCGTCGGCGACGTTCGAGAAGCTTTCGGGATTCGGCCTCGAGCCGGTGGCCGAGCCGTTCGTCGCTGACGCGTTCGGCGCAGCGGTCGTCGAGCGGTGGGCGTCGTCGATCTGGCCGCTGCGCGACATCGAGCGCGGCTGGCAGCGGGGTCTGGACGCGCTGGCCAAGAGCACCGCCAAGGTGCCGTTGATGCCCCTCAGCCGCGCTGCGGCGGAGACGTTCCTGGTGGGCGGAGACGCCATCCGTCGGCTCGCGACCGATCCGCTCCTTCCGGACGGTATCCTCGATGGCGCACCTCGCGCCGCCCTGACGCAGGCCATGCTCGACTACGACCGGCTGGGCCGCCGCATCTGGGCGCGGCTGCTCGACGAGGTCCACCTCGGAGCCGCACCGTCTCACCTGGCGGTGGCCTCGTGACGGCGGCCGCCCTCTCGGTGGACGGCGAGCACCCGGTACCCGCGCCCCGCGCCGGTCTCCTGCTTTCCCGCGAAGAGCTGCGCGAGCTCTCGCGTGTCTCCACGTTCCGCGGGGTCGCGTCCATCGCGTGGACGTGGGGCTGGATTGCCGCCGCGCTCGCCCTGTACGTCGCGTCACCCGGCGTGCTCACCTTCGCCGTGGGCTGGGTCGTCGTCAGCGGGCGACACCTCGCCCTCGCCATCCTCATGCACGAGGGAGCGCACCGCCTCATCGCCCGCGACAAGGCCTGGAACGACCGCATCACGTCCTGGCTCACCGCCTATCCCATCATGCTGAGCGTCCACGCCTATCGGGCCATCCACATTCAGCACCACAAGGCGACGTGGACAAAGCAGGATCCGGACCTCGCCCTCGCGCTCCCCTTCCCCATCACGAAGCGGAGCTTCGCGCGAAAGGTGTTGCGGGACCTGTGCGGCATCACCGGGTTCGAGCGCTATCGACTCATCGCCCGCCTCTCCGCGGGACTCGCCCCACGCGGGCGTGGCCTCGGGGGAGCACCCCTGGGACGCGCGCTCCGCACGTTCGTCTCGACGCAGCGCGGCTTCCTACTCGTGAACGGCGCCATGCTCGCCACGCTCACCGCGCTCGGCCGACCCGAGGCGTACGTGCTGCTATGGGTCGTGCCCGCCTTGACGGGGTACTCGCTCGTCCTGCGCCTCCGGAGCATTGCGGAGCACGCCGTCGTCTCGGATCCGAGTGATCCCCTGCGCCAGACGCGCACCACCCTGGCCCCCTGGTGGCTCCGCTTCCTGATGGCGCCGCACCACGTCAACTACCACCTCGAACACCACCTCTACACTTTCGTACCTCACTACCGTCTGCCACGTGCCCACCGGCTCCTGCGCGAGGCCGGAGCGCTCGCCGGCGCCGAAATCGCGCGGAGTTACTGGGAGGTGCTGGTGAAGGCGACGAGCAAGGTGGCGGACGACGGCGAACCCGGAACGCGCGGCTCGCTCGTCCCGTTCTCGTGATCCGTCAGATCGACGAGCCGACCACGAGCTCGGGGCAGACGGCCACGAGAGCGTCGCACTCAGGCGGCGGAAGGTCGTAGCGGCGGTAGAGTTCGGCCAGATCTTCGGCACTCGCGGACGCGAGGTCGCAGCTCAGCTCTTCCAGGAAGCCGCTCGACACCTTCGCCGTGGCGGCGACGCAGTACTCGAAGACCGAGACCGTCGCCGTGCACGTGGTCTGTGTCGTCGCGAGGACGTCGCACGCGTCGGGCTGTGCCGAAGCCACCGCCCCACGGGCCACGCACTCGTCGACGCGACTCCGACATTCGCTCGCGGTGATGGGCTCCGTGGCCGACAAGAACGTGGAGAGGATGCAGGACGCTCGAAGCACGAGCTCCGGCGCCAGCAGGCGGTTGCCGTACTCGACGGCGGCCTCGCAGAACGCGCGGATCTCGTCGGCTGTGAGCTCGTTCAGCGGCTTCGAGCCCTTCAGGCCCGTGTCCAGCGTGCCGCCGACGCGTTCGTCGTCGCCGCACGCGGCGACACCCACCGCCACGACGCACGCGGCGGCCCCCGCGCGGCGCAGCCCGCCCTGGCGCGATCCCGTGCTCACGGTGCGTGGACTCGGGGCAGGGGCGCTGGCGCCGCCGCCCGCCGGGCGCGGAGATCGGCGACGGTGTCGCGGAGCGTTTCCCCGGGATCGCGCGGAAGAAATCCGAGCTCGCGCTCGGCCTTTCGCGCGTCGCAGTACCAGAAGTACTGGCCCATCTCGACGGTCGCGTCGTCGATGGGCGGCTCGCCACCCAGCGCGCGCACGGCCCGGGAGAAGAGCCGGTTCGCGCCGACGGCGATCGAGCGGGAGGCGGGCAGGCGCAACCACGGGGCGCTCACGCCGCTGATGCGCTCGAGCCGGCGGAAGAACGCGGCCACGGTCATGTTCTTCGCCGACAGGAGGTACCGTTCTCCGGCCCGGCCCCGTGCCATCGCGGAGAGCGCCCCCTCCGCCGCGTCGCGGACGTCCACGAACGCGACGCCACCCGCAGGTACCGCGAGGACCTCGCGATCGAGAAACCGCCGGACGTCCCCCGTGGACGACTCGCGCGCGTCCCCGGGTCCGAGCAAGAGAGAAGGATTCACGACGACGACCTCGAAGCCCGCTGCGTTCGCCTCGAGGGCCTCGCGCTCTCCATAGACCTTCGCGCGGTAGTAGGGGAGGCGCGCAACGATGTCGGCGGGAGCATCCGCGGATTCGTCGTAGGTCGCGTCAGGGTCGGTTCCGACCGCGATCGTACCGCTGGTGCTCACGTACACGACGCGCGGCACGCCGGCCGCACGCAAGGCTCCGAGGGCCGCGCGCGTGCCCAGCACGTGGACGTCGAAGAGCGCGCCGGCTTCCTCGGGATCGCGGGAAACGTGACCGACCGCGAGAAACGCCCCGTCGCAGCCGGAGGCAGCGCGCTTCACCGCGTCGGCATCCGCCACGTCGACGCGACGCACCTCGACCCCGCAGACCACGCCGCCCCCGCGCGAGGCCGCCACCACGTCGTGGCCTCCCCTCACTGCGGCTTGCACCAGGTGGCTGCCGAGAAAGCCCGTAGCTCCGCCGATGAAGTAGCGTGCCATCGATCGCCGCGGACGCTACGGCTCGGTCCAGCGACTGTCAAACACGCAGGGGCCGGCGTCAGCGTCGTTCGCTGAGGTTCCTGGCGATGCGCGCGGCTTCCTCGATGCGCAAGCGCGCGGCCTGACCCGGGCTGTCCAGAGGGTCCACCGAGTCCCGCAGTCGAGTGGCGTAGGCGGCGAGCGCCTCGGGGTCCGCGCCACCGACCTGCCACTGCGCGACCTCCAGCGCGTCGAGCACGCGCTCCGGCATGGGAACGCCGAGCGCGGAGTAGAGGTTGACGGCGTAGTCGATCCACTCCGGCCGCCGCGTCGACACTGCGAGGCCGAGCGCCGACAGGCACGCTCGCTGGGCCATTCTCATCTCGGTCGTCCCGGTTTCTCTGACCTCGTCGGACACCATCTCGAGCATCGGCACGAGCAC
The DNA here is from genome assembly GCA_964487605.1 of uncultured Polyangiaceae bacterium. Classification (GTDB taxonomy): domain Bacteria; phylum Myxococcota_A; class Polyangia; order Polyangiales; family Polyangiaceae; genus JAJDAH01. Next base: position 6,954 of record CAZARU010000106.1, read on the forward strand.
CGCCTCGTCGAGTCGTTCACCCGCCGTGGTGCGACCCCCCACCGCCGCCCGGAGAAACGCCGACGGGCTGGACGTGTCGACCTGCGGCGTCAGGTCGGAGATGTCGGTATCGACGGGCTCGTACGAAGGGCGCACGCTCCGCTTGCTGGGAACCTCGGGATCGGTGTCGGCAACCTGTCGTGGGGGCGAGACGCCGGCTCCGACCTGAAAGTGCTTGGTTCCGACGCGAATCACCTCCCCGCCGTGTAGCATTCGCGGAGACTTGATCCGCTCGCCGTCCACGAACGTGCCGTTCGCGCTGTCGAGATCGTGCACGACGGCCGTCCCCCCATCGAGGACGATTCGGGCGTGGCGTCGCGAGACCCGCTCGTCGTCGGTGATCACGAGATCGCAGTCCGCGGACCGGCCGATGTCGTTGTCACCGTCGCGAAGCGCCACCGAGCCGCGCTCGGTGGTCACCCAGTAGCTCAGGCGAGCCATCTACGACGCTCCGCCATGCCCTTCAGGCGCTCGCTCCCTCGAGGCCGAACGCCTTCTGGAACGTGACCAGGAGCTGGATGTTGTTGCTCTTCACCTCGCCCGAGATGAACTCCCCGGGCGTCGGCGTGTAAGCCTCCCGGACGATGCGAGTGAACATGGCCGGGGACGTCTTCAGCACGCAGTCGGCGACGTCTATCACCTTGCCCACGGCGACCTCGCACGTTCGCTCGCTGATGCGAACGGTCCAGCGCTCCTTCGTACCCAGGGCGAAGTAGAAGCTCACCGGCACCTTGACCGCGCCTTCCACGAAGCGCTGCTCCAGCTCGCGGAACACGTCCGCCAGCGAGCCGTCGTCCTTCAGCTCCTTCAGGTCGTGGGGCGCGAGCGTCCGGGTGTCCAGCGCACCCCCTCGGCTGAGCTCCACGACGGCCCTCCGCGCGAGACGAGCTACGGCCCGGGACGCGTCGCTGGAGCTCGACCCGGCGGTCAGGCGACGCAGCTCTCCGATCTCGAGCGGCGGCCCGATCCGCGCCTGGACGTCCCGCCGCCGGAGCACGGCGCTGCCCTTGGGCAGCGCGCGATGGGTGCCTCCGAGCCAGACGGGCAGGATGTCGACGCCCTGGTGGAGCGCGAGGTGCCCCACCGAGGCCTTGAACTCGTGCACTTCACCGTCCGAGCCGCGCGTTCCCTCGGGGAACACGAGGACGGTCCTGCCCTGCTCGAGGAGCGAGCCCGCGTGGCGAAGGCTGGCGCGGAGCGAGCCGGTGCGCGAGATCGGAACGAGGTTCGTCAGGTTGTCGAAGTAGGCGCGCCGCCACTTCCCGCTCTCGAAGAAGTAGTCCTGCGCGGCGAGCGAGACGATGCCCCGACCGTAGCTGCCGAGGGCGTACTTCACGAGCCCCATGTCGAGGTGGCTCGCGTGATTCGCGGCGACGATGACGTTCCGGTTGTACGGCAGGAACGCTCGACCCGTGACGGCAACCTTCAGAACCCGGTCGTAGAACGCCATCTGACCGCGCCCCAGCCACGCCATGGCCGCCTCGCGCAGCGCCGGAGGAAGCTCCAGCGGCTCTTCCTCCTCCCGTTCGATGGTCACGGTGCTGCGCGCTCTGCGGCGCGCCGCCTCGGTGTCTCGAAGGATCAACTCGACGTCGCCGACGGTCTCGCACTCCGTCAGCGCATCCGCGTCCACCGAAGACGACACCTGGGTCTCGAGCGCTACCAGGAGCTCGAGCAGCATGAGGGAATCGAACCCGAGGTCCCCGCGCAGGGTCATGGCCGGCGTCAGCGACGCCGGGTCGCGCCGCGCGATGACGCCGACGGCAGCACGCACCATGCGGGATGCTCCGTCGGCGGCGGCCGCGCTCAGGCTCGGAGCCGGAGGGCGATCCGACAGCGGCGCGACGCGCTCGACGAGCCGCTGGACCTCGCGACGCTTCACCTTGCGCGTGGTCGTGCGCGGAAGCGGAACGTCGATCAGCGTGGTCACGCTCGGACGCATCGCCGGCGGGAGCTTCGACAGCGCAGCACCCAGCGAGCGCTTCGCCCGGGCGTGGCGCTCGGCGCGCGGAACGTCGGCAGCTTCGGCCGGCACGGCGACGCAGGCCACGCGCTCACCGCCGCGCGGATCGGACACACCGACGATGGCCAGCTCGGAAACGTGTTCGACCTCGCCGAGTCGGGCCTCGACGTCGTCCGGGTACACGTTCTCGCCACTCGCCGCGACGATGGTGTCCTTGGCGCGACCGACGATGACGAGGTGACCCTTGCGGTCAAGCTTCCCGAGGTCGCCGGTGTGGAGCCAGCCCTCCGGATCGATGGTCTGGCGAGTCGCCTCCTCGTCGTCGGCATAGCCGACCATCACGTTGGGGCCTCGCGCGAGCACTTCACCCACGCCGTGCTCGTCGGGTCGTCGGATCTTGATCTCGACGCCGGGGATCGCCTTGCCGACGTGCCCCGCCACGGCGTGGGGTCCGCCGGTCGCAACCGTGAGGACGGGCGAAGCTTCGGTGAGGCCGTAGCCCTCGGCCAGGTGGAGGCCGAGGCCCGCGAAGCGGTGATGCGTGCGCTCCGGCAACGCTGCACCGCCCGACACCAGGTAGCGGAGGTGTCCCCCGAGCGCCTGGTGCACCGGCCCGAAGAGCATTCGTCCGGCGTCGAGGCCGAGGGACGTACCGAGGGAGCGGTTCAGGTCCACGGCGAAGTCGAAGACGCGCGACGCGACGGCACCGTGCTCGGCAATGCGCGCGGTCACCCGGCGCTCCAGCATTTCCCAGAGCGCCGGAACTCCGACCATCGCCGTGATGCGGCCGGCCTTGAGACCCTCGCCGAGGCGCTCCGCCGACAGCTCGTCGAGATAGACCACGCGGGCGCCGCGCGACAGCGGGAGCAGCAGACCGCACGTGAGTTCGAACGTGTGGTGCAGCGGGAGGACGCTGAGAACGCGGTCGCCCTTGCCCAGAGGAAACAGCGGGGCGAGCGACGCGACCAGCGCCGTCACGTTCTCGTGCGTGAGCATCACGCCCTTCGGAGAGCCGGTGGTGCCACTCGTGTAGATCAGCAGCGCCACGTCGGCGGGAGCGACGTCCGCGGGCGTCGCACCAGCACCGGGCTCCGCCGCCTCCAGCAGGTCGAGCCACACGACGCCGTCGCCGAGCGCTCCGCGCACGCGCCCGGCGACGTGCGAGTCACCCACGAAGACGTTCGCCCGCGACGCTCGGAGCAGATTCGCCGCGACGTCGGGCTCGACCTCGGCGTCCAGCGGGACGGCGGTGGCGCCTGCGAAGAAGATGCCGAAGAGCGAGATCGGCCAGGCCGGATGGTTCTTCGCGGCGAGCAGGACGCGGTCACCCGGGCGTACGCCGCAGGCCCTGAGGCGCGCAGCACAGGCGAGCGAGGCGGCGCGCCACTCTCGAAAGCTCGTTCGCGTGAGGCCGTCCGCCTCCGTCCGCTGCAGGGCCACCGCCAGGTCGAAGCGCTCGGTCATCTCGTCGAGCAAGAGCGGCAGCGTCTGGTGGCGGGCGGGCGCCGTCACCCGGCGCTCCAGCTTCGCGTCGAGCTCTGGGAACACGTACCGCTCGAGGCCGGGAATGTGGACGTCGAGGAACCACGCCCGCCAGTCGATCGTCTCCGGACGCCAGTCGAGCCGCTCGCGATCGGCCGGCACCAAGCGCTCCCACGCGGCTCGCGTGTTGTCGCAGCGGAAGACGTAGGCGTACTGCGCCGTGAACGGGATGAACTTCCCCAGGAGCTCGCCGATGAGCTTCTGCTGCTTCGAGAGCGCCTCGACGGACCTGGCCGCCGGCTCGAGGAACGACGCGACGGGGCCCACGGCAGTGGCGCGCAGCGCCCGCGCGAGCGTGCCCAGACCCTTGCTGATGGCGGCTGGACCGAAGCGCTCGAACGTCTCCTTGCTCAGGGAGGCACCTTCGACGTGGGAGTGGAGGTAGCTGACGATGGGTCCACCGGAACCGGTCCGCTGGTAGTGGCGGCGCTTGTTCAGGTTGGTCAGCTCGATCACGCGATTCATCGTGATCGGATTCACGTCGCTGGCTCCGTAGTGGTAGACGGGCTTCGCGGTCCCCTCGAGGAGCTCGGCCAGCGAGAGGATCATCCCGGTGGCGACCATGTCGCACGGAATGAAGTCGAGGTTGTTGTCCGAGCCCGGGATCTGGAACTGACCGTGCCGGTGCATGTAGATGATGGGCGCGCTGGTGTTGATCCCCTCGTTCCACCCCACCACCGGGAAGCGCACGGACGACTCGACGATGGCCGGGCGCACGATGGTGAACGGCAGGCCCGAGGTCGCGACGATCTGCTCGCCGATGCTCTTGGTGTACGTGTAGGTGTTCGGCCACCCCCAGAAGCGCGCACGCTCCATGCCGAGGTCGGCGAGCTGCGCCTCCACGAACTTGCGCTTCACGCGGGCGACCTCCGCCTCCAGCGTGGCGCCGCGGCCCGGTTCGCCCCGATGCTCCAGATTGTGCTTCGCCTCGTCCAGAAACCGACTCTGGCGGAAGGCGTCTTCGGCGCGGTGCCGAGCCTGACGGATCACGTCCAGGCATTCGTCGATCTCCCGCGCTGGATCCCAGTGCGCCTGCTCCAGCTGGCCGGCGCGGGGGAACGGGTGCACCAGCGGGCTCTCCTCCTCGATGAACCCCTCGCGACTCCCCGCCGTGTACGCGGTGCTCGTGTGCAGCAGCGGCACGTTCCCCAGGTCGCGCGCCAGCGAGCAGAGGTTCTGCACGCCGAAGGCGTTCACCTCGAGCGCCTCGTCGAGCGGGGGATCGAAGTCCACGACGCCCGACGAGTTGATGACCGCGGCGACGCGACCGCGCAGCGACTCCCGCAGCTCGGCAGAGAAGCCGCAGAAGGGCTCGGCTACGTCCCCGGACACGGGGTTCACCTTCTCGCGCAGGAACTCCTCGAAGGCAGCACCGTACGAGGCACGGATCGGCTCGAGCGCTTCGCTCGTCGCGATCTCGCTCCAGAAGCGCTGCTCGGCAGACCGTCCAGCGCGCGGACGAACGAGGAGGTGCAGACGCTCGATCTCCGGGTACCGCGCGAGGAGCAGGCCCCAGAAGACCTTGCCGAGGAACCCGGTGCCGCCGACGACGACGAGAGACGTGCCCGCCACGAGCGAGCGAACGTCGAGGGGCGGAGTGCGACCGTTGCCGTTACCGGCCGTCACCGTCCGCTACCATTCGTGGGCGTCACATCGGCCATCACCACCGGTGGCACCTTCAGGACCGTGATGTCCAGCGAGCGCACCTGGCCGTTCTTGGCGCGGTAAAGCGCCTCATCCATGGAAGGCGCCGTCTCGTAGCCCAGGAGCTTGGGGATGTACTCGTTGTCGGCACCGACGACGATGACGTTGCCCAGCCACTGGCGCCCCGCTTCGCCCCAGTACCACATGTAGAACGGGTGCGCGGGGTGGTAGGCGTGACCCGTTCGGTACATCTGGATCAGCGCCGGGTTCTGCCGGTACGTGTCCTCGAAACGACGGTGGAGCTCCATGGCGTCCCGCGTCTCCGGCAGCAGCCGGTGGACGAAGTCCACGTAGGACGCGTGCTGTTCGTGATCGAACTTGTCGGTGCACGGGTGGGTGAAGACGAGCGTACCGCCCTTCTTCACGAGCGGAACGCCCCGGTACAGGTTGAAGAGGTACCCCTGGGCCATGACTTGCACCAGCAGCGGGTTCAGGAACGCATGCACGTTGTACGGGCTGATGTACGGGATGGGGACGACGAGCACGTCTGCCTGGCCGGTGACGGGCACGGCGTACTGCTCGTAGGAGCGGGCCAGCGTCTTGGCATGAACCGCCTGCGTCTCGCCGGCGAACACGCCGGTGACGCCATAGGGCGCGGGAACGCGGTCGAAGATCGCCTGCCGGGCGGCCTGGGGCACGCGCTTCAGCGTGGCGATGAGCGCCTTCATGGCCGCCCGCTCGGTCCCCGTGAGGTCGTCCTCGGGCTTCGCCAGGAAATCGAGGGGGCGATCGAACATGCGGTTGTCGAGCGTCGTCTCGATGGTGAAGACGTTCAGCGCGGCGTTCGTGATGGCGCCCATGCGATCGACCGTCGTCGCCAGCTCGGACCTCGACGGGTCCATGTAGCTGTGACACTCGCGCATCACTCGCGGCGTGTGGTGCGCGCGGAGGCTGCGGTAGCCGCAGAGGCCGACCGTGACCGACTTGTGGCCGCCGTCCATGGGCACGAAGTTCACGTTCACGTAGATGACGAGGTCGCTCTCCACGGCGCGCCGGTTCAGCTCGACGACCTCGCCCTGCTCCGTGGCTCCAATCTCCACCATGTTCGCCGTGTCTTCGGCGTCGTGGTTGTACAGACGGTCCGGCCAGAACGCGCTCATGATCCGGTCGCCCACCATGTACCGGATCTCCCACTCCTTCATGCGGCGGTGGAGGCACGTGGCGATGATGATCTCGATGTCGTCCACCCCGTGATCGGCGAGCATCTGCAGGACGATGGTCAGCACCCGCTCGCGCACGTCGGGGCGCTTCATGGGTGGCAACGGCAGGGAGATGTCGTCCACCGCGATGGTCACCTTCATGCCCGGACGCAGCTTGGCGTACAGGGGCTCGGTGCCCAGCGGGTGATTGATGGCGAAGCGAATCGCTGCGTCGACGTCGCGCAGCGCTTCGATGGGCGGCTTCGGGTAGATGCAGCGGGTGCCCGGCGGAAGATCGACTTCGACGAGCTGGTCGCCCGCGAAGAAGACGCGGGGAACGCTGTCGCGGTCGAGGGTGACGACGCTGGGGTGGCTCATGCGGAGTTTCTCAAGTCGAAGGTGGGCCAGCTGTACGCCTTGGCCAGCAGTCGCAATCGCTGATCGGCGTTCACGGCCGCGGGGTGCCCCACCACGCTCAGCATGGGGACGTCCGAGTAGCTGTCGCTGAACGCGAAGCAATCGTCGAGATCGTGCCCCTTGGCGCGTGCGTGATCGCGGATGAGTCGCGCCTTCTCGGGACCGGCCACGACCGGCTTGAGCAGCTTCCCCGTGGCGACGCGGTCCTTCATCTCCAGCCGGTTGGCGATGAAGTCCGTCGCGCCGATGTACTCCGCCAGGTGTCGTATGGTGACGTCAAGCGCTCCCGAAACGAGCACCACTTCGTGCCCCGCGTCCAGGTTCTTCTGAACGAGGTCACGCGCCGCGGGGAACAGCGAGGGGCGGAGCACCTTCTCCCAGACCTCCTCGGCGATGAGTACGACGCGGTCCTCGCTCATGCCCTCGTAGCTCGCGTAGAGCAGCTCGTTGAACATCCGCCGGTCGACGATCTCGGCCAGGCCCATGGCCGGTGCGCGGAGCAGGGCCCGGCCCACCTGCCGCAGGGTCTGAAGCGGGGTGGGCTGACTGACGAGGTAGTAGAGGGTCGGCTGGACCAGGTTCGTCGTAACCAGGGTCCCGTCGACGTCGAAGTAGGCCGCCGGCACGTCAGACTCCTAGCAAAATCGGGCGGCTCGCGACCGCCCGGGACCCCGGAGACTCGATTTCGGCGGCCCCAGAGTCAATGCCCAATCCACAGGCTGTCCACCGACGGCAGATTTCCGAGGGTGCGGGTCCCCCGAGGTGGGGATCGCGCCGAACGACGCCGCGCGTTGAGGCGGTCCAGCGCGGCGACGCGCCCCGGCGCCGCGGTGCGCCGCCGGATCAGTCCAGCTTCGAAAGCTTGAAGACGCGCACTCCGTCTCGCGCCTCGGGCGGGTGAACCCGGAAGACCGTGAGGCTGATCTCGCGCAGCCGAGAAGCACCCCTCACGGCGCGCACCTTCGCACGATCACCGCGAACCAGGAGCACCTCGCACTCCCCGAAGGCGGGGTGGTCGATGCGGTCACGGGCTCTCGGCAGCTCGGCGGGGGCGCTGCGCGCGGATCCCCCCTCGGCTCGCGCCACCGCGGTGGCCACCTCGCCCCAGCTCCGCGCGCCGCCGCCGCGCGCGGCCTGCGTATCGCGCGCGACTTCACCACCCGACTCGGGAGCCGCGCCGTCCGGGTCGACATCGTCGAGCTGCGCGCTTCGTGCCTCGACGCCAGCGTCGAGCAGCACCGCGGTCACGCCCCCGGAGCGCGCGTGCAGGAGCTGTCCGCCCACGAGCTCGGGCTCTCCACGCTTGCCGCGCCGAGCGACGGTCGCCATGAGCGCGCCCGCGGCGGGCCCATTCAGCGCGAGGAGCGACAGCGGACCGTGGAGCGTCGCCACCGGGTCGTCGCGCGTCACTCGGATCTGCGCGCTCTCCAGGGTCCCCGTTCCCGACACCCAGGTCCCTGCTTCCGACGAAGCGTCGCGAAGCGCCGCGACGACGTCGGCACCGGAAGGGATGACGAGGATGCGCATCGAGGAACGGCACGCGGCGGCCGGAGGGGACGACCCTACACCACTCGCGACCTCCCGCGTCAGTCGCCCCACGCGGCGTCGAACTGCGCGCCGTCCGCGGTCGGGCGGCTCTCCACGCTCGGCGAGCGCCGGCCGGCGAGCTGCAGGGCGCGCACGATGGCGATGCGCACCCCACGGAGGGTGAACTCCGGCACACCGGGCCATCCCGTGAGCGTCGCCGTGGCGCGCCCACGACCCGTGGACTTCGCCGTGAGCAGGCCGCGGTTCCAGGTCCGCGCGTAGAACACCGGCACCTGGGCCACCAGCTGAGCGTCGGTGGTGAGCTGGAGCAGAATGCGCCACACGGTGCGGATCATGCGCTCCGAAACGATCTCGGCGATCTCGACGTGCAGGCTCTCGACGTCGCGACTCAGCCGCGCCGCCATCGCCCGGTAGAAGGCGTCGACCACCGCCACGGGCACCCAGGAGGTCCCCTTCGCCTCGCTGATGGAAAGGCGCCACTCGCGGGGCAGCGATTGCAGCGCCTCGCGCAGCGGCAGCTCACCGTACCGCTCCCGGAGCATCGCCCGGTGTGCGACGACGAACGCTCCCGAGAGCGCACCTTCCTCGATGGCGGGCACCGCCGTGATCCCCTCTGACACCGTAGTCTGGGATGCAGATTACCAGCGAGATCCGCGGCACGCCCGTCATCGCCACGTCACGGCGAGGGTGCCCTCGGTGGGCGTCCACTCGACCACCGACGCTCGGACGTTTCGCCCCCGGGCCCCCTCGATGGCGGCCCGGAGCGAGCCCAGGAATCCCCACCCGCAGAGCTCCGGGAACGAGTGCCGCGGAAACGGCAGGGTGAGCGTCGCCGAGCGGCCCTCGAGCCGAACCGCGAGCATGCTGCCTTTGTGGAACGCGGGCCAGCGCTTCTGGCTCGTGGCGAGCAGGCGCTCGGGCGACGCCAGGATCATGAGCGCGCGGTACATCGGTGACCGATAGAGCTCGAAGTTCACCCGGTAGGACGCCTCCTCGTACTGCTCCGCGCTCCACCCGTGGAAGTCTGCGACCGCCAGGTACGCCGCGTTCGCGAGCGTGGCGGGCAACCAGACGTTCATGGACGGCGGATGAACGAGAAGCTCGCGCACGCGCTCGGGTACGCCGCGAACGTCTCGGTCCACCGGAAACCTGTCGACGCCGCGTCGAAGGGGCGACGCCTTCGCCTGAAGGTGCGGGTACGAGTCGAGCCCTTCCGGCAGCACGCTGAGGTACCGTGCGAGGCGCGGAAACCGGTCGGCATCCTCGACCGCCCCCACGGGCTTGTCACGGCGGTGGGGAACGCGAGCGCGGTCCGTCATGGGGTCAGGAAGCGTAGCGCGCCAGGGCCCGTCGCACCGCCCCGACGTACGAGCCTCCGAACAGACTCACGTGCACCAGGAGTGGGTACAACTGGTACAGCGCGATGCGGTCCTCGTGCCCGGGCGCCAGGGGGAACACTTCCGCGTAGGCAGCGAAGCACGTGGCGTCGAAACCGCCGAACAGCCGCATCATGGCGAGGTCCACCTCACGGTGCCCGCCGTAGACGGCCGGGTCGACGAGTGCGGGACCGCCGTTCTCGTCACCGACGACGTTGCCGCCCCAGAGATCTCCGTGGAGGCGCGCGGGGGGCTCCGCGGGCCCGCACAGGTCCTCGAGGCGCGCGCGGAGCGCTTCGAGCACCCGCTCGTCGCGCACCTCCAGCAGGCCTCGCGCGCGCGCCGCTGCCACGAGGGGTTCCAGGCGGCGCTCGAAGTAGAACGTCGGCCAGTCGGCGGCGGGCCGATTGTCCTGGGGGAGCCGTCCGACGAAGTTGTCGTGATCGAGCCCGAAGCACGGAGCTCCCGCGCGGTGCAGCTCCGCGAGCCCGCGCCCGAGCACCTCGTCGAAAGTCGCCGCTCGCTGTCGGTCGGCGAGGAGCTCGAGCACGAGAAAAGGCACGTCGCCGTCCGGCTCCGAGACGGCGACCACGCGCGGGGTTCGGAGCGCCCGGGCGGCGGCGAGCCACGCGAGCCCTCTCGCCTCCGTCGGGAACATGCGCGGGTCGGCGCTCGCATTGCGCTTCACGAAGAACTCGCGGCCATCGCGGGTTCGAACGGCGAACGCCTCGTTGATGTCGCCGCCGGCGACGGGTCGCCCGCCGGCAATGCCGACCCCGAGCGCGTGCTCGATGGCCGCGCGAGTCCGCGCGTCGAGGCCCGTCACAGCCCGTGCTGCTCTCGAACGTGGGCGAGGAGACCCGCGCAAGCCCGCTCGCAGATCTCGAGCACCTCGACGAACCCCTGGTCGCCTCCGTAGTAGGGATCCGGCACGCCCGCGCCACGCGGCGCCGTCGCATCGAACGATCGCAAGAGGGCGACCTTCGCGCGCTCTGCCTCGTTCGACGCGAGCTCGAGCAGATCATCGTGGTTGGCGCGATCCATCGCGAGCACGAACTCGAACCGCGCGAAGTCGGCGGCGACGAACTGCCGTGCACGACCTGCGAGGTCCAGACCCCTGGCCTTTGCCGCGGCCCGGGCACGAGCATCCGCGCGCTCCCCCGCGTGGTAGCCCGCGGTACCTGCGCTCTCCACGGCGATGCGCGACGACAGCCCTGCCGCACCGACCTGCGCGCGCATGACGGCCTCGGCGGTCGGGGACCGGCAAATGTTGCCGAGGCAGACGAAGCAGAGCCGCACCACGGCGGCAGCCTACCCGAGACCGAGACCTCCGGGCGTGCGGCGGCTCGACCTTCGCCCCGCCTCCGACATCTCCCCACGTCGTCCCCTCCGGTTCCGACTGCCACGGGCGGCCGGGCCATGTACCATCCCGGCGCGACGTCCACTCGAACCAGGGGCCTGCCATGCGAACGACCAGCTTCACTTTCCCCGTGCTCGCGGCGCTGACGATCGGCGCGTGCTCCCTCTACGACGCCGAGGATCGGGACGAAGCAGCCACCGAGACGGCGAGTGAAGCCATCACGGGCACCTGCAGCACCAACACCTTCGGGCACCCGTGCGATCCCGACGGCGCCGGCCCCGGACGTGAGTGCGAGAACGTCTGCTGGCTCGGCACGAACGGCCAGCCCGCCTGCGTTCCCATCGCGACCGCCGGTGTCTCGTCGCTGAACGGTCGCGTGTGCGGCACGTCGAGCGGCCAGGGCAGTGCGGCGTGTGCCAACCGGTGCCAGGACGGGTTCTGCGTGAACCTTCCGGCACCGGTCGGCGCCGCGTGTCGCCCGGCGAGCTTTTCCAACGCCTGTGGCGGCGTGTGCAACAGCTCGGGGACCTGCGTGGCCCTGTTCGGGGCGTGCACGTTCGGTCGGAGTGGGTGCCGCTTCAACGCGTGCGACATGACCTCGGCGCTGACTTGCGCGTCGTTCGACCTGCTCAAGTCCACCGGATGTACCGACAACAACGCCTGCACCGTGGGCGATCAGTGCGACGGCGCGGGGACGTGCGAGCCGGGCCCACGACGCGACTGCAACGACAACAACGTGTGCACGACGGACACGTGCAACGCGACGAGCGGCGCGTGTATCCAGGTGCCGGCAGCGGGGCCGTGCAGTGATGGCAACGCCTGCACCGTGAACGACACGTGCTCCGCCGCAGTATGCCAGGCCGGTACGCCGGCGAACTGCGACGACGGGGATCCCTGCACCAACGACTCGTGCGACACCACGACGGGCTGCGTGAACACCGCCAAGGACTGCGACGACGGCGACGCCTGCACGGCGGACGCTTGCGATGGGGCCACGGGCAACTGCACCAGGACGGCCGTCGCGTGCGACGACGGCAACGCCTGCACGGCGGACTCCTGCGACGCCGCAAGCGGGTGCGTCAACGCCCCGCTGAACTGCAACGACGGCAACGCTTGCACGAACGACTCGTGCAACACCGCGACGGGGTGCAGGAACACGGCACGGAACTGCGACGACGGCGATCCCTGCACGACAGATACGTGCAACACGACCACCGGCTGCGTCCACACGCCCATCTCGGGTTGCGGCGGCACGGGCGGAACCGGTGGGACCGCCGGCACGGGTGGAACCGGCGGGAGCGCGGGAACCGGTGGGACGGCAGGAACCGGTGGAACTGGCGGGACGGCGGGAACCGGTGGAACCGGCGGGACGGCGGGAACGGGTGGAGCCGCGGGCACCGGCGGTGCAAGCGGAGCCGGCGCGTCCGGCGGATCCGCCGGCGCGAGCGGTGGTGCGGCCGGCTCCGGTGCCGGCGGCGCCGCGGGCGGTGGCGGTGCTGCTGCCGGCGGGGGCGGAACCGCGGGCGGAGCGGGTGGCGGCACACCCGACGGCGGTGGTGGCGACGCAGGGTCTGCAGCGGGCGCGGGCGGCTCGTCCGCCGGCACCGCGGGCGCCGGTGGTGCGGGCCCAACGGGCGGCACGGGCGGCACGTCGGGCGGTGGCGTCGGCGGCAGCGCGACCGGCGGCACCGGCGGAACCGGCGGCTCGGGCGGGTTCGGCGTCGGTGGAACGGCGACCGCCGACGCGGGCGTCGATGCCGGGAAGGACGGCTTCGACGTGAAGGACGACGGCGGGTGCGGCTGCCGCGTGCCTGCCCCCTCGAGTCCGATGCGCGGCGCACTCGCGTCGTCGCTCCTGGCGGCGCTCCTGTTCGTGGGCCGGCGCCGAGCGCGCTGACGGGCTCGACGTCTGCCGCCGCGCTCAGCGCCTCGCGCAGGAGTGGCCGCGCTCGTCCACCGAGTGGGCGCCCGTATCGCGCACACGCTCGAAGAACACGACGGGCCGTGAAGCGAAGCCCTGCCATCCGTGGAACCAGAAGTCTCCCTCGGTCTCGCCGTGCGTCATGTGGAACGCCTTGTAGCGCCCTTCGAACTCCTCCCAGAGCGGCTTGCCGAACCACTGGAGATCCTCGGCCGGCATGATGATCAGATCGTAGTGCTGCGAACGCAGCCGCTGGAAGAACCCGAGCTCTTCCCCGCGCGACGCAGCGCTCACGTCGATGAGGGACGTGGCGCGGTCCAGGGGAACGGCGACCCCGGCACGCGCGTAGCAAACGGTCCCGCGCCCGAGCAGGACCGCCTCTCCGCAGCGCATGCGAGCGGCCGCGTACTCGCACACCATCTCGGCGTTCGCGAAGTCACTCGCTTCCGGCACCCGCCGCCGCGGGTGCCACAGCCCGAGCTGAAGCGCGATGACGCAGAAAGCCGCGGATCGGACCGCACCGCGGCGTCCCAGCAGGGCGCCGCCGACGGCCGGCAGCGCAAGCGCCGTGAGCAGGAACCCCACGACGGCGAGGTTGTTGGGGCCGCCCAGCCGCTTGAAGAGCGCGGCGAGCGCGAACAGCGCGACCAGAACGAGGAGCGTGGCCGCACGCATCCATGCGGCATCGCCCAGGCCGCGTCGCCTTCGAGCGCGAACCGCCGTGGCCACGACGACGACCAGCACGGGAACGAACAGGAGCCCGTACCCGTCGTACAGGTCGGTCACCTTGTGAAAGTCGAACGGGTGGGCTGCGAGCACCTCGACGGCCCACACGCGAAAGCCCCCGCGCGTGACGGCGACGAGCCCTCCGAAGGCGGCCGCCAGCGACAGGAGCGGCACGGAGACCTCGAGCCAGCGGCGACGGCCGGCTCCGCCGATCACCGGCGCCAGTGCGAGCGACAGCGCCACCGCGGCGCCGGCGTTCTGCTTCACCACGAGCCCTGCCGCGGGGAGCGCGATCGCGAGGAGCATGCGGCCACGCAGGCTCGTGCGATCCCACTCCGCGAGCGCCCAGAGCGCAGCGCCCAGGATCACGCTCTCCAGGGTGGCCGGGTGGAGCGAATCGGCCGTGGGGTTCGTGTAGGCGCAGAGCGCCAGGATGAAGGCCGCGGCGACGCCGAACGTTTCTCGGCCTCGACCGCCGGGAAGCACGTCGCCGGTGCGGGCCGAGAGCGCCAGAACCGCCCCAGTAGTCGCGAAAACTCCGACGGCGAGCCAGAGCTGCACGAGGATCTTGTTCGCGAGGAGCGACGTCCCGAGTCCGAACGGGGCCAGGAGGGCGTGGTGCAGCCACGCGGCTCCCGGGGCGTACACCGTGGAGTTCCCGTCCGCGATGGGTCCGTACACGGGCTGCCCCACGGCGAGCTTCATCAGGCTCGTCATCAGGTAGTCGTCGGCCCAGAGGACGAGGTCGTAGTCGAACGCAAGGCGCCGGATCACGCGGCCCGCCGACAGGACGACGAGCCCGATGGCCAGCACCGCGACCACACGCAGCGCGAGCAACGAACCCGAAGGCGCCTCCTCGCGCCGGGCAGCGCCCGCCGGATCGCTCATGGGTCCGGAGAGAGTACACGGCGGTTCACGCCTCGCTCCAACGTGGTATGCGCGGCACCATGAATCGCTCGCGATCCCCCCGGACGCTCGCCATGGCGTTCCTGGCGTCAGCGTGTGGCTCCGGCACACCTCCGACCGCGCCGCCAGCTGCGGCACCAGAAGCCCCGCCGGCACCGGCAGCGGCGGAGGCCGATCTGCCGCCGGAGCGTCCGGAGCAGGAGAGCGCCGGCGGAATGTGGGTCCCCCGTCAGCTGGGTTCACATCACGCCGAGCGCCTGAAGGCGCTCGGCCTCGAGCTCCCGCCGGGCGACCTGTCGGATCCTCTCGCGCATCCCCTCGGCGCCGTCGTCAGCCTCGGCGGTTGCTCGGCCTCGTTCGTGTCGGCCGAGGGGCTCGTGGTCACCAACCATCACTGCGTGACGGGCTCGCTGCAGTACAGCTCCAAGCCCGGCGACAACCTGCTCGAGACCGGATTTCTGGCGAGGACGCGCGGGGACGAGCGCTGGAACGGACCCACGGGCCGCGTCTACGTGACGCAGGCCCTCACGGACGTCACCGATCGCGTCCGCGCGAATCTCGAAGCCGTGAAAGGCGACGAGGCGCGACACCTGGAGCTGGAGAAGCGCACCAAGGCGCTCGTCGCGGAGTGCGAGAAGGCGACGCCCAACGTCCGTTGCGACGTCGCGAGCTTCTTCGGTGGCTCGGAGTACCTGCTCGTGGAGCGCCTGGAGATACTGGACGTGCGGCTCGCGTACGCGCCTCCCCGCGGCATCGGCAACTACGGCGGCGAGATCGACAACTGGATGTGGCCACGCCACACGGGGGACTTCGGCTTCTACCGCGCGTACGTGGGGCCCGACGGCAAGCCGGCGGCCTTCGCGCCGCAGAACGTTCCCTACCGCCCGAAGCGCCACCTCCGCATCTCCCGCACGCCGCTCTCCGCGGGCGATCTGGTCTTCGTCGCCGGCTATCCGGGCCAGACATACCGTCTGCAGACCGCGGCGGAGGTGAACGAGGCCGTCGAGTGGTCCTACCCGCGCCGCATCGAGATGTGCCAGGAGTACCTCGCGCTGATCGACGCCCTCGGCGCGAAGGACGAAGCCCTGCGCATCAAGGCCACGCCGCTGGCTCGTGGTCTCGCCAACGCGCTCAAGTACACCGAGGGCTCGCTCGAAGGGCTGACGAAGGGCGGCGCGGCGAAGCTCCGAACGGACGCGGAAGCCCGGCTCGTCGCCTACGTGAGTGCCGACCCGCAACGGCAGGCCAGGTACGGGGGCGTCCTCGACGCCCTCGCGAAGATCTTCGCCGAGCGCGAACGCACGAGGGAGGCCGACGCGAGCGCCTGGGAGCTCGGGCGGATGAGCGACCTGCTCTCGGCGGCCAACACGATCGTTCGCATGGCCGAGGAGCGCCCGAAGGCGGACGCCGCGCGCGATCCCGACTACCAGGAGCGCAACTGGCCCCGGCTGGAGCAGGCGCAGCAGCGACTGGAGAAGAGCTACGAGCGCACGCTGGATCGCGAACTGCTGATACTCGCCCTCGACCGCGCCCAGCGGGTCGCCGCGAAGCAGCGAACCCCCGCGGTGAAGATCGTGACGGGCAAGGCGTCGCCGTCGCGAGCGGACATCGAGCGGGCGGTCGAGGCCCTCTACGCCAGGACCGAGCTCGAGAGCACGGAACGCCGCCTGCAGCTCTTGCGAACCGGAACGAGCGCCGCGCTCGCGCGCAGCAAGGATCCGTTCGTGCAGCTCGCGGTGAAGCTGCGGCCGCTCCTCAGGAAGAAGGACGCGAGGGAGGACGCTTACTCGGGAGCCATGCTCGTCGAGCGCCCCCGGTACGTGGGCGCGCTACGCGAGATGGCCGGCGGTGATCTGGCTCCCGACGCCAACGGGACGCTCCGGGTCACCTACGGGACCGTACGCGGCTACACGCCGAAGCCCGGCGCCGCGCGGTACCGCCCGTTCACCGTCCTCTCCGAGGTGGTCGCGAAGGCCACCGGGAAGGAACCCTTCGACGCTCCGGAGCGGCTGCTGGCGGCCGCGGCCGCGAAGAAGACGCACCCCTACACGGACCGACGCCTCGGCGACGTACCGGTGAACTTCCTGGCCGACCTCGACATCACCGGGGGCAACAGCGGATCGGCGACGCTCGACGCCAGAGGTGACCTGGTGGGCCTCGCCTTCGACGGCAACTACGAAGCCATGGCGTCGGACTGGGTGTTCATGCCGGCCATCACGCGCTCCATCCACGTCGACGTGCGATACCTGCTCTGGGTGATGGACGCCGTCGATGGTGCGGATCACCTCCTGGAGGAGATGGGTGTGACCCCCGCGATCGAGGGACCTGCGGCAGCGCGACGAACTGCCGCCGGTCGGTGAATCCCGGCGATCCGGCGACGAGCCCGTGCCGGTTGAACCGACGTCGGGACCGTTCCATGCTCCGCCCCGGCGACGCGGGGGTCGCCGTGGAGCGTGGAACATGTCTTCGAGATCTTCCTTCGTGCTGGGCCTGGTCGCGTCGGCCATCGCGACCGCCGCGTGCTCCGGAGATGACGGGGCTTCGGGCTCGAGCGGCGGTTCCGCCGGCGCATCCGGCAGCGCGGGCAGCGCCGCAGGATCGGCCGGGACGAGCGGCGCGAGCGCGAGCGGGGGCACGGCGGGTTCCGGCGCGACGTCGGGCGCCGGAG
>CAZARU010000107.1:0-23872 GCA_964487605.1 uncultured Polyangiaceae bacterium
CGAGCTGGGGAGCTGCACTTCCGAGCTGGGGAGCTGCACTTCCGAGCTGGGGAGCTGCACTTCCGAGCTGGGGAGCCGCACTTCCGAGCTGGGGAGCCGCACTTCCGACTCGCCGTGAGCGGCCGGCGAGCGGCCCTCCTCGCCCCCGTGGCGCCTCCCGCGTGAACTCGCATCGGTTGTGTTGTTGCTGGAGCCGAGTTCATCGACGATGACCGTCGCCCGGCCGCGCGCAGGCGAGCGGCACTGTGTTCGCCTGGTTCCGCAGCTTGGACGTGCCCAGACTCCCGTGCGATCCTGCCCCGCGGGATGACCCTCCAGCTCGAGGTGGGAGCCATGGTGGCGGGACGCTACCGTCTCGACCGTCGCCTCGGGGAGGGCGGCATGGGGACCGTGTGGTCGGCGACGCACGCGGTGACCCGCCGCTCGGTGGCGCTGAAGTTCCTCGGCGCGCACATGAGAGTGCGGCCCGAGGCCCACCAGCGCTTCCTGCGCGAGGCTCGCGCCGCAGCTGCCGTGGACCACCCGAACGTCGTGTCGGTGCACGACGTATTCGAGCTCGAGGACGGCCTCCCGGTGATGGTGATGGATCTGCTCGAGGGCGAGACTCTCGGCAAGAAGATCGCGCGAGACGCGCCGCTCGACCTCGAGGAGGTGGCCACGCTGCTCCTACCCGTGGTCTCGGCGGTCGGCACCGCGCACTCGCTCGGGGTCGTGCACCGCGATCTCAAGCCGGACAACGTGTTCCTCACGGCCGCCACCGGCGGTCTCACCGTGAAGGTCCTCGATTTCGGGATCGCAAAGCTGACCGCGGAGGAAGAAGCGGGAACTCTGACCGGCACGGGTAATACCCTGGGCACGCCCTGCTACATGTCGCCGGAGCAGGGGTTCGGGGAGAAGGACGTCGACCATCGGGCGGACGTCTGGGCCATCGGGGTGATCCTGTACGAGGCGCTCACCGGCGGGCGGCCGGTCGAGGGCGACACGCTCGGCCAGGTGCTCAAGCGGCTGATGGACCAGGCCATCACGCCCATATGGGCGGTGGTCCCGGGTCTGGAACCCGAGGTCGCGGCGCTCGTGATGCGCATGCTCGAGCGCGAGCGGACGGATCGGCCCGCCGACCTCCGGGAAGCGCACGCGATCCTCTCGAAGCACGCGGCGGCTCCCGCTCCGACGTTCGGCGCGCCGCACGATCCGCGCGCGTCCTCGACGCGGAACGCGCGCGTCGAGGTCGACGGCGACGCCGTCGACGAGACTGGGCGGACCCGCGAGGCGTCCTCTGACCGCGGCGCCTCTGGTCCGGAGACCGCCGGGCCGCACTCCGTGACCATCGGTCGGCCGCACCGGCGAACGTGGGCGTATGCCGCGATCGGCGCCGCCGGCGTGGGCGCGATCGTCGGGTGGAGAGCGCTCGCCGCCGCGCCCGCACCCGAACCGCCGGGGCCCGAGGAGATCACGGCGGGCACGTCGCTCGCGGCGCCTCCGACCGCGGCACCCAGCCCGTCCGAGACGCCGGAGCCCGCGCCGACCGTCACGCCGGCGCCCGCCCAGGCGGACGAGATCACGTCGGCGAAGATGATCGCGCCGTCCGCGCCCGCCGGCGACACGGCGGGCACGCCCACGGCCACCGCTCGACGGCCCTCGGCGAGCAAGGCCACCGGACGACCCGCCGCGATCCAACCCGACTCACCCCCAGCGCCTGGATCCAAGGCGCCTTCACCCAAGGTATCCTCCGGAAAGGGAGGACTCGTTGAAGATCCGCCGTTCTAGCTCCGCGCTCACCCTCGTGGCCCTGACGGTCGCGGCGGGGACAGCCGGAGCGCAGGCCTCGGATCCCGCGCCCGTCCCCGATGCCCCGCCCGGAGCGGAGGACGCCACGACGGTGCAGGCTCGCGCGGCTTTCCGGCTCGGCTCCGCGCTCGCCGCCCAGGGACAGTGGAAGGACGCGCTCGCCGCCTTCGAGCGCGCCGCGACGCTGCGCGACCACCCGGTCACGACCTACAACATCGGGTACGTCGAGCGCGCGCTCGGCAACCTGACACGCGCCCGCAAGCTGCTCCGCACGGCGCTTGCCGGTGGGCTCCCCCAAGATCTCGAGACGGCCGCCGAGGGCTACCTCACCGAGATCCAGCCGAGGCTAGCGCACGTCACGGTGAACATCACGAGCGCTGAAACGACCATCGCCATCGATGGGCGACCGCTCGACGTGGAGCGCGAGGGTGCGCGTCCGCTGCTCGTCGCGGGTGTCCGGGCTCGCGGACCGGGCGAGAAGCCCCCGACGGCCGCGTTCGAGCTCCTCGTGGACCCGGGCGAGCGCGTCCTCGTCCTCACACGCCCGGGTGCGACCGACACCGTGGTGAACCAGTCTTTCGAACCGGGCGCGACCCTCACGCTCCGCCTGGGCGTCGAGCTCAATCGCCCGACGCCCGCGCCCCCCGTAGCGCCCACGCGCGTCACGCGGGCCGACCCACCGCCGCCGCCCTCCGAGGGCCTGCCGCGGTGGCCGGCGTGGGTCGGCTACGGAGTTGGCGCCGCCGGCATCGGCGTCGGCGCGGTGTTCGGCGTTCGGGCGCTCGGCAAGAAATCCGAGCTCGACGAGACGTGCCCCGAGAAGCGCGCGTGTCCCGAGGGGACCGAAGGCACCATCGGCGACCTCGTCGACAGCGCCCGGTTGTCGACCATCGGCTTCGCCGTCGGCGGCGCCGGCGTCGCATTCGGCACGATCTGGCTACTCGTGAGCGCCGGCTCCTCGGAGTTCTCCGCCGAGCGCGCGGTCCGCGTGAGGCCGGAGCTTGGGCCTGGGTGGGCGGGGGTGCGCGCGAGTTTTTGAGGGGCCGGCGGCTACTTCGCCGGACTCGGTCCGACGACCAGGCTGTTCCAGTAGCCCGCTTTGAGGAGCGCGCTCCCAGAATTGAGCACCGAACCGCCCGCGTCCCGCATCTCGAAGTCGATCAGGCCCTCGTCGACCTCAGAGATCGAGAAAAACGTACCTTGCACGTCGGTCGAGTCGCCGCCCATGATGAGCATGCCGGCGGCACCGACACCGACGCCATAGTTGACCACGAAGGGCTCTGCTTCGATCACCGCGGAACGGGTGCCCCACAACGTGTGCGGAAGGCAGTCCAACGTCCTGCCGTACAGCCCTGCCTTGTCGCCCCGACGGCCCACGCTTTTCGGGGGTGCGGGGAGGGTGAGTTCACGCTGCGCCCGGCGCGGGAAGGGAACGACGAACAGGAAGCGCGCCGAGAGATCGTACCCGGGTTCCCCGATCTGAAGGGCGAACGGGAGAGGGTGCAGCCCTCTGACGTGATCCTCCCAGCTAAGGTTCTCGACCGTGAACACCCCGTTCGGACCCGTGAAGATGCTCGGCTCGTCGTCGCCACAGGTCGCCTTCTTGATGTCGCAGACCCACACCGGAAGACCTGCGAGATCCTCAGGTTTGACCTCGGGCTCGTTGAAGATCGCGAACCGGTACTCCTGGAGCAGATCCGGTGCGTCGACGGGCTCGAACTCGTAGCGGTCAGCGCAGTCGAGACGCCGGCCGAGGGAGCACTCCTCCTCGCACTCGGTCACCCATCCGCGCCGGACTTCATGCGTACCGTGCAGAATGCAGGAGAGCAATGGCTCCGCCCTCGGCCCACAGTCGAAGAAAGAGGGCGGATCAGTGGCCTCGGCGATGCATCGCGCGTCGGCGACGCAACCGTCGTCCTCCGCACAGCGCTGGACCTCTTCGTCGCAGTTCTCCGAAATGCAGTCCGCACAGGCACCGCCGCCAAAGATGGACGCGACCGTGGCGTACGCGGAGGGCCCATCCGTCGGTGCCGCCTCGTACTCGTCGGCGCCGATGATCTGGCCGCACCCGAGGAGGAGCAGTGCCGCGGAGACCGGCTCCCCCGCTGCCCTCCGAAGCCCCCCGCCGCCTTCCCTCCGTCTCACCGCGCTCGAGCGTACCATGCGCCGCGCCCTGAGCCGGCGAACGCGCGTGCTAGTCTGTGCCCGGAGGGTTGTCGAGATTCCGATGTCCCAGGCACCGAGCGTCGCCTTCCGACCGGCTCGAGGTTCTTGGAGGCTGCGGGTGCGAGCGCTCGCGATCGTCCCGGCGATCGCGCGCACGAACGGGTGCGGCTGGCTGGTCGGCGCGGACGAGTACGCCGCCGCGGGCGACCCAGGTCGGGGCGACGCGGGCGCGCCACGGTTCCCCGCGGTGCCACCGTATCTGGCCGGTGGCGACTGCCTCGAATGCGCGCGTCGCTCGTGTGCATTGGAGATGGACGCCTGCGAGGCGAGTCCCGACTGCCGTGGCCATCTCGAATGCGCGCGCCTCTGCGAGTCGAACCCGAATTGCCACCAGGACTGCAACCTGCCCCCCGAACTCCTCGGTGACGGCACGCCGCCGTGGGAAAAGCCAGGCCGGTCCCAAGCCCGCGGCCGGGAAGACTGCGTACGGTTGTCCTGTGAGAGCTGTCAGCTCGGGCGGGACCTTTCGTGCGTCGGGTCGTACGAGCGCGCCCAGATCATCGACGTGCGAGACGTTGCCACGGCGCAGCTCGTGGCGCGCGCGGCCGCGTCGTTCCCGCCCGGCTCCATGACGACCATCGACTTCGCGCCCCTGAGCAAGCGGGAGCTCGAGCTGGTCGGCGAATAGGCGGCGGCTTCGAACGGCAACGTGCCCGATCCTCCGCCTCACGCGGGGCGGCGTGCTGTGACCCATCAGCGGCGCATGCAAAAAGAGCCTCGGACACCGAGTAACCCTTCCCCGCCACCGAGCGCCCCAACCGGAACAACCCGCCAACCAGCGGGCCGACCGAGCCAGCCGGGGACCGCGGTTCAGAAGGCGGGCCCGCCCTCTGGGGCGGCCGCGGCGTAGATCCAGTGCAGTGCCAGACCGTTGACTCGGGCGGTCGAGGCGTCGAGCACGGCGGGGGCCGCGAGCGTCGCGACGTGGGCTGCTCGGCTCGGGTAGCGAGTCACGACCATTTCCTGAAACGCGGGCTCGGCGCTGCCGAGAATCTGGCTGTCGAAGCGACCGCGCCACACGAGGTTGGCGCCACCGCTCTTTGCAGCTTTCGTCAGCGCCTCGCGATACGGTGCGTAGGCGTCGCCCGTTCCGTCCGCGAAGCGAAGGAGGTCCGCGATGAACACTGGCTCGTCGGCTGGACCGTCCAGCAGACGGGCGGCTTGCTCGGCGGAGAGGCCGGTGGTCCTCGCGACGTCTTCGACCGACGGCAGCTCCGCCGCGGAGGAATCGCCCTCGGTGGGGCCCTCGTCCAGCGTCGTGGACGCGACGAGCCATGGACCGAGAAGCCCCCGCCGTCCGCGCTTCGGGGTTGTCTCCCGGCTTGCTCGCGAAGCCGACGAACGCCATGGGACTCGCATACTCGAGCAGGCCCAGCACTTCGAAGCGCGGATGCCCGACTCCCACGATCTGGGTCTGGACGGCGCCGCCCCAGATCAGCCGTGAGCCGATTTCCTGCTGGGCCGCGACGAGACCGTCGACGTACTGCTGGTAGGCCTCCGCGCCGGTGAGTCCCTCGAAGCCTGCTCCAGTTGCCTGCTCCTTGAAGACGAGCAGGTTCACCATGACGAACGGCTCCGCCGGACGCTCGAGCAGCGCCGCCACCTTCGAGATGTCGGGCAGCACGCTCACTTCGTAGGTCTGCAGGGCCGAATCCTCGAAGGGCTTCGCGGGCATCGTCGTCTCGCCTCGATCTTGCCCGCCGTCCGACGATCCGCATCCGAGCACGATCGCCGCGACCGCGGTCATGGCCGGCACCAGGCTCCTCTCCGAAGCGTTCACCCGGCGTGCTCGTAGTACTCCACCCCCAGGTCCTGGAAACCGGCGTCGTGGCGCTCACCCGTGCGGCTGATGAAGAACCCGCTCGGTGGCGCGTCCGGCACGCCGGTGCGATGGTCGTGGAGCGCCTCGTACTCCTCGCGGCCCAGGGCGACGGCGTCGGCCAGTGCCGCACGCGCACCGATGCGCCTCGCCGCGAGCTCCCAGCCGTCCGCCACGCGCATCGGCAGCGCTTCCGCCGCGTCGCCGCTGCCGTAGCCCACGGCGACGATGGTCCTTCCGGAGAGATCGACGCGTCGATTCGCCGCCTCTTCGAGCCCCGCCGCCATCCACGCCGGCAGTGAAGCCGTGTAGAGATTGCCGAGCTCGCGGACGGTCTCGCTACCGAGCCTGAGCTTGTCGGCCACGAGGTGCCGGAAGGCGTCCGACTTCCGCAGGATGCCCGCCGCCGCGCGCGTCGCGGGGAAGGCCTCCATGGGCTCTCCCTCCACCAGTAGCGTCTCGAACAGATCGGGGTCGCAGAACGTTTCGGAGAGCACGTCCGTCACCTCCACCCCCGCGTGCCCGCAGACGACGTCCAGCTCGCCGCGCCGCGCGGGATCGGCGGCGAGTGCGCGTACGCACACGAACGCCAGCGCCTGCAGCGGCATGTTCTCGTACGGTCGGTGGAAGAACAGAGCCGCGGCGTCTTCGAAGACCTCGTCGGCGGTGCGCCCCGTGCGCCGGAGCATGTCGTCCACCGCCTGCGCCGTCTCGTCCAGGTAGGCGAAGGTGGAGTACTTCCCGCTGAACACCGGGTAGTCGTTCGGAATGCCCGGACGGCCCGCGTTGCCGTTGAGGAAGTGCCTGCCGAACGGCTTTCGGAAGTCCGGGCCGCGGTAGGCCGAGGCGCTGCCGGCGAGCCGCACGTCGATCTCGAGCAACGCCGGGTCCCGCTCGACGACCATGGCCACGGCTCCCGCGCCCTGGGTCTGCTCGCCGCTGCTCCCGCGCTCGTACTCGGCAATGTCGCTGCAGACGACGACCGCAATCCTGTCGTCGTCGTCGGACTCCACGAAGCGGAGCGCGGCCTTGAGCGCGTACACGCCGCCGAGACACGCGTGCTTCAGCTCGGGCACCTCGCAGCTCCGGGCGATGGGCGGCTGTCCGCGACGCCGCAGCTCGCGGTCGAGCATGCCGCGGACGATGACGGCACCGGCCGAGTTGTCCTTGCTCGACTCGGTGCCGAGCCCGAGGAACCCGATGCGCGAGGGATCGAGCCCGTACGCTTCCACCAGCCGCAGCACGGCGTTCGCCGCCATGGTGTACGCGTCCTCGCCGGGCGCCGGCACGCGAAAGGCGTTGCCGACGACGTGCTTCACCTTGTCCCACGGGTTCCCGGTCCAGCCGCACCAGTCTTCGAGCGCGACGCGTGGCCGCGGGACGTAGACCGACATGCCGCTGATCCCCACGCACGGTCGCAGGGGCGCCGCCGCGCTTCGAAGGTGCAGTTCGTTTCGCATGTCGTTCTCCTGACCAGGACGGTTGCGGGGCGTGTTCGCCCCTAGTAGTGGCGCTCGAGCACGAACCACCCGAAGGCGCGAAGCATCATCTTCGCCAGGGAGTCCTCGACGAGCGGATCGAGATCTCGCCACGCTCGCTCGATGGTCCAGCGCGCTTGCTCCGCGCACGCCGTGAGCGCGCCCGAGTCTTCCAGGAGCCGGATGACACCGCCCACGACCGCCGGATCCTGCGGCTTCCAGGCGAGGGTGTGGTGAAGCCTCCGGCGGTCTTCGGCTCCGAGCAGCGAGAGCGCCTTCGCGACGGGGAACGTGATCTTCCCCTGCGCCACGTCTTCCCCCTTCGTCTTGAGGTCGCCCTCGAAGCCCCGCAGGTTGAGCACGTCGTCCACGATCTGGAACGACACGCCCAGCGCCTCGAAGAAGCGCCCCACGGCCTCGATCTGCGCGTCGCTGCCACCGCCCGCGATGGCTCCCATGCGCGCGAGGCACCCCGCCGGGGCTGCGGTCTTGAGGCGGTGCATGGCGAGCACGCGGCGTTCGAGCTCCTCGCCGCGCCCGGAGGCGACGGCGTCGTCCATCGCTTCGTCGAACCCCGCCAGATCGAGCGCCTGTCCCGCGTGGCCTGCGCGAAGCGCCTCGAAGTACAGGTCGTAGATGCGGAGCCGATCACGGTCGCACAGGCCCTCGTGGCTCACCAGCAGCTTCTGCGTCAGGAAGTACGCCGCCGTACCGGCGTTGATCGCGATCGCGTCGCCGTAGAGGACGTGGGCAGCGGGCCCGCCGCGCCGCAGGTCGGAGCGGTCCTGCACGTCGTCCACGATGAGCGACCCGACGTGCATGAGCTCCGGCATGGCGAGCCACTTGACGAACTGGCGGGAGTCGCCTCCGACCAGATCGCAGCAGGTGATCGCGGCGTACGAGCGCCACCCCTTCCCGCCCCTGTCGACGATCTCGCGGATGGGGTGGATGAGGGCGCGCGCGTACTCGGAGACGTCGACGCCGTCCATGTACTGATCGCGCTCTTCGGACGCGATGAGCGCGCGTGCCTGCTCGTAGGTCGGCGCCAGCGGCACCACCTGCTCCACCGAGCGCCGCACCGCGCGACCGACGGCCTCGAAGTAGCTCTCCAGGTCGTCGAAGGGCGCGAACCCGCTCCGCTCGACGAAACCGATACCCTGAACTGGTGCGCCGTTCACGCTTCCGGTCACCTCCACGCGGCCTTCCCAGAAGCTCGGCTTCGAGACCAGCGTGATGAACTCCTGATCGGCGAACACGGCCCTGACGTCGAGCTCGACGCCGGCCGCGGGGATGCGCGCGCGCCAGCGCACGGGGTGATCGAAGAACGTCTGGGTGCTCGACCAGCTCTCCACCGCGACCATCTCGAAGTCCGAGTACGCCGCCGAGGCCCCATCGGCCTCGATCACGATCGCGTGGTTCCCGGCAGGCTCGCCGGTGAGCGCCTTCGAGAGCGGGTAGATCGAGATCTCGCGACCGTCGTCGAGCTGGGCGCTCAACCACGTCCACCCGATGGCGCTCTGCTCGCGCTGCGCTCGCCTCGCTTCGCCCCGCGCCGCACGCGCGTCCGCGGGCAGGCGCGCCTCGGCCGCGAGATCCGCGGCGGCCGGGCTGCCCACGCCGAACTCGTGGTCGCACCAGCCCTGCCCGCGCCGGACCGCCCTGCGGCATTCGTCCACCACGATCGTCCCCGAGACGTCGCAGCGCGGGATGAAGTAGTAGAACATCGTCTCGCCCTGCGGCCCGCGAACGACGCCCTGGTCGCCGTGGCGCACGGCGCGCTTGCGGGGAGTGAACACCAGGTCGCAGCGAACGCCCTGGCGGTCGTCGCGGAGGGAGAGGGAGTATCCGCCGCCGTCGCGCCGCGCGAACCTGGAGGTCCCGTACCGCAGATCCAGTCGATCGGTCGCGACGTTCACCGCGCCCTCGATGAGGCGGTCGGGCGTCGGCACGTGCCCGCGCTCGAGGATCTCGGCGAGGGCCCGGTTCAGGCGAGGGTCCTTCGAACCGAGCCCCGCCCGGAGGCGCGCCAGCCCTTCGGCCGGCGCCGAGGGATCCACACCCGAGGAGTGGACGTACCGGCTGCGATCGACGTCGCAGACCGCCCAGGTCACGGAGTGGGCGTACGTCCGCTCGCCGGTCACCGCGTCCACGCCGCGGAGCTGCCGGAAGAATGCGGCGAACACGGAGAACCGACGGCCGTCCTCCGTGACGAGGTGCGCGTTCTGGTACCACCACTCCAGCGTCGAGCTCGCGTGAGGAAGATCGTGGAGCGCGACGTCGATCTCCCCGGGGCCCGGCCAGTCCAGAGGGTGGTCCGCGTACGAGTCGAAGTCGAGGTCCTGCTCGCCCACCAGCTTCGCCGCGACGGCTGCTCCGCGGCTCGGCGGCGTCACGGTCCCACCTGGGTGAGCGAGCCGCCGAGAAAATCCGTCACGAACTGGGCGATGGTCTTCGTCCCCGCGGTCGGATCCGTGAACCGCGCCCGCCAGATGTGCTGGTGCAGCGTCTGGTTGAAGCCGCCCAGGAAGTAGGTCGCGAAGCGTCCCGTGGAGACGTAGCGCGTGCGCAGGTCCTGAAGGCCGGCGGTGTAGTCGGCGGCGGAGTAGAGCAGCGCCGGGTTCAGGATCTGGCCGGTGGTGATGAGCACGGGGTCCGCAGTGTCGTAGGTGGCGCAGTTGTCCAGACCCATCGAGAAGAACAGACGAATGACCTCGTCCTGCATGCTCGTGATCATGGCGATGCGCGCGTTCGGGTGCTTGGCCTGGAGGAAGTCCGCGTAGTTGACGACGAGGCCGCCGCCGTCGGTCGTGCGGCAACCGGTGCAGTCGGGCGGGAGTGCCGTGTCGAGACCCCACGTCTCGCGCCAGCGCTTCTGCATGCACACGGGCATGTACTGGTCGGAGAACGGAGGGCCAGAGTCGAGGAGCGCGTCCACGCGCACGTCGCCGAAGGCGTCCTGCACCATGCTGAAGTTCAGGGCCGCGCCGTAGGCACCGGCGCTCGCGCCGACCAGGACGACGCGATCGACCTTGTCCTTGAACGTCGGGACCACCCGCCCCATGAACTTCTCCATGTTCCGGTAGCCCACGAACTGCTGCGGGGCCGCGACGCCCGGCACGGTCGCGTTCGGCTTGGTTCCGAAGTGCACGTCGCCGGTGCAGTAGGGGATGTAGACGGCGTTCCAGTCCTTGAAGGGGTTGGCCGCGTTCGTGGTGTCGAAGATGCCGCGCACCTGGCCCAGCTCGAACACTCCGGGCTGTTGCCGCGCGTCCACCACGCCGAGCACCGAGCCGATCACCGTCTCGCCGCTGCCCGAGATGGCGCGGTTCACGTTGGCGGGGTTGAAGTTGCAGAAGCCGAGGTTGGTGCACGCGCCGCCGCCCTCGAGGTAGACGAACAGCTTGTCCGAAGACGTGAACCTCACGAAGAGCCCCGCCGGAGACCCGTCGCGACACTGAGAGCCCGAGATGGGAAACCAGTTCCACCCCGCGGGAGCCGCGGGCGTCAGCGTGGTCGCCGACGCGGCGTCCAGCGGCGCGCCCATCGGCGGCGCCAGGTTGACGTAGCCGGGCGCGGTGTTCCCGCCGGATCCGCCGCTGCCCCCTGTCCCACCCGTTCCCGCGGTTCCGCCCGTGCCGCCCGTGCCGCCACTGCCGCTCGTGCCGCCACTGCCGCTCGTGCCGCCACTGCCGCTCGTGCCGCCGGTGCCACTCGTGCCGCCACTGCCACTCGTGCCGCCGGTGCCGCTCGTGCCGCCACTGCCGCCGGTGCCGCCAGTACCGCCGCTGCCGCTCGTGCCGCCGGTACCGGCGCTGCTACCCGCAGCTCCGCTCGCGCCGGCGGCGCCAGCGCTCGACGAGCCGTCTCCGTCGCCACCGTCCTGGGTGCCGCCGTCCGTGTCACCACCATCGGCGTCACCGCCCGCGCCACCGCCGCCAGCCGCAGCGGCGCCAGCGCTTCCCGCGGCACCACTCGTCCCACCGGCCCCACCGATCCCGCCGGCACCGCCGATACCGCCGATGCCACCGACACCGCCGAACCCACCGACTCCCGCGGTACCACCGGTCGTCGTGCCGCCGGTTCCCGCCGCGTAGTTGGCGCCCACCCCTCCGCTCCCACTCGAGCCACCGGCACCCGACTCCTCGCCACAGGCGAGCATCGTGAACGGTACGAGACCGCACGAGATGTAGAAGACGTTACGCGCGAGGTCGACGGAGCGTGTCATGCTCGGGTCGAGCAGCAACGTGCATGCCACGGTTGGCGACAAGTGCGTCCGCTTGCGCGACGCTGGCGCGGCAGCCGCCGTAGATCGTCATCGCGCGCCCCCGGACTCCCCGACGACGCCCTGCGGCATGTCCCCGTTCAAGCTGTCCCCTGAGCGTACACGTGTGTCCGCAGCGTCCATTCGGGCCGGTGGGCCGGGTGAGCGCCCCTCGAGAACGACGGGATCTCTCGACATTCCCGCAATGGGCCGGTTGGTACGTCGGTTGCACTACCCGCCGGCATGACCCACACCGCTGCCCTCCACGCCCTCGACTCCGACGCCCCGAAGAGCGGGATCCACGCCGTCGCCCACCCGCCGCGCCGTGCGGACGAGGTCGAGCAGGTCGAGGACGCCTTCATCGACGCCTGGGCGCGGATGGCCGGCGCGTTCGCGATGGACCGTGAGCTGGGCCGCGTGCACGCGCTCGTGTTCGTCTCCTCGGCGCACCTCGGCGTGAGCGACATCGCCGCGCGACTCGGCATCGGCGAGCGAGCGTGCGTCGCGCACCTGACCACCCTGGTCGGCTGGGGAGTGATTCACCAGGTCGCCGACGGCGGCGCGGTCCACTTCGCCGCGGTGCAGGACCCGTGGGTGTGGTTCCTGCGGACCCTGCGCGCCCGTCGTGACCAGGAGCTGGTGCCCATTCGCAGCGCCATCGAGGCGGTGCGGGACGCGGCCAAGCGCCTCGCGGCTCAGGACCGCGCGCGCGGATCGCGAGCCGCGGTTGCCTTCGAGCGCATCGACCGCTTCGCGAGCTTCGTCGCCGACTTCTCCAAGCTCGCGGACACGCTCATCACGCTCGGTGCGGGCCCCATGCTGCGCGTCGCCAAGATGACCGCGCGCTTCGTGCTGGCCGCCTGAGACGCGCCATCGCTCAGGCGATGGGGTTCGACGCCGCGCCTCGGGGAATGCCGAGGTCGCGCGCGCGTTCGGCGCGAAGACGCTGAAACGGCCGGTCCCACACGGCGGGGCCACCGACGGACCACGCGGCGACCGGAACGGACCCCGACGACGCGAGGCTCTGGAGCAGCCGCGCTTCGTGCTCGGGTTCGCGCGAGAAGCTGAACGGGTTGCGGGGAGCGTCGTCGCGAAGCCGCGGATAGACCGCGTCGTCGCGCTCGATGAGATCGCGCAGCTCGCCGGCGCGCGAGAGGAGCGCATGGAGGAACACGGGATCGAACGGCGCGGTGTCCGCGCGCTCCGTCGGTGCCTTCGTCACCCACTTCGCCCAGTCGAAGCCGTAGACGAAGTCGTGCGCGTACTGGAAGCGAACCGGATCGCCCCCGAAGCCGACGTGGAGCCGCACGATGAGGTCCGCGATCCGGCACAGCTCCGCCAGCGCGCCGGCGCCGAGACCGGCCGTGCGCGCGAGCGCCCCGGCCAGAAAGTCGAAGTCCCAGAACAGGTTCCCCGGAAACGCCTCGAGCTGCGCCTCGGCGATCTTCCCGAGCGACTCCGCGAACGCCAGCGGGAAGCCGCCCGGCGTGTCGCCCCCGAGGAGGCCGGCGCCGAGGTCGGCCAGGGGCGTCGGAGCATCGCGCGCGGGATCGAGCGTGCGGAGCCGAACCGTGCGGCCCAGTCGCGCGTCCACGTCGCGCAGCAGGTCGATCGCTCGGTCACGTTCGGCGGACATGAGGCGGACACCGCGAGGCGCGCGGCCGTAGGTCCGTAGCAGATCAGCCGGCGGACGTGCACCTCCTGCACGGCACCACGGGTGGCAGGCGCTGGCCCGCGGGCTTCTGCCCACCGGGGCTACCGTTCGGCGTGTCCCCGGTGGAGACGATGCCGGGAACCGGCTACTTCACGGCGCAGACGGCGAGCTCCTCGACGCACTCGTGCTCGAGGCAGGTGGCACAGTCGTCGTCCAGCACGTGGTCCGCACACGCAGACCCGCACTCGACGGCCGCACAGCGCAGAGCGAGGTCGAGCAGTGGCTCGCTCGATTCGCGGCGGGTGGCGACCCAGCAGCGCTCACGCGCGACGTCGTCCGCCGCCGCGCGCAGGCAAGCGAGCGAATCGCGACAGGATTGCCCTCCGCCGAACACGGGCCCGGACCTCGCGCCCGAGCAGCTCTCGGCCAGGGGGAGCCGGATTCTCGGGTGGTAGCCGGCGAAGAACATGCACATCTCGTCGTTCGCGGCGGAGTCCCCCTCGACGACGTCGCGGTCACCCGGGTTCACGTAGTCGCACTCGTACTCCACGAGGTCCCCGGCGCTTGCTCGGACGCCTTCGCCGAGCCAGCTCACACCCGGCGCGTCCCATTCGTCGGTCTCGAACAACGGTCGAACGAATCGCCCCGTCGGGTCCAGCAGGCGTGCGGTGAAGCGCACGCCACGGCGGTGCATGTGAGAGAAGGCGTAGAGGAGGGTCACGTCCTCGACGACTTCACAGCGCATCGTCGCCCGCGCGCTCGAGCGCGCGGGCACGTGGATGAACGGCTGATAGAACGCCAGCGTTCCGGCCGCGTCGACGGGCGCCACGTCGGAGTACTCGAGGCGGAGCTTCGCGGTGGCGTCGATGCGCTCGGCCCCCGTGTTGACCACGTGCCACTCGAGGAGCGTGACCTCGCCCTCCGCGAGATGGCGCGCGACGCCGGGAGGGTGCCGCAGCACACCTCGAGGCTCTTGCGCGGCGTAAACGAGCCCGTGTTTCGACGGCGAGAGGTCGCCTTCGCAGCGAAACTCCTCGCCGGGGGGGACATCGGCGGCGGACGTCGCCAGCTCGTAGAGGAACAAGTGGTGGCTCGTGGCGCCGAACTCGTGCTCGAACGTCGCGACGTGGCCCGCCGGAACGTCGCGCCCCCCGACGACGTACCGACAGAACGTCGCCTCTGCGCCGGGTTCGACGGACGCACGAAGCTCCACCTCCGCGCGACCAAGGGACGGCACCGCGGAGGGCTCACCGAACGGTGGCGTCTCTCCCGAACCGCCCGCTCCGCAGGCGAGCGCAGGTGCTGCGACGACCGCTGTCCACAGGAAACGGCCGATCGTCACTTCCTGACTCGGTAGATTCGCAAGTCGTGCTCGTACGCCACGCAGGTCTGGCCCTTTCCGAACCC
The DNA here is from genome assembly GCA_964487605.1 of uncultured Polyangiaceae bacterium. Lineage (GTDB taxonomy): Bacteria > Myxococcota_A > Polyangia > Polyangiales > Polyangiaceae > JAJDAH01. The sequence continues at coordinate 14,634 of CAZARU010000107.1, forward strand.
TTCGTACGCGAGGCACACCGCCACGTCGTCGATCCACACGACGGAGTTGGCGTCCACGACGAGCGCGCGACCCTGACCCTCCAGCCGCGCCACGCGCGACCTCGCGCCTCCCTGACGTGGCATTCGCAGGAGGGCTTCGCCCTCACCATCGTACCCGTATCCGAACACACCGGCCTCGTCGAAGACCTCCGACCTGAGCGACACCTGTTCGAGTGACGTCACCTCACCACCACGCGTCGCCACCGCGCGCCACCATCCCTCCCCATCCAGGAAGTAGACGTTCCCCTCGACGACGCGCAGCGAACCGTGGTCGTAGAGAGGAGCCCGGAAGACGCCGATCTCCGTCGGTGCGCCACCCGACGCACGCATGCGATACAGCGAGGAGCTCGAGGCACCCGCGGCGGCGAAGTACACGTGGTCTCCCGCCGCGTCGATCGCGTTCGCGGCAAGCTCCTCGTTCAGCACCTCGCGCTCGCCCCCGCGGTACGCGACCACCGCCGCACGGCCGTCACTGCGCTCCACGGTCCAGTACACGGCCAGTCCGTCCGTCGCGAAGTCGATGGCGCGGCCCTCGTCGATCTCGGCCACTTCGCCCGACTTGGTCACCCGAAGCACGGCCGGGGCCGCTCCGTCGGCGTCTTCGACCGCCACGACCACGTCGCTTCCGACGGCGAGCCCGGTGGCACGCCGCCCCGTCTCGGCGATCAGCGAGGACCCGGATCCGTCCTTCGCCACACGATGGACGGCACCACGGTCCGTGACGAAGTAGACGTCCTCCCGATCGAACGCGAGGAACGCGGGCACGTCACCGTCGGCGGCCTTCAGCAGAGAGAAGAGCTCCTGCGGAGTGCTCGGCGCCGGAACGGGCGGTTCGGCTTCGTCGTGGGACCGCGCCACGCCGCACGCCGCGAGCGTGCCGGCGACGTACAGGAGCCCAAGCAAGCGAACCGTAAAGCGAGTCGAAGGAAGAGGCGTCATGCGGGATGGCTGAGCAACCCGCATGCCAGCCACCGAAGAGCGAGGACGGCTGTCGGCGTGGCGCAACGTGTGCCACGCCCCGTACTCCGCGCGACACGTGGATCAGCCGAACCGAGGCGTGCCTCGCGTTCTCCAGCGCTGGCAGCGTTTCGGCGCGTCATCGGTCACGAAGGCCGCGATGGTAGAGTTCGCGGAGCCCTGGCACCGCCGAGACCTGCGCTACCGCCCATGCCCGCGAACCGCTCGCTCCTCACCGCGTTCGTCGTCTCGACGCTCATCGGCGACTTCGGCTGCGGGGACGACGCGCGCGGAGCGCCGAACGCGGACGCGGGCAACGAGGCCGCAGGCGCGCGCGCCGGCAACGGGCCCGACGCGGGCGCGGACCGCGGTTCGGCGGGCAACGGTGGGAGCACCGGTGGGTCGGGCGGTGCGGGCGCCGGCGGCGTGGCCGGGAGCGAGCCGGTGTGTCCCCCGGGTCCGTTCGGGGCGCCCTCCGTGGCGACGGCCGTGGCGACGCCGGTACAGGGGGGCTTTCACTTTCTCGAGGGCCCGGTGTGGGTCGCAGAGCTGGGCGCGCTGTTCTTCACGGACATGAACTTCGGCGCGAGCGACGCCCACGGTGTGCCTCCCTCCGCCATCCATCGCCTGGTACCCCCCTCGACGGTCACGGTTTTCCAGGAGCCCATCGGCGCGAACGGCCTGGCGCTCGCTCCCGGAGCGCAGCTCGTGGCGTGCACCCACGACGACCGAGCGGTCTCACGCATCGATCCGGAGAGCGGCGCGCGCTCGACCATCGCCGACAGGTACCAGGGCGAGCGCTTCAACTCGCCCAACGACGCGGTCGTGAGATCTGACGGCACGATCTACTTCACCGATCCCACCTGGCAGCTCGGCTCGCGTCCCCAGGAAACGTCCTTTCGTGGCGTCTATCGCGTGACGCCCGCGGGGGACGTGCACCTCGTGGCGGACGACTTCGGCAGCCCCAACGGCATCGCGCTCTCGCCGGACGCGACGCGACTCTACGTGGTGGACGACGCCGCGGACGCCGTGCGCAGCTTCGCCGTCGCTCCCGACGGTGCCACGACGCCCCTGGTCTTCGTGCTGACCGTCCAGGGCGCCGACGGCATGGCCGTCGACTGCGCGGGTAATCTCTACGTGACCGCGCAGGACGGGATCCGCGTGTTCGACGAGTCGGGCGCGAGCATCGGGACCATCCCCGTCGCCGAACAGCCGGCGAACTGCACGTTCGGCGGTGCCGATCGACGCACGCTCTACGTCGCTGCGCGCACCACGCTGTTCGAGATCCGGCTCGACGTGCCCGGCATGCCCTGAGCGCGGGTCACGCGTCGCCGGGATCGAGCGCCACCACCTTCGGGCCCTGCTTCGCGACGCGGATGTCCGAGAGCATTCCCAGGCGCTTCCACTGCTCCCGCGTCCGTTCGCTGATGAGACCGAGGCGCACCAGGTTCGGGACGACCGTGTGCATGTACACCAGGCTGTTCATGTCCGCCCACTCGGGTTGAAAGAGCATCGCGGTCTGCACGGCCTCGGCGTCGATGCCGTACTTCGGACCGATGGCGCGCAGCATCGAGAAGTTCTGGTTCGCGTTCAGCGCTTCGAGCACGTCGTAGGCCCAGTCTTCCATGTGCTCGCGCCTGGCATCGTCCGCCTCGGCCACGACCCGGCGCATGGTGAGCACGCCGAAGGCGGCATGGCGAGACTCGTCGAGCTCCACGCGCCTCAAGAGGTCGCGCGCGAGCGGGTTCGTCAGGTTCTGGCGCATCAGCTCCATCAGGCCCATGGCGAAGCCTTCGAAGAGCGTCTGCATCCCCAGCGTCTTCATCTCGTAGCCCTCGACGGACAGCAGCTCGTCGAGCAGCGTCTTCACCACGGGGCTGACCGGATGGATGACGCCCATCTTCTCCGAGAGGAACCGGGCGAAGACCTCCGTGTGGCGCGCCTCGTCGGCGACCTGGCTGGCCGCATAGAACTTCTCGTCGGTGGTGCCGCAGAGGTTGGTGAGCTGACCGCAGATCTGCAGCGCTCCCTGCTCGCCGTGCAGGAGCTGGGAGAAGAGCCACGCCACCTCGTCGAAGAGCGCCGCCTTCTGCGTCGCCTCGTCGAGCCCCATCATGCGCGTGACGTTCGCCATCAGCGAGGCGTTGCGGTCGGCGATGAACTCGTCGGGCGAGACCGGGGTGTCCCACGCGAGGTCCGTGGTGGCGTTCCACTGGTTCGCCTTGCCCTTCTCGTAGAGCCGGCGCAGCTCCGCCACCTCGCTGCCGTACTCCCAGGAGTTCCAGCGCACCCGCATGGGCACCGCCACGTCGAGCCGGCTGCGCACCCGCCCCATCGCGTCCTCGTCCACGTAGTCGATCGCCTCGAACGCGCCGATGGTGCGCCGGTGGTGCTCCATGAACTTCGCCATGGTGCCATCCTAGATGGTCGCCGCCGGCCGTGTCGCGGCCACGGGCGAGCGGGCCGAAAACCCGCGGTCCGTTGCCGTCCCGGGTGGCTCGTGGGAGATCAGCCGTGCCGCGGCGGTGAGCGACGGGCACGGCGGGCGGCGGAAGGGATCACGAGGACATGCTTCGACCGGCCGAGACTCGCAGGCAGGAACTCCACCGACGGCGCGGCGCTCGGCTGGCCGCACGCGCCACGGCGCTGGGCGTCGCGCTCTGTGGCGCGCTGGCGAGCGGTGCCGGCTGCAGCGGCGCCTCGAGCTCACCGTCGGGCTCGGGAGGCGCGAGCGGCGCGGGGGGCAGCGGCGTGGGCGGCGGGCTGCTCGGTGACTCGGGCGGCGTGAAGGGGCTCCCGAGCGGCTGCGCTTCCGACGTGTACAGCGGCGAGCTCATTCCGCTCGACATGTACCTGCTCGTCGACAAGTCGGGGTCGATGAGCGACGCGGGCAAGTGGGGCGCGGTCACGGGCGCCATCGGCGACTTCGTGCAGCTTCCGGAGTCGGACGGCATCGGCGTGGGGCTCGGGTTCTTTCCGATTCCGCCGGCCAACCCTCCGACGACGAGCGCCTGCGCCACGGATGCCGACTGCGGCGCCTACGGCCCATGCGTTCCGTTCATCCCGACCTCGTTCTGCGAGGCCGTCGGTCCCATTCCGGGGTTCCTCACCGACTCCTGCGTGAAGGACGACTACGACGAGCCCCTGGTGCCCATCGGACCGCTCCCCGGAAATTCGTCGGCCATCGCGAGCGCGCTGGCCAGCCAGGGTCCGAACGGAGGAACGCCGACCTCGCCCGCGCTGGAAGGTGCCATCGACTACGCGCAGGGCTGGGCGATGAACAACCCCGCGCGCCTCGTGCTCGTCGTGCTGGCGACCGACGGAGTCCCGTCCGGCTGCAACCCGAACCGCGTCGAGACCGTCGCGGCACGCGCGAAGGAAGGCTACGACCAGTCGCCGTCGGTCAAGACGTTCGTCATCGGCGTCGGCAACGAGCTGGCCACGCTGGATCTCATCGCCAAGGAGGGAGGAACGGATCAGGCGCTGGTCATCAGCGGCGGTCCCAACACCGGGCAGGAGTTCCTCGACGCGCTGAACGTCGTCCGTGGCGCGGTGAGCTGCAAGTTCCAGATCCCCGTCCCGGCGAGCGGGACTCCGGATCCGGGTCAGGTGAACATCGGCTGGACGCCCGAGGGCGGCGAGGTCGAGATCCTCCCCGGCGTGGGCGACTCGGGGAGCTGCCAGGGCGGCAACGGCTGGTACTACGACGACCCGAACGCCCCGAACCGGATCATCCTCTGCCCCGCCTCGTGCGACCTGGTCGAGAACACGAAGGGCACCGTCGAGGTCGTCCTCGGGTGCAAGACCGTCGTGACCTGAGCGGCGAGAGCGTCACCCGATGACGGCGCCGGCGGCAGCGACGGCGCCCACGACCAGCCCCCCGAGCCAGATCGCGCGGTGGAGCTGCAGCTTGTACGCGGCCTGCGCGGCGAACGCGTCGGTGACGGCCGCACCGCTGACGCGTCCCACAGGCACCAGGTGCGCGACGACGACGAGGCTACCCACGCCCGCGGCGGCGGCGATCGAGAGCGCCACGAGGTGCGCCGTCGCGAGCGCCACGGCGCAGAAGACCCAGGCGACCGCACCCGCGACGAGCAGGCGCTCGACCAGGCGACGTGCCGCCACGTTCCCGAGCGCGGTGACCACCGTCGTCTTGCCCCCCGTGCGGTCGCTTCGCTCGTCGGAGAGACCGCTCGCGACGGCACTCCCGAGCGAGAGCAGCACGAAGCCCGGCAAGAGCGCGAGGAGCGACGCGTGCCAGATCTCGCCGGACTGCGCGTGGAAGTTGATCCACGGCAGGACCGCACCGACGCCCACGGCCTCGAGCACCTCGCCTCCGCCTCGGTAGTTCAGTCGCAGCGGGGGCAGCGTGTACGCGACGAACACCGCGAGCGCGACGGCCGCGCCGGGCAGCAGTGCGCGCCGCTCGAGCAACCCGCCGAAGCCCGCAGCCGTGAGCAGCGCACCGAGCCCGGCCGCAGCCCCTGCGACGCCCACGGCGCGTGACGACAGGATCCCATCCGGGATGGTCTTCGGGGAGCAGCCGTCGGGGAACATGCGACGCTTGATCGCGTCCACCTCGCGGTCGCCCCAGTCGTTCAGCAGCACGATGAAGACCAGATCGAGCACCGTGAAGGCGAGCCCCGCCAGGAGGCCGGCGAGCGAGAAGGAGCCCACGACGGCGACGCCCACGGCGTGGCCGAACGCCGCGGGGACGAGGAGCTTGGGCCAGCTGGCCGGCTTCAGCGCATGGAGCCATCTGTCGGCGGCGCTCGCGCCCGCGAGAGAGCTCACGGCCATGGCAAATCCGGGCGCCGATTTTTCCTCACGACTCGAGTCGCGTACACTGGCGCGCGTCGAAGGGCGAGTCGCCGGGTTCATCACCGAACGCTCGCCGCGCGACCCACGGGACTGGACATGCGACACGGGACACGACTCTTCATCGTCGTCGGCGGATTGCTGGCCGCGGCGGCCGCGCAGTCGTGCGGATCGCGCGACGGCCTCCTCTCGGGATCCACGCCCGGCACCGGAGTCGAGGACGCCGGCGAGGATCAGAGCTCTGGCTTCGGGGGCGCCGGCGTGGCCGGGGCGGGATCCGGCGGCGCGCCGCTGCCCTCGGGTGGCTTCGGCGGAAACGGCGCGGCGCCGGGCGTCGGAGCGACCGGCGGAGTCGCCGTGGGCGGAGCGTCGGGGGTCGGTGGTTTCGGAGAAGGGGGAACGTCCGGCGCCGGCATCGGTGGGTTCGGAGAAGGCGGCGTGGGTGTCGGTGGCACCGGCCAGGGCGGCTTCGGGCAGGGCGGCACCGGTCAAGGCGGCTTCGGGCAGGGCGGCACCGGACAGGGCGGCTTCGGGCAGGGCGGCACCGGACAGGGCGGCTTCGGACAGGGTGGCACCGGACAGGGCGGCTTCGGGCAGGGCGGCACCGGAGCTCGTCCGGGCTTCGGCGGCTCGGGGGGAGGCGGCTTCGGTGGGACGGCGGGCACTCCCGGGAGCTGCAACCCGGCGTTCTGTCCTTCGCCGGGCTTCGGCATGCCGTGCTGCCTCACGCCGGACGGGCCGTGCGGCGTGAACTTCGGCATGGGCTGCTTCCGGCTGCCTCCGTTCCCCGGCTGACGGCGGCGAAGCGCGCGACGGGCCCGCGCTCGCGCTCTGGCGCGCCCGCGTGGGGCCCGGGATACTCGGGTGTGTTTCTTTTCCGACCGACCGGGCCCGCGCTACCAGGCGCGTTGCATGAGACCGCTCGAGCCCGCGCTCCTCGCCTTCGGCCTCGCGCTCGGCGGCGCGGCGCTGGAATCGATGACGCGTGCCGGCCACGCCGTGACGCCGGAGGGCGTGCTTCGGCTGGTGATCGCGACCGGCCTGCTCGGGATCGTCGGCGCGCGGTTTCTCGGGCGGCGTCGACCGCTGACCCGTTCTTGCGAGGAGTGAACGCGCCAGAGGGGGCGTCGTGACGCGGACCACGACGCGGACGTTCGCCGTGCTGGCGCTCGGCGTGGCGTCGCTACACGCGGCGTGCTCCGCTTCCAACCCGCCCAAGCGCGGTGGAGCGGCGGGCGGAGCCGCAGGCAGCGGCGGAACGACGACGTCCGACGGAGGTGGCACCGGCGGCACCGGGGCCGTCCTCGTCATGGACGGCTCCGGCGGAACGCTCATGGACGCGACGCTGGGGGACGGAACGGGCGTGACGATGGACGGCGCGCCGGACGCGGCGATGGAGGCGTGCGTGGAGGCGGGCAGCGCGGGTCCGGGGCCGCAGGCGCGCGTCTGCGCGGCGGCGACGGACGACGAGTGCGCCGGAACGTCGGACGTGAACTCCGCGCTTCCGAACGGCGGCTTCGGCAACGGGTTCGACGACGACTGTGACGGGCGCGTGGACGAGGGGTGCCTCTGCGGGCCGTCGTACGGCGCGGGTGAGACTCGCCCCTGCTGGCTGGTACCCGCGACACAGGCCGACGCGAGCGGGGCCGCCGTGGGATGGTGCAGGGAGAACGCCGTCGGCACGACGTCTTGCATCGTGGACGGCGGCACGGCGGAGACTCCTCGACGCGTGTGGGACGGCGAGTGCCGAGGAGCGCAGCCGCCCTTCGCGGACGACGTGTGCGCCCGGGGCGACTTCGACTGCGACGGCGTGGAGGCGAACAGCAGGACGCTGGACTGCTCCTGTGAGCGCGCGACGGTCGAGTGCCCGACGGGCATCGCCACGACGACACCGTACCCCGACGCCACGAACCTTCCCGTCATCGACGGCGGCTTCTGGATCAAGGGGGCGAACCCCGCCCTCGCATCGAACTGGAGGTGGACCGTCACCGGCGGCGACTGCGACAACATCCTCCCGTTCCCGTCGTTCGCACAGTTCCCGATGCAGAATGCGACGTTCCAGGTACCCGGTGGCACGGTCGCGAACGGCCTGGGCCCGGGGGGCAACCAGCGCGGTTACGTGATGAGCGCTCCACAGGCCGGTCCCAAGGTGTGGCTCGCGTTCGGGCTCTCCGGCGACTACCTGGTGAAGGGCGAGTTCGACCTGCAGGGCAAGCACTACGAGTGCACGGTGAAGGTGCAGGTTCGCGCGCCGGGGATCCGCGCCGAGGCCTGCTGGACGCCGCAGCCCAACGACGTGGACCTGCACTTCGCCCGCCTGCAGAACCCCGACGCCTGCACCGCGCCGCCCGCCACGGGCGACGCCGGGGCGCCCGCGTCGGCCCACGGGTGGTTCCAGACCTGCCGCACCGACGAGCGCTCGGACGACTGCTACTACCTGCAGGCGTCCGGCTGCACGGGGTTCTCGTCGAATCCTTCGCCGTGGGGCTACGCGCAGTCGGCGTACACCGCGTGCCACGGCTGGGGCTCGCGGCGCGATCCGTCCGAGCAGTGCGACAACCCGCGACTGGACTTCGACAACATCGGCTGCAACCCCCTGCAGAACAACCCGAACGGCTTCCTGGGGCTGACCGACTTCTGCGGCGCGGAGAACATCAACCTGGACAACCCGAAGCACGGGGAGCGGTTCGCCGTGGGCGTGCACGCCTACCGCATCTCGCAGGAGGTGCGCGCCCACGTGAACCTCTACTGCAACGGGGAGCGGCGTCTGGCGCTCGGGTTCGATCCGACCGCCGGCGTCGACTTCCCGCGCCTGCAGGAGAGCGTCGGGACGCAGAACGGCGGGGACTTCTGGGAGGTCGCCATCGTTCAGGCTGTCGTGGATCTCTCCGGGACGATGACCGACTGCCTCATCGAGCCCGTGCAGTCCGTCGTTCCCAAGGCGGCGAAGGACGGCTCCACCGCGGTGTGCGTCGACACGCACCCCCGGAACGGCACGCCGGGCAACGAGCGCTCGTGGGCGTTCAAGGCCGACGGCTCCTACCCTTCGAGCGCCGCGGAGCTGTGCTGGCACTGATCTGCCCGCTTCGTGCTCGCTGTACGGTTCCGCTCGGGGCGCCATCCGGCGCGGTGACGCGACCGGGCGCTTGAGCGCACGGGCGCCTCGGGGCAGGCTGGCCGCGTCACTTCATCCTTAGACGGGGCGATCGCGGACCCTCACCACGCCCGCGGCCGACGAGACATGCACTCTTCCGAGATCCTCGGGCCGAGCGAGCCCGACACCGAACCATTTCACGAACCTCCGACACGGCCGCGCTCCGAACCTCCCGAGCCGCCGAAGGCCGGCGCGGCCTCGCTGGGCGCACAGACGCACCTCGGGCTGGCGGCCCCCGCCGTCGCACCGGCGCCCGCCGCGGCCTGGGTGC
>CAZARU010000108.1:0-23495 GCA_964487605.1 uncultured Polyangiaceae bacterium
GGCCTGCGACCCGTGCGGTCGCGCCAACTGCTGCACCCAGCTCACGGGGTGCATCGGCGACATGGCCTGCGTGAACCTGAACAACTGCATCGCGATGTCCACGGACCCGTGCCTGATGGCCGCCATGGACGTCACCTCGCTTCAGAACTGCATCACGATGATCTGCCCGAACGACGCCGCGTCGTTCAACACGTGGTGGTCCGTACAGCAGTGCCTCGGAATGAGCTGTCTCAACGAGTGCAGCTGACCCCTACCGGGGCGCGACGACGGGAGGCGGCTGCCAGGCGCGGCCGCCTCTTCGTCGTTTGTGGAGCGGCGCTCGAGCCATGATCTACCTCGACCACAACGCGACGACGCCGACCGCGGTCGAGGTGGTCGAAGCGCTGTTGCCCTATCTGACCGAGCGCTTCGGGAACCCGTCGAGTCGGCACGCTCTCGGCCGCGACGCCTCGCGGGCCATCGCCGAGGCGCGCGAGCAGGTCGCCGCGCTCATCGGCGCCAGGTCGGACGAGATCGTCTTCACCTCGGGCGGAACCGAGGCGAGCAACCTGGCGCTGCGCGGAGCGGCGCGCCGGCTCGGCCGAGGACGCATCGTGACGACCACCGTGGAGCACCCGGCGACGACCGCACCCTGCGCGGAGCTCGGGCGAGAAGGCTTCGAGGTGGTCCGGGCGCCCGTCGACTCGACGGGGCGCGTGACGGAGGACACGGCGCGGCCGCTCTTCACGGAGACGACGAAGCTCGTGACGATCATCCACGCCAACAACGAGACCGGAACCCTCCAGCCGGTCCGCTGGCTCGCGGCCCTCGCGAAGGAGCAAGGAGCGATCGTGCACACGGACGCGGCGCAGTCCGTCGGAAAGATCCCGGTGAACGTGGACGACCTGGGCGTGGATCTCCTGAGCATCGCCGGGCACAAGCTTCGTGCGCCGAAGGGGGTGGGCGCCTTGTACGTCCGGGCGGGCACTCCGCTGTCGCCGCTCGTCGTCGGCGCCGGTCACGAACGGGGACTTCGGCCGGGGACCGAGAACGTCGCGTTCATCGTCGCCCTGGGTGCCGCCTGCGACCTCGCGCGGCGCGAACTCGACCAGAACGAACGACGGGTCCGGGCTCTGCGCGACGACCTCCACGCGCGGCTCCTCGACGGGATTCCCGGGCTCGCGCTCAACGGTCACCCCGAGCTCCGCCTCCCCAACACGCTGAACGCGCGCTTCCCCGGCGCCTCCGGCGCCGCAATCCTGGAACGAGCCGAGATCGTGGCGGCCTCGCTGGGCTCCGCGTGCCACGAAGCTTCCGACACGCCCAGCGCCGTGCTGGTGGCCATGGGCCTCGACGGCGCGGCGGCCCGCGAGTCCGTGCGCCTCTCGCTGGGCGCCACCACCACCGCGGCAGAGGTCGAGCGGGCCGCCATCGCCCTTCGCGACGCGTGGCGCGCGGTAACGCTTTCACCCGTGGGCTCGGCAAGGACCGAGCCGTCGAGCTGAGACCCGCTCGGGAACGGAGCCGACCATGCCTACCCATTTCATCACGCTCCGCGCGCTGCGCGTGTCCTGGCTGGCGTGTGCGCTCTTCATCGCGACGCTGACGACACGGGCGGCGTTCGCGGAGCCGCTGACGCCGCGGGACGTGCCGGCTCCACTGGTTCCGTGGATCCCCTGGGTGCTCGACGCCTCGAGTGACGCGGCGTGCCCGACGCTGGGAGACACCCCCGTCTGCGCGTGGCCTGGACGATTGCAGCTCGATGTGAAGAAGGCCGGCGGATCGTTCACGCTCGCGGTCGTCACGGACCGGAACGTGGCCGTGACGCTTCCGGGCGGTGCCGCGCCGTGGCCTCAGGACGTCGAGGTGGACGGGAAGGATGCCGTCGTCCTCGAGATCGATGGGAAGCCTTCGGTGATGGTCACGAAGGGGACACACCGGATACTCGGAAAGTTTGCCTGGACGACGGCTCCGGACGGGCTCTTCGTCCCGAAGACGATCGGCGTGGTGGAGCTGACTCTGGATGGAGAACGTGTCGCGTTTCCGAAGCGCACGGACGAACGGCTGTGGCTCGAGTCGAGCGCGGGTGCGAGCGGAGAGCCGGAACGCGTGGAGCTGGAGGTGTTTCGCCGCATCGACGACGGCGTCCCGCTGCGCGTGACGACCCGACTCGATCTCCGGGTGTCCGGAAGGGCCCGAGAGCTTCAGATCCGCCACGCCCTGCTGGCAGGCAGCCAGGCCCTCTCGCTCGGCGCCGAACTCCCGGTGCGGCTCGAGAAGGACGGGACCGTCATCGCTCAGGTCCGAGCCGGGCAGCACACCATCACGCTCGACGCACACTTCGCGTCACCACCCGAGTCGCTCGACTCCGGCGAGCACGGTCCGCCGTGGCCCGAGCGCGAAGTCTGGGTGTGGAGCCCGAATCCGAAGGTCAGGGAGACCGATGTCGTGGGAGGCACCGGCATCGACGCCTCGCGTACGAACCTTCCCGCCGACTGGAAGGCGCTGCGAGCCATCCACGTGGCGCCCAGGTCGGAGATTCGCTTCGTCACGTCTCGGCGCGGTGAGCCGGAGCCGCCCCCGAACGCGCTCCACCTGGATCGAAGCCTCTGGCTGGACGTCGGCGGCGCGGGCTTCACGCTGCGCGATCGCTGGTCGGGGCAGATGAACCGGGCGTGGCGACTGAACGCGAGAGAGGGGACGCTCGGCCACGTGAAGGCGGGAGGCGAGAACCAGCTCATCACGATGGAGGGCGACGCGCGCGGCGTGGAGCTGCGCGCCGGGAACGTGGACGTCCTGGCCGAAGGGCGCCTCGACGCGCGCGGGGATCTTCCGGCCGTCGGGTGGTCGGAGAGCGTGCAGAGCCTGGCGGCGACACTCCACCTGCCACCCGGCTGGGAGCTCCTCGGCGCAACGGGAGTGGACACCCTGGAGAACACCTGGGTGTCGAGCTGGGACCTCTTCGCCGTCTTCTTCGCGCTCGTGGTGGCGCTCGCGACGGCGAAGCTCGCAGGTCCCCGGTGGGGAGTCATTGCCCTCTGCACGCTGGTCGCGACGCACCAGCGCGAGGGAGCGCCCCACTACGTCTGGGCCGTCTTGCTCGTCGCCATGGCCCTCCTGCGCGTCGTCCCCGAGGGCGGGTTTCGCCACGGCCTTCGCGCCTGCTGGGTCGTGGTCGCCTGCACGCTGGTCGTGGTCTCGGCGACCTTCGGCATCACGCAGCTGAAGGTCGCGCTGTTCCCCGCCACCGCGGACCCGTCGTGGGCGCTACGCCACGCGGAACAGGTCATGGACGCGAAGGAAGGGGGAACGGGAACGCGCGCCGGGGGGGAGCTGGAGAGCGCGGCCGCGCCCCTGGCGCGGAAGTACGGAGTGCTCGGCCCCTCCCAGGACGCACCGGAAGCGAAGCCGGTTCGCGCGCTCGCGCAGGATCCCGCCGCCGTGATCCAGACGGGGCCGGGAGTTCCGACCTGGTCGTGGAGCGAGTGGCGCCTCGGGTGGACCGGACCCGTGGCGTCCGACCACCGGGTGCGCCTGTTCTTGCTCTCGCCGGCCGTCAGCGCGGCCCTCGGCATCCTCCGCGTCGCGCTGGTGGCGCTCCTGGCGTTCGCGCTGCTCCGCCGCTCCTGGATGAGACGCGAGCCACCACCTCGCCGCCCGGGACCGGCCGCGAGGGTCGCAGCCGCCGCCGCGTTCGGCCTCGTCGTGCTCGGCGGCCCTCGTGCGGCCTCCGCCGAGATCCCGAGCAAGGACGTCCTCGACGATCTGAGGGAGCGGCTCACCGGGCGGCCCGCCTGTCACCCGAAGTGCACGTCCGTCTCCCGCCTCGACGTGCGGGTCTCGATCTCCGAGGTGCAGCTCACCGCCGATGTGCACGTGGGTGGGACGGCCGCGCTCCAGCTGCCCGGTCCTGCTGCGAGCTGGACGCCGCGAGACGTGAGCGTCGACGGGAAGCCGGCGAGCGCCATCGTCCTCGGGCAGGACGGCTTCCTGCATCTGCGCCTCGAAGCGGGGCGTCACATCGTGCGCCTGTCTGGTCCGACGCCGGGAGACGAACTCACGCTCGCGCTCGGACAGACTCCGCGCCACGTGGTGGTCACGGCCGACGGCTGGACCGTGGACGGCATCGCGGAGGACGGAGCGACGAAGGGCTCGATCCACCTCGCGCGTGTCGCGAAGGCCGACACCAGGGCCGAGGTCGCCGGCGTGAGCCTGCCGCCATGGTTCGAGGTCACCCGGGCCCTCAGCATAGGGGTGTCGTGGCGCGTCCAGACGAAGCTCCGGCGGGTCAGCCCGACGGGCTCGCCCGTCGTCGTCCGGCTGGGCCTCCTGCGGGGCGAGCGCGTCACCACCGAGGGGGTGCAGGTGGAGAGCGGAGAGGCCGTGCTGTCGTTCGATCGCGATCAGGGCGAGCTGACGTTCGAGTCCTCGCTGGAGCCCCGCGACGCGCTCGAACTCGCGGCGGCACGCGGGCGCCCCTGGACGGAGATCTGGACCCTCGCGTGCGGCCCCGTGTGGCACTGCACCTCGAGCGGCGTGGCACCGGTCACCCACCAGAGGGACGGCATGCTGGCCCCCGAGTTTCGGCCGTGGCCCGGCGAAAAGGTAGCGCTCTCCTTCACGCGGCCGGGCCCGGCCCCGGGCGAGTCCCTGACCATCGACAGCGCGCACCTCGAGGTGACGCCGGGGACGCGCTTGACGAGCGCCAAGCTGTCCCTCGTGGCCCGCACCACCACCGGTGGCGTGACGACGGTCACGCTGCCGGCGGGCGCCGACGTTCGCAAGCTCGTGGTGGAGGGCAACGACGCCCCCATTCGCCTGGAGGACCGGCGCCTGTCCTTCACCGTGGCGCCCGGGACGAACCAGGTCGGCATCGAGTGGCAAGAACCCACGGGCCTTTCGACCAGCTTCACCGTCCCCGCCGTCGAACTCGGCAGCGCCGCGGTGAACGCTCGAGTTTCGGTCGAGCTCCCGGCGGAGCGATGGCTCCTCTTCGTACGGGGACCGACCTGGGGACCGGCCGTGCTGTTCTGGCTCTATCTCGCCCTCGCGCTCGTCGCGGCGTTCCTGATCCTGCCCCGCATTCCGAGGAACCCCCTGCGTGGGCATCAGTGGGCGCTGCTCGCGCTCGGCTTCACGCAGGTGCACGTGGCGACGTTCCTCGTCGTCGCGGCGTGGTTCTTCGGCGTGTCCCACCGCGAGGCCCTCGGCGTGGGCTCGCCGTGGCGCAAGAACCTGATCCAGCTCGCCTTGGTCGGCGCGACGGTGGTCTCCCTGGGCTGCCTGATCGCCGCGGTGTACACGGGGCTCGCGACGAACGTCGAGATGTACGTCGAGGGAGGCGGCAGCCACAGCGCGCGACTCGTCTGGTACGCAGACCGCGTCGGGGGGGCCATGCCGACGCCGACGGTGTTCAGCCTGCCGCTCTGGGTCTGGCGCGTGACGATGCTCGCCTGGTCCTTGTGGCTCGCCGTGGCGCTGCTCAGCTGGCTGCGGTGGGCATGGCGGAGCTTCTCGACGGACGGGCTCTGGGCAAACCTGGGGATCTTCGGTCGCACGCCGGCCTACGCCGGAGCGCCGGCTGCGTCGCAAGCCTCGTCGAGCGCGAGCGAGGGCGACGCGCCTCCCGCGGAGCCGGCACCAGACGACGAAGCCGCGAAACCCGGCGACTGAGCGCCGTCAGGCTTGCTGCTGGCCCTGCTCGACCCCGACGATTTCGAGCGGAGGGTCGAAGTAGTCGGCGTGAATCGCCGCGCAGATCTCCATCGTCGCATCGATGATGTTCGTGAGTTCGGCGTGGATGCCCCCTTCGAGGATCTCCGCGAACGGCCTGTCTTCAATCTGCCTCACCACGGCGGACAGGAGTTCCGAAGATCGACGTCCGACGTGCTGCGGCGCCCGCCGGCGGATGCGGCGCGAGAAGTTCCAGGCGCGGTCCAGGCAGTGCAGCACCGACCGCGGAAAGAGCTTCTCGCGTACCAGGAACTCCGCCACGGAGTTGCCGGTGGGAGCCCCGTGGCTGTGCTTGAAGAAGGGCTCGGTGGCCGAGCACGACCGCAAGAGCGCCATCCACTGGGCCGACTCGGCCGGAGTCTCGATCTGGCCGAGTCGCGTCGGCCCGAGCATGTGGTGCTTCACGTCCAGCGTGCGGGCCGTCTGCATCCCTCGCTCGAGGAGCATTCCGAGTCGCATGAAGTCGAACGGCTCCTCGTGCATCATCGTGTTGTGGCACTCGCCCTGAAAGTGCGCGGCAGAGTCCTTCACCTTCGCGTAGAACTCCGATCGGTCCCTCTCCCAGGCGCGCCGGCCCGGACCTCGCACGAGCCAGTTCCAGAGCGCGTTGATGGTCTGCCACATCTCGGTGCTGATCACCTCCCGAATGGTGCGCGCGTTCTCGCGCGCCCAGCGCACCGACGCGACGATGGACGTCGGATTGGCCTCGCCCCACGTCATGTAGGCCTGCACGACCTCGCCATCGTCGAACGCCGTTGCCGCGTGCTGCGACCGGAACGCCGCCTCCAGTCCGGAGACGACGATCACCGGCCGCCACCGGTCCGAAGGTTCGACGCCGACCTCGAGCACGAAATCGCGGTTGACCTGCAACAAGCGAGCGGTGCTCTCCGCGCGCTCCATGTAGCGGTGCATCCAGAAGCAGCTCTCGGCAACCCTGGAGATCACGTCGTGCCCACCCGCTTGGCCAGGACCCAGGTGTCCTTCGAGCCGCCCCCCTGGCTGCTGTTGACCACGTACGACCCCTCGACCAGCGCCACGCGGGTGAGCCCGCCGGGGAGCACCCAGGTCGAGCGCCCGGTGACGACGTAGGGCCGAAGGTCGACGCGCCGGGGCGCGGGACCCTTCGGCGTCCAGGTTGGACTGGCCGAGAGCTCCACCAGGGGCTGTGCGATGTAGCCCCGCGGGTCCTTCCGGATCTTCGCCGCGAAGGCCTCGCGCTCCTTCTTGCTCGCCGAGAAGCCCATGAGCATGCCGTAGCCGCCGGACGCGTTGACCGACTTGACCACCATGTGCTGCAGGTTCGCCAGTACGCGCCGCAGGTCCGCCTCGCGAGCACAAACCAGCGTCTCGACCTGGCCGAGAATCGGTTCCTCCGAGAGATAGAACCGGATCATCTCCGGAACGAACGGGTAGGTCGCCTTGTCGTCGGCCACGCCATTCCCGAGCGCGTTCGCGAGCGCGACATGTCCCTTCGCATACGCTCGAAAGAGCCCGGGGACGCCGAGCACGCTGTCGGGACGGAACGCCTCGGGATCGCAGAAGGCGTCGTCGATGCGCTTGTAGATCACGTCGACGCGCTCCGGCCCCTGGGTGGTCTTCACGTACACGTGGTCGTCGTGGACGAAGAGGTCGGTTCCCTGCACCAGCTCGCAACCCATTCTGCGCGCGAGGAAGCCATGCTCGAAGTAGGCGGAGTTGAACTGCCCGGGTGTCAGCACCACGACGCGGGTCTCTTCGGGGGCGCGCGGCGAGAGCTCGATCAGCGCCTGCTTGAGCCGCGTCGGATACTCGTCCACGGCGAGAACGGGGGAGTTGGCGAAGATCTTCGGAAGGACGCGCTTCATCACCGAGCGGTTCGCGAGCACGTAGGAGACGCCCGACGGCGTTCGGACGTTGTCCTCGAGGACCACGAACTCACCCGAGGGCGTCCGCACGAGGTCGATCCCCGCGATGGCCACGCGAACGCCGCCCGGGACGCGCACCCCGGCGAGCTTGGGCACGAACTCTGCCGACCCCAGCACGAGCTCGCGCGGGATCTTCCCTTCGTGCAGGATGCGCTGGTCGGAGTAGACGTCGTCGAGGAAGAGGTTGAGCGCGCGAAGGCGCTGCTCGAGCCCACGCTCGACGCGATCCCACTCGTCGGCCTGGACGATCCGCGGAACGACGTCGAAGGGAAAGATCCGCTCGGTGCCGCGGTCGTCCGAGTAGACCGTGAACGTGATGCCCGCCTCGAGGAACGCGCTGTTCGCGAGCCGCTGGCGATTGGCCAGCTCTTCGGGCCCGATCTTCTCGAGCATTTCCACGACGCCGCGGGCGCCGGGGCGTGCCTTTCCGGGCGCGAGGAAGACCTCGTCGTACGCGCCCTCGAGCGGCTGATAGGCGCCGAAGACGGCGCGCCGACCGTGACCGGCGGGCCGCCCTGCGCGAGCGCGACGCGTTCCCCAGCGCCCGGCAGCGTCCGGGACCCGCCGCCGGCTCTTCGGGCGCGACTTGGCCACGTGCTAGACGGTCCCTCGGGCCGCCAGCACCCACGCCCGAGCGAGGCCGCGAGCCGTCCCACGCAGGCACCCGTCGCTTCGACGCGTCACGCTGCCACCATAGGGCAAGCGCCGACGCGCGAACAGACCCGACACGCGCCGCAGCGCGACGCGTGGCGCACCGCGATCCGACGGACCGAATCCCGTCGTGTGCCGACGGCGCCCCCCGGAGCCCTGACGGCCCGGTTGACTCGCCTGCGGCCCGTCCCGCATGGTGCGCGCGACGTGATGGACGACCAGGCACGCCGCGCCGCAGGCTCCCCGCCACCGCCTGGAAGGGCGCCGCGTCCGGCCGCGGCCAGGGCGCTGCGCGTGCTCGGGCTCCTGGTGGGCATTTCAGCCAGCGGCCCGGCCTGCGAAACCCGCCACGCGGAGCGCTGCCGACACGACTGCGAGCGCGAAGGCCGGTGCACCGAGCGGAGCGGAAAGTGCGTGGCCACCGACCTCCCCGACTGCGAGCGCTCGACGATCTGTCAGACGGAGGGTCGCTGCGCGCTGTCCGAGGGCGCGTGCGTCGCCAGCGAACAGGGGTGCCGGGCCAGCCACGGGTGCCGCGATCGGGGCGAATGCTCCAGGAGCGGGACGCGCTGCACCGTCGTGACGTCACGAGACTGCGCCGAGACCCACGGGTGCAAGAGGGACGGCCGGTGTGTCGCGAAGGACGGGGCCTGCTCGGCGACGGACGAGAGTTGCAAAAAGACCGAGGACTGCAGGCGCCACGCTCACTGCACGGTGAGGGACGGGAAGTGCGCCGCGGTATCCGCCGCAGACTGTGCGCTCGCGACCGCCTGCACGGAGCAGGGCTACTGTTCCTTCGAAGGCGGGCGGTGTGCGCTCCTCTCCGACGCCGACTGCAAGAAGACCCGAGGCTGCCGCCACCGAGGTCACTGCACTTTCGAGAAGACCGGGCAGAACCTGGGGCTTCCGCAGGGCGCCTGCGTCGTGAGCTCGAACGCCGACTGTCGCGACACCGAGGTGTGCAGGCAGCACGGCCAGTGTAGGGCCGTGAAGGGAGAATGCGTGCGGTGAGCGATTCCGCGTACGGTCAGCGCAGCGCCGGCACGTCTGCCCGCGGCACGGCGCGACGATAGCGCTCGAGCTCCGCGCGGGCGATCTCCTCGCCAGGGTCGAGCGCCAGGGCGCGACGGAAGCTCTCGACGGCGTCGCGGTGTCGCCCGCGGGCCTGAGCTACCGCGCCGCCCAGCGCGTGCCCACGCGCCTCGAAGGCGACGAGCAGCGCCGTCTGCTCCTCGGAGGTCGCGCCGACGATGCTCGAGGCAGCGAGTGTCCGCTGGGCGAGCACGGCGTCTAGGTTCGTCGCGGCCAGGCCGTAGGAGCGCACCGTGCCGCCAGAAGTCCGTTGAAGCTCGACGCGGGGGAAGGTCGCCGTGTTGAGGGGCGCATCGCCGGTCAGCCGGCGAACGACCTGGGGGCCGCCCACGTACGTGGAGAGGACGCGGCGAGCGTCGGTCAGTCCGTTCGCGGCGGCGTCGTCCTGCAGCGACGGCGCGGCGAGCACGCGCCGCGCTCTGGCCACGTCCAGCGAGAGCACGTCGTGAGAACCGACCATGGCGAGGTAGTGGCCTTTCTCGAACAGGTGTGTCTCCGCGAACACGCTCTGGAAGGTGGCCAGCACGGACCGGACGCTGTCGGGAACGAGCTGATCGAGCGGGAGCCACTGCACCACGATGCCGCCGGCGAGGAGGCGAGACCGGCACGACACGTACAGCTCGCGCGAGAAGAGCTGCCCGGCGCCGGGTCGATCGGGCACGAACAGCCCGAGCACGATCACGTCGTACTGGTCGCGGGTGAGGAGCAGGTGATTCTTTCCGTCCGCGATCGTCACCGACACCTTGGGGCTCTCGAGCAGCTCGCCATTCACGGGTCCGAACCGACGCGCGGCCTCGACGATGGCCGGAGAAATCTCCACGACGTCGATTCGCTCCACGGCGGCGTGGAGCGACGCCGGTGTCAGCGTAGCTCCGGTCCCCAGGCCGACTTCGACGATGCGGGCGGGCCTCGGGTGCAGCACCAGGGGCAGGTATCCCTGCCGCCGCATCGACCGGACCATCCGTACGTCCGTCGAACCCCACCGGTGAGTGCGGTCGGTGACGAGCACGAGCGCGCCGCCCGGCTCTTCGAAGATCTCCACGAGGCCGGTCGCGTCTTCGCGCGCGAAGACCTGCCGGCGCCCCTCGGTGGCACCTGGGGCGTAGTAGGCATCGAGCGGCGCCTGAAGGACGGCCAGCGCGGCGACGGCAGCCGCGGGCACGCCGAAGTAGAGCAGCAGCTCGGCCAATCGGGGCAGCCGTCCGCCGGTGAGGTGCTGGCGGCGGTAGGCGACTGCCGCCACCGCCACGGAGACGATCGCGAGCACCACCGTCGCGCGCAGCACGCCGAGACGAGGAACCAGGACGACGGAGGCCACGACGGAGCCCGCGATCGCGCCGACGGTGTTGGCTGCGTAGACCCGGCCCACGGCGGCGCCCACGGCTCCGTCGTGCACCGCGACGATGCCGAAGAGCAGCGCAACGCTCGCCCCGAGGAGCGCGGCCGGAGGCCCGACCATCAGGGCCGCAACCGTGAGCGGCTCGAGCACGGCAGCGTCGAACCACTCCGTCGGGGGGTCGGAGCGCGCGAACCGCTCGTCCCACCAGCGAAATCCTCGCGGGCTCGCGAGCACCCACAGCGCCACGGCGACCTGCACCGCGCCCAGCAACGCCCATCGTGCCTCTCGCGGAGGGGAGCGACGCGCTACCACCGCGCTACCCAGGGCGGACCCACCGAGAAAGCACGCCAGGGTCACGGTGAACGCGAAGACGGTGTCCTTGGTGATCGTCGATACGACCCGCATCCAGACGACCTCGTATCCGAGCGCGGCGAACCCCGTGAGCCCGGCGGACACGAGCGCCCACGTTCCGCAGGTCGGCGCCGACGCAACGGGTGACCGCGGAGCGTCCGGGGCCAGCGTCGGTGTGGAAGGGTGGCGAGCGTCGAGGGCGAGCGCGACGCCGGCGACGACCAAGCCCCCCGCGGAGGCGGCCAGCCCCGAGCCGACCGCACCGAGCGCCGGCAGCAGAGCAAACCCCGAGAGCACCGTTCCGGTCACGGCACCGAGCGTGTTGGCCGCGTAGAGCGAAGCCGCCACGTCGCCACGGCGGACGGGAGCGACCGTCGCGGCACGCACGAGGACCGGTAGCGTCGCGCCGAGCGCCGCCGTGGGGGCGCCGACCACGACGAAAGCGACGGCGAAGCGCCCGGCTCCGATCAGGGCGCCGTCCGATGCCGCACCGACGAGCCGCCAGCCGGCGGCCACGGAAGGCAAGGCCACGACGACCGCCGCCGCACCGAGCGCCGCGATGGCCTCGAGCGCTGCATAGGCGCGGAGCGGACGAACGAGCCCGTCGGCCCTGCGAGCCGCGAGGTGCGCACCGAGCGCCAGCCCACCGAGGTACGCGGCGAGCACCGCGCCCGTCGCGTAGAGGGTGACACCGAAGAAATCAGAGAAGAGCCGGAGCCACGCGAGCTCGTACACGAGCGCGACCGCGCCGGACGCGAAGGCGAGCACCGAGGTGACGCGCACCGCGACGACTTCTCGCCTCGCCCGCGCGAGCGCACAAGGGGACGGCGATCAGATGAACGGCCGCAGGTCCTCGACGGCGTTGTCCTTCAGGCCGAACGCCTTCTGATCCTTGTGGCAGTGCGAGCACTTGTAGTCCTTGCCCGCTGCCTTCGCCTTCTTCGTCGCCGCCTTCATCAGGTCCTTGGCGCCCTTGCGGCCGCCGTCCTTGCAGGCCTTCTCCACCGCCGGGAACTCGAACTTCTTCGCGGAGCAGTCGTCGCCCGCCTTGACCGGCACGGTCCACCCGATGCCAGCGACGGCAGCGAGGGCTACGGCGGCGAGGACGGGTGGGAGGCGGTGGGCCATGGGGCAGGAACTCCTTCGAACGGGCAGTCTAGCCGGGGAAACCGAGACGGGCAGCGTCGAGACCGTCCTACGGGCCGCGCGGGCAGAATGTTCCTTCGCCGAGCGCCGCGCCGCTCTCCGCCTGCGGGGGCACATCAAATCCTCGATATTGCGCCAGTTTTGGTCGTGCGGCGCCCGTGCCCCGAGGCACGACACGGCGCGAGGAGACGGGCGCGTCGGTCCGCCGGTCACGGCCCAGCGGCGGCACGCAGACTGACGATCCAGCCGGCCAGGAGCTCGATGTCTTCCTTCGGAAGCTTCCTGGCGAACTTCGGCATCTTGGCGTTCTCGCCGAAGAGATCCTTCTGGCTCGAATCGGAGATGACCCGCGCGACCCAGGCGCGCGTCCCGTGTCCGTGCAGATTCGGGCCGTCGCCCGTGCCTCCAGGCTCCATGTCGTGACACGTCGAGCAGTCGAGCTCGTCGAACAGCGCCTTGCCCTTCGTGGCCAGCGCCGCGTCGAAGTCGCCAGCCTCGGGACCCATGAGGCTCGTGACGTACTCGACGACGGCGTCGAGCTGCGCGTTGCTCACCTTCTGCTCGGGGTACGCCTCCATTTCGACGGCATGCTTCGTCCCTCCGAAGAACCTCGGTGACTCCGGATTGCGGATCAGCGCGCGGAGCCACTCGCGAGAGGAGTACCCGCGGAAGTCCGGCGCTTCGTCGCCCCCGTTGCCGCCGACGGCGTGGCAGTTCGCACAGTGCTCGCGAAAGAGCGACCGCGCGCGGAACTGCGGGTCGTTCTCGAACACCGCGTCGCCCCCCGGCGGCAGCACGCCCTTCTTTGCGAGCTCCCGCGCGAGGCGCGCTTCCTCGTGGGCGGCGATCAGGCCCTTCTGGTAGGCCTCGTTGCGACGGTCCTCCGCGAGCGCTCGTCCGGTCAGCGCGACGACGCCGGCCATGAGCAGGCTCACTCCGACCACCAGGGGCATCCTGTCCCTGGCGCGTCGGCTCTCCGCCTTGTCGAGCCACGGCAGCGCGACCAGGAACGTCGTGGCCGCACCGGGGAGGATCACCGTCGCGATGATCTGCAGCGGTCCCTCGAAGTACTTCAGGAGTTCGAAGAGGAACAGGAAGTACCACTCCGGTCGGGCGACGAAGTTCGACGCGGGCTGCGCAGGAGCGAAGAGCTCGGCCCCGTGCGTCTTCCAGGTCGCCACGACGAGGAGCGCTCCGACGAGCGCCATGGCGGCGACGTCGAGGAAGAGCTGATGCGGGAAGAACGTCTGCTCCTTCTCCGTCAGCTCCTTCTCACTGAGCGGTGGTGGGGTGACGCCGTGCTTGCGGAACAGGAAGAGATGAGCGGCCAGGAGGCCGGCGAGACCGATGGGCAGAACGAACACGTGCAGCGTGTAGAACCGCGTGAGCGTGAGGTTGCCGTACTCGTGCCCACCTTGGAGCAGCACCTGAACGTGGCTGCCCCCGGGCACCGTGCCCATGATGCTGGTCGCCACCTGGGTGGCCCAGTACCCCTTCTGATCCCAGGGCAAGAGGTAGCCGGTGAGCGCGAACGCGAACACGATGCCGCCCATGGCGAGACCGGTGAGCCAGTTCAGCTCGCGCGGCTTGCGATACGCACCCGCCAGGAACACCTGCCCGAAGTGTAGCGCCGTGACGATGACCATGGCGCTGGAGCCGTGGTGGTGCAGGCCCCGAAGGAACCAGCCCGCGGTGACGCGGTCGTTCAGATAGGCCGTGGACGCCCACGCGTCGGTCGCCGAGGGACTGTAGTAGCTCGCGAGCAGGATCCCCAGCACGACCTGCTGCGCGAACAGGTACATGAGCACGCTGCCGAACACGTACCGGAGGCGGGCACCGCCGGGCACGGGTTCGTCCGCGACCCAGCGCCAGATCCCCTTGATGCCGGTACGTTCGTCGAGCCAGTCCGCGAGCTTCGTCAGCACGACGCCGCCTCCCGCGCGCTCACGCGCGGACCTTCTCGCCAACGCCCTGCTTGAACCTCTGGTACCGAACGGCGAGCCTGCCGTCCTTCACCTCCACGTCCAGCCGGTCCAGGGGCCGCGGCGAGGGACCTTCCTCCACCTTTCCGTCGCGCGCGAACGCCGATCGATGGCACGGACACTTGAAGCGACCGCTCTGCTCGTCCCAGTCCACCGCACACCCGAGGTGCGGGCACACGGTGGTGTAAGCGACGAGGGATTCTCCCTCGCGCACGACCCACACCGAGCCCACCTTCATCTGCACCAGTCGGTTCCACGCATCGTCGCGATCGGCGTACAGGTCCACCTTGACGGGCTTCCCTTCCTCGAAGGATGCGGCCTGACCCGCGGCCAGGAAGGCGTCCGAGCCGCTGACGGTGGCGTGCTTCAGCGGGAAGGCGAGAAACGCCACACCGGGCACGGCCGAGATGGCGCCAACGCCGGCACCGAGCCCTCCCACGCCCAGGACGAGCAGGCGCCTGCGCCCGCGGTCGGGCGGCCCGCCACCTGATCCGGTCTCACCCTCCTTGGACATGGTACGCGCGCGCGCCTCACTCCTTCAGGTGACAAGTGAAGCAGAACTCTCCGGGCTTGCCGGGATCCTCGCTCAGGAGTTCCGCCATCTTCGGTACCACCTCGTCGGTCATGAATTTCGTCGCCTTCGCGTCGTGGTCGTTGCCGGCCTTGATGGGGTCACCTGCTGCGAGTCCGAACAGAGCGTTCGGCATCTTGAAGTTCACGCTCTGGAAGTCCTCACCGTGGCAGGTCGCGCACTGGAACTGCGCATAGGCCTCCGGATCGTACCGCTGGAACAGCGTGGACATCTCGGGCATCACGACGGACGCCATGAACTCCATCTTCGCGTCGTGGTCGAGGTCGTCGAACGCCTTTTTCGCGCCCGAACTCGTCGCGCCGTCGGAGCCGGCGCCGGCGCCGCCACACCCGAGCAGAGCACCGCCCACAAGAACGCAAGTCAGGGCCCAGCGAGTCATCGCGATCCAGTTCTCCTTCGCGCCGAGAAGCTAGACCAAACCCGCGCGCTTGCCCAAGAGGATTTCAGGAGCGCGGACGTGCCGCGTCCGCGACACGCCACGGATCCGTCACAGGTCCGTGGACGCTTCCGCCTGGGCGGCGCTCACCGACGACACGTCGTGAGGCAGGACCTTGGGGAGGACGAGCGCTCCGAGCACCAGGGAGCCGACGCCCGCGACGGCCGAAGCAACGAGCACGGCCAGCTTCGAAATCGCCAGGCTCTGCGAGCCCACGAAGGCGAGCTCGGCGATGAAGATGGCCATCGTGAACCCGATTCCAGCCGCGGCACCCACCACGAGGACGCCCCCGAAACCCACACCGCGTGGCAACGCGGCGACCCCCAGACGACACGCCAGGTAGCTCGCGCCGACGACGCCCAGGGGCTTGCCGATCACGAGGCCGACGACGACACCCGCCGTGACCGGGACTGCGGTCGGGGCAGAGAAGTCGAGACCAGCGACGGTGACCCCCGCGTTCGCCAGGGCGAAGACCGGCATGATGAAGTACGCGACCCAGGGGTGGAGCAACGTCTGGAGGCGAACGACGGGACTCAGCGCCTCCCGGCGAGCGACCGCGATTCGGTCGAGAGGCTCGAGCAGTTCGTGCTCGTCCGTAGAGTCCCGGTTCGCTTCGAGATCGGAGAGAGCGCCGCGAACCGCGCGTGAGAACCCCTCCTTTCCGAACCAGCTTCGACTCGGGGTCATGAGTCCGAGAGCCACGCCGGCGATGGTCGGGTGGACACCGACCTTCCAGGTGCCGTACCAGAGCGCCGCGCCGACGGGGATGTACCCAGCCGCCAGGCGAAACCCGCTTCGCTGCATCACGACGACCCCCGTGAGCCCTCCGGCCACCCAGTACAGCCCCGTGACGTCGAACTGCGACGAGTAGAAGACGGCGATGACGAGAATCGCGCCGATGTCGTCGATGATCGCGAGCGCCAGGAGCAGGATGCGGAGCGCCGCGGGCACGCGCTTCCCGAGCAGCGAGAGGATGCCCACGGCGAATGCGATGTCAGTTGCCATGGGAACGCCCCACCCACCGCGTGCTTCGTTCGAGGCGTTGAAGGCGAGGTAGATGCCGGCGGGAACGACCATGCCGCCGACGGCAGCGGCGATCGGAAGCGAAGCGCGCTTGAGCTCGGACAGCTCGCCATCGGCGATTTCACGGCGAATCTCCAGGCCGACGACGAAGAAGAAGATCGTCATCAGCACGTCGTTGACCCAGAAGTGGAGCGACTGGTCGAACGTGAAGAGCGGTGTCGTGATCGCCAGGTGCGCGTGCCACACGTGCTGGTAGGACTCGCGCCAGGGCGAGTTCGCCCACGCGAGAGCTGCCACCGCCGACAGGAGGAGCAAGATGCCGCTCGCCGCCTCGACGTGAAGGAAGCGCTCGATGGGCGCCATCACGCCGACGCGCAGGCGCTGGGCGACCGGCCAGGCCTCGGGGGGCAGCCTGCTGCGGCGATCGCCGCTCTCCGCGCCCTGATTGGAGGAGTGAACCACGCGAGCCGTCTACCATACCGCCGAGCGCCGACTGCCAGATTGGCACGGGGCGCACCCTCCCCGTGCGGGCTCCGCCAACTTGGCGCGGGCCCACGGCATTCACGGTCCCAAGCAGAGCCTTTTTTCCGCTGATCGCAGCAGCACCCAAGGCTGGTACGTCCCTTGCTGTCCGAAGCGGCATGACCCGGAACGAGCTGGTGCTCGGCGTCGCCATCGTCGCCATCGCGGTGAGCGCGACCACCGCGCTGCTCGCGAGCGCGTCGAGCGACGAGGAAAGGGCGACCGCGGAGGCGGATGCTCGGATCCTTCGGGACGCCGTCGAGGCGTGGTTCGCGGCCGGCGCCGACGTTCGTTCCTGCCCCACCGTGAGCCGCCTCGTCGAGGACGACGTGCTGGCTCGAACCGCCCGCACGGACGACCCCTGGGGCGCGCGCTTTCGCGTCAAGTGCGACGACGGAGCCGTCTCCATCGTCTCGACCGGACGCGATGGCCGCTACGGTACGGACGACGACATTCGCCTCACGCTCTGACCCCGACGGCGGGACATGGAGGTAGGGTCGCGCCATGACCGCAGACGACGTCCTCGACTTCTGGTTCGGTGAGCTCCTCCCCGACGGCACGGCGGCACCCGAGACGTCCGCGAGGTGGTGGCGCAAGGATCCGGAGTTCGATCAGGAGATTCGATCCCGCTTCGGCGCGCTCGTCGAGCAGGCGGGGTCGGGCGGGCTCGACGACTGGAGTCGGAGCGCGCGGGGCGGACTGGCACTCGTCATCCTGCTCGACCAGTTCACCCGGAACGTGCATCGCGGCAGCGGGCGCGCCTTCGAACACGACGCGCGTGCACGCGCCTACGCCGTCGCGTCGCTCGAGGCCGGACACGACGCGGACCTCGAACCCATGCACGCCTACTTCCTGTACATGCCGCTCATGCATTCCGAGAACCTCGAAGATCAGGAGCGCTGCATCCGGCTCTTCGAGCAGGCCGCCGCGCGCGCACCTGCGGGCCCACGCAAGTCCCTCGAGGGCGGCGCGAGCTTCGCCCGCAAGCACCGGGACATCGTCGCGCGCTTCGGCCGCTTCCCTCACCGAAACTCGCTGCTCGGTCGCACGTCCAGCGACGAGGAGATCGAGTTCCTCAAGCAACCCGGCTCCTCGTTCTGAAGGCCGAAAAGAGACGCTGCCCTTCGCTGGCCGCTGCCCCGAGCCGATCACGCTGGTCACTCGGGACGGCGCGGCGGCTCACGCGGGGGGCGGCGCGCTTCGGGCGCGGAAAGGAGCGCGCGCCCGAGGTAAGGCGCTGCCAGCTCGACGAGATCGATGTCCGGATCGAGCTGCTTGCCGAGCCCTTCGGCGACGAGCAGCGCGATGTTCACGACGGTGAAAGTCGGGTCCACCTGGATCCGATGGCGCCGAAGGATGTTCATCATCCCGCTCACTGCGTCGCCGACCTCCACTTCGTGGAGCTTCTTTCCGTAGAGGGAGCGAAAGTAGGCGATCACCTCCTGCTCGAACCGTGCGAAATCGGTGCGCGGTCCGACGCTCGGAGCATAGCTGTAGAACAATCGAGCCGCTTTCACGCCATCTTGCTGCGACAGGGCGACGAACGTCTCGATCCACGGCTTCATCAGATCGTCGGGGATCTCCGACACCACTCCGAAGTCGATGAGCACGACGCGATGATCGTCCGCGAGGATGATGTTTCCCGGGTGAAGATCCGCGTGGACGAATCCATCGACGAAGACCATCTTCAGGATGCATTCGGCCCCGCCGCGAGCGAGCTTCTTGCGGTCACCTCCGACCTTCTCCGGCTCGGTGGCCTTGACGCCGTGGACGAATTCCATGGCGAGCACTCGCGGCGTGCAGAGATCCTCGAAGAGCCCGGGGACGTCCACGCCGTCCACGTCGCGGAAGTTCTCGGCGAATCGCCGGTTGTTGCGCGCTTCGACGACGAAGTCGAGCTGCGCCCGGAGCGCCTCTCCGAAGCGCACCACGGCGCCCGGAAGGCTCAGCGGCCGCATGGTCGGAAGGAGGTCGACGGCCCGCGCACCCAGGCGCAGGATCGCGAAGTCGCGCTCGATCTGCGCGCGCGCCGCGGGTCGCTGCACCTTCAAGGCCACCTCGCGACCGTCCTCCAGGACCGCACGATGTACCTGCGCGACCGACGCGGCGGCAACGGGCCTCGGATCGACGCTCCGTATGCGTGCGCGTGACGTTCCCAGGTCTTCCTCGAGCACGCGTTCGATGACGTGGAAGGGGTCGGGGGGAACGGCATCTTGCAAGCGCGCAAGCGCGTCGGTCAGCCCTGGACTCAGGACATCGGGTCGCGTGCTCAGAATCTGGCCGAACTTGATGAACGTCGCTCCGAGGCGTTCGAGCAGGTTCGTCAGCGTCTCGCCCCGAAGCTCGTCGCGCCGTGCGAGGGACGCGAAGGGGTTCACGAGCCGCTGCACACCGTATGACAGCAGCGCGACGGCGACGAGGACCACGATGTGCAGAAAGCGCACCCCGAGGCGGAGGCCCTGAATCACGCAGCTCCAGTGGGCGCGAGCGTCATCAGAAGGCTCGGCTGAAGCGGAGCGCGATCGTGGGGAGCCAGCGAGGCATGACGTCGTCGATCTGGCGATCGAGCAGCGCTCTGTCCACGTCCGGCTCGGCGAGAACCGACGTCTCGCGAACCTCGATGGCCAGGACGCGCCGCAGGCCGATGCCGAGCGTCACGTGGTACGTGTCATGAAGGGGCCACTTGTGCCCGATCTCCGCGAACGCGTTGTGCGAGTGGACGCCGAGCGCGTAGCTGTCGTTGAGGAGGTAGCCGAGGGACGCGTAGGGCCGAAAGCTCCCCATTTCGGGGAAGAAGCGGACGGCGCCGGTGTAGTGACGAGCTGGGTTCACCTCCAGCCCGGCGCCGGCGTAGACCTCCAGACCGTGAACGCCCACGTTGATAGCGCCGACGAGCAGCCCGAGGTTTCCCTCCGGCCCGGCCCCCGTCGCGACCTCGGCCACGAGCCAGCGCGCGCCGTGATCGACGGCCTCGGCGAACTCGTCGTGGGCGTCGTAGATTTCACGCCCACCCGGCGAGTGGAACCCGACCTGTTTCGCCCGGACCGGCGCTCCGATCATGACGACGGCGCAGGCCGCGGCGGCGGAAGCGAGGCGCCGCATCAGTCGATTCTCCTGCCGAAGACGAGGGTCAGAAACCCCTCCCACGGGTTGTCGTCGCGGGCGTCGCGGAGGTCGCGCGCAGCCGACTGATTGTTCAGACCGTTCGGGTCGAGGAGGAAGGAGTCGAGCAGCTGGCCACCGAGGGCCACGCGACTGCCGGCGTAGAGGCCCATCCGCCAGGACCCCTGCCGGTAGAAGACGATGCCGAGCTCGACCGGAGTGATCCCGGCCAGCCAGTAGTGACGGTGCAAGCGCGCATCGAAATGGCCGCCCACGCCGTAGCTCGCCTCCGTTCCGAACAGCGGGAAGTGCGCGCGAAATCCCAGGTCTGCGAAGAGCCGGCGCTCGTTGTAGCGGGTGGAGTGAGTGTCCACCATGAGGCGCGCGTGCGGCCCGAGCCAGCGCCAGCGAAACTCGGCCGACGCGCCGAGCAGCACCTCGCGCACGTCGTCGTCGACGTCCAGCGTCTGTGACGAGCGCTCCAGGCCGACGCCGACGACCCAGTGGGTGACGGGTAGAACGGACCACGGTTCAGGAAGGAGGGGGCCCACGACGCGCGGGTCGTCGCCGGCTCCTGTGGGGCCCCCGACGGTCTCCTGGCTCGTGCCCGTGGCGGCCGGTGCCGTGGCGGCGCAGGTGCTGACGACCACGCCGGCGAGCACGGCCACGCCGACCTTCACGGCAGCGCACCGCCATCGGCCGGAGGGGGCGGCGGAAGCGTCGGCTCGATGGGCGCCGGTTGTGGCGTGCCGACCGGCTCGGGTGCCGCGGGCGCAACGACCCCTCGCGGACGAGACGCCATCGGGAGCGACTCACCGCCGGGCGCGTCCCGGGACTCCGGTCCGCCGGTTTCGCAGACCAGGGTCATGCGACTGATGGGGAATGCCACGAGGAGCCAGTGGTCGGTGAAGAAGTCGAGCTGCGCGTGGTGCATCCTCTCGCACCGGTGCCGTCGCCGCGCACGCTCGAGCAGTACGGCGTAGTGATCAGGCTCGCTGAGCTGAAAGAGGCCGAGCAGCGACAGGCCGCTGTCTTCCTCGGTCACGAACGTGGAGTCGGGACTCGGTGTGGCTTGGCGCGGCGTCCACAGAGCTTGCCTGCTGTGGTGAATCGTGCACGACGACGGAACCGCGCACGCAGCGATCACCGTGACCGTTGCGAACCGGCGAGCGCACCATGACGCGAGACCCACGCCGCCGACCCTAGTCGGGAAAAAGCTCCGCCGGAACCCACGCGCGGAACGCGCGGACGAGACGCCCACGGCTACGCTCGGGGCAGCTCGCCGACACCGCCCTCAGCGCCTCCGCGGGAACGTCGCGCGAGGGGACACCCTCCGGGAGCTCGGCGAGACCCAGGAGCAGGTCGACGGCGAGGTCCTCCGACTCCGGCTCCTCGCGCCACAGCTCGGACGCCAGCTGCCACCCGAGGCGATGCGTCCCCGGCTCGGCGGACGCCAGAGCCAGAAGTGCCCAGTCTCGCGTCGCGCGCGGCGGCGGACGCCGCAGGTCCCTGAGCCGCGCTCCGGAGCCGTCGCCGAGCTCTGGCGACCGTGTCACGACTGCAGCAAAGTAGTCCGCGAAGCCCTCGTCGATGGCCTGCAGGAGGCGCGAAGCGACGAGGGTCTTCGGCCGGTTCCCTCCGGCGCTCACGTGGGCCAGCTCGTGGAGCCATGCGGCGGGGGTGAGGTGCCGGGCCGACCCACGTTCCACGACGACGACCCCGCTCGCCGGAAAGAAGCGTACGCCGAGCGCGTGCGGATCCCCTCCGGGTCGCGGGACCACGTGAACGTCGACGTTCGCCGGACGAACTCTCGTCGGCATGGCTTCGAGCGCCTCGGTCGCCCCGCGGAAGGCGCGGGCGGCCTCCCCGTCATCGCGACACGCCGGCACATGGCCGCCCCGAAGCTCCGTCGGGCCGATCCACTGCGCGTCAACGCGCACGGTGAGCCCTCCTCGCTCGAGCGGGGCGTCGGGGACGGCGCATTCCGCGGAAGGGTCGCTCCGGCTGCACGCAAGCGTCAGCGCGCCGACGCCGAGCGCGACTGCCGACCAGGTCGTCACGGATCGGGGCACATGGCCAGATGCGCTCGCACGTAGGCCCTCACCTCGTTGCGAACGAGATCGCGGAGGTCCTCTCCGGTCGCGCCGGCTCGCAGGATCTCCCGCACGACGGCCAGGTAGTCTCGAGTCGCGAGGCGAGCGCGGCGGGCCTCTTCGGTGAGGCACGCCTCGACGGCGTCGGGGGTCGACGGATCGTGGCAGTCCCGACCTTCACGATAGATGGAGTCCTCCGTGGTCGTGTGTCCGATGCCGTCGTCCGTGAGTCGATTGCCTTCTTCGTCGGTGGCACCGCCGTGAAACAGGACGTCGGTGCCGTCCGCGTAGGTTTCGGCGCCAGGGGCCCGCCTGAGGTACGCCTTCACCCGCGCGACGCACCACGGGGCCTCTACGTTGCCCGGCTCGCGAAGCGCGTGCGCGTGAGAGAAGGAGTCCTGAACGACGTGATTCGCCTGGCCGATCACCGCCAGGGCGCGCTCGCGATGGTTCACCCAGTTCGTCGCCGCCTCGAGCGTCAGCTCCTCCACGAGTGCGTGCGCGGCGGCGGCAGCCTCGCTGCTGTCGTTCTCGTCGTCGAGGAGGAAGTGGAGCCGCTGGTTCTCCGGTCGATCCGTGTGGGTCACGATCGCGTCGATGTACGCCACGACGCTCACGTTGAGGTGAACCAGCAGTTCCTTGGGCCAGTCCACGCGGCGATTCCCCTCCGCGATGGCCGAGACCTCCTCCTCGGAGAAGCGTGACTCCGGAGGCAGGTCCACGTTGCCGAAGTAGGTGAGCCACTCGTGGCCCTGAAAGAACGAGGCTCGCGTGAACACGCAGTCCCCCTTGGAGAAGAACCCGAGCGTCGCCTCTTGCGGGACACAGAGGTCGAGCGGGTTCGCGCACGTCGCCGTGACGATCCCCGCGGCAGCGATGATCCCCATGGAGAGCCGATCGACCACGCGCGCCACGCGACCAACCCTATCATGTGGGCCGGCGTGTCACGCGCAGGCGAGGCAGTCGCAGGCCAGGGTGCGCGGGTCGTTCACCGAGCACGCGTAGAGGCTGCCGCCACACAGCGGACCGGCGCAGGCGCAGGAGAGCGGCTCGCCAACGCAGGGATCCTTCTCACAGCGATGGAAGTACCCGGGACCACCCGACGTCCTGACGCAGATCTCGTCCGGCTGGCACTTCACCGCGTTGCCGGCACCGTCGAAGCCACACTCTACCGACGCGCAAGGCTGCTCGGACACGTCCCAGGCACTACCGTTGCACACGGCGCTGATGTGCCCCCGACCGCCGCACTCGAAAAACTCGCAGTCGAGCCAGCCGATGCACGGGCAGCCCTCGCCGTGCTCGGGCGGATCGTGCGCGAACGCCTCGCACGTGGGCTGGGGCGGGCCGGGCGCCGGTTCCTCGAACCAGACGCCGCCAGTGCACCGAAACGACGTGGGATAGC
This sequence comes from uncultured Polyangiaceae bacterium, assembly GCA_964487605.1. Classification (GTDB taxonomy): domain Bacteria; phylum Myxococcota_A; class Polyangia; order Polyangiales; family Polyangiaceae; genus JAJDAH01. The sequence goes on from CAZARU010000108.1 coordinate 23,348, forward strand.
AGGCCCCGTCGTAGGAGCAGTACATGCCCTCCTTGGGGCACGGCGCTCCACCTGACGGTGGCGCGTCCGGGCACGGCGCACCGCCGTCACCTCCCGCACCGGCTGCACCCGACGCCCCCGCCGAGCCTGCGACGCCCGCCGCGCCGCC
>CAZARU010000109.1:0-22673 GCA_964487605.1 uncultured Polyangiaceae bacterium
ATGAGCCCCGAGCAGGTATTGGGAGAGGCCATCGATCGGCGGAGCGACGTCTGGGCGCTCGGCGTTCTGGCGTTCGAGATGCTCACCGGGCACAACCCGTTCCATCACGAGAAGCTCGCGCAGACGTTCGAGCGCATCCTGCGCGAGCCGATCCCGAGTCCACGCGCCTTCCACCCCGGGCTGCCCGTCTCGATCGAGGCGTTCTTCGAGAAGGCGCTCGCGCGCGAGCCGTCGCGGCGGTTCGCGTCGCCGCGTGAGTTCGCGGAAGCGCTCGCCCGCGCGCTGGGCGCGTCGCCGTCGAGGGACGCGGTCTCGACGACGCTCACCGAGGCCAGTCCGTCGCGCCCGTCCGGTCGCGCGCGCGCGACGGTCGTCTGGGTGGCGCTCCTGGGGGGCGCGGCTCTCGCCGCGGCGTGGTGGCTCGGCAGGGATCGATCGGAAGAACGGTCCGGGGCCTCCGCGGCGTCCGGTCCGCTCGCCGCGCCCGTGGGGAGTCCAGCGCCGATTGCGGCGCCGACCGTCACGTCTGCGCCTACCACTCGAGCGACGCACGGAACGGACGCCAGCGCCGGTGCGGCGTCCGCACCACCCGAACCAGCGGACCCTGGCGCGCGCGTGGACCGTACGACCTCGACGGGCTCTCGGGGCGGCGTGCACGCCTCGGCACCCTCGGCCGAGCGGGTGCCACGGCCTGCGCACGCCGCGCCGACACCTACGGTGGACCCGCGCTTCGGCATTCCGATCCCGAAGTGAGCCGCCCGCACATCGTGTCCGTTCGATCGGCCAGATCCGTCCGGTGCTCCGGACGGACCGCGGACGTGGCGTGCGCCTTCCAGGCCGCCACGCCGTGGTCTCGGCCTCGGCACGCGCCTTGCTCCTCAGGAGCCCGGAACCACCACCCGCCACCCCTGGAGATGCCATGCCCGTTCGAATTCCCCACGTCACGCTCGCCCTGACCCTCGCGCTCTCCGCCTGCGGGTCGTCGTCCGATGGGAAGGAGAAGGAGCAGCCCGTCCCGCTCCCGGCAGGCTTCGATCCGAACGCGAAGTACGAGGTCGGCATCACGGGTGCGGACCTGTCGCCGACGATCACCCATGCGCTGTTCCCGGCACGCGTCGGGGCCTCCTGGACGTACGAGGGCGACACCGACGAGGGGAAGGAGCGCATCGAGATCACGGTCGGGGCGGACCAGAAGGACGTGTGGGGCGCCAAGGCCACGATCGTTCGGGATACCGTGTACCGCGACGATGAGATGATCGAGGACACGTGGGACTGGTTCGCCGAGGACGGTGATGGGAACGTCTGGTACCTCGGCGAGGAGACGTACGAGTACGAGAACGGCAAGAAGGTCTGCGATTGCGGCGCGTGGGAAGCCGGCGTCGAGGGCGCGCTGCCTGGCATCGTGATGCTCGCCAACCCGAAGGTGGGTGACGCCTACCGGCAGGAGTACTTCGCCGGAGAGGCGGAAGATCTCGGCGAGGTCGTCGCGCTGGACGTGAGCGTCACCGTGCCGGCGGGCTCCTTCGAAGGCTGCCTCCGCACGCGCGACCTGTCGACGCTCGACAGGACGGCGGAGGAGTTCAAGACGTACTGCCCCGGCGTCGGCGTGGTGCTCGAAGAGGCCGGTGACGAGCGCGTCGAGCTGGTCGAGTACTCGGGGCTCTGACGCGACGAGGAGCGGCGGTCACGGGGTCGGCCGCGGAGGAACTGCGCGTTGGTCGCGTAGTCGTTGCCGGGCGGCGCGGTCGCGCCCGGGCCGGTCGGGACGGCGTCGTAGTGGTAGATGACCTCGATGCCAGCGCGCTCGGCGAGATCGGGCGGCGAGTAGACGGCCTGCTTCGCCTCGCATGGCGAGTAGTCCTCGACGCGGTACGCGGGGCGATGGGACTACGCCGGCTAGCGTCAGCGCGCGCGGCATCCGAGCGGACCCGTTCGGCGATACCGTGGCGCGATTCGAGATTCGATGCGCGGCCCCCGCGCGCGCTAGACTCCCGCTCCTCATGGAAGCCACCCCCGCTGCGCTGCTGCGCACCGCCCTCGCCGAGGCGACCAGTGGCCTCGTCGACCGGGAGGCGCTCGTCGAGGCGATCGCGCTCGCAGCAGTCGCGCGCGAGCACGTCCTCGTCGTCGGTCCACCGGGTACCGCGAAGAGCGAGGCAGTTCGTCGCGTTGCTCATGCGATCGGCGGCCGCTACTTCGAGTACTTGCTGGGGCGGTTCACCGAGCCGAGCGAGGTCTTCGGCCCGGTCGACCTCAGGAAGCTTCGTGACGGAGTCGTCGAGACCCAGACCGTCGGGATGCTCCCGGAGTCGGACGTTGCGTTCCTCGACGAGGTGTTCCTCGGATCCACGGCCATCTTGAACACTCTCCTCGGGATCCTCAACGAACGCGTGTTCCGCCGGGGCCACACGAGGATGAGCTGCCCCCTGCGCGTGTGCGTTGGCGCGACCAACGCGCTGCCAACCGACACTGCCTTGGCCGCGTTCGCCGACCGATTCCTGGTTCGTGTGTTCGTCGAGTCGATACCGGATCCGCAGATCGAGGAACTGCTCGAAGCCGGATGGCGTGCGGATCGGTCGGCGACCCTCACCACCGCCACGCTCGAGCAGGTCGATCGTCTCGCGACCGCCGCGCGTAACGTGGACTTGGACCCGATTCGGGCGCCTCTCGCACACTCGCTCCGGATTCTGCGAAAATCCGGGGTGCAGCTCACCGACCGGCGCGCCGTTCGCGCGCAGAACCTCGTCGCCGCCGCCGTCGTCCTTGCCGGACGAGCACAGGCGACGACCGCGGACCTCTGGCCCGTGATCCTCGCCGTGCCGACGGCTGAGGAGCAAGAGATCGCGCGCGAAGCGATGCGCGACATCCTGGCCTCGTCCGAGAACGCCACGCTCCCGAGCGTCGCGCTCGCCGCGTCCGCGGGCCCGCTAGCGCGGTCCGCGAAAATCGCGGCGGCCGCTGAGGAGATCTTCGCAAGACGCCCGCCCGCCGACGCGGACGAACCCGCGGTCGATTCGTGGCGGCTGCGGCTCGAAGGCGTAGCGCGCGAGATCGACGCAGGGTTCGCTCCCTCGACGATGCCGGAATCGCTCGGCGAACTTCGCAAGCGGATCGTGTCCGAGATCGGCGGCTCATGACGGAATCGGCCGGGGGGGGCGTCGCCATCGACTGGGCGCCGCGCGTCGAGCCGTTACCTCCGATCGCAGCGGCTGGGGCCGGGTCCGTAGCCCACGCGCTTGCGCGGCGCTTGCTCGCAGCGGAGGACGCCTCACTCGCGACCCTCAGCGGCGTTGCAGCACGAGGTTTCCTCCTCGTACTGGGAAGGGGCGATTCGCTGCCCTGGGTAGACGGAATCTCGTACCTCGGTCGCGATCCAGAGGCGCCCCTCCTGCTCGTGCCGACCACGCTCGCGCCGTCGGTTCCCGCCGAGCTCGTCGAGCGAGCCCTCGTTCGCCGCGCGAGCAGAGATCCGCCCATCGCCGTCCTACCGGAACACGGTATCGTGGCATCCGCCGCGGCTGCTCGTGCGCTGTCGCGGCGGGCCTTGGAGCGTTGGCTCGGGGAGGAAGCGCCGTGACGGCCCTGCCGCACCGACTTCGTCCTTGGGAGCCGACGCTGGGGGTGTTCCCCGCGGAAGTCGGTACGAGTCTCGGCGGGCTGGTTGCCCGCCTCGCTCCCGCGTTCGGCGACTTGCCGACGCCGGCATCGGAGGACGGCGGCGAGCCGGACGGCTTCGATGGGCTCGACCGCACGGGTACATACGAACGCCTGCTCATCGGCGAGTGGGCGCTCGCAGATCTCGAGCCGGATGAGTTCGCTCGGCGGGCGGCGGAAGGGGAGCACGCGTTCCTCCGCATCGCTCGTCGAGAACCCGCTTTACCGAAGACGAGCGTCGCGCTCTTCGACTCCGGGCCCGACCAGCTCGGTTCACCGCGCGTCGCGCATCTCGCGATTCTCGTGCTGATGGCCGCGAGGGCGGAGCGTGCGGGCGCGTCGTTCGGCTGGCAGGTGCTGAACCACGAGCCCGAAGCGCTTCAGGCGGGCGTAACGGAGTCGTCGGTTCGAGCGCTCCTAGACGGGCGAACTGCGCGCCGCGTCGGCGCGAGCGACTTGGTTCGGTGGGCGGAGCGGCTCGGTCGTGGTCCGCGAGTCGACGATCTCTGGGTCGTCGGATCGGAGGCTCTCGATGGGATCGCCCCCGCGCTACGATTCTCGCGCGTGATCGTACGCGAGGTGCTCGATCCACGCCTGCGCCAGCTCGACGTCTGCGTGATCCCCGCCGTAGGCGCGCGAAGACGTGTCGTCCTCGACCTCCCCGATGATCGCGACTGCGCTCGCCTGGTCCGTGATCCGTTTCTCGCCGCGTCCCCGAGCACGGGACGCGCACCTTCTCAGCCTGGGTCGAACCTGGTCTTTGCGTCGAACGGGACGAAGGTGTTCGCCCGCGCTTCGCGGGGCGGCGTACTCGCATACCCCATTCCCAATTCGCCGAAGGCCGGCGTCGGACGTGTGAAGCACTACTACCCGGAGTGGTCCTCCGTCGTCGCGGTGGGCTGGTCTCAGCGCTCAGTGGTCGTGGCGCGCACTCGCGGGGAGCACTTGGTGCTCAAGGCATTTCGCAACCTGAGCGCGTTCCACGGCTCGGACGAGATCGCGGTGCCGTGGAACGCTGAGGTCAGCCCATTCGGCTCCTCTAAATCACCGCCACTGCTCCCGGTCATCTTCGGTACCGCGTGGGGCCTACCCCGCGCGCCGTTCCATCTCGTCGATCCTGGCGGGGCACTCCTCGCGATCGGCGTAGAATCCCCCGTGAGCGGCGGCGCGCCCGTCGCGGTGGTGCACCGCGTTGCCGAGCGGGTGAGCGCAGTCGCGCGACTGGATGACGGCGGCCTGCTGTTCGTCGGGTGCGGCGTGCACATCGACGACGACGGCTTCGTTCGATGGAAGATCGTGCGAACGCGCCCAGATGGCCCCCCCATCGTGACGCCCCTGCCGGGCTCTGGGCCCTTCGATGCGTTCATCGGACGCATACGCCGGACTCCCGGAAGAGTTGCGGTTCGCACGAACGCGCACGAGTGGACGTTGTTCGACGACGATTCGAACGTCACGCTCTCGCTCGATCGAGGCGAGACGGTGGTGGGTGTCGCGCCCCAGGAGGTGCCCGCTCTCGTCACGGTCGCGCCGAGCCGTCGAACCGTCCGGATCGTCAGTCGCCATCACGCCGGCACTCTCTTCACCGCGGCCGATGAGCTCGCGGACGTGCTCACGAGCACCACGTCAGAGCGAATGGCGTGTGTGAGCGCCCATGGAGAGCTCGTCGCGCTGCGCATCGAGGAGCCGCGGGCGATCATCCTCGCGCGGTACGAGGCTCGGCGATGACCGGCCTCGGATGTCGTCCGCGAACGTCCATGCTCCACGGCGGTGTCGTCCGAGCGCACGGCCTCTGGTTCATGAACGGAATCGTAGACGACCGGACGACGCAGAAGCGCGTTCTCGAGTCCTGGAGGGCTGGAGCAACCCTGTATCACGCATCGTTCGGGTGGGTCCTCCTCTGGCACGACTCGCATGACGTCTCGTGTTCCGCCGCAGCCGCGGCTCCCCTCACGCAAACGGATGGCCTTCTTCTGGCCGGCCAGGTCGAACGGCGCACGCTTCGCGAAATTGGTGCGTCACCTGGCACACTGGTCCTGCCCGTCGAAGGTCGGATGGTCGTCACGAGGCCGGGCCCTACGACCGCAGTCGACCCGAGCGAGTGGCTGAATGTCTCGGCGTTTCAATCGGTGGATGCGATCCCCCTCGCCGATCCGCCGCCTCCCCCCGCGCTGGTCGCCGAAGACGCACCGTCGGACATTCGCGCAATCCTGGCTGAGAAGGTTGGGCCGCGATCCGCCGAATCGAAGGCGGTCGTCGCCGCGCTGCGCTCGGTCGACGCCGATGGCGCGCGGCCGTCCGGAACTCGCGAACGTGGCGCGGTGGAGAACGTGGTGGCCCCCATCGCGCGCGGCGTCGCCGCGTTCGTGGCCTCCATCTACTTCGCCGTTGTCGCGTTCCTCGGCGGACGACGTGGCGCATCCGTCCGGCGCGAAGCAACTTCACCGCTCGCGTTTCTCCGCGAGTGGCTCGCCCGAATGGCCATGACGTCGCGGCTCTTCCAGCTCATCGGGCGGCGACAGGCCACTTACCTCCGCCGCGTGATGGAGATGTTCGAGAGGCGCGACTTCGAGGCCGCGTTACGGCATGCCATACCCCTCGGTGGCCCCGAGGGCCTTCGCCCGAAGCCGCCGGCACTCGGCACGCCCTCCCCCCGAGCTTCGCTCAGCATCGTCCCCGGGAGAACGGCTTCGACGGCGAGCATGGTCGTTGGGGGCGATCTCTTCGAGCATCTTCGCCGGCTGTATCGAGCCGCGTTCGAACGCCTCGACGAAGCCGGTCGAACCGAGGAAGCCGCGTTCGTCCTCGCCGAACTCCTCGACGCCAGCGAGGAGGCGGTCGCGTATCTAGAACGGAAAGGGCGTCTGCAGCTCGCCGCGGAGATGGCCGAAGCGCGCGAGCTCCCGCCCGGGCTGGTCGTCCGCCAGTGGTTCGTGGCGCGGGACCCAACCAGGGCGTTTCTCCTCGCCCGCAGGACGGGGGCGTTCGCGGACGCGATCGCCCGACTCGAGCGCCACGACGATGCCGCGCTCGCGGAAGCGCTCCGGCTCGGCTGGGCCGACCTCAGAGCCACTGCGGGCGACTACCTCGGTGCTGCGGACATCGCGCGGTCGGTGGAGGGCGCGCGCGCGCTCATCCTCGAATGGTTGGGCCGCGCCATCGATGTCGGGGGCGTGGCCGGCGCAGCGGCGCTGGCGGTGGAGCTGTCACTCGACCCGCTCGCGTTCCAACGGCGTTCGGAAGAGCTCCGCGTCATCGCGCGTTGCCCGGACCGCCGGCGCGAGCGCGACGCGCTCGCCGCGCGGCTGCTCACGGAGCCCACGACTGACGCGGCACGAGTCGCTCAACGCATGGTGGCCCGCGCGATCGTCGCCGACGCTGCAGAAGAGCACGACCCCGACGCGGCGCGAGTCGCTCACCGGCTCGCGGCCGACTCGCGCGACGGGCCGTTCGGAATCGATCTGCGCGCGCTTCCACGGATCGCCCGCCTGCCTGACACCGCTAGGCACTTGGCGGTGTACGTGGACGCGGCTGACCGTGGCGCGCTGCCCATCCACGACTGTGTGCTTCTTCCGCGAGGCCGAATGGCGCTCGCCCTCGGCGAGATCGGCGTCCGCGTCGTGAGACCGAACGGGGAAACCACCGCGTACCTCGACGCCCCGGCCCACCGACTCGTTCGATCCGAACATGACGACCGCCTTCTCGCGCTCGCGCGCCGCGGTGACACCTGGAAGGTCAGCCGGTGTGACCTCGTCAACAGACGAGTCGAAACGTGGTGCGAAGCCGATCTCGATGCTTTCGCGGAGACGTTCGACGGAGAGCAGTGGATTGTCGCCACGCACGGCGACCTGGCAGTCGTCGATGTTCTCCAACATTCCTTCCGCGCTCTACGCCGCGTTCCGGACATCCCCGGTCGCGTGAGTGAGATTTCTCGCGGCCCAGACCTGACGTGCTCGATGCTCGTCGTCCACTCGGGCATGGGCGACACGACTGCGGAGCTCTGGCGCTTCGATACGCCGTCCTGGATTCTGCGCGCACGAACCCAGGTCGACCTGCCAACAGCAACGCGACGCGTCTTGTCTGCATTCGATGGCCGCAGCGCTGCGATTCTCACGTCGAGCGAAGGCGCACCCGAAAGACTCACGATCATCGGGTCCGAGGAGTCGCGGCTCGATCTCGACGGCGAGCACCCGGTGCCACGCTCGGTCGCGTTTGGAACCCTCCCCTGCGTGGGACTGACGGGGCCGAGCGGGGCGCGGGTGGTCGGGTTCGATCGCACGGGCTTCGAGGCGAAGCTGGATCTGCACCTCCTGGGAAGCTCGACGGTCCGCCTGCGAGCCGACGGACCCGCGCTGGTCCTCGTGGACGACCTCGGACGCCTGTTGCGCGTGGACATGAGTACGGGACGCATCGTCGTCGACCTGCGCATTCGGCTCGAGCGCTGAGCGCGGCTGCCAGCAACGGACGTCTCCGCGCTCGAGGGCGAGCAGCCGCTCGGCGGCCTCGCGCGTGGTCGCGACCTCGCCCCATCGCATCGCGCTGCCGCAGCGGTCGCAGACGGTGAAGGTGGACGCGGCCGTCGGGCTGGAGGGTGAGGCGGTCCTGCACGAGCGGGGGCCTGGTGACGTAGCGGGCGACACGCTCGATTCCGGCGCGGTCGGCGCTTTCAGGGGGGAACATCGCGCGTGCGCGAGGGTGCGCGCCGTTCGGCGGGGCAGCGGCGGAGCGCGCAGGGGAGCGGGAACGCCGCGGTCGGGGCGCCTCGTGGGGCGCCCGGGGCGACGTTCAGATCTGCCGGGGGCCCGCGGATCGCCATGCGGTGGCCGCGGCTTCGGGGCGGGGGGCGGACTGCGGTCCGATGGGGGGTGACCCGCGCCTGGTGGGGCATCGTCTCGTCGTGTGGGGGGCTCGAGACGGGCTGGTCGGTAGTAGCGTCCTCCTTGGTCGGTGGTGGCGATCGGGCAGCTCTCACGCCCGTGTCAGGACCCCTCACGCCGGATCGGGTTGCGCGATCGCGCGGCTTTCGTGCGGTTTCCGTGCTCGACGGATCCTCGAAGGGGCGTCTCGAGCACCCACCGCGTTTCGCTGAACTTGCCGCTGGGCTCGAGGGCGATGGCGTCCACCGCCGTCACGGTCACGGTGAATCCCGTCGCATGGTCGAGGGCGTCCTGGACGAGCTGGATCTGCCGGAGGCCGACGTCGAATGCGAAGCTCTCGGTCTGAAGGCGTGGGCAGAAGCGCTCTCCGTTCGCCCGGACGAACAGATCGCGAGTTCGCCCGGCGACGCTCGTCAGGACCGGCAGGGTTCGACCGCACGCGCACGCCTCGCCGGCCACGGCGAAGTCGCCCACCTCGTAGCGGACGAGCGGCGTGGCGAAGTTCTGCAGATCGGTGACCACGACGCGGCCGACGCGCCCCGGCTCGCAAGGCGCGCCGTCGTCGTCGAGCACCTCCACGACGACGTGCTCCGAACTCACGTGCAGCACCGGAGCCTGGGGGCACTGGAGCGCGACCACGCCGACCTCCTGTACGGCGAGATGCACCACAGCTTCCTCGCCGTCTGCGCTGCGGACCCCGAGCGCGGAGCAGAGTCTGGTAGTCAGACGGCTTCGGCATCTCCTGGTGACAGCCGTACGGCCACTTCGATCATCCAGCGCACACTGGCTGCAGTAGCCTCGTCTGGCACCCGGTGCGCATCGGCCCCTTCAAGTCTCGGTACCAGGCGCAGGAGTACAAGAAGGAGTTCGAGAAGACGGAGCGCGTGTGGCCCTTCCCCGTCGATCCCCACAAGGTGTAGCAGCAGAGGGAGATCCACGAGGCGAAGCGCGAGGCGCGTCGTCGGCGCCTCGGAGACTGAAGCGCCGAGTGACCGTCAGGCGCGCGGCGCGAAACGAACGCTGATCTCCGCGCCCTCGCCCGGGGTCGACCGGACCGCCAGCACGCCGTCTAACAACTTCGCGCGCTCCTCCACCGTCGCCAGGCCGAGGCCGGAGTTTTGGTCGTCCACCGCGAACCCACGCCCGTCGTCGGTCACCGTCAGCGCAACGCCGTCGTCCTCCCGGGCCAGTTGCACGTCGATCCACCGGGCCCCGCCGTGTCGCACGGCGTTCGATATCGCCTCCTGGGCGATGCGGAACACGTGGATGGCACCTTCCCCGACGGCGGCGGCTGCTTCCTGGTCGATGTTGGTCTCGACGGAGATCCCCGCGCCGGTACCGACCTGCTCGGCGAGGCTCTCGAGCGCCCGGGCGAGCCCGAGCTGTTCCAGGGCGTGGGGGTGGAGGTTGCGCGCGATGCGCCGGGTGTCGCCGATGCAGTCCCGGGCGATGCCAGCGATCTGGGTCAAGATCCGCCTGGACTCTCCGTCCGCACTCGCCGCCCCGTGATCCGCCGCCGTCTTCAGTGCGAGGAGCTGCTGGCCCAACCCGTCGTGGAGGTCTGCTGCGATGCGGGCTCGCTCGCGCTCCTCGGCGGCGAGCATGCCGGCGACCACGGCGTCTCTGGCCCGTACGCGCTCCCGCTCGGCCTCGAGTCGCGCTGCCCCGGCTTCGTCGGTGACCCTGCGCATGCGCGCGGCGAGACCCAGGGCGAGAAGCACGAGATCGACCGTGCTGGTGGCCATCACGCCGGGCCAGTGGAACGCGTAGGCGAACGGCAAGACCCCGTAGGTGCGGAGGTTGAAGAGGACGGTCGTGGTCACCAGGGCCACCCACGCGGGAAGGAAGTAGACCGCGGGGCCGAAACCCTGCCGCCAGCGGATCACCGCGGCGCCGACGAGCAGCACCGCGGTGGACAGGGACACCACCGGGCCCACGGCGCGTGCCACGACGGGCGCCCCGGCGATGCCTGCGACGGCGCCGGCGAGGGCGAGCCACGACACCACGAGGAGCGTGCGATCCATCCGAGGCATCTGGTCCCGGAGGCGCAAGTAAGAGCGTGCGAACAGGATCGCGAACAGCGCTGCGAGCAGGTGTGAAGCCCCCCCGGAGTACGGGGGCGCGTCGCCGGAGCGGAAGTAACCCGGGATCACGCCGCTCGACCCGGCGACGAACGCTGCGATCCCCGTGTGGAACAGGACGTAGAAGAGATGGCTCGCGTCGCGGAGGGCGAAGAACAGGAAGAGGTTGTAGAGCAGCAGCCCCGCGGCGACGCCGAAGTAGACTCCGATCCCCAGGTTCTGCAGGCGCTCACGCTCCGCGAGGCGGCGACTCGAGGCGAGATCGATCTCCCACCCCGCGACGTCGTGCTCGACGCGTAGCCACACCGTCGCGGTGCCGCCGGGCTCCACGGTCACCGGCAGTCGCGCCAGGCGACCGGGCTCACCGATCTCGCGGACCGGCACCCGCAGGCCGTGGCGCGAGTGGTGTCTCACGGCGCTCCCGTCGAGCGTCCAGGCGTCGAGGACGAGCTGGCGGACGGTCAGCTCGAAGCTCCAATCCCGGATGGACGTCTCGTTGACGAGCTCGTATCGCAGCCAGGTGATCCCGCGGCCCGGCGTGCGGTGGCGGGCCATCTCGGACATCGGGCGGAGTTCCACGGTCCGGGTCGAGACTTCCTCGATGGACAGTCGCCCGCCGTCGTCCGCGACGGCGTGGGCCGCGAGCGTCACCCGTGCGACGGCCCCGGGGTCCCGGAGGACCACCGGGCTTCCCCGGCGCTGGTCCTCGGGGGCGCACGCGCTCGCGACGATGGCGAGCGCCAGGACGAGCGGGGCGAGGCGCAACGGCGGCATCGGGACCCCCATGGTACGTTCGTTCCGCATGGGATCGGGAAGTCCCCCGTGGACCGGCTGGGCGGTTCTCGCGTGTGCGTGCAGCGGCGGCTCCCCGGCCGCCGAAGGGTCCGGTGGTCGTGACGCGGGTGGGGCCGTCGCCCTGACGCTGAGGCTCGAGCAACTCACGGGGATCGGGGTCGAGGGCGCCGCGGTATGCACGTACCCGCGCGAGGCGGGCCCGTGTGCCACTGCGGACGCTCTGGGCAAGGCAGTCTTCCACGTCCCTGCGGGCTCCGAGACGGCGTACACCGTCGAGGCGCCGACGTACTCGCCGACGCTGCTCCCGGTGCGCGTCGCGGACGCCGACGTCGAGATCGACTACACGATCACGCCTCAGGCGCTCTTCGACGCCGCGCTCGGCGTGGCTGGGCTGGTCCAGTCGCCGGAGCGGGGCGCGATCGTACTGGGCGTGTGGGCGGACGGAGCGACCGTCCGGATCGACCCAGCGTCCGGCGACGGGCCTCTGTACTTCGACGCGGCGGGCGTTCCGGACCCCCAGCGGGCGACCGCCGCGGAGCGGGGGGGCGCAGCGTTCCTCAACGTCGAGCCGGGGATCGTGGAGGTCGTGGTCTCGCACCCGGAGCGGCCGTGCGAACACCGGGAGAGCTCCTGGCGGGGCGGTGCGCCGGGCGCGAGCCGGGTCCCGGTCGCCGCCGGGTGGGGCACGGGCCTGCGTCGCGCCTCCTGCCCCTGACTCAGCGCCAGCGCGACTCCAGGATCACCGAAGCCGTTCGGGGCTCGCCGAGCCGCGTGAACGGCGTGCCCAGGAGCCGAGTCCGGCTGGTGCGGTAGGCGACGTCGAAGGCGTTCCGGACCTGGATGAACGTCGCCAGGTGCTCCCACTGCCATCCCAGCTTCGCGTTCACGAGCGTGTGCGCGTCGAGCGCGTCGCGGTTGGCGGGATCGGCGAAGCTCTTGCCGCGCCACGCGACGTCGGCGCCGGTGTGCAGCCCGAGATCCCGCCCGTACCGGGCGCCGACGGAGGCCGTCAGGGCCGGCGCGCCGGGAAAGCGGTTCCCCGCGTAGCTCTCGCCCCGCGCTTCGTCGACGAACTCGTCGAACCGGGTGTGCGCGACGCCGAGTGCGTTGAAGAGCACGAGTCCCCGCCTCGGTTGCACTTCCAGCTCGACCTCGCCGCCCGCCATCGTGGAGCGCCCGGCGTTGAGCACGGCGATCTCGAGCCCGTAGTCGTCGTACTGTACGTCGACCTGCTGGTCCGTGAGGCTCGCCCAGTACGCGCTGACGGCGAGGACGCTCCCGTCGTCGAAAGGCTCCGCGCGCCACGTTACCTCGTGGTGACTCGCGTGCTCCGGGGCGTACTCGCCCAGACGGCCGGTCGCCAGGCGGTACCGGGAACCGCCGGCGCGCCACCCGCGGTGGAACGTGTAGGCGAACGACGCGCGGTCGCCCAGATCCAGGGTGACACCTGCAGCCGGCAGGACGGCCACGTCGGTGCGTCCCGTCTGGTCCCTCGACGAGGGTAGCGCCGACGCGACGAGCACGTCGAGCACGGGGTTCGCCGCGCCGTGGTCCGTGGTCCGGGCCGCGCGTTGCATCAGCCGGTCGGTGGATCGCTCCTCGACGATCCGGGTGCCTGCGGTCAACGTCACTCGGTCCAGCAGGCGACGGTTCACCTCGGAAAAGAGGGCGACGCTGGACCGTCCGCCAGGGTATTCCACGTCCCCGCGGACGCCCGTTGGGCGTGTGCCCAGGTCGATGACGCCATCGATGCCGAAGGTCTCTTCGCGATCTTCCAGGGCGAGGTAGCAGCCGTGGACGAACTCCCAGTCGTCGTCGGCGTACGACACCCGGAGCTCTTGCGATGCGGTCGTCGCAGAGTAGTCCCGGAACGTGACGCCGTCCGGCGCAGCGGTCTGCCCCAGGTCGCGTTCGAAGCCGTGGGCATGTACCGCCGCGGTGGTGATCGACGTGACGGCGACCCGCCGGGTCGGGCTCCACTCCACGTGCAGCGTGGCCAGGCCGAGGTCGTAGTCCAGCCCGGACGCGTCGTTGGCCTCGACCCGTGGCGCGACGCGCGGACCGTCGTCGACGACGAGATCCTGTCCACCCTCGAACCGCGAGAACGTGAAGCCTCCGCGCACGGAGAGGGGGCGATCCGCCGGGGCGTACAGGACCGTCGCGCGGGCGATCGTGGCCTCGCGCCGGTCCCACGTCCGGGTGTCCCGGGTCGTGTTCACGATGGAGCCGTCGGTGCGCTGCCGATCCACGGCAACGCGGAACGCGAAGTCGCCACCGAGGGGACCGCCTCCGGCGACGGCGGCCTGGGCCGTTCCGTGCTCGCCGTAGGCGAGGCGCGAGCGGGCGGTCCAATCGAACGTGGGATCCGCGGTTCGGAGCTCGACGATCCCCAGCGTCGAAGCCGGGCCGCGGCGCACCAGCCGGGGCCCACGATGGACGGCGGCGTGGCGGAGATCCCAGAGCGAGAACGGACCGTGACGAACCGCGTACGTCGGCAGAACGGCATCGTCCACCGTGACGATCGCGAGGGGCGTCCGGGACGACGAGCTCGCGCCGTCGTGGGGCGAACCGCGGATCGCGAACCCGAGGCGCCCGTCCGTCGAGGAGGCGTTCGCCGTGCGCTCGAGCAGCTGCCGGGCGTCCGAGTCCGTCGCCTCGGCCAGCTCGCGGGAGCCGTAGACGCGCGCGCTGGTTCGCTGTCGGCCCGGGTCGGGACGCGTGCCCTCGACGACGACCTCCGGCGGGGGCTCCGGGGGCTCGGCGACGGCGGGTGTCGGCGTTCCGGCGACGATCAGCGCCGCGACGAGGACCCTCGCCACGCGCTCACAGGACATCTCGGTGTTCCAGGGCGAACTCCAGGAGTCGGTTGGCGCCCCGCAGACCGAGCTTCGAGCACATGTTCGCGCGGTGGTTCTGCACGGTTCGGACGCTGAGGCCGAGGGTGCGCGCGATCTGCTGGCTGGTGCGGTTCTTCGCGAGTTCCCGCAGCACGGCGCGCTCCGCCGGCGTCAGGGAAGCGAGCTCGGCGTCGGTGGCATCGGTCTTGACCAGCACGCGGTCGACGACCGCCGCCGACACGTAGGTGCCCCCCGCGGCCACGGCGCGCACGGCGACCACCAGGTCCTCCGCCGCGGACTCCTTCAGCAGGTACCCGTCCACGCCGAGCTGGCGAGCCTGACGGGCGTACGCTGGATCATCGTACATCGTCAGGATGACGAAGCGGGCTCGGCAGCCCTCGGCTCTTGCTTCTTCCACGACGCGGAGTCCGCTCTTCTCGGGCATCGAGACGTCGAGAACGGCCACGTCGATGTCCGTGCGGCCGAGGGTTTCCAGCGCTGCGCGGCCGTCGTGGACGATTTCCACGACCTCGATGCCGCTCTCCGCCAGGACGTTCCGCAGCCCCTCGACCAGCATCCGGTGATCGTCGGCGAGCAGGACCCGAAGCGGACGGTCGGACGGCGTGGACATCGGGGCTCAGGGGACGAACAGTCGCTGCTGGATGGCGACCTTCGTGGCCTCGGTCTTCGAGCTGACGTCGAGCTTCCGGTAGATGCTCTTCACGTGGGTGTGGACCGTGCCTTCCCCGATGGAGAGCATCTTGCCCACCTCCGAGTACGTCGAGCCGTGGCAGAGGAGTTCGAGGACCTCGCGCTCCCGGGGGGTCAGGGTCGTCCGGGGAGCGGCAGGTTTCGGCCGAAAGCTTTCGATGATCTTGCGGGCGACCTCCGGGGTGAGCGGAGCGCCACCGGTCCAGGCGTGACGGATGGCGTCGCGTACCTCGTCGGCACTCGCGTCCTTCAGCAGGTAGCCCTGGGCTCCGGCGTGGAGGGCGCGGAAGATCGAGGTCTCGTCGGCGAACACGGTGAACACCAGGGTCGCCGCGCCCGGCCGCACGTCCCGGAGGAGCGCTATCAGGTCCGCCCCATGGCCGTCGGGGAGTCCTAGGTCGACGACGGCGACGTCGATGGGCGTCTCGCTCTCGACGATGGCCACGGCCTCACGGAAGCTGGCCGCTCGTCCCGACGTGCGGAACTCGCCGCCGGGCCCTTCTAGGGCGGCGGCGAGGGACGCCAGGACGGTCGGATCGTCGTCGACCAGCAGGGCGTGAATCACGATCGCGGACGTCTACCACAGCCCGGTCCTGAGCACTCGTGCTCAGGGACCCGAGCAGATCTCGCCATGGTACCGACGTCGGCGGACCGGCACGCTCCGGACGTCGTGAAGAAGGCCGAGGCCGCGTGGAGAGTGGGGGAGGTTGCAGCCGTCGCTCTGGCGATCGGCGCGACCACGGGCGGGGTGGGGGGCGTCGAGGCGATGATCGCCGGCCTCGCTGGCGCGGTCGCGCATGCGGCGATGCGATGGACGTTCCGGTCACGGCCTCAGCATGGCTGCGAGCGCGAGCGGCTGGTCCGCGATCTCCACGACGGTCTCGGTGCGGACCTCACCGGTCTCGTCGCTCGGGCACGCGCGATCGAGAGCGCGGCGCAGGACCCCGAGGCGCGGCGTGCCCTGAGCGAGCTCTCGACGGCGGCGAGGGTCGCACTCGGCGAGCTGCGGAGCATCGTTCACGCGCGTGGGGATCGGACCACGAACCTGGGTGATCTCCTGGAGGACGTCCGGAGGCGATGCCGCGACGTCTGCGGCGACTCGGAGCTCGTCGCCACGTGCGCTCCGGACGCATCGTCGATCCCGGTGGACGGGGAACGCGCCGCGTGCCTGCGACGGTTCGTCCAGGAGGCCGTTCGCAACGCAGTGACGCACGGCCGCGCGCGCCGGGTGGTCGTGAGCCTGGCAGTGGACGGCGAGCTGGTGCTCACTGTCGCCGACGACGGCGTCGGGTTCGCCGCGGCGGGGCCGTCGGATGGTGGGCGGGGGTTGTCGAACCTCCGCGCTCGGGCGGCTGCCCTCGGCGGTGATGTGCGCCGGTGGACCGCCCCCGCGGGAGCATGCGTGCGGCTCACCCTGGGCGCGGGCGCGACGGCAGCCCTGGCGGCTGCCCCACCCGGGCACTCCTAGGGCGGCGCGCTCAGTTCGAGCACGTTCCGTTCTGGCACGTGCGCTGCCCCGGAGGTTGCTTCAATAAGCCATCAGTCGCCGTCGCGGCGCTGGCACGGTCGAGCCCGGCCGCCCGGATCGCGGGTTCTCGCCGCGGACCTACGAGTCGAGCTTGCCGGCGTACTTCGCCTCGGCGCAGCCGATCTTCGCGAGCCACTTCGCGCGGGCCTGCGCCGTGGGCAGCCCGCGATACGTCTCGCCCTCCTGGGCGGACGACGGCGTCGTGCAGTCCGCGAGGATCGAGTCGACGGCGCCCCCCTTCTCGTTCGGGTCGATACCCTCGCGCCGCTCGCAGGCCGCACGAACCTCGTCGCGGCACGCCTCGAAGGCGTCGCGGCCGGGATACTGCGCCGGCGGCGCGCCGCCGCAGGCGAGGAGCGCCGCGGCGAGCGTGAGGATCGCTGCCGTCGCGCTCCGCACCGCGCGGCGATGGGTCGGTGTCGTCTCCGTCGAACTCTTCATTTCTCGCACCCTTCCACCTGGCTGGTCGATTGCACACAGGCGGCGTTCAGCGGCTTCTCGCCGTGCGCCGCGAAGTCGATCCTGAACCCGACCGTCGCCGTGAGGCGCAGCGTCTCCCAGAGGCTCACGCCGTCGTATCGGTTCAGGAAGATGACGCCGGTGTCGACCCCGGCCATGACCCAGCCCCACAGGTACTGGCGCGCGCCGAAGGTCGCGCCGAGGCCGCGCCGCACGCCGGAGACTCCGTACGTGGCGCCGAGGTCGTAGATGGTCGTGAGGCTCTTTACCTTCCGGCCCCATCCGCCGACCTGGTACACGTTCCAGTCAGCGGTGTACCAGCGCAGGCCGGCGAGGGCCGTGGGCGTCGCGGCGCCCTCGTCCACGTCGCTGAGCGCCAGCTCGAAACCAGCGTAGGGGCCGAACGAAGAGAGACCCGGGCTCGCGGCGTCCTCGATGAACGTGGTGCGGCTCGCACCGCTCGACGCGTTGTAGCTGCTCGCGAGCTCCACGTTTCCCGTGCCGTAGTCCCATGAGCGCGTGCTGAGGCCGATCTTCCCCGAGAGCATCGTCGCGCGCCGGAGCACGAGTTCGTCCTGACCCTCCAGGGCGCCGGAGGTGAGGCCTCGCGCTTCGAGGAAGAAGCCGGGCAAGAACGACGGGTCGTACGCGTCGGCGACCACCTCTGCGCCGAGGAGCCCCGGCATCACCAGCCCCAGGCCCGCCCCCACGTGGACGTTGTCCTCCGGCCGAACCTCGGTGAGCTGGTACTGCACCGTGCCCAGGTGGGTCACCGTGGTTTCGGCGCTCGCGACCGAGCCTCCGAAGACGATCGCCAGCGCGAACGTCCCCGCGCCGAGCGCCCCCTTTCTCCGTCGATCCATGGCCATCCTCCGCCCGTCAAGTAC
Organism: uncultured Polyangiaceae bacterium; assembly: GCA_964487605.1. Classification (GTDB taxonomy): domain Bacteria; phylum Myxococcota_A; class Polyangia; order Polyangiales; family Polyangiaceae; genus JAJDAH01. Next base: position 17,827 of record CAZARU010000109.1, read on the forward strand.
GGCGTCCGGCGGAAGCGGCCCATCCCCGGAACCGGGGAGGGGCACGCGCGCCCAGGGGCGGTCCCCGGGCCTGTCGTCGACTCGCACGTCGCGCCGCATGGCGCGTTTCTCCGCGACCGTCGCTCCTCGTCGAGCGGCACGGGCGCAGAGCCTGCGGTCGTAGGCATGCCGCCGCGCGACATCGACGTCACGCCGGAGGCGCCGCGTGATGCGCGCTGTTCACGGCACGTACACGCCCCCCAGTGTACGGGGAAATGGCGTCGCGGAGTTCCCTGGCCGACGTGACGAAGCCGAAGCCCCGCCCCGGACGCCTGAAGCTCCCGGGGCGGCTCCGGGACGCCGGTACGCCGGACGCGAGCGGCGACGCGTCGTAGGCGCATCGCGCGTCGACGAGGAGCTTGACGAGGACACGGCGCCGCAGCGTGCAAGAGCGCTCCTCGTGTCGATGCCTCCGCGGTCGACGCTTCACGCCGCTGGTGGGTCCAAACCAGAACGGAGCCGCTTCCGCGACACGGTCGCGGACCAGGCAGGCAGATCCGCGCACGTCCGGTCAGTCGATCGCGGCGGCGTCCAAGCCCTACCGCCGCGCGAAGGTGGGGAAGTACCGAGCGTCCGTGCTAGTGTCGCGGCTGCATGGCGGTGGTCGGAGACCCGTGTTCGACGGGGAGCGAGTGCGACACGGGGGAGTGCTGGGACGGCGTTTGTTGCGCGACACGCTGTGGCTTCGCATGCCAGGCGTGCGCGGAAGCCGGAACCGAGGGTCAGTGCGTGGTCGTCGACGCGACGCGCCCGGATACGAATCGCCCCGCTTGCCCTGGGGAGGGCGCTTGCGCGGGGTACTGCGACGGAAGCTACCTGGATTGCGTGTTCCCCATGGAGGACGTGGAGTGCGGCCCTGCCGAATGCTCGGCGGGAAGCGTCTTCGAGAACGTCTGCTCCGGAGGGACGTGCGACCGGCGGGAGCGGGAGAGCTGCGCCCACGGATGCGCGGACGCGCGGGACGACGCGGGAGTGCGCTGCCTCGAGTGCGCCGTGGATGCCGACTGCGGGGCTGTGGACCGGATCTGTTCCGACGATGCCTGCGTTCCGCGTCAGCCCACCTGCAAGGACTCGACCACCCTCGTCACGTCGAACCTCACGGAAGTGGACTGCACGCCGTCTGCGTGCGTCGACGGGGCGTGTGGCGACGGGATCTGCACGTCGGACTCGGACTGCTCCGCTGGGTGGGTCTGCGATCAAACTGAAGGGGCCTGCAAGGGGGGGCCGTCGCTCACGGGCTTCACCCGGGTCGAGATCGACGACGGCTGCAGTTGTAGGACCCCGGGATCGTCCGACGTGGGCGGCAACGCGGCCATCGGCGTCGTGGCCGTCGCCATGCTCGCCGCGTGCAGACGGAGCGGATCAGTCGGCTGGGCGCTCGCGATGGTGGTGGGTGCGCTGCTCGCCTGCGGCACGTACGAGGATCTGACCGCGGACGAACTCTGCAAGGACGTCGGCTACTCGCTGTCGAATCGGATGCTGCAGTGTACGGACGACGCCGAGCGGGCAGTGAAGGTGTTCCACGAGTACGAGAAGCGCTTCCGCTGCCGCGTCAAGCGGGTGAACGAGACCATCGAGGCCTACTACCAGTGCCCCGTCGCGCTCCGCAGCGCCGACTGTGATGCGCTCGTGAATGGTGATCTCGAGGACGTCCTGGCGCGGTACCCGATTTGCCGGCTCGTGGTCGGCCGCGCCTCCGGCGAGCCGATCCCCACGCCCGCCGATGCCGGCGGGCCCCCGCCATCCGATGGCGGGGTGGATGCGGGCCAAGGCGGGGCTGCCGGAGCGGACGGTAGCGCCGGCTCCTCCGGGCTCGCCGGCCAAGCGGGCTCCGGAGCAAGCGGCGGCTCGGCCGGCGCCGGGGCGGGCGGCTCGGCTGGCGTGGGGGCAGCGGGCGGCGCGGGCGGTACGGCAGGCAGCAGCGGAGCGGGCGGCACCGGTGGCACCAGTGGTGCCGGGGGTACGGCGGGTGTCGGGGGCGGCGGAGCGGGCGGCTCTGCCGGCATGGACGCGGGCGGTCCGGGCATCGCCGGAAGCGTCTTGTGGCTGCGCGCTGACTCGCTCCGCGGCGTGCTGGGTGACGGTGCGGCGGTCGCGCAGTGGCTCGATTCGAGCGGGACCGGCGCCGACGCGTCGCAGCCAGTTTCCGGCAAGCAGCCGGTGTTTTCCATGAGCTCGATCAATGGGCTCCCGGCGGTCACCTTCGACGGCGTCGATGACCGCCTGGAGAACGCCTCGGCCTCGTTCAGCTCGACGCACAGCATCTTCGCGGTCTGGACGATCCGCGCGGAGACGGGCGACGGCTGGGCGTTCGTCTTGCGGCCGAGCGCATCGACGTACTCCGGCTTCTCGTTCCGGCTCGGAATGCCGAACAAGCTCGCGTTCGAGACCTCGCAGGGAACGCTGCCCATCCTGAGCAGCTTCGTGACGTCCAGCGTGGAACCGAGTGCGAGCCCGTTTCTGGTGAGCGCGACGATCTCCGGGCTGACCGGGATGCAGTCGCAGAACTTGTACATCGACGGCGTCCTCGACGAGCAGGCCCCAATGCAAGCGGGCAACTCGGCGCAGGTCCGCGTGGGTTACTCGGTGGGCGAGATGACCACGTTGGGCGGCGTGAGCGCGGACGTCGCCGAGATCATCGTGTACGACACCGCGCTCGCCGATCCCGATCGCCTGCAGGTCGAGGCCTACTTGCGCGCGAAGTACGGTCTCTGAACGACCGATGGGAACCGACCGACCGCGCATGAGGAGGCCACCGGATCCCCGGTTCGGGTGGCTCTCGCGAGGCTTTGTCGCCCTCACCTTGGCCCATGCATCGCCGGCCTTCGCCGAGGATCGGGCAGAAGCGTTCTCCGGCACCACGCGGCACGCCGTGGCGCTGGAGGCAACGCTCATCAACGCCCAGGTCTTCGGCGCGGTGCGTGCGCTGGACCGCATCGTGATCCGGCCGCCACGCAACGGTTACGTCGTCGCAGGGTTCGAGTCGAATTGGATCTGGGGCGCGACCGAGGTGCCTGCCAAGCTGGATACTTCGAAGGGCTACGTGCTGGCCGACGTCGATCTGTTCGCGAACAACGCCGCCATTCAGGCGTGTACGACCGAGAGCCCGCGAGCGGCGAAGGCGGCGTTCTTTTCGGCATGTGCCTTCTACTCGTCCTCCGTCAGCGTCACCTGGCTTCCGCTCGATCAGGCCGAACGCGCGGCAGCGAGCCTGGTGTCTTTTACTGGACCGCTCATCTACGGCCACGGGCTCGCGCCGTTGTCGCTGGCCGGCGTCACGCAGGGACGCGCCGGCCTGAACTCGATCCAGTTCAGCGTCATCGGCGGGGCCGCGTTCGAGCTGGGCGACTGGATGCAAGGGAGAGCCGGCTTCGTGGGCTCGAGGGAGCAGCGCGGTCTCTACGGCAACCTCTACTCGCCCCGGATCAAGGCGTTTCTCACAGCGGCCCTGCGGGACCAACTCCGCGACATCGCGACGCTGATGGGCGGCGTGGATGGGCTGGATCTCCTCAACTTCGGGGCAGCGGTCTACGACGCTCGGTCGTCGATCGGTCAGACGGTGGCGTACTTTCGCCAGACGCGTCTCGCCGCGCCGCAACTCCGGCCCGATCCGGATCAGGCCGTCCAAGACATCGTCGGCGAGTTCGACTTCGTCACCTACCACTTCGGTCAGAAGAACGTCGCGTCGAACTTCGACGTGCTGGCGGCCGTGGCGTCGTCGCCCCAGACCCTGATCCACGAGGCGCAGTTCGGCTATCACACGGTCCCCAACGAGGACGACATCCTGGGTGTTTGGGGTGGGGTCACGCAGCTTCCGGAGCTTCCGTATTACGGCGTCTCAGGCGGCCTTCGGCCGTTCGTGCGTGCCGAGGTCGGGAGAAACTTCGGTTCCGGCATGAAGACGAACGGGCCGGCGTCGACCCTCAAGTACTCGCTACGGTTCAACGATCCGGAGACGCTCACGTACTTCCCGTTCGCGCAGAACGCCTTCAACATGTACTTCATCTGGTCCGGCGCAATCTGAGACTCGTGACGCGCCTCGACCGTCACCGCTTCGCATCGCCGACGCGATCGAAGCGTACCTCTCTACTGCACGACGGCGGACGGACTGCTCCGGATCTCCCCGCGAACGAACGGCCGACGTGCCACGACGACGAGAGCTTGACAGGTCGCTCCATCCTAGAAACCGCAGCGTCGCCGACGGGCGCTCGGCGCGGCGCGGCGGCTCCCTGCCCAGGGCGAAGCGGTAGACGAACCCGATGCGCGCGCCGAGGTTCGTCGACGAGCCGGCACCCGGGGCGCAGCGATCGAGCGGGTCGCTCGAGAAGCTGGTGACCGTTCGCGTCGAGCTTGGCGATGAACCCGGCGTGGCGACTCATGTCCACGTCCACGCCGAGGGCGCCGCCCAGGGCGAACCCGGGGCCGTCGGACGCCTCGCAGGCGAAGGCCGCGGCAGCGTGGCCGGCCGGTGGGCGGTGGGGGACGCGCATCGAGACGTGGTGCTCGAAGAGGCCGGTGACGAGCGCGTCGAGCTGGTCGAGTACTCGGGGCTCTGATCGTCAAGGGGTGGGCTCGAGCAGGCACCGCGTCTCGCTGAACTTGCCGCTGGGCTCGAGGGCGATGGCGTCCACCGCCGTCACGGTCACGGTGAGTCCAGCGCCCAGGGTGCCCGCCGCGCTCGCTCGAATGCGCTCCCGGGCGCTCGGGTCGAGCGGTCGGCTCGTCACGACGCGCACCGTCGCATGGTCGAGGCCGTCCTGGACGAGCTGGATCTGCCGGAGGCCGACGTCGAATGCGAAGCTCTCGGT
>CAZARU010000110.1:0-13414 GCA_964487605.1 uncultured Polyangiaceae bacterium
TGCGCCACCGACGCCCGCGCCACCTGCGCCGCCCACGCCCGCGCCACCTGCACCCGCGCCGGCAGCGGCCCCGCCGGCACCGATCTCCGATCCCCCGCCGCCGCCCGCGCCGCCGATTCCGGCGGCCGCAGCCGAGCCTGCCGACGGCGAAGCGCCGTCCCCCGACGCGCCACAGGCGGCGGCCATGAGCGAGAGCCCGAAGGCCCCAGCCAGATCGATGCAAGAACTCCGGAATGCAGCGTGGTGCTTCATACGTACTGTGTAGTACGTATTAGTGAGCGCCACCAGACCGAATGGAGCGGTACTCGGTAGCATTTGCGGGATGGATAAGATTCTCCCGACGTTGGAACGGTGAGCTCCAGGAACGTACCGTTACGGTCTTCATGGTCCGGGATCGCCGGCATGCCCGAGCCGGCGCACCGACGGGACGGCGCGCCCTTCGAGCGGCTCGCTCACGCGGGCCGGGCGGCGAGGATCCGCAGCCGTGCGCCGCGCCGTCTGTTACCCTGCGCACGTGAGAGTTCGACGCCACCGCTCGACGGCGCTCGGCGCCGCCGCAGCCGCGCTGCTGTTCGTCTCGCCCGCGTTCGCGCAGCCCGGGGGGATCTGCGACTCCAACGCTCCGACCTCGACCAATGCGTGCATCGCGCAGATTCAGAGCGCCGGGGGCCTCATCAACGACGTGTTCCGCGACAAGCTCGGTCGTACGGGCGACCAGCTCCCGCTCTTCGGCCAGGTGTTCGACAACTGGCCGGGATGCGACTCCACCAGCCACGCCGGCTGTGCCGGCGTGTCGAACGCGCCGTACGACTGCCCGGGAAACTACGTGTGCCAGCCGGGGGTCGCGAACACGATCGCGAACGCCGGGATCTACGCCAACGCGCTCGACCACCTGTGGTGGCATCCGTGCCGCCTGGCGAATCACACCCTCGACGCGAACGGTTGCCCGATCCGCACCTGCGTCGCGAACGGCGCGCCGGGCTCGTACTTCCCGTGGGAGGGGCTGGTGTTCGATCTCGGGGGCCCGTCGAACCAGGTCGCCGTCTTCGCGGAGAACGACCACGGGCCGCAGCCCTGCGAGTCGGTGGAGTACACGGTCTTCCTGACGGACAACCCCTTCGCGAAGGAGTCGATCGACGACCCGACCACGCTCGGTGCCGACCCGCAGAAGTGGAATCGCGCGGTCCTCGATCAGATCTTCACCGAGGGCTTCTTCACGACCCGCGCTCCCAGCCCGACCACCGCGTTCGGCCCCAACTGTGGCGACACGGCGCAGTACTCCGTCGAGGACGACTCCTTCGTGCAGGTGTTCAAGCTGCCGTGCGGGATCACGTTTCGGTACGCGTCCATCGTCGCGGGATACGACGGCAAGGAGTTCCCCGCTTGCGCCTACGACTCGAACGAGGGCGAGGTGGACGCCGTAGCCGGGCTCACCGAGGACGGCACCGGTGTCTGCCCGGACGCGGACGAGGACACCTACGTCGACTGCGCGTGCCCCGGCGCTCCGCCGGTGTGCGACTGCGACGACACGCGCGACACGATCCACCCCGGCGCACCCGAAGCCTGCGACAGCCCGGACCTCGACTGCGACGGACTCCCGGGTGCGTGCGACCCCGGTCTGTTCTGCCACCAGAGCCTCTGCGTGCCCGGGTGCAACAGCGGCGAGGTGGGCGTCTGTCCGCGGGGCTCGACCTGCACCGACACGGACCTCGGCACGCTCTGCGTCCCGGACGACTGCACCACGGGCGGCTGTCCGCCGGGCAGCGTCTGCGACCCGGCCACCAAGATCTGCAGGCCCGCGTGCGAGGGCGTCGTCTGCCCGCCAGGCCAGGTTTGCCTCGGCGGCCAGTGCGTCGACCCCTGCAAGAACAAGCAATGTCCCGCCCCCAAGCAGTGCATCGGCGGCGAGTGCAAGGCGCCGTGCTCGTGCTTCGGGAGCAGCGTCGGCTGTGATCCGGGCCTGGTCTGCGACCGTGCCGCGGGGACGTGCGTTCCTCCCGCCTGCGCCGGCGTCGCGTGCAGCGCCGGACAGCGCTGCGACACCACGGGCAGCTGCGTCGACTTCTGCTCCGGGGTGGTCTGCCCGGAAGGACAGAAGTGCGTCGCGTCCGAGAACGGCTGTGTGGACAACTGTTCCGACGTCACCTGCTCGTCGGGACAGAGCTGCAACCCGGGCACCGGCGCGTGCGAGAACGACACCTCTTGCGCGGACGTCGTCTGCTTTTCGCCACAGGTGTGCGTGAACGGGCAGTGCGTGACGCCCGACGGCGGTGTCGGGGCCGGCGGGAGCGGTGGTGCCGGCACGGACGCGTCGGCGTCGGGGGGCACGTCGGGCTCTGGCGTGGGCGGGACGCCATCGCGCGGGGGCGTCGCGGCGGGCGATCCTGGCGGCTGCGGCTGTCGCCTCCCGTCGCGGACGGGCAGCCTCGGCGCGCTCGTCGGCGTTCTCGGCGCCGCCGCCTTCGGTCTGCGACGGCGACGACGGTGACGCTGGTCCCCCCGCTCGCCGCGCTCAGTAGTGATAGGTCACGGTGTACGGCAGGCACGCCTGGCCGGCGCCGCTCACCGTCACGAACACGCGCGCGTCGTCGCTGAACCCGCTGCAATCGACCGAGAGCTGCACCGTTCCGCCCGAGGGCACGCAACAGCCCACGCGACCGAGCGGGCTGGTCGCGGGAGCGCCGAGCACGCACCCAACGGCCGCGCCGCTGCACTCTGCGTAGAGGCACAGCCGAACGCTGGCGCTGGTCGACGCCGTCGGATCGACCGCGCAGCCGAGCTCGTCGGTGCCGTCGAAGCGGTAGACGTCGACGTCGCTCCCGTCGGCCAGGTGCGCCGTCACCGAGCTGCCGCTGACATCGCAGTCGTCGATGGCGGCGAGCGCCGTCGCGGAAGACTCGTCGCCGTTCGGTTCGAAGCCGACGTCGTCGCAGCCCGTCCCGGCCATCCCTGCCGTGCCCGCGGAGCCGCCCGCGCCACCCGCGCCCGACTCACCGCCGGCCGAGATCCCGGCCGCACCACCGGCGGCGCCGCCTTCGCCCGCGAGGCCGCCCGTTCCTGCCGTTCCGGCTCCGCCACCGCTCCCCGCCGGCGCCGTGCCCGCCGACGCGCCAGCCCCCGCGCCGCCCCCGACGCTCGACGCGTCCACACGCGCGCCGCCCGAACCGCCATCGACGGGCACGGCCGCCGGCGCACACAGCAGCGTCGCCGGATCACACACGGGATGCGTGCGCGGACAGCAGCCCACGAGCGCCCCGTCGGACCGACAGGTCACCGGCGCCGAGCGGGGACAAACCGACTCGGCACCGTCGCCGGAGGAGCAGGCGCCTGCGGCGAGGGCCGCAGCGAGCGTGATCGAGAACCGCCGGGCGGACCGCGCGCTGCCGTCGAGCCTCATCGAGGCACCTCGTATCACGGGCCGGAGCACGCGCGCGGCTCACTCTCGCGGGGAAACCGGCGCGGCGCGCGCTCACCCATCCGCCGCCGGGGCGCACCAGATTGTTGCCGCGGAAGCACCTTTACGCCGGACTCCGTACGCGGGACGGTCCACCGATGGAGGCCTCCCCCGAGCTGTCGGGCTTCGGCAACACGCTCGCGTCCGAGGCCCTCCCCGGGGCGCTCCCCCGCGCGCAGAACACGCCGCGGGAGCTGCCCTACGGCCTGTACCCCGAGTCCCTGAACGGCACCCCCTTCACCACGGCTCGCGGTCGCAACCAGCGCACGTGGATGTACCGCATCCGACCCAGCGTCCAGTGCTCGGAGCTGTCCGCCACCGACGGCGGCGCGTTCCACTCCGACTTCTCCGCTTGTTCGTCGGTGCCGAGCCTCCTGCGATGGGGCCCCGTCCCGCTCACTTCGGGGAGCGACGACGACTTCGTCGATGGCCTGCGCACGCTGGGCGGCTCGCCCCCCGGCACACCGGGCTACGCCATCCACGCGTTCGCCGCGCACCGCAGCATGGGCGACCGCGCCTTCTACGATGCGGACGGCGATCTGCTGATCGTACCGCAGCAGGGCGACCTGTCCGTTCGGACGGAGCTCGGCGTCCTCGAGATCGCCCCGGGCGAGGTCGTGATCGTGCCGCGGGGGATCAAGTTCTCGGTCTCGGTGAAGGAACCGAGCCGGGGCTTCGTCCTCGAGACGCTCGACTCGCCCCTGGTGCTTCCCGAACGCGGTCTCATCGGCTCGAACTCCCTCGCCGACGAGCGCCACTTCCTGGCGCCGAGCGCCGCGTTCGAGGATCGCCATCAGCCGGGCTACCGGATCACCGCGAAGCTCGACGGCAAGGTCTGGGAGGGTCGCCAGGACCACTCGCCGTTCGACGTCGTCGCGTGGTTCGGTCGCCACGTTCCGTTCAAGTACGATCTGTCCCTCTTCAACGCCCTCGGGAGCGTCACGTTCGATCACCCCGACCCTTCGCTCCTGACCGTACTGACCTGCCCAGCCTGCGACTTCGCGGTCTTCCCTCCGCGCTGGGAGGTCGCGGAGCACAGCTTCCGCCCGCCCTATTTCCATCGCAACGCCGCGACCGAGTTCAACGTCGTGCTGCGCGACCCCCGACCGCCCGAGGGCTTCGAACCGGGCTGCTGCACGCTCTCGCCGCTGCTGTCCCCGCACGGGATCACCACCTCGGCGTTCGACGCCGAGATGGCTCGCACGAGCGACGCCCCCTCCCGCATGTCCGACGAGACGCTGTGGGTCCAGTTCGAGTCGAAGCTGCCGTTTCGCGTCACCCCCTGGGCGCTCGACGCTCCCCACCGGGACCGCGCCTACGCGAAGGTCTTCCGCTACTCGTCGCGCTTTCGCCCCACGCGCTGAGGCTTGCAGCCGGCGTCCATCCTTGCGACACCCCGTCGCATGTGTCGCAACATCAAGACGCTGCACAACTTCGTTCCCCCTGCCACGCCCGAGGAGATTCACGCCTCGGCGCTGCAGTACGTTCGCAAGCTGAGCGGTATGACTCGACCCGCTCGGGCGAACGAGGCGGCGTTCGACCGCGCCGTGCGCGACGTGGAGCACGCCACCGCACGGCTGCTCGACGCCCTGCACGGCGGCAACCCTCGCACCAGGGAGGAAGAGCGACGGAAGGCCCGGGAACGTGGCGCGAAGCGTGAGGCCGCCCTCCGCGCACGACTGGGCGCCTGACGGGACCCCGCCTCAACCCCGCTGGAACGACTGCCACTCGCCGGCGACGAGCCGCTCGTGAGGGAGGTAGCGCGCCTTGTACCGCATCGCGTGGGACTCGGCGACGTGCAGACCGAGGTACAGGTACCGGCGTCCCGTGGCCCGCGCGTGGTTCACCTGCTCGAGAATGGAGTAGGTGCCCGGCGACAGGTGCTCGTAGGCCGGCTCGTAGTAGCAGTACACGGCCGAGAGCGACGTTGCGCCGCGGTCCATGATCGCCACGCCGATGAGCTCCGGTCCCACGAAATACTTCAGCTCGACGGTGTCGCAGCACGTGTGCACGAGGAACGCGCGGTAGCCCTCGAGGTCGATGGGGTCGCTGTCGTCGTCGAGCCCACGCTGGCGGCGGTGGGCGTTGTACAGATCGACCCGACGCTGATCCGCCACCGGCGGCCCCATCTCGACGCGAAGGTGTCGCCTGCCCCGGGTCCACGCGCGGCGCTGCGAACGGCTGGGCGCGAAGCGGCGGACGTCGATGCGAATGGGCTCGCACGCGACGCACGTCGGACACCGCGTGCGATAGAGAAAGTACCCCTGGCGTCGATCGCCCGCCGCCAGGCGCGCGTCGAGTTCGTCGTGGCTGAGCGACCGGATGGGCAGTCGCAGCGGCATGCGCGCGTCACGCGCGGGCAGGTACGGGCAGCGCGAGACCTGGTCGTGGACGACCACCTCGGTCGGAACGTCGGGCAGGATCCGGAGCGTGCTCACGCGGAGCCCGGACTATAGCCCGACGCGCAACCGGAGGGGTGGCGCCCCGCCGGCGGCGCGTGCGGCGCCTTCGTTCAGTAAGCCGCCCACGGCGTCGGCATGAACAGCAGCAGGAACATGACGAGCGTTCCCACGGCAACGACGACCCGGCCGGCCGAGAGTGGGCCGGGCTCCGTGGGAGGGTGCTCGGCGCCGCGGCCGCCCCCCAGCCGCCCGAGAACGCCCAGCACGATGAACCAGATGAGCCAGAACCAGGAGTTCGAGACGGCAAGGCCCAGGCTCAGCTTCGAGGTCCCGCGGAGCACGGGCACCACGAAGACCGCGAGGTTGTAGACGAAGAGCGGCACGAGGGCCCAGCGGACGAACGTCGAGATGCGGTTCTGAACGGGCCCGAAGAGCGCGTAGGCGATGTGCCCTCCGTCGAGCTGCCCCCACGGGAGCATGTTGATCATCGTGACGAGCAACCCCGCCCAGCCCGCGAGGGCCGTCGGGTGGAGGTAGACGTCGTGCCCGGGCGGGATGGGGCCGAGCACGACGCGCTTCAGGGCCCAGTACAGGAGACTCTGCCCCTCCTGGATGTACGGACCCTCCGAGATGGGGCGAACGACCGAGAGCGAGAGTCCCAGGAGCACGACCGGGACGGCGACGACCATCCCGGCGATGGGACCCGCGGCGCCGATGTCGAGCAGCGCGCTCCGCGACCGGATGCGACCGCGCATCGTGATGACCGCGCCCATGGTCCCGAACGGACTGAGCACCGGGAGCGGAATGAAGAAGGGAAGCGAAGCGGGGACCCTGTGGAGCACCGCCGCCACGTAGTGCCCCAGCTCGTGACACACGAGGATGCCCAGCAGCGGTACCGCGAACACCCAGCCGCCGAGGAGTCGCTCGTGAAACGGCAGCGCGGCGGTCGCCTCCGTGGTGGACCAGAGCATTCCGGCCAGGAACACGCTCGGCACGGTCACCGCGAAGAGGATCGCGTTCAGCCGCCACGCGACGGGCGCCGCGGGGTCCGGGTCGGGCTCGTCCTCGTGCAACGAAGGGCCGGCCGCTGGAGGTCCGGAGCTCGGAGCGGAGCCGGACGGCGGGATCCAGGGGCGCGACGGCGAGGGAAAGCTCATCGCTCGGGGAGGTCACGAAGCTTGTCGAGCAAGCGGTCGAGCTGAGGCGCGATCTCCGCATCGAGCACCCCGAGCTCGGTCTCCACGCGCACCGCACCGCGAGATCGTCCGGGATCGCTCCGCACTTCGACCGCGGCGGTGTCGACCCCGAGGGCGGGCAGTCGCGCACGCAGAATCGCATCGTCGTCCGGATGCGCGACCACGAGGATGCGACGAGCCCCCGCGGCCTCGGCGAGGGCCTGTCGCGCGAGTTCGGCCACCCGGGTCGGATCGAGACGAAGCTCCTCTCCGAGCAGGCGCTCCGCGAGCACGCGCGCGACGCCCAGTGCGCGCTCGAGCTCGCGCTCGGCCGCGCGCGCCTCGACGCTCGCGAAGCGGAGCATCCTCGCGGCGAAGGCCGCGGCGGCGTCGGCCCGCGCCTGCTCCTCCACGCGCAGCTTGTAGTCGGCGGCCTTCGCTTCGGTGTCGGCCATGATCGCCGCCGCTCTCGCTTCGGCGGCCGCCTCGATGGCTCGCGCTCGGGCGGCCGCGTCCACGACGGCGGACGGCACGATGCGAGCGCGCCCCGGGGTCGTCGGCGCGAACGCGTCCGCAACGGGTGACGACACCGGAGCCGCCGAAGAGGCGCCGCGCAGGATGCTAGCTCGCGGGATCACCGCAGGCGCCGCCGATCGAGGCTCTGGACGAGGCGGGCGAGCTCGGGCGCGAGGACGGCAGCCCGCGCGGCCCGGTCACTCGCAGAGAGGCGCTCGGCGAGCGACCGAGCGCGGGGACCTGGCGTCGAGATGCCGGCCAGCAGCTCGTCACCACGTCGGCCGGCCAGGAACGAGATCGCCACGAAGGCGCGCTCGAAGTCGTTCACCATCTCGCTCATCCGGCGTCGCCCTAAGGGGAGGCAGTGTACCGGTCGGCGTCGAGGATGGCGCGGCCTTCTTGCACGAGCTTCGCGAGGTGGGCCCGCACGCTCAGCAGGGCGATGGGCCACACGCCCTGCGGGGTGTCGTGGTAGGCGACGGGCAAGAGGTCCGCGGCCGTACCCCCCGCTCCGCCCAGCGAGCGCAGGGCCCCAAGGATCTTCGCTTCGCGCATGAGGCGGTGCCGGACGTACGCGTGAAAGAGCTTCGAGGGTTCGGAGATGGGGTCGCCGTGCGCCGGCAGCGCGACGGCGGCGTCCAGGGCGCGGAGACGCTCGAGCTGCTCCAGGTAGACGCGCACGTCGCCGTCACCGGGCTCGATGAGGATCGTCCCGGCGCTCGCCACCATGTCGCCGACGACGAGCGACCCGAGGGACGGCTCGCGCAAGCACAGGTGCCCCGGAGCGTGCCCGGGCGTGTGCAGCACCTCCCAGCGCTGCGGCGAGGGTCCGTCGAGGGCGAGGGCGTCGCCGTCGGCAAGAAGCCGGTCGAACGGAAGGTGCGGCAGCCGCGAGGCCGTCGCCGCGTGGCCCCAGACCGGCAAGCCGACCTCGCGGGCGAGCAGCGCCGCACCGCCGACGTGATCGGCGTGGTGATGCGTGACGAAGATGGCGGTGAGGGTACGCCCCGACGACGCGAGGCCGCGAGCCCACTCGATCCACGCGCGCTGCTCGTCGTCGTAGGGCGTGGACGGCTCGACGAGCAGCACCTCGCGTTCGCCGAGGGCGTAGCTGTTCGTGTGCGTCGCAGGGGGCAGCGTCGGCGTCCGCACGGGAAACGCCTGCACGCCGCGGCCGACTTCGCGAGGACGCAACATGGAAGCGCGCTGTAGCATGGCGCGGACGACGAGCCGAACGGCGGCGGCGCCAGCGCGCCAACCGCCACGAGGCCCCGTCAGCGCTCCACGACGACCGCCACCGCCTCGCCGCCCCCGATGCACAGCGTGGCGAGGCCGCGCTTCGCTTGCCTATCGCGGAGGGCAAAGAGCAGCGTCGTCAGGATGCGCGCGCCCGACGCGCCGATGGGGTGGCCGAGCGCGACGGCGCCACCGCGAACGTTCACCTTCAGGGGGTCGATGCCCGCGAGCTTCGTGCAGGCCTGGGTGACGCACGAGAACGCCTCGTTGATCTCCCACAGGTCGATGTCCTTCACGGAGAGCTTCGTGCGCGCCAGGGTGCTCTCGATGGCTCTGGCGGGCGCCGTGGTGAACCACTCGGGTGCCTGCGCCGCTCCGCCATAGCCGACGATGCGAGCGAGGGGCTCCGCTCCGAGCCTCTTCACCGCGCTCTCCGTCGCGAGCACCAGCGCCGCAGCTCCGTCGTTGATGCTCGACGCGTTCGCCGCCGTGATGGTGCCGTCCTTCTTGAACGCCGGGCGGAGCGAGCCGAACTTCGACGGGTCGCCGCGCCCGGGCTCCTCGTCCTCGGTGACGGGCACGGGATCGCCCTTGCGCTGGGGGACGGGGACGGGGACGATCTCGGCGGCAAAGAGGCCCTCCTTCGTCGCGTTCGTCGCGCGTCGGTAGCTCTCGCGGGCGAAGTCGTCCTGTGCCTCGCGCGTGAGCCCGTGCTCCGCGGCACAGAGCTCGCCGGCGTTGCCCATGTGAAAGTCGTTGTAGGGGTCCCAGAGCCCGTCGAAGATCATGCCATCGACGAGCTTGTCGTCGCCCATGCGGTAGCCGGTGCGCGCCTTGGTCAGGTAGTAGGGCACGTTCGACATCGACTCCATGCCTCCAGCCACGACGACCTCGGCGTCGCCGAGCCGCAGGGCCTTCGTCCCGAGGATCACGGCCATGAGTCCCGAGCCGCACACCTTGCTCACCGTGGTGCAGGGAACGGTATCCGGGAGTCCGCCGAAGATCGCCGCTTGCCGCGCCGGCGCCTGTCCGATGGCCGCCGCGAGGACGTTCCCCATGTAGACCTCCGAGACGTCGCCCGGCGCGATCTTCGCGCGCTCGACCGCGGCGGTGATCGCCACGGCGCCGAGCCGCGGTGCGGCGATCGAAGACAGCGCTCCCTGGTACGAGCCGATGGGCGTGCGGGCGGCGGAAATTACGTACACGGTCTCGTCGTCGGTCATGGGCACTCTCCGGGGGTCGCTCTAACGCGTGTGCGCACCGCCGGCCACCGGCGCTCCGCGGTCGCGTGGCCGGCCCGCGCCGCACCGTGTCAGCGCGAGGAGCTCCGCGGTACGCTCGCCGCATGAAGGCAGGTGAACGGAGCCTGACGAGCGACTGGGTCGCCGCGGCGCGCGCGCTCTACTCGGAGGCGCCACCGGCGCTCGACGTGGCGGAGGACCCCATGGCCCGGCGGTTGCTGGGGCCCGGGCTCGCCGGCGTCGTCGGCATCGCGGCGTCGTCCATGGGTGCCGCCGCCCTGAGCCATCGCGTCCTCGGGGCGTTGACGCTCGGACTGGTCCAGTCGATCCCGCTGCGCTCCGCCGCCATCGACGACGTGGTCCGGGAGGGTGCGGCGCGGGGCGTTCGTCAGCTCGTGCTGCTCGGCGCGGGGCTGGACGCGCGCGCCTGGCGGCTGCCGGAGCTCGTCGACACGACGGTCTTCGAACTCGACCACGAGACGACGCAGGAGCACAAGCGCTCCGCGACGACGGGGGTGGAGCCTCTCGCCCGCGCGGTCCGCTTCTGCTCCATCGACTTCGAGTCCGAGCGCCCCGACGACGTCCTGCGCGAAGCGGGCTTCGACGCCAGTGAGCCCGCCACGTTCGTGTGGGAGGGCGTCACCATGTACCTGACGCCGGGGGCGATCTCCGCGACCATGGACTCCGTGGCCCGCGCGGCGGCGCCGGGGGCTCACCTGGCGATGACCTACGTACCTCCCGACTTCGGCGCGAAATGGAAGCGGGCGCTGGCGTTGGCGGTGTCGCGAATCATCGACGAGGAGCTGCGTGGTTGGCTCACGCCCGTCGAGGTGCGACACCTCCTCAGGACGCGCCACTTCGAGGTGATCAGCGACGATTCCGGCCCCGAGTGGGCCGCCCGCTACTGGCCTGCGGGGGAAGTGCGCCGGGTCGGAAGCTACGAGCGCCTGGTCGTCGCTCGCCGCAGTTGATGGATCGGGGGGCGGCGGCCGTCAGCCGAACTTTCGTCTCAGTGCTTCGCAGACCACGGGCGGCGCGTAGCGTTCGACGCCGCCACCGTGACTCGCGATCTCCCGGACGAGCGACGCGGAGATGAAGCCGTAGTTGGCCCGAGTGGGCAGGAACACCGTGTCGATGTCGGGCGCGAGGTCGGCATTGGCGTGGGCAATCTGCAGCTCGTACTCGAAGTCGGTGGCCGCGCGCAGGCCGCGGACGATGACCCGAGCGCCCACCTGCTTCCCGAACTCGATGAGCAACCCGCCGAATGAGTCCACGCGGACGTTGGGGTAGGGCCGCGTCACCTCCCGGAGCAGCTCGAGCCGTTCGGACACCGTGAAGGCCGGACTCCGCGTGGCGTGAACGCCGATGGCGACGACCACCTCGGGGAAGAGCTTCGAGGCGCGGTCGATGAGGTCGAGGTGCCCGTTGGTGGGCGGGTCGAAGCTCCCCGCGTAGATCGCCAGCTCGGCTCCCGGCATCGAAGTCGGGAGCCTAGTACCGCGCACCCGAAGTTCCTACGGGGTTGGCTCTTCGGCGGGCGTATCGGTGGCGGGGCCCTCGGGATCGGAGGGCTCGGCTCGGGGCGGCGAGGGCGCCGGGTGCGCCTCGCGGGGGAAGTCCTCGAGCCACATGGTGCGGCCCCCGTCCACGAGCGTGACGCGGAAGGGCGCGAACAGCCCCGCACCGACCAGCCCGTCCAGGTCCACCTCCAGGCCCTTCTCGAGCTCGCCTATGGGGACCCCGTACACGCTGGTCACCTGCGGTAGCTCGAAGGCGCCGAGGCGCAGCAAGGGGACCAGGCCGTGCTTGAGGCGCGACATCGTCGGCACCGGTTCGAGCGTCGAGATGGCGATGCCCGTCTTCTTCCAGCCACCCTCGTCGAGCGCCAGGGGGAACGTCCACGACGTGTCGACGAGCAGCGAGAGCGAGGGCGCACCGTCCTCGGAACCGAGGCCGCCACGCAGGAGCATGCCGCCGCCGCGCACGTAGCTCAGCTTGACCGTGGTGGCGCGCGGTGGCGGCGGCGGCTCGAAGGTGCGAACGACGAACTGTCCTCCCATCAGGTCGATGGTCGGTCTCAGGTGGCGCATGAGGTTCACGCCGAGGAGGATCTTGATGGGAGCGTTCACCTGCCGGGAGATCCCGGACAGGTCGCGCGACACCGCGGGGACGTCCTTCACCTCGACGCGCTCGCCGAAGCGCAGCGAGACCCACGCGGGATCCTTGCTCACGGAGTCCACGACGGTCTCGGCCGTGCCCGTGGCGACCATGGCAAGCGCCTGCTCGCCATTGAGCTCGAGAGGGACGATGAGCGCCGCTGCCGAGACGCGCGGCATCTCCGAGGTTGCCAGGAGCCCGCCGCTCATGCGGAACGGCGTGCGACCCCCTCCGAGGCGCGCGAGCTTCGCCACGTCCTTCGCCCAGTCGTCCCGCACCTCGGGATCGGCCACCAGCTTCTCGAGCTCGTCGGCCGCCAGCTCGAGGCGACCCGCGTACCAGAGGGCGCGACCCCGGATCCCACCTGCGGCCGCGCTGTCGATCCCCGACAGGTGCTGGATCGCCCGGTCGTACTCCAGACGGGAGAGTGCGATGCGACCGGCGAGCAGTCGCACTTCCTCCTTCTCGCCCGCGGCCCGCAGCGCGTTCTCGATCGCCACCTCGGCGTCCTCGACGTCGCCGGTGCGGAAGCTCCGATCGGCGCGCTCGTACCACTTCTTGCCGAGGGGTGGCCAGGCGGCCGCCTCCGGCATCACGGGGCCGCACGCCGCGCCGGTCGCGGCGATGGCCGCCCCGGCAGCGGCGGCCAGGAGCCGTGGCGCGATCCGCGAGCGCGTCGGGGGCGGCGACATCGCGCGCTGGATAGCTGATTCGGAAGGCGGGGTCGACCCGTGGGCGTCGAGTGTTGCCGTCCGGCCGTAGCGGCGGCACGAACGTCCGATGAAGGCACGGTGGCTCGCAGCGATGGCGATCCTTCCCGCGGCGTGCGCGGTGACGGACGATCTGGATCCCGGGCGCCGCGGAGACGACGGTGGAGCCGACGCATCGGCGGGTGCTTCCGGCGCCGGTGGGGCGACGGCCGGAGCGGGGGCCGGCGCGTCCGTGGGAGGCGGGGGCGGTGCTGGCGGTGGCGCCGGCGCGGCCGCGTCGAGCGGAACCGCCGGCTCGGCGGCAGCCGGCGGAGGGACGGCGGGGCTCGGGGGCACCGCGGGCTCGGGAGCCGCCGGCGGAGCTGCCGGAGGGAGCGGAGCTGGCGCCGTGGGCGGCAGCGCTTGCGGCTGGCTCGATATTATTTCGCAGCAGGCTCTCGCCCAGGAGATCGCCACCCGCCAGCGGGCCAAGGCGTGCATCGTGCTGTTCCTCATGGGGGGGCCGCCGCAACATTCCACCTGG
>CAZARU010000110.1:13424-22642 GCA_964487605.1 uncultured Polyangiaceae bacterium
CTTCCCGACCCGGCCGGCGCTCCCTGCACCGGCTACGGTCATGGCGCCGACTGCCCGGGGATCGCCGTGTGTCGGCTGGCAGGGCCCGACACCGGGCGCTGCGAGTCCTGTTCGCCGTGCGGAAACCTCTTCGCGACGTGCACGTCGAGCGACGAGTGCGACATCCTCTTCCAGTGCTACCTGGGGCGGTGCACGAACTTCTGTCGCCCGGGGACTTCGGAGTGCGGGGCACCCGGAGACTGCATCGACGTCGGCCACGCGACGCACGGTGTTTGCCAGCCGTTTTGAAGCGGCCGCGTGTCACCGATGACGACGGCAACCCGCGTGCTACTCTGCGCGCTCGGTGAGCGCGTCGATGTCCGAGGTGGGTACCCGAAGCGGCGACGTGCTGAACGTGCCCGTGCTCCTGCTCAATCGGTACTTCGCTCCGATCGGGCTCGTCACGGTTCGCCGCGCGATGGTGCTCCTGTACTGCAGCCACGCGCGCGCCCTCGACGACGCGGGGGAGAGCCACGAGTTTTCGAGCTGGCGCGAGCTGCCGGTTCGCGACGGCGATGACCGCGTACCCATCGTCGGCGGAGCGCTGCGCGTCCCCCGCGTGCTGCACCTGCTCGAGTACGACAAGAACCCGCGAGTGGTCGTGCGGCTCACGCGGCGCAACCTCATGCTGCGCGACGAGCATCAGTGCCAGTACTGTTCGGGCCGCCCGGGAGTGCGCGAGCTGAACCTCGACCACGTCATCCCGCGGTCGCGGGGCGGGACCGACTCGTGGGAGAACCTCGTCGTCTCGTGCAGGGTCTGCAACCTGAAGAAGGGGCGCCGAACGCCGGAGGAGGCAGGGATGCTCCTGCTCCGAAAGCCCAAGCGGCCCGCGTGGTCGACGACGGCGCAGATCCTGCTCTCGACGAAGCGATCGTTCTCGGAGTGGAGCGCTTTCCTCAAAGCGGGATAGAGGTAAGCTCCGCCCATGCGGCCCTGCGCCTTCGCAAACGCGGTGACCGGCGGGGCGCTCCTGGTGGCTGGCGCGGTGGCGAGCTGTGGAGGGCCTTCGGCGCCCCCGGAGGCCGCCGGGGCGAGCGAGCCGGCAGCGAAGCCGCCGCGGCACGAGGCCCGGTCGTCGAGCGCCGGCACGTCCCCATCGGGCACCGAGGCCACCTCCGACCGAGCCGCCGCGGGCGAGGGGCGTTCCGCCGGCGGAGCGAAGCGCGACCCGGGCGAGATCCAGCGCGTCATCTTGGCCCACCGTGAGCCGGTCCGTAGGTGCTACGAGGAGGCCCACGCGAAGTCCCCGGGCCTCAAGGGAACCCTGACGATGGCGCTGGTGATTC
The DNA here is from genome assembly GCA_964487605.1 of uncultured Polyangiaceae bacterium. Classification (GTDB taxonomy): domain Bacteria; phylum Myxococcota_A; class Polyangia; order Polyangiales; family Polyangiaceae; genus JAJDAH01. Next base: position 14,753 of record CAZARU010000110.1, read on the forward strand.
GGCCCGACGGGACGGTGAAGACCGCGCAGGTCAACGCGGCACGGAGCGACATCGTGACGCCCGCCGTCGTCTCCTGCGCCGCGCAGGTGCTCTCGAAGCTGCACTTCGGTCGTCACCCCTCGGGCATGGAGTCTGCGGTCAACTACCCGTTCGACTTCAGGCCCCCCAACTGACCTCCCACGAGCGGCGCCCGCTCGCCACCCTCCCATGCAGCGGTCCCCCCTCGAACCCCTCGTCCTGCGCGTCGCCGACCTGCAGATCAAGCGGCCAATCCTGGTGCTCGCCCTCGCGGCGCTCTCGCTGCTGCCCGCGGGGTGGGCGACCTCGACGTTGACGCTGGAGACGGCGTTCTCGGAGCTTCTGCCGGAGAACAAGCCGAGCGTCATCGAGATGCACCGCGTGCGAGAGCGGATCGCAGGCGCGTCGACGCTCACCGTGGTCGGCCTCGGCGACGACGTGGAGGCCCTGAAGAAGCTCGTCGACACGCTCGCGCCACGGATCGCCGAGCTCCCTCCCGAGTGGGTCGTGGGCGTGGACTCCGGGACGCGTGAGGTCCGTTCGTTCTTCGAGCGTCACAAGCACCTGTACGCCGATCTGAAGGACATCCAGGAGATCCACGACGACGTCGTGGAGCGCTACGACTACGAGGTCGGCAAGAAGACGGGGTTCGATCTCGGCCTGGAGGAGGAGGGCGACGACGCACCGCCGAAGATCACCGCCGAGGACCTCGAGAAGCGATTCCAGAAGAAGGTGGACGAGGCGAAGAAGAACGAGAAGGGCGTCGACGGCTACTACATCGGCGGCACGACCCAGAAGCTCGCCGCGATTCTGGTCACGACGCCACTCTCCAGCGGCAGTGATCAGGCCTTCGAGCTGCAGGCCCGCATTCGGGCGTTGGTGGACGAGATCGATCCCACGCGCTTCCACCCGTCCCTCGAGGTGGCGTTCACCGGCAACCTCGTCACGAGCGCCGAGCAGCACCGCACCGTGACGACGGATCTCGCCCATGTGGGCATCTGGGGCGTCGGGCTCATCCTCGGGATCGTGTTCCTGTTCTTCCTCCGGGTGCGCGTGCTGCTGTGCATGACGGTCACGATCGCGCTCGGGTGCACGTGGGCATTCGGTCTGGCGGCCCTCACCGTCGGCTACCTCAACACCGCGACCGGGTTCCTGGCGAGCATCGTCGCGGGCAACGGCATCAACTTCGGGATCATCTACATGGCGCGGTACATGGAGGCGCGCCGTGACCAGAAGCTGGACGTTCCCGAGGCGGTGCGGACGGCGCACCGCGACACGCACCTGGCGACGCTCGCGGCGTCCTCCGCGGCCATGGTGGCGTATGGATCGCTGGCGGCCACCGATTTCCGCGGCTTCCGCCACTTCGGGATCATCTGCGGGTCCGGCATGCTCCTGTGCTGGCTCGCCACGTACCTGGTGCTGCCCGCCATCCTCGTCGCGAGCGAGCGCATCGCTCCGATGTTCCAGGACGAGACCAAGTGGACCTCGCGCGTTCGCGGGGTCTACGGCTATCCGTTCGTGTGGCTCGCCGCCGGTCACCCGCGCGCGGTCGCCGTGGCCGGCATCGCGGTCAGCATCGCGTCGGGCGTCCTCGCCTACCGGTACTTGGCCGATGACCCCATGGAGTACGATCTCAAGAACATCCGGAACGAACGCGTGGGGGCGACGTCTGCCGGCAGGCTGTCCACCCGCGTCGACAAGGTCGTCGGCAGGCTGAAGCAGGACGGCAAGGCCATCGTCACCGAACGCATCGATCAGGTCGCACCGCTCGTCGCGGAGCTCGAGCGCCGGCGAACCGAGGGCGGTGGCAAGGCGTTCGAGCGAACCGTGAGCCTCTTCGACCTGCTGCCTTCGGATCAGGAAGCGAAGATCGAGCTGCTCGAGACCATCAAGGACCGACTCGAGCGAGGCAAGAAGCGCGGGTTCGTCACGGACGCCGACTGGAAGAAGCTCGAGCCTCACGTGCCTGCGTCCCTGAAGGTGCTGGGCCCGGACGACCTGCCCGAGCAGATCGCCCGCCCGTTCACGGAGCGCGACGGCACACGCGGGCGAATCGTGTACATCGAGCCGAAGACGGGCCGGAGCGTCTACGACGCGCGGTACCTGATGCTCTGGGCCGACACGTTCCGCGAGGTGAAGCTCCCGAACGGAGACGTCGTCCGCGGCACGGGCGACCCGGTCATCTTCTCCGACATGCTCATCAACATCCGCGAGGACGCCCCCACGGCGATACTGCTGTCGTTTCTGGGAACCGTCGCGGTGTTCTTCCTCGCGTTTCGCGGAAAGGCGGTGACCTGGCTGGCCCTGGTCACCCTCGTGGCAGGCCTCGCCTGGCTCATGGCGTTCCTCGCCTTGCGCGGAATCAAGCTGAACTTCCTGAACTTCGTCGCGCTGCCGATCAGCATCGGCGTCGGGGCAGACTACGCCATCAACGTCCTCGGGCGCCGCGAGATCGAGGGCGACGACGGTCTCGCCAAGGTGTTCGTCGAAACGGGCGGCGCGGTCGTGCTGTGCTCCCTGACGACCACGCTGGGTTATCTCGCGCTGCTGTTCTCCATCAACGGCGCCGTCCGGAGCTTCGGTCTCGCCGCAGCCGTGGGTGAGCTCACGACGCTGGTGTCCGCGATGCTGGTGCTCCCGGCGGTGCTGTTCTGGCGGGCGAGTCGCAAGAGGCGCGACGGCGAGTCCGCCAAGGCTCCTTGACGCCAAGCGGCGGCCATCCGACACGACGGGGGCACGCGCGCATGTCCCTCGACGACTCCAAGAACGGCGGCCCCGGCGGAGACCCGACGACTGGACGCAGCCGTCGCGTGTCCCTCGCACCACCGGGGCCTCGCGACGCCGACGACGGATCGATCGACGGCGCGACCCGCCTCGACGACGTCGACGCGTACGCCGAGCTGCTGAGTCGCACACGCGGCCTGCCGCGGGAGCTGAGGGCGCGCCGCGACGAGTGGTTCCGCCGCCTGGCGCTGGACGGGAAGGAGGACCTCCTCTTCGAACTCGAAGTGCTCCTCAAGGGCTGCGCGTGCTTCTCCAACCCACGAAATCACCCCGGGCCGCCCCGGAGGTCACCCGTGGTGGCCCAGGACTTCCACGAGCCGCTGATGCTCTACAAGGACGCGCTGCTCCACGCGATCGTCCTCGCGCGGCAACTGCTCGGCACGCGCGACCGGGCGTTCGTGTTCCACCGGTACCTCGAGTCGGTGCTGCCGGAGGACCGGCTCAGGTCCCGCCTCGTCCACGAGGGCGCGGAGCAGGCGCGACCGGAGCAGGCGCTGATCGCGCTCCGACACGCGCTGACCAGCACGGTGGAGGTCACCGACGGCCTGCTCAAGGCGCCCCGGACCACCTACCGGACGTTCTACGCGGTCCTTTCCCTCGTCCAGCGCGAGGTCGGACGGAACGCCTTCTTCAATCCACTGTCGGCCCTGGAGTTCCGCCCGGAGTTCGACCGGATCAAGTCCGCGCAGGTCCTCGAACTTCTCCAGAACGTTCCCTCCCACGAGGCCCATCGCCTCGTTTCCCTCACGTTTCTCTCGCTGTTTCGCATGCTCCGTTACCTGCGTCTCCTGCAGCGCATCACCGCGGAGGCCGGCACTCGGCGGCGTGCCATGGGGCGCGCCTACGTCGTCTTGAGCGTGCTCCGGTCCGACGCGCGCGCACTCGCGGACTACCTGAGGCGCCACGCGGGACCGTCGCTGGCGCAGAGCTACGAACGCGCAGTCTTCGGAGTGCCGCGCCCGACGATTCGCGATCGCGCGCCCGAGCTGCGGGTGACGGCGCAGCGCCTGCTGGAGGTGAAGGGCGCCCTCGAAGGCATCGCCGCGAACTTGCGACTCGAAGTACGCCGCGCGTTCCAGCACGACCTGCCGCCCCCCGACGCGCGTGGCACGGACCAGCAGACGCGCGTGGCGGTCCAGCTCGCGGTCGCGAGCCTGCGCCCCGCGATTCGCAACGCCATCCTGTTCCTCGGCCGATCCCTCGGCGCCAGTCTGGAGGAGGGAGGTGTTTTCGACGACGAAGCCGCGCGTCGCGAGACGAGCGAACGACTCCGTCGCGACGTGTGGATGTTCGCGCAGATCGTACGGGCGTTCGCCGCGAAGGCGCAGCACACCGTGAAGGAGGACGATCGCTGGGGCGCCGTGCACGGCTTCCAGTACGTGCGAGAGTTCTTGGCGTACTTTCGGGCGATGGGCTACCCGCTGCTGCGAGCGGCGGACTACCCGCGCTTCGAGGCATTCCTCGAAGCCATGGGACACATCGAGGACACCGACCTCGTCGATCCGACGCGCCTGGAGAAGGCCATCGACGAGTGCGTCGCGTTCAACAGCTTCCTGCAGCAGCTCTTCGACGACATCTCGCGGCGGGACGTGCTTCAGGGCGTGGCGTTCGACCGTCGCGCGGCAGCGTCGTCGCTCCGGATGTACCTGGGCGACTGACCGACCCCGCGGACCGCGGGCCGCGGGCGCAGCCACGCGTACGGGCGCCGCTTCGCACAAAACAGCCACGCTGCCCATCCCGGCGGCACATTCGTCCTCCGGCGGTCGGCCTTTCGACCGACCGGGCAGCGTCGCCCCCTCGATTTTCGCGAGAGTTCCTACGTTTCCCACAGCCAGGCGTCGCCTCGAGGGCCCCGCTCAGCTGTCTCGGCGTCTCGTAGGCAGGCGCCGACCCTTCCTCCCTGGTCCGGAGCACCGAGGGCGCTTTCCCCGCTCATCGCGGCGTCGGCGCCCTCAGTGTCTTCAGACCCGAAGAAGGTTCCTACTTCTTCTTGCGGCGACGGCGAGCCTTCTTCGCCGGTGCAGCAGCTGCCTTCTTCTTCGAGCGGCGCTTCGCCGTCTTCTTGCCAGCCTTCTTCGCGGTCTTCCTCTTTGCGGCCATTTGATGCCTCCTCCAAGGGGGGTCTCCAACAGACCCCGAGGTATGTTGCACGACGTATATTGCCACCTAGTGTGATGTGTCAACGAAAAAACTGCGACGGTGTCGCAGCCTGTTGAGGCTCGGCGACGGTGGCACTCCGCAAACAGGTGCGGGCGCGAGCGCCGGATGGCCCTATAAGTAGGGTCAAAATGGGCGCCGACGGATCCTCGGGGAATTTCGGGGTCTGATCGGTTAACTACCGGTATTATCGATGGATTCACGTCTGTCGCTCCCGTGGCGGCTTGACGCCGCGGTGCGGCACGGGGTACGCCGCGCGGCGCGCTGGGCGACCTTGCCCGGCAAGCCCTCCTCGACCGGGACTCACCGATGAAAGCGACGTCGATTTTTTTCGGTGGGCGGCTCGCCCGTCTGCTCTGCGCGGCCACCCTCGTCCTTGCCGGGTGCGGGTACACCCAGGAGGAGTGGGACCAGAAGCTCCGCGAGAACGAGACGATTCGAAACCAGCTGAGCGCCGAGCGTCAGTCGCACAAGAAGTGCGAGGAGGATTTCGCGACGGCGCTCCAGGAGGTCGATGATCTCAAGCGGAAGCTCAAGGAGCGCGGCGTGAGCCTCGAATCCTTGACCGCCGATCTCGAGCAGCAGCGCAAGGCCCTGGAGGAGTACCAGCGGCGCGCCGAGCAGCTGGAGGAGATTCGCAAGCGGTTTGCGCTTCTGCGTTCGAAGCTGCAGCAGCTGACAGAGCTGGGGCTTCAGGTCGTGGTCCGAGACAACCGAATGGTCATCCAGCTTCCTGGCGACGTGCTCTTCGATTCCGGCAAGGACAAGCTCCGGAAGGAAGGCGAGGGCATCCTCGCCCAGATAGCGACGGTGATTCGAGGGGACGCGGATCTCATGAAGCGCGAGTTCCAGGTTGCCGGCCACACGGACGCCGTACCTCTGAAGGGTGGGCTCTTTCGCGACAACTGGGGGCTGTCGACGATGCGAGCCCGCTCCGTCCTCGTGTTCCTCACGACCCCGCCGGCCGAGGGCGGCGGGGGACTCGCGCCGAGCCAGTGGAGCGCCGCGGGCTACGCCGACACCGATCCGGTCGCGACCAACGACGACGACGCGGGCAAGAGGAAGAATCGCCGCGTCGAGCTGGTCGTGCTGCCGAACGTCGAAGAGATGCTCAACCTGAACAGCCTGACGAAGTGACGCGCGCGAGCGAGCTCCCCGATGGGGTGAGCGCGCGCGGCGATGGGGAGCCGGACGGCAGCACGCGGTCGAACCTCGAAGGCCCCATCGTCGGGGCCATCGACATCGGCACCAACTCCGTCCTGCTGCTCGTCGCGCGCGTTCGGGGGTCGGGCCTCGAGGCGCTCGTGGAGCGCGCCACGATCACTCGCCTGGGGGAGAACGTCGACCGTACACGCCGGCTCGACGCCGCCGCCAGGGAGCGCACGCTCGAGTGCCTCCGGGTCTATGCCCGGCTCACGCGCGAGGCGAACGTCGCAGCCCTCGGCGTCGTCGGCACGAGCGCCATGCGAGACGCCGGTGGTGGGGAGGAGTTTCGCGCCGACGTCGAGCGGATGCTGGGAGTCGCGCCACGGGTGCTCTCGGGTGAAGAGGAGGCGGAGCTGGCCTTCGCGGGCGCGACGAGTGGACTCGATGTCGCGGGCAACGTCGTCGTGTTCGACGTCGGCGGAGGCAGCACGGAGGTCGTGTCCGGCGCCATGGCTCGCGGCGGAGCGCCCGCAGTCGTCGCATGGGCAAAGAGCCTCGACGTGGGCAGCGTGCGCCTGACCGAGCGATGCGTCCGCACGGATCCGCCCCTTGCCGACGAGCTCGCCGCCGTACGTGCGACGGTACGCGCGGCGCTCGTCGACGTTCCCACGGGGTCGGCGGAGACTCTGGTCGGCGTTGCCGGAACGGTCACGACGCTGGCCGCGCTCGACCGCGGGCTCGAAACCTACGACGCCAACCTCGTACACGGGTGCACGCTGTCGCGGGAGCGCGTGAGGGCGCTCACCGAGCGGCTCGCCGGCCTCCCGCTGGGCGAGCGAGCGTTGCTACCCGGACTGGAGCCGAAACGGGCCGACGTCATCGTGTGCGGGAGCCTCGTCGTCGAGGAGGTCATGAACCACCGCGGCGCGAACGAGATCCTGGTCTCCGATCGCGGCGTGCGCTGGGGCCTCGCGATGCAGCTCGCTGACGCGCGGTGACGTGTCTCCGGGGCGCACGGCGCGCGGGTGGAAGTGGCGTGGATCGGCCCCTCACGGCGCCACGTCCGCGCGGGTCACGTTGGCGCCAGGGCGCCCAGCAGCGCCGGGGCGGCCCTCGGCTCGCGGCAGTTTCGCCGCTGCGGGCGGCCCTGACGGCACGAGGACGACGGTTTCCGCTCGTAGCGAGCCACCTGCGCGACAACGTTGACAACCGCCAACATTCAAACTAAGGTGCGCGCGCTGGCGAGGTCTGGCCCGAATTCCGGGTAGAGCCCACCGCGGGACCTCCCGACCTCAGGAATAGACGACTTATCCCGCCCGTTCACGTTCGGATACGCGGGAGCCCTGGATCTACGGCTTACGACACCTTCACGGTCCCGAACGACGTCGCCCGCAGCCGGAATGGCCTCGGAGCGACGGCGGCTAGAGGAGAGACAGATGGCAGCTAGCTCGAGCACGGAAACGCAGTTCAAGGTCGGCGACAAGGCGGTTTACCCGGCGCAAGGCGTCGCGGAGGTCGTCAGCATCGACGAGAAGGACATCGCGGGTTCCCGTCAGTTTTTCTACGTGCTCAGGATCCTGGACACGGATCGGAAGATCCTCGTCCCGGTCTCCAACGCCGACGCCGTGGGTCTGCGTCAGGTCATCAGCGAGCAGGAAATCCGCGAGATTTTCGACATCCTGAAGGAGCGAACGATCGGGTTCGACACGCAGACGTGGAACCGCCGGTACCGCGGGTTCATGGACAAGGTCGTCATCGAGAACAACACCCTGCGCAACCACACGC
>CAZARU010000111.1:0-22215 GCA_964487605.1 uncultured Polyangiaceae bacterium
CGCCGCCGGTGCCCGGCAGTCCGCGGCGAGGTGGTGGTGGCTCGCGGCGGTCGTCGGGATCCCGCGCCGCGGTCGCCGCTACCGGGCCCCGGGCGAATCTGGTGCGAAGGAGAGGACTTGAACCTCCACGAGAATTACCTCACCAGAACCTGAATCTGGCGCGTCTGCCAGTTCCGCCACCTTCGCGTGGTCTCGAACGAGCCGGCCGCGGTCGCCCACGGTCGGGACCGGGGGTCTACCTCGCCCGAGCACGCGCCCGCAAGCGCCACTTCGAGGGCCAACGGGACTCGGGGCGATACGCCCGGCCCCGTAACGACCGACGGCCCCGCGGCGTAGGGCAGGAGCCCGCCGAACGCCCCCAGCCGGCACGGCTACATTCGCCGGCGAGGTGTACCCATGCCGAAAGCCTATTACGACGAAGACGACCTGCCGAGATTCGGCGAGATCGGACGGAACGCGCCCGCGCTCGCGGAGAAGTTCTTCGACTGGTACGGCGCCGTGTTCGAGGAGGGGGCGCTCTCTGCGCGCGAGAAGGCGCTCATCGCGCTGGCCGTGGCGCACGCGGTGCAGTGCCCGTACTGCATCGACTCCTGCTCGAAGCAGAGCCTCGAGAAGGGCGCGGACCTCGCTCAGATGACCGACGCGGTCCACGTCGCGGCCGCCATTCGCGGCGGCGCGTGCCTCGTCCACGGGCTTCAGATGCGCCACAGGGCGCTGGGACTGAGCATGTAGATGGCCGTCACGCTCCCCACCCTCGCCGCACGGGGCTCGCCGCTCGCTGCACCGTCCTCGCAACGCGCGATCCTCGCGCGGCTCCCCCTGGCGCGGTCGTTCGACGCCGCGCTCGCCGCCGCCGATCTCGCGCCCCTCACCGCGACCGGCATCGACGTTCTGCAACTCAACGTCGGCAAAGTGTGCAACCAGACGTGTCGCCACTGTCACGTGGACGCCGGGCCCGATCGCCGAGAGGTGATGACGCGTCGAACCATGGACGCGTGCCTGCGCGTGCTCGAACGAACGACCATCCCCACCGTCGACATCACGGGGGGAGCGCCGGAGCTGAATCCGAACTTCCGGTGGCTCGTGGAGCGCACGCGGTCGCTCGGCCGTCACGTCATGGACCGGTGCAACTTGACGATCCTCGAGACGCCGTCGCACCGCGACTTGCCCGAGTTCTTCGCCCGTCATCGGGTGGAGCTCATCTGTTCGCTGCCGCACTTCAGGGCGCCCTCCACCGACGCCCAACGTGGCGACGGCGTGTTCGAGAAGTCCATCCGCGCCCTCCGGCGTCTCAACGACGTCGGCTACGGCGACGGGATCTCCGGCCTGCGGCTCGTCCTGGTGACCAACCCGACGGGCGCGTTCTTGCCCGGCTCCCAGTCGTCGCTGGAGCGCGAGTGGAAGCGCGAGCTGAAGAACCGCCACGGCGTCGTCTTCGATGCGCTCTACACGCTCACGAACATGCCGATAAGCCGCTACCTGGAGTGGCTGGAGACGTCGGGCAACCTCCTCCGCTACGTCACGCGGCTCGTGTCGGCGTTCAACCCCGCCGCGGCTCGCGGCGTCATGTGCCGCACCACGGTGAGCGTAGGCTGGGACGGGCGTCTCCACGACTGCGACTTCAATCAGATGCTGGATGTGGAGATCGAGGGTGCCGTGCGCCACATCGAGGATTTCGATTCCGTCGCGCTCCGTTCACGCGAGATCCGCGTCGGCGCTCACTGCTTCGGCTGCACGGCCGGCGCGGGATCGGGCTGCGGCGGCGCGACGACCACGTGACCCTGCCAGTGCGGCGGCTACCGCTCGTGTGAGCCGCCGGCTTCGGCTACCGTGCGATCGTGTCGTCGCGCGAACCCGGAACCATCGTGGAGAAGAGGTACCGCCTGATCCGCCAGATCGGCGCGGGCGCTCACGGCGTGGTCTGGCAGGCCCGGGATCTCGAGACCCGGGACGAGGTCGCCCTGAAGTTCCTCAAGCCCGGCCTCGGCTTCGATCCGGAGTTCAACCGGCGCCTCGAGCGCGAGGCGCGCGCCATGGCGCAGCTGCGTGGCACCTGTGCGGTCTACGTCCACGGGCTGCGCCTCGACGCCGACGCGACGGCGTACCTGGTCATGGAGATGCTCCACGGGCAGAACCTGGAGACCTTCCTCGGCGAAGCCGAGCGGGCGGGTGGCAGAATGAAGGCGGCCCGCATGCTCCAGCTCCTTCGCCCCGTAGCGGAGACGCTGGAGCAGGCGCATGCCATGAACATCGTTCATCGCGACCTGAAGCCCGGAAATCTGATGGTGCTGAAGAACGGCGGCGTTCGCCTGCTCGACTTCGGGCTCGTCAAGCTCCTGGACGAGGCCTCGCTCACCGGTGAGGGCATGATCGCGGGGTCTCCGAACTACATCGCCCCGGAAGCATGGCGGGGAGATCCCCGGATCCTCGATCACCGGATCGACGTCTACTCCCTCGGCGTGATCGTGTTCCGCGCCCTCGCGGGTCGGACTCCGGCCGACGCGCGCTCGATCGTCCAGGCGCTCGCGTGGGCGACGCAGGGAGCTCGCCCCAGCCTGCGCGCGCTTCGACCGAAGCTGCCCGCCGCCATCGATCCCTGGGTCGCGAAGGTGCTCGCCATCGATCCGGATGCCCGCTTCCAGTCGATCCGAGAGATGTGGGGTGCGCTCGAGGGGATCCTGGCGGCTCCGGATGCGGCGCCGTTCTGAGCGCCTGGGCCGTCAGCGTGCGGCGCCGACGTGCTTCTCCAGGAACATCACGGCGAGCTGCTGGAACAGGTCTCGATTCTCCTTCTTCCGAAAGCCGTGACCCTCGTTCCCGAACACGACGTACCAGACCTCGTTCCCCTTCTCCGCCCCCTGCACGAGCTGATCGGCCTCCGACAGCGGAACCCGCGGATCGTTGGCACCGTGGGCCACCAGCAGTGCGCTCCGCATCTTCGAGACGTGCGTCAACGGCGAGATCCCGTTCAGGAACGCGAGCATGTCCGCGTCCCGCTCGTCGCCATACTCCGCTCTGCGGAGGTCACGCCGATAGTCCTTCGTGTTCTTCAGGAACGTCACGAAGTTGGAGATCCCGACGGCGTTCACGCCGGCCCGGATCCTGTCGGGGTAGTGCACGAGCGACGCGAGGACCATGTAGCCGCCGTAGGATCCGCCGAAGACGGCAACTCGGGATGCGTCCAAGGACGGCTCCTTCGCTATCCAGTCGAGGAGCGCTCCGATGTCCTTCACCGAGTCCTCTCGCAGCTTGCCGTTGTCCAGCAGCAGGTAGCTCTTTCCGTAGCCGTCGGAACCGCGCACGTTCGGAACGACGACGGCGATGCCGCTCTCCGCGAGCAAGTACTGGTGGAACGGGTCGAACTGCGGGCGCGCCTGCGCCTCCGGTCCACCGTGAATCGCGATCATCACGGGATGCGGTCCCTTCCCCGCGGGTCGGTGAACGAATGCCGGGATCTTCCTGCCGTCGAACGACTCGTACCGCACGAGCTCGGGGGCAACGAATCGCGAGCGAACCAGTCCGCCGACCTCGCTCTCGGTCCACCGAGACACGCGACGCGTCGCGAGGTCGAGGGTGAAGGCGTCGCCGTTCTCCGTGGCGCTGGTCAGGGTGAAGCCCACGGTGGCCGAGCCGCGCGCCGCGTGGAGACCGCGGACCACACCTCGCGCGATGCCGGGAACGGCCGATGGGACGCGCGTCGCGGTGGACATCGTGTAGAGGCGTCCGTAGCCGTCCTCGTTCGCCACGAACGCCACGGTGCGTCCGTCGTGCGAGATCTCGATCTCCTCGATGCTCCACGGAATGCCGCGAGTCAGCGGCCTCCACTCGGACGTCTGGAGATCCACCTCGTAGAGCTCGACGAACTCCCCTTCGCGATCCGTCGTCGCGTAGAGGCGCTTGCCCGAAGGATCGAGCGCTGCGGCGCGGTACGACGCCTTGGGTTGCTCGGGAGTGAGGCGCTTCTTCGATCCGCTGGCCAGATCGACGAGCCAGAGCGCGGACTCGTTGATCGAGATGAACTCTCCGGCGAGCAGGGACTTCGCGTCGCGAGTGACCTCGATGGGGTACCAGTGCCCGCTCACCTCGGCCACGCGGCGCAGCGACGCGGGTGTCCTGCCGTCCGAGACGTAGAGGTCCATGTCCCTGCCGTTGCGCGCGTTCCCGTTCAGCGCGACGAGGGAGCCGTCGTCGGCCCACACGTAGCTGTCGTGCCGGCTCTTGCCGTCGGTCAGCACGACGTCGGTTCCGGCGTCCAGATCGGCTCGTACGAGCTGGTACTGCTCGTTGCCTCCGACGTCCTTCAAGTACGCGAGGCTGCGCGTCCCGCCGGGCACGAACGAAGGTGACGACACCGGCTCGTCCGAGAACGTGACCTGGGTCCGTGCTCCCAGCGGAGCACGAACGTGATGGACCTGGTTCGTGCGGCCGAAGCGGGTGACGACCAGGAGCGACCGACCGTCGTCGGCGACGCCGGCGACCGACGCGGACCGCGTCTCGAGATAGCGTCCGAAGCGGTCGACGAGCTCTGCGGGAACCGATGGCGTGCCGCGAGTGACCACCTGCCCCGCCACCGAGGCCGGTGGCTGCGACGCAGGCTCGGCGGTCGCGGCGAGCGCCGCGCCGGGCGCGGCGGGCACGGGCTTCGCGGGCGGCGCGGGGGGGGGTTCGTACGAACCTCCGCAGGCCGCCGCGAGCGTGCCGATGGCGAGAACCTTCCAGGAGCGTTGAGCCATGCGCTCTCCTATCACGCGCCCAGCGGCGCTCGGTGGCCCGAACCTCAGTGGAAAGACAGGACCGCCGCCACGATGACGCCGACGCCGGTGAGGAGAAGCAACGAACTCACCTTCGGGATGGTCGCCATGGCCGGTCCCCCCTGGCCCTGCCGCGCTCGCTTCTGCAACACCTGGAGGTACCCGAAGAGCCCCACCAGCAGCGCGACGAGCGTGAGCTTGGCGTGAAATGCGCCGCCCGCCGCGGTCATGACCTCCGCGATGCCGCGGTAGAACCACATCGCCACCCCGGTGACGATCAGGAGCAGGAGCCCGATCGAAGCGTTCTTGCCGATGACCGCAGCTCGCAGCATGAACTTGGTCCGCTCCTCTGCCGGAAGCGTCCGACTCCCGATGCCGAGCGCCAGCGCCGCGAAGCTGGTGCCGACGCCCATGGCGAGACCGACGAAGTGCAGCACGAGGAGCAGGTCGTACATCTGCGACACAGCCTACCGCCGACGACGACCCGACGCACCAGCGCGGCTCCGACGCTTCCGCGGCGGCCCACGGCGGTGTAGGCTTCCCCGGTGGCGACGATGCGACACCTCCTGGCCGCGACCCTCGTAGCGGTGATGGCCGCCGCGTGCGGTGACGATGAGCAGATCCCCTTCACCGACGCGCCCAGCGACGCCGGCGCGGACACGGCCGTCGGCGCGCGCTGCACCAGCGACGCCCAGTGCAAGGCTGGCCGCACGTGCGACGCCGCGACGGGGACGTGCGTGGATCCCGGCACGGGAGGAACTTCGGGCACGGGCGGCTCGTCCGGATCGGGAGGCACCGCGGCGGCCGCCGGAACGGGCCAGGCAGGCGGCGGTGCGGGAGGCTTCGGCGGTACGACGGCCGGAGCCGCGGGCCAGGCCGGCGCCGCCGGAACGGCGGGCAGCGGCGGAGGCTCGGGCGCCGCGGGAGCGAGCGGAGCAGCCGGAGCCGGAGGGGCCGCGGGCGCGAGTGGAGCGGCAGGGGCCGGGGCCGCCGCGGGCATGGCCGCGGGAGGAGCGTCGGGTGCGAGCGGCACCGCGGGAGCGGCGGGAGCGCCGAACCCCAACGCGGGCGTCGCCTCGTGCGGAACCGACTCCTGCGACCTCACGAGCAACGAGGTGTGCTGCTTCGACGCACCGCCGTTCGGGATGAGCACCGTCTCGTGCGAGCCACGCACAGCGACGACCTGCGATCACCGGTGGGCGTGCGACGGCGCGGAGGACTGCGGCGCCGGACAGGCGTGCTGTTTCGGCGATCCGCCCGGGCAGAACAACCTCGGGGCTGCGTGCGCCGCGAGCTGCGGCTCCGGCTTCGCAGAGATCGAGTGCACCACGCCGGGGCAGTGCCCGGCCGGGCAGGTGTGCTGCGGGGCGTTCACGTTCGGCACGGGCCAGGTCCGCTACACGAGCGTCACGTGTCAGGCCACGTGCACCGGCATGAACACCGCGCGGTTCTGTCAGGCAAACGCGGACTGCCCGACCGGCGCGAACTGCCAGCCGAGCACGGTGCTCGAACCCTTCCGGGTGTGTCAGTGAGCGCGCGAGCGTGAAGCACACGCCGCTTCTGGCCGCGCTCGCGCCGCTGATGGTGGTCAGCGTCGCGGCAGCCGAGACGGGACAGGCGCCGCCTCCCACCGCCGCGAGTTCGCCGCCGCCCGCCGCCGCTCCACCTCCAGGGCACGGATACCCGCCTCCCTACGGATACCCGCCGCCGCCGGGCTGGGCACCGTACCCACCGGGGTATCCCCCCCCTTACGGCTACGCAGCCCCCGTTCCCGTTCCCGCGACGCCCTACCGGTACAAGGAGGGCACGCCCCTCCCCGCCGGCTACAAGGTGGAAGAGCGCCCGATCAAGGGACTCGTCATCGCGGGCTCCATCGTCCTCGGCACCGCTTACTTCCTCGGGTTGATGATCGCGGCAGACGACGACTTCCCCAACAAGAGCGGCTACCTCTTGATCCCAGGCATCGGGCCCTGGATCACCCTCGCGACGCGCGACGACCACTGCAACCACGACACGCCCGAGGACGAGCGCATCGATTGCGTCGGTGATTTCTTCGTGGGCTTCGCGCTGGTGATCGACGGGGCCATCCAGACGGCGGGCGGCGCCATGCTGCTGTCCGGACTCCTGGCCCAGCGCAAGTACGTCGTACCCGACGACGCGGCTCCCCGAGCCGCCAGCGGATCGGTCCTGTTCGACCTGCGGCTGCGACCGGTGGCGACCCGCCACGCTCGGTGGCTCGCGCTCGAAGGCAGGTTCTGAGCCCGGCGGGGCCCGCTCCGCGCGGCGTCCCACCTCGACCCCCATGGGCCAGCTGCTCGACGGACGTTGGACCCGGGAAGACGCACCCAACACGGATGCGGCGGGCCGATTCGTCCGGTCGACGAGCAGCTTCCGCGCGTGCATCGAGCGTGACCCCCGGGCCCCGTTTCCCGCTCGGTCGGGCCGCTACCACCTCTACGCTTCCTGGGCCTGTCCGTGGGCACACCGAGTGCTCATCGTGCGACGCCTGCGGCGCCTGGAGGACGTGATCTCCGTCGCAATCCCCCGCGCGGAGTACGGCGAGGAAGGATGGGAGTTCGTGGAGGGCGACGGCGCGGTCGTCGACCGCGTGAACCACATCCGCTGGTTGCACGAGATCTACACGAGAGCTGGCGCCAGCGTCACCGGGCGGGTCACCGTGCCCGTGCTGTGGGACTCTGAGGCGAAGACCGTCGTGAACAACGAGTCTCGCGAGATGCTGCGCATGCTCGACGAAGGCTTCGCCGACTTCGGCGACCCGACCGTGAACTTTCGCCCTCCGGCGCTCGCGGCGGACATCGATCGGCTGATCGACGAGATGTACGACAGTCTCAACAACGGAGTGTATCGCGCGGGCTTCGCGCGTTCCCAGGCGGCCTACGACGATGCCGTCCGCGACGTCTTTCGCGCCCTCGATTCCTTCGAAGCGCGCCTCGGCCGCTCACGCTATCTCCTGGGCGACGCCCCCACGGAGGCCGACTGGTGCCTGTTCCCGACGCTCTGGCGCTTCGACCTCGTCTATCACCAGCATTTTCGTTGCAACCTGCGCCGGCTGGTGGACTACCCGAACCTGTGGGCGTACACGCGCGACCTCCATCAACTCCCCGGCGTGGCGGAGACGTGCTTCGCCGAGTACACGCGCAATCACTACTTCCGGAGTCACGAGTCGATCAACCCGCGGCGAATCGTCCCCATCGGACCGGACCTCGACTTCCGCGCACCGCACGGACGCGAGCGGCTCTCCTCGGCGCGCTGACCGGACGCGCTCGTCTCCTTCCCGGACGGGCCATCGACGGTATGCTCGCGGCGTGCGGTTCACCGACACCGAGGTACGCTCGCTCCTCGCGGTATTCGACGCCATCCTCCCGGCCGGCGCCGACGAGCGGCTCCCCTTCGGCGCGAGCGACGTCCCACTGGACGCTTTCCTGCACGAGCTCGAGGCCACCGCCCCGGGACAGTTCCTCTGGGGCCTGCGCGCGTGCGCGTGGCTCGTCCACGTGAGCCCACCTTTCGTGCTCGGGCGCCTCGCGACGTTCGCCTCGCTGAGCGTGGAGGAGCGACAGCGCCTGCTCGACCGAATGGCGGAGAGCCCCCTGTACCTGGTCCGCGAGATGCCGCTCCTGTTCAAGACGGTCGCGTGCCTCGGTTTTTGCGGCCTTCCCGAGGTGCAGCGCCGCGTGGGCTTCACGCTCACGGACGCGGAGGCGCCGCCCTGGGCACGGGTTTCGGGGACGCCCTGACGCCCGACCCGACCGCTGCACGGGCCTCGTGACATTCGAGGCACAAGTCGGCGAGGATCGGACGATGCCCCACCGTCTGCGCCTCGGGCACCAGGAGGTCGTCGTCGTCGGCGAAGCGACGATGGGCCGGCACGCGTCGTGCGCTTTCGTCCTTCCCGGCGAGCACGTCTCCAGGAAGCACGCGCGGTTCGAGTCTCGGGACCAGGAACTCTTCGTAGAGGACCTCGACAGTGCCAACGGCGTCTACGTCAACGGCGAGCGGCTGACAGAGCGACGCCGCCTCGCGCGAGGGGACTCCGTCGCCGTCGGCGGCCACGCCATCGTGGTGGTGGGCTTCGAACCCCTCACGGTCCGTGACAGCAGCGAAACCATGGAGGGGCGCCCGACGCTCGCGGGGG
This sequence comes from uncultured Polyangiaceae bacterium, assembly GCA_964487605.1. Taxonomy (GTDB): domain Bacteria; phylum Myxococcota_A; class Polyangia; order Polyangiales; family Polyangiaceae; genus JAJDAH01. The sequence continues at coordinate 8,908 of CAZARU010000111.1, forward strand.
ACGAGCCGCTCGCCGGCGAGCCCGTGAGCGAGGGGCCCGCGGCTTCCTCCACCAAGGCGGGCAACGTCATCGGACTGCTCGGAACCGTCGCCGAGAAGATGCTCTCGCTCGGCCAGGTGAAGGAGGCGGAGCGCATGCTCTCGGGCCATCTGGACGCCATCGAGCGCGCCGCAGTGGCCGGCAGGACGGACGGCAACTCGGAGGCGGCCGTGCAGCTCGCCACGAAGCTGGCGCACGCCTCGAAGAACCCCGCCTGGATTCACTACACGTTCCGGCTGTACTCGAAGATAGAGCGACCACTGCCAGCGGCGACGGTCGATGCGCTGCACGACGCGCTGCGAGTCGTGCCACCCATCGACCTCCCGGTCCTCCGCGAGTACGTCGAAACGCTGAAGCGCGTCTCGCCCTCGCTCGGCCCGGCCGAGCGCTTCCTGGTTCGACGGGTGGAAGGCCTGGAGCGCGTCGCTGCGGCGCGGTGACGGGGATGAGCGGCGCGATCCTTCAGGCTTCGGACGTCGCTGGCCGCACGGCCGTCGAAGACGACGCCGACGTGGTGATCATCGGGAGCGGCGCGGCCGGGGCGACCGCCGCCCGCGTCCTCACCGAGCGTGGACTCGACGTCGTGGTGCTCGAGGAGGGCCCCGTGGTCGACCGCGAGGCCCTGCGAAGCGACATGTACAGCACGTTTCGCACGCTCTGGCGCGACATGGGTCTCCAGGTGGCGCAGGGTCGATCGTTCACGCCCATCCTGCAGGGCTCGTGCGTGGGCGGGACCACGGTCATCAACGGCGCCATCCTGCACCGCATGCCCGAGCAGATTCACGCAGCGTGGCACGAGGACCGAGCGCTGGGCCACGCCCTCCCCTATGGAGAGCTTGTGCGCGTGTGGGACACGATGGACGAGGAGCTGTCCGTGGGGGTGGCGCCGCCGGAGGTCCTCGGCCGGAACAACTCGCTGATGCGCGACGGCCTCCAGCGCCTCGGCGTGAGCGGGAACCTCATCCGTCGCAACGTGAACGCATGCCGCGGCTCGGCGCACTGCAACCAGGGGTGTCCCACGGGACGCAAGCAGAGCATGAACGAGACCTACGTCCCCTTCGCCGTCGCACGCGGGGCTCGGGTCTACGCGACGTGCCGCGCGACGCGCCTGCTGCTCGACGGGGATCGCGCGGTGGGGGTGGAGGGCCGGTTCGGCAGAGCCGGGCCGAAGCTCGTCGTGCGCGCGCGTCATGCGGTCGTCCTGGCTGCGAGCGCCATCGCTTCCGCCTTGTTCCTGCTGGACCACGGCATCGGCAGGGCATCGCGGCTCGTCGGGCAGCGCCTTCAGTGCCACCCCGGAACGGGCGTCAGCGGGCTCTTCGACCAGCCTGTACGCCAGTGGCACGGCGCGACTCAGGGGTACGAGTCCACGCACTACTGGCACGAACGCATGAAGTTCGAGGTCGTGGGGATGCCCCTCGAGTTCGGCAGCGTGCGCCTCCCCGGGATCGGGGCACCGTTCGTACGGCGTCTCGCCGACTACGGGCACGTGGCCACGTGGGGCCTGCAGGTGCGGGCCCGAACGCTCGGCCGCGTCCGCAGGAGCTTTCTGGGTGGCAAGGTCATCGAGTACTCCATCGCCGACGATGACGTGCGCCTCCTGAAGCTCGGTGTGGAACGGCTGGTGCGTGCCATGTTCGCCGCCGGCGCGACCGAGGTCTTTCCCGGTGTCTTCGGGCTACCCGAACGCCTCCACGCGCCGGATGACGTCGCCGCCATCCACGCGTTGCCCGACGATCCCCGGCTGTTCCACTGCATCGCCGCCCACCTGTTCGGAACGGCCGTCATGGGGGGCAGTCCGCGTGACTCCGTGGTGAAACCGACGCTCGAGGCGCACGACGTCCGGGACCTGTACGTGACCGACTCCAGCGTGTTTCCGTCGAATCTCGGCGTGAACCCGCAGCACACCATCGCCGCCGTGAGCTGGCTCGCGAGTGAGCGAATCGCGGAGGTGATCGGCCGCCGCCGCAGACGCGTGCCGCCACGGTCCGCTGCGGACCAGCTTTCTCCGGGGTGAAGCGCGCAGCCGGCGAGGGGCGCGCGGCACGCACCGGGAGGAATCGGCCGCCGCGACGGACCCGGCGCGCTAACCCGATTGCGCTTTCGCGTCGGGCGACCTGTGGTATGAGCCGCGACCGATGGTGGAACCCGCGGCGCTCTTGATCTTCGAGCATGTCCGCACCATCGATCCCGCACGCAGCCTCGACGTCACCGGCGACGTCGTCATCGAACGCGGACGGATCACCCGTGTCGGCCCCGATGCCGCTCGCGAGGCGAGCAAGAGCGAGCGCGCCATCGTGGTGGATGGCCGCGGACGGTGGCTGCTCCCGGCCTTCGTCGACCTTCACTCGCACTTCCGCGAGCCGGGCCACGAGTACAAGGAGGACGTCGGCACGGGCCTGCGGGCGGCGGCCGCAGGCGGCTACGCGCACGTGTGCGTCATGGCGAACACCCGGCCCGTCAACGACACGAAGGCGGTCACGGAGCTCATGCTGGCGAGGGCGCGAGAGGCCGGCGGGCCGCGCCTCCACCCCATTGGCGCCATCACGGTGGGACTGAAAGGACAGGAGCTGACCGAGATGGCCGAGCTCCGCGGCGCCGGATGCGTCGCCGTGAGCGACGACGGCGTCTGCGTCATGAACAGCGCCGTGATGCGTCGCGCCCTCGAGTACGCGACGAACTTCGGCATGCCGGTGATCCAGCACGCGGAGGACCACGACCTGACGGCGGGCGCACAGATGAACGAGGGCGAGATCTCCACGCGCCTGGGGCTCCGAGGCTGGCCCGCCGTGGCCGAGGACGTCATCGTGGCGCGGGACCTCCTCCTGGCGGAGTACACGCGCTCGCGATACCACCTGGCGCACGTCTCCACCCGGGGGTCGGTGCGCGCCATGCGCGAAGCGAAGGGCCGCGGGCTGGACGCGACCTGCGAGGTCACCCCCCACCATCTGCTGCTCACCGAGCGGTCGCTCCTCGGCTACGACACGGCCTGCAAGGTGAACCCGCCGCTCCGCGCCGAGGACGACGTGAAGGCGCTCCGAGCCGCGCTCGCCGACGGGACCATCGACGCGATCGCCACCGACCACGCGCCGCACTCTTCGCTCGAGAAGGACTGCGAGTTCGCCGAAGCCTCTCCGGGCATCATCTCCCTCGAGACGTGCTTCGGCCTGCTCCTCGGGCTGGTCCGCAGTGGGGAACTGCCGCTCGGGCGCCTCGTGGAGGCGCTGTCCACGGCGCCGGCTCGCATCGTCGGGGTCGAACCCCCGAGCCTTCGAGAAGGTGCCCTGGCAGAGGTGACGCTCGTGAATCCTGAAACGACCTGGTCCATCGATCCCGCAAGGCTCCGCTCGAAGAGCCGCAACACACCCTTCGCCGGAACGACGGTCGTCGGGAGGGTCGAGATGACACTCGCCGGAGGCGCCGTCGCGTTCGACGGCCGGGAGGCCACGTGACCAGGAGATCTGCGACGCTCGCTCTGGCTGACGGGACCCTCTTTCCAGGCTTCGCCTGGGGCGCCGACGGCAGCGCCGTGGGCGAGGTCGTGTTCACGACCGGCATGACGGGATACCAGGAGGTGCTCACCGACCCCTCCTATCACGGGCAGATCGTGACCATGACGGCGCCCCACATCGGCAACACCGGCGTCAACACCGCAGACCCCGAGAGCCGCTCCGGCAAGCCGCACGTCGCGGGGTACGTCATTCGTGATCCGGCGGAGCGACCGTCCAGCTGGCGGAGCCAGGAGAGCCTGGACGACCACCTCGCCCGACACGGCGTCGTCGCCATCGGCGGCGTGGACACGCGGACCCTCACCCGCCATCTGCGCGACGAGGGGTCCCAGAACGGTTGCATCGGAACCGAGGACCCGGCCACCCTCGTGGACCGCGCTCGCGCAGCTCCGAACATGAACGGCCTCGACCTCGTCGCTGCGGTCACGCCGAAGCAGCGCTACGAGTTCGACGAGTCCCGCGGCGACTGGGCCGTACCGTTCAGCGCCGGCGGCACGAACATCGCCGAGCCCGGGGAGCGCCCGCACGTGGTCGTGATGGACTTCGGAATCAAGCGGCACATCCTTCGATGCCTGGTCGACGTCGGATGTCGTGTCACCGCCGTGCCCGCTCGTGAGACCGCCGAGGGCATCCTCGGTCTGGCGCCCGACGGGATCTTCCTGTCGAACGGCCCGGGCGATCCCGCAGCGGTGCACTACGCCGTCGGCACCATCCGCGAGCTGGTGGGTAAGCGCCCCATCTTCGGCATCTGCCTCGGTCATCAGCTGCTGGCGCTCGCCCTCGGCGCGAGGACCTACAAGCTGAAGTTCGGTCACCGGGGCATCAACCAGCCGGTGAAGGACCTCTCCACTTCCAGGGTCGAGATCACCACCCAGAACCACGGCTTCGTCGTCGATGTGGACTCCATCGGCGCGCGCGCTCGCACGACCCACGTCCACCTGAACGACGGAACCAGCGAGGGGCTCGCCGTTCCCGACGCCAACGCCTTCAGCGTGCAGTATCACCCGGAGGCCGCCTCCGGACCCCACGACTCGCTCTACCTGTTCGAGCGCTTCGTTCGTTCGCTCGCGCGCTGACACGCGCGGCGCACCCTCATCGCTTCCAGATCTTCAGGGTCTTGTCGCCGGAGCTCGTCACCAGTCGCGAGCCGTCCGGGGAGAAGCTCGCCGCGTACACGTTCGCGGACCCGGCGTGACGCAGCGTGCCGAGGAGCGGCAGCTCCGGGCCTCGAGCCTCGATTCCCACGATCCGGGCGCGACCGTCGTAGGACGTGGTGACGACGGCCGCGGACCCGGGGGTGAAGCGCACCGCGTGGAGGTTGTTCTGGTATCCCGTGAAGGTGGCGTGCTTGCTCGGATCGCGAGCGTCGAGAACCACCAGGCGGTCGCCGCCCACCGCGATCCAGCGATCGTCGGCAGAGCGGTCGAGCGAGTGGCCGTACCTCGGGGCCGAGAACGTCCAGAGCACGCGGCGTTCGGCGAGGCTCACGGTCTCGACCGTGCCCGAGGGATAGAACACCAGGCTGAGCTCCGTACCGGTGGAGTCGAGCGCCCAGTCGTCCGCGCGCTCCGTCAGCTCGAGCGCCAGCCGCTCCTCCAGCTCTCCGGACTCGGTCGGGACGTAGAACGCGAGCGCGGACGTCTGGGCGGGGATCCGCGCGTGGAGCGCGCCGAGCACCCGATGATCCCGGGTCCAGCGGAGTGACCACGTCGGGCGCACCGAGAGGGTGCGCACGACCTCACCGCTCCGCGCGTCCAGCAGGAGGATTCCGTCGTCGGAGCCGAAGAGCACCTGAGGCTCGTCTCCGACGGGCCACGTCTGGAAGTCGCCGCGTCCGAACCGGACGAACCCGGGCACGGCGTGGTTCGCGAGCAGCTTGCCGGCGGGAAACGAGTAGAGCCGGAGCTTCGCCTCGTCTTCACTCGCGGCGAACAGCCACGAACCGCGAGGCGACACCGCGGCAAACGTCAGGTGGCTGCGCCCTACCTGAACGGTTCGCTCGTGCCGAAAGGCCACCGCGCGCGCCGCGGGTTGCGACACGTCCGCGGACGGCAACGTACCTGAGACGACCATCGACCGAATGCGACCGAAGGAGATCGGCGCTGGCGCCTCGGCGATCTGCACCGGCGCTTCACCGTGGCTCGACTCCGCCGCGTTCGCTCGCGAGGACGACACGGGGTCGTGCGCCGGCGACACCCGTGGCGCTGGCACGGCCGACTCCCCGGTCGCGGACACGCCTGCCGGCTCGGCGGCGACGGGGTTCCCCGCGCCGCAGCCCGTGCCCAGCCCGGCGCAGACGATGGCGCGAAGCACGCGGAGCTTCATGACCGCCGAAGCCTACACGCGCCTCGCTGCCCGTCGAGGGCCGGGCGGCACGACGACCCGACATGCACTACCCTGCCCCCGCCGTGTCGCGGACGCTCCACCTCGTGAGCCTCGGGTGCCCGAAGAATCGGGTCGATTCCGAGGTGATGCTCGGCGTGGCCCGCAGCGCGGGGTTCGAGCACGTGGCCGACCCCGAGCAAGCCGAGGTCATCGTCGTCAACACCTGCGGCTTCATCGACGAAGCGAAGAAGGAGTCCATCGACACCATCCTCGAGCTGGCTCGCCACAAGCGGGGCGGCGCCTGCCGGAAGCTCGTCGTCACCGGGTGCCTGAGCCAGCGTCACCCCGAGGAGATGGCGCACGAGCTCCCCGAAGTGGATCACTTCCTCGGGTCGAGCGACATGCTTCGCCTGCAGCGCGTGCTGGCCGGGGGCGCAGAACGCGTGCTGGTCGGCAGTCCAGCGGACTGGGTCGTCACGGCGTCGGATCCGCGAGTGCTGTCCACGCGAGGCGCGAGCGCGTACCTGAAGATCGCCGAGGGGTGCAACCGCAAGTGCGCCTTCTGCGTCATCCCCAACCTGCGCGGCAAGCAACGCTCGCGCACGCCCGACGACGTCGTGCGCGAGGCCGAGCAGCTCGTCGCCGCCGGCGTGCTCGAGCTGAACCTCGTTTCGCAGGACACGGTCGCCTACGGGCGCGACCTCGCGGTGACGACCGATCTGGCGACGCTGGTGGAGCGCGTGGCCGACGTGAGAGGCGTGCACTGGGTGCGCCTCCACTACCTCTACCCCGAGCGGCTCACGCCGGCGCTCTTCGACCTCCTGGCGGAGCACCCACGCGTGCTCCCGTACGTGGACATGCCGCTGCAGCACGCCGCCGACGCCATGCTGCGCCGCATGCGCCGTGGTCACGGCGGTCGGCGCCTGCGAGAACTCGTCGAGCGGCTGAGGACGCGGGTGGCAAACCTGGTGTTCCGCACGGCGTTCATCGTCGGACATCCGGGCGAAACCACGGAGGAGTTCGGCGAACTGCTCGATTTCGTGAAGTGGGCGCGCTTCGATCGCGTCGGCGTCTTCCGCTTCTCGGACGAGCAGGACGCCACCAGCCACTCCCTGCCGGACAAGGTGCCCCGGCGCACGGCGCGCGCTCGAGCGGACCGCCTGATGGCGGAGCAGCGCGCGATCAGCGCCGAGAAGAACGCTGCCCTGGTTGGATCTCGCCTCGAAGTGCTGGTCGAGGGGCCCAGCGACGAGAGCGACCTCGTCATGGTCGGGCGACACGGCGGGCAGGCACCGGAGATCGACGGCAACGTCTACATCGGCGGTGGCGAGGTCCTCCCGGGCAACGTCTATCGCGCCACGGTCACCCAGGCCTCCGACTACGACCTCGTCGCCGAAGTCGACGACGACGCGCCGGTGCCAGTCGCTGCGCCCCGGCGAGTGGGCGCGCGCGGCGCTGTGGATCACCGCCACAGCGACGGCCGGAACGTCGCCCTGCGCGTCGTACCGTGAGGCGCCACCCAGGGCCTCGTGTTAGAGTGAATTCGTGCGCCTTCGTCCCTACCGATCGCGGCTTCGGGCGGTCGTCGTCGCCGCAGTAGCCGGGTCGCTGGGGTCGCACGCTTGCGCCACCAAGGAGGACGTGGAGCCGGGGGCCGGCGCGACCGGAGGCAGCGCCGGCGCCGATGCCGGACCCGCGGACGCCGCGGGAACGGGCGGAACGACGCTCCTGCCGGACGTCGTGATCGACTCGGCTTCCGACACCTTCATGGTCGATCCGGATGCGGCCTGCGAGAAGACCACGGACGAGGCCCGCTTCGTCCCGGCCAACGTCCTGTTCGTGATCGACAAGAGCGGCAGCATGAGCTGCAACCCGCCGCCCGAACAGTCGAGCGCGAGCTGCGACGCGAGCCCCGTCCCGGTGAACGCCTCCTCGCCCACCAAGTGGGCCCTCACGCGCGACGCGCTGAAGGCGGCGATCGGCGGAATGCCCTCGTCGTCCAGCGTCGGCGTCGCGTACTTTCCTCGCGGGTCGGTGTGCGAGCGACCCATCCAGCCGGACGTCCCGATCGCTTCGCTGACCGCCGGGCATCGCGCCAAGCTCGATGAGAGCCTCGACGGCGTGACCCCCGTCGGGGCCACGCCTCTCGCCGGATCGCTCTCCAACGGCTACATCTACCTCGGCACCGAATCGCTGACCGGGAACGTGTTCGTGATCCTCATCACGGACGGCGCGGAGTCGTGCGGTGGCGATACCACGCAGCTCGTCGGGACCGTGGCGAGCGAGGCCGCCAAGGGCGTCCGGACGTTCGTGATCGGCGCGCCGGGTAGCGAGTCGTTTCGCTCGGTGCTGAGCGACATCGCCTTCGCCGGCGAAACCGCGAGCTCCTCGACCTGCGCTCATGGCGGCTCCCAGCCCGACATGGGTGATTGTCACTACGACATGACGAGCGCGGGGGACTTCAGCGCCGCCCTCAACGCGGCGCTGGCCACCATCAGCGGGACGGCGCTGAGCTGCGAGTTTCTCATCCCCGACCGCCTGCCCAACGGCGATCCCATCGACTACGGCAAGGTGAACGTGCGGTACAGGCCGGGAACCGGCGATCCGGAGACGCTGATCCGCTTCGCTCCGAGTGGAGACTGCGACGGCGATGGTGGGACGGACGGCTGGCAGTACTCCGCCGACAGGGCGAGCATCGTGCTGTGCGGCGCCTCGTGCGAGACGGTGAAGGGCGACGCGACCGCGAAGGTCAGCATCGTGTTCGGCTGCGACAGCGTGAAATGAGACCTGACGACCGTCAGGGGCGCACGGGGATCTCGAATTCCAGCGGCAGGCTCTCGTCCGTGCCGGACCGATAGAACATCTGGATGAAGTCGCCTTCGGCCGCGACGAAGACGAGCTCGTAGGTCGCGTCGTCGGCCACGGGCTGGATGTCGCCGTGCTCGGGCTGCGACAGGTTCAGGGCGATCATCAGGTTCCCAGGGTTCCCCCGCCCCGTGAGGCGCACCTGACCCGTCTCGTCCGGCCCCTCGATGACGGGCTTCCCTGGAGGAGGCAGGGGCAGCGTCGGAGCGAGGCAAGATCCCACCGACGAGGCGAGGAGGGCCAGCAAGGCCAGGCGACGTGACACGGAGGACATGAGCCCACAGAAACGCTAGCACGCGGCATGCCGACACCCCGCGCGCGCCCTACCTCGGGAAATGTCCGAGAAGGTCGAGGGGGCCGGCGCAGGCGTCGCCAACCGCGGTTGGCGACCGCGCAGCCAGTGGCCGCTCTCGGCGGAAGGTGATAACCGCGGGCGACGTTCTCGCGGATCCCCATGCCGGAGCCTTCCCCCGACTCTGCGGACGCGCGGCCCGCGGGCGGAGACGACGCCCGTTCACCGCTGACTTCGGTCCCTACCCAGGCGGTCCCCAGGGCAGCTCGCGACGGCCTGCTCGCACTGGGCCGCCCGCTGCCGTGGGTGCTCGTTGCGGGGCTCGTCGTCCATCGCGCTTCGACGACGGCGACCACGGCCACGGCGCAGGCCGATCTTCGGGACGCCGTCGTGCTCGCCCTCGGCGAGCGGGGGCTGGAGGCGTCCCCCGACGACGTGCACTGGATCGACGAACCGTCCGGCCTGTTCGGGTCACGAACGTCCGCACCCCGGGCCGTCGTCCTCGCTCGAAGACCGTCCGAGGCGTCCGACGTCCACGTCGTCACGTCCAGGCTGTCTCCCGAGGGGCGACTGCTGGAGATCGGAAGCGTCCACGGCCTCAGCGACACGTCGGCCGCGGACGAGGGCGCCCTTGCCGTCGGCGCCGGACAGGCGGCGTGGACGATCGCGGGCGGGGGCAAGACGTACATCGTTCACTACGCGGACCTGCACGTGGGTCCGCGGCTCGAAGGCGAGCGGTGGTCGCGTGTGAAGCGCTGGCAGCAGCGCATCACGAACTGGCAGCGCACCGGCCGCGCGGCTGGGATCACGCGCCGTGCCTTCAAGCTGGACCCGGCGGCCGATTCCGTCACCCTCACGTTCACCGAGGCGGCGCTCCACATCGCTGCCGACGACCGCCGGATCCGGATCCCGCGAGACGGCGGCCCCATCGATGGGCAGCGGTTCATCGTGGAGGAGACGCCCGAGCTCTCCGTGCCCGGCAACCTCGTGACGTGGACCGTGGACCGCGTGCGCCAGTCGCCGTGGTTCTCCGACGACCAGATGCAGCTCGCGAAGGCCGTCGCGTTCATGGGGCTCGACTTCGTCCAACGGATGTCCGGCGCCGTCACGGGCGACGACGGCTCCGCCGACGTCGCGGCCGACCTCGGGAGCCTCGCGACCGCGCTCGTGGAGCACACGGACCCGGACACCGGCTGGCCACCGCCCCCCATGGAACCGATGCTGAAGCCGGTGCTCGAGGGTGAAGGGCAGTGGCTCGCCCTCGACGACGATCCGTTCGTGCTGAAGAACGAGGGGGCACCTCCACCCTTCGTGATGTCCTTCATCCGAACGGACCAGAAGCGCGCGTACACGCGCACGTACGTCGTGCTCTGGGACCCGCGCCAGGTGGAGCTGTCGACCATGAGCGGAACCGTCGAGCCGAAGAGCGCCACGGGCGAGACGGGCAAGGGCCTCGTGCCGCGCAGACCCGAGGTCGTCGGGCGACTGCTGGCCGGCTTCAATGGCGGGTTCCAGGCGACCCACGGAGAGTTCGGGATGGTGAGCGACCGCGTGGTCTACCTGCCACCCAAGCCGTACGCTGCGACGGTCGCTCGAATGGAGGACGGCTCCACCGGATTCGGGACGTGGCCGGCCACGGAAGACGTGCCTCCGGAGATCGTCGACCTGCGGCAGAACATGACGCCGCTCGTGATGGATGACGTCGTCAATCCGTACCGCCGCAACTGGTGGGGCGGCGTTCCGCCGGGATGGACGGACGAATCTCGCACCGTGCGCAGCGCCGTGTGCCTGACGAAGGAGGGCTTCGTCGCGTACCTGTACGGGGCGAGCATCGACGCCGACCACCTGGCGTTCGCCATGCAACGCGTGCGCTGCAGCTACGGGATCCACCTGGACATGAACCCTGGGCACACGGGTCTCGAGTTCTATCGGGTGGGTCGCGACGGGGAGCTGCCGCCGGTCGGCCGGGCCCTGGACCCGCAATGGGAAGCCACGGGGCCGGTCGTCGACATGCCCGGGTGGTCGTTCCTCGGGCGTCGCATGGTCCGCTACATGGGGCTGATGAACTTTCCGCGCTACATCGACCGCGAGGCGCGCGACTTCTTCTACCTCACCCTGCGGCACGTGCTGCCCGGCGCCGCCATCGAGACCCCCGGCAAGGCGGAGCCGGGCGAAGGCGAGTGGCGGACGAAGGGGCTACCGCAGCACGGGTTCCCGTACGCGGTGGCCACGTCGTGGATTCGACCGGACGCCGCGCGCCCCGAAACGAAGGTGCGCGTTCTCGGCGTCGACCCGCGCACCGTCCGCCTACGGGCTCGAACCGACGAGCGGAGCAAGACCGTCCTGGTGCTGCACCATTCGGGTTCGCGCGGCGACGAACCGATCGGTCTGTGGCTCGCGAACGGGAGCTTCGTGATCTCGCGAGAGCCGCCCGAAGGCGCCGGCGAACCGCTCGCCCGGGGCGGCGGCTCCTCGCCGTCGCCCCGCGCCGCGTTCGGCGTGGCGACGAACGGGATGCTGTACTACGCGGAGGTCGTCACCGCGCACGACGGTGCGAAGGACGGCGAGATGCTCGACGGAGTCCTGCACCGACTCGGATGTACGGACACGCTGCGGCTGGGCGAAGGTGCAGCTCCGGCCCTCGGCGGTGACCGCGACCTCTCCGGCCACCCGGTGGTGCTCCCCGCGCGACCCAGCACGACCCTCGTGCGGAGGGACGTACCCGGTGCCCGCCGCATCTTCGGAGACACGCCGATCGTGGCGCCCGGCGTCTGGTACCCGCTGCAGGCGAAGCGCGTCCGCTACTTCCGCAAGGAAGAGCCGCCGGCGCCCGCCGAAGGGCAAGACGCGGCCGAACCCGCGCCCGCGCCCGGAGTTCCGTGAGCCACCGTCGGCGGTGAGACGCATCGCGGCATAGCGAAGTGGCGCCGAGCCTCCATCGCACCGAGGGGGCGCTGCTCTTCGGCACGTAAGCTGCGCGACCCGGGCGAAGTGTGCGAAAATCGTCGCGTCGAGTCCACGAGTGCCCTCCCTGCGCCAGTTCGGTCCCTACGACCTCGTTGAACGCATCAGCGTCGGTGGGATGGCGGAGGTGTACCGCGCCATCCACCGGGGCAACGCCCGGACGGTCGCGCTGAAGCGCATCCTCCCGTCGATCGCCGAGGACGAGGAGTTCGTGGCTCTGTTCGAGGACGAGTCGCGGATCGCGGCCCACCTTGATCACCCGAACGTCGCCCGCATCTTCGACGTCGGCGAGATCGAGAACAGCCTCTTCATAGCGATGGAGTTCATCCACGGCCATCCGCTCCGCATGGTGCTGGACCGGGCCGCCGCGCAGCGGCACCACGTGCCCATTCAGGTGACCATCACCGTGCTGGCCGACGTATGCCACGGCCTGGACTACGCGCACCGCCTGCGCGACGGCCAGGGCGCGCCGCTGAACATCATCCACCGGGACGTGAGCCCACAGAACGTGATGGTCGGGTTCGACGGTGTCTCGAAGCTCATCGACTTCGGGATCGCCAGGGCCGCGGGGAAGGCCACCCGGACCCAGGCCGGCAACATCAAGGGCAAGTTCGGCTACATGTCGCCCGAGCAGGTCCGAGGCCTGCCCCTCGATCACCGCTCGGACGTGTTCGCCCTGGGGATCTGCCTGTGGGAAGCCCTCGCAGGCCGGAGGCTGTTCGAAGGGCCGAACGAGCTCATGGTCCTCGAGAAGATCCGGACGGTCACCGTCGAGGCCCCCTCTCGCTCCAACCCCGCCGTCCCCCCCGAGCTGGACCGGATCACGCTGAAGGCTCTCGCCAAAGCGGTGGAGGAGAGGTACGGTACGGCAGCCGATTTAGCCACCGATCTTCAGGCGCTTGCCCAATCCCGCGGGATCGTGGCCAATCCAAGGGACGTCGCGAGCTACGTGCAGGGGATCTTCCCCCAGGACGCCGCGAACGAGCCCAGACCGAAGGTTTCAGAGAGAGACGAGATGAGCGACAAGGGCGGATCCGATCTGGACGTCTTCGATGGGCTGACGTCCAAGAAATCCCAGCGGCCACCGGCGCCCGTGGCTCCAGCGCCGGGCCCGCCGATGCCCACCAGGCAGAAGACCCTGCTCGGACTGCCCGCTCCCATGCCGCCTTCATCCGGGCGGCCCGGCCTGCCTCCGCCGATGTCGAGCCGACCGCACGCGCCCCCCGCGCCTGCGCCCCCGAGCCGCCGCAGCATGCCGCCGCCACCGCCGTCGCGCGCGCCCGTGCCCAGCAGACCCCCCGCGCCGGCACCGCT
>CAZARU010000112.1:0-21986 GCA_964487605.1 uncultured Polyangiaceae bacterium
CGTAGAGGCGGCGCCCGTCCCCCGGGCCGCGCCCAGGACCGAGCCGCCGCCCAGCGGCGCGCGGCGGGTCGACTCCGTGTCGCCGGCGATGCCCCAGCCCGAGGGTGGAGGTGCGGGTCGAGCCATCGCGCTCGTCGTGGGCGTCCTCGCGGTAGGAGGTCTGATCTTCGTGTTCACGCGAAGTCCGGCGGACCCACCCGCCCCGGCGCCGGCGCCCGCCGCGGCCCCCGCGCCCGCCATTCCAGAGCCCGCACCCGCGGCGACCGAGGAGAAGGCGGCGGAGGAGCCGAAGGCCGAGCCCGATGCCGGCAAGCCCGCGGAAGAGGCGAAGCCCGTCGAGGAAGAGAAGAAGCCGGCGGTCGACGAGAAGCCGACGCCTGCCCCGGAACCCGCGCCGAAGGCGCTCGCGCCGGTCGCGCCCAAGGCGCCCGCGCCGGTGCCGATCGCCGCGCCCAAGGCACCGAAGCCCGTCCCCGTTGCTGCACCGAAGGCGCCACCGGCCCCTGCCGCTGCGCCTGCGCCCGCCCCTGCGCCTGCGCCTGCGCCCGCCCCCGCGCCTGCGCCTGCGCCTGCGCCGGGGTCTGGAAGCGACAACCCGTACTGAACGGCCCACGGCGGCCCGCCACGCGTGGCACGCCGAGCCCGGTGCCGACCGCGATCTACAGATCGAGAAGGAAGGGATTGGCGCGCCGCTCGATCCCGATGCGCGTTCGAGGCCCGTGCCCTGGGATCACCGTCGTGGCGTCGTCGAGCGCGAGCAGCCTCTCCTTGAGACTCTTCTCGATGAGACGGTGGTCGCCGCCCCAGAGATCCGTGCGCCCGATGCCGCCACGGAAGAGCGTGTCACCGCTGAACACGATCTGCTGATCGCCGGCGCCCACGACGAAGCTCACGCTGCCGGGGGTGTGCCCGGGGGTGTGCATCACGGCCAGCTCTACGGACCCCGCGCGGAGCGTGAACCCGTCCTCGAGAGTTCCGAGCACGTCGCACGAAGGTGGCTCGGGGATGCCGAGGAGCGCTGCCTGCACGCCGAGCATCGCGTAGAGGAATCGGTCCGCCTCGTGGATGTGGGCTTCGGCACCCGACCACGACTGCAGGGGCGCGGTGGCGCCCACGTGGTCGATGTGGGTGTGCGTGTGGACGATGGCCTTCACGGTCAGGGCGTCAGCGCTCAGGGCCGCCTGGATCGCCTCGAAGTCCCCACCGGGATCGACGACGATGGCGAGCTTCGTCGCTTCGTCCGCGATGACCGAGCAGTTGCAACCGAGGGCGCCGACGGGAAACGTCCGGATCTCCACGGGAGCAGCGTAGTTCTGCGTGGTGGTCGCAGCAAAAGGCGGCGCGCGAGCGCGGCGACGTTCGCGCCTCCCACGACGCCGGCTGGCTCGGCTTTTCGCGCAGGAAGGACTCCACTCTCGCGCGCGGTCTTCTTTTCGCCGCGGGGGGCGATACGGGCAGCCCGCCGGGGTCTCGCCCGGTACAATGCGCCCCCGAGTGTCCGTAGGCGAACCTCACGAGCCCGCTGAGGCCCGGCCGGCCCCCGAGGGGGACGCGCTGGTCGGCAGCATCTTGTCCGACCGGTACCGGATCGACGGGTTGGTGGGCGAGGGCGGGATGGGGCGCGTCTATGCCGCGACCCACGTGGCGATGCGCAAGCGCGTGGCCGTGAAGGTGCTGCGCCGCGAGCTCACTTCGGTGACCGAGGTCGTCAAGCGCTTCGAGCGGGAGGCGATGGCGGCGGCGAACATCAACCACCCGAACGTCGCGACCGCCACCGACTTCGGAAAGCTGGACGACGGGTCGGTGTTCCTGGTGCTCGAGTTCGTCGAGGGGCGTGTCCTGAGGGAGGACATCGACGCGCGTCCGCTGTCCCTGGAGAGGACGCTGCACATCGTCCGACAGGTGGCGAGCGCGCTGGCGTCCGCCCACGAGCTGGACATCGTTCATCGTGATCTGAAGCCAGAGAACGTGATGCTCGTGGAGAAGGGTGCGGACCCGGACTTCGTCAAGGTGCTCGACTTCGGCATCGCGAAGATGCCAGCGGGTGAGGCGACCGCGGATGCTCCAGCTCGCTCCCTCGAGGCGATCACGCGGGTGGGAATGGTCTACGGAACGCCGGAATACATGCCGCCGGAGCAGGCGATAGGTCAGCCCGTGGACCATCGCGCCGACATCTACGCGCTGGGCGTCACCATGTTCGAGATGCTCACGGGGACGCGCCCCTTCGATGCCGACAGTCACGCGGAGATCATCGGCAAGCAGCTTCGGGAGGAGCCGCCGACGCTGGCGGCGCGCGGCGCCGTCGTTCCGCCCGTCGTCGAGCAGCTCGTTCGCGCCATGCTCGCGCGAGAGACCGACCTGCGGATTCAGCGAGCGGTGGACCTCACCGCGGCCATCGACCGGATCCGTGGGCGCCCCGGGTCCGTCCCCGATCCGGGGAGCGGATCGATTCCCGACGGCGTTCCGTCCGCCCCCGAGCTTCGCCCGATCTCCCTTCCAGAGATCCCCGTGTCCGTCGTCTCCGGCCCCGGCTCGCTCGCCGATCCACGGGGTTCGGTGTCCGACGCGGACGCGACCCACGACGGCGACGCGGCGCCGGGTGTCGCCACGTGGTTCCAGAACCTCAGACCTGGACTCCCAGCCCCTCTGCGGCGCCTGCCGCCGTCGGCGGTCATTGGTGCGGCTCTCTTCGCCCTCGCGGCCTTCGTGTTCCTGGTGGGCACGCTCGTCGCGAGCGCCGTCGCAGGCGCGACCTCGAAGCCCGTCGGCTCCGGCGAGACCGACGACGGTGCGCCGGCCGCGTCCGCGGCCTCGAGCACCGAGGTGGAGTCCGCGAAGAAGGCTGGTGCGGTCGCGTTGACCGCGCTGCACGGGAAGTATCCGAGCGACCCCCACGTCCTGGTCGAGCTCGCGAAGGCTCAGGCGCTGGAGCGCGAAGTGCAGACCGCGGTCGGTACGCTGGGCCGCGCTCTGTCACTGTCACCCGCGCTCGCGGACGATCCCGCGGTCGGCTCCTTGCTGTGGCGAGCGGCCCAGGACGGGAAGGCGCGAGAGGATGCGTTCGCGCTGCTTCAAGGCCCCATGGGCGCTCGTGGCGCGGACATCCTCTACGACCTCTGGGTGACCGAGGGCGTCGGCGCCAGCGTCACGGTGCCGGCGGCGAAGTTTCTGCAGTCTCAGGCGTTCCAGAAGGTGTCGTCGCCCGCGCTGAACGTGGCCGTGGCGCTGCGTGACGCGAAGACGTGCGAGCAAAAGCACGCGCTGCTGCTCCGCGCCAAGAACCAGGGTGACCTGCGGTCGTTGAAGTACCTGCGGCAGCTCGAGAGCACGTCGGGCTGTGGCCGGACCGGAGGAAAGGACTGCTGGCCCTGCGTGCGGGGCGACGAGCGCCTGCGGGAAGCCATCGAGGCGATCGAGAAGCGCAAGCAATGAGTCGTCACGGTGGGCGTCGGTCGGCGAGCGCCCGCCGGACGAGCCGACGAAACTCGCCGTACGGCTTGGCGCCGGCGATGAAGTAGCCGTTGACGGAGACCCCGGGGGTCCCACGGATGCCCGCCTCCTTCGCAGCGGCCATGTCGGCGTCGATCGCGGCGTCGTGACGGCCGTCGGCGAGCGCTGCCTCGAACCTCTCGACGTCCAGCCGCAACGTGCGAGCAAGCTCGATCAGGGCGTCGTCGTCGAGCTCGCGACCTTCGACCTGTCGAGCGAAGAGCAGGTCGTGCATCTTCCAGAACTCGGCGGCGCCGCCCTGCGCGAACGCTTCGAGCGCGGCGGAGGCTGCCGGACGAGCTCGGGGGTGCGAAGACAGCGGCAGGTTCCGCCACACGATGCGGACCGTGCCGCGAAACTCCTTCTCGAGGCGGTCGAGCGTGGGTCTGATCCGCTCGCAGTAGGGGCACTCGAAGTCGGAGAACACCTGGACGACGACCGGGGCGTTCACCGCGCCGCGCGCAGGGTTCTTCGTCGTCGGAGCAGCCACCGCCTTCGTCTCCGGCGCGGGCGCCGCGAGGGCGGCGGCCATCGTGACGTCGTAGATCTCCGCGGCGTGCACGCCGCGCTCGCGCATGAGCGTCCTGGCGCGGCCGAGTTCTCGGTCGACCAGCTCCTCGAAGCGTTCGAACGGCACGGCGCCCCGCAGGACCCGCCCGTTGACGAAGAACGTGGGGGTGCCCTTCACCGGCAGGCCGGCGGCGAGATCCTGGTCGTCGTCGAGCGCCGACGGAGGTGTCTGCGTGTCGAGGGCACGTCGTACCCGCCATGCCGGGAGCTTCAGGTCTCGGCCGACGGCCACGAGCTTCTCGGGCTCTAGGTCCGGCGCAGACTCGAAGAGACGGTCGTGGGCCTCCCAGAACCCCGCGTTCCCTCGTAGCTGGTGGGCCAGGATCGCGAGGCGTGCTGCGCGTTCGGCATTGCGGTGAAACGGCAAGGGATGATGCTTGAACACCACCCGCACGTCGCGTCCGTAGCTCGTCCGGACCCGCGCGAGCGTCTCGTTCGCCCGCTTGCAGAACGGACACTCGAACTCCGAGAACGCGACGATGGTGACGAGCGCGTCGTTCGGACCCTGCACCGGCGAGGTCCCCACCGGGACGCGATGGAGCGGCTCCTCCGCGGGAAGGGCCTCGGGCGCCGGCTCGGCCGCCGTGGTCCCGGCTTCCCGGGACGCGCGGCGGTTCGCCGCCACGCGCTTGCCGTACACGGAGCGTGCTGGCGTGCCGGTGGAGAGCTCCACCTCCGCGGCGGCGAGTTCTCGGTCGACGAGCGCACGGAAGTCTTCGAGCGGTCGTGCGCCGACCAGATCCGCGCCGTTGATCAGGAACACCGGCGTGCCGTTCACGCCGAGGGCCGCGGCGAGCTCCACGTCGCGTTCCACGCTGCGGGCGACCTCCGGGCCGGCGCGCAGGTCGTCGAAGGTGGGCGTCGGTACGCCCGCGCGCTCCGCGAGCGCTCTCAGGACCTCGTCCGAGAGGTCCCGCTGGGAGGCGTAGAGGTCCGCGGCGTAGCCGAAGAATCCTTCGGAGCCCTTCGCCACGAAGACCGCCTGGGCGGCCAGTGCGGCGGGACGTGCACGGCGATGGAACTCGAGGGGGTTGTGCTTGTGGACGATCCGGAGCTTCGTGGGCCCGTACTGCTCCTGGAGCGCCGCAATCGTCGGCTGGACGCGCGCGCAGAACGGGCACTCGAACTCCGAGAACGCCACGACGGTGACGGGCGCGGACGCGCTACCCCAGGTGGGGTCGTCGTCCTCGACGGGGATGAGGCGTGAGTCGGGTTCCGGCGCAACGTCCTGCTGCAGCGCCGGGCGTGGTTCATTCGCCGCGTGATCGACCGGCGCGTCGCCGGGCGTCGCCGGCGCGGGGTTCGTGGCCCCGCCGCACGCCCCGAGCGCGAGGACGACGGCGACGCACCAGGCGGACGACCGAAGGACGGCCGCCACCGTGGCGGTCCCGTCCTCGATCAACCTACTTGGCTTCCTTGAGCGCCAGCTCGATGATCCGCTTGAACGCGCTGAACGGCTGGGCGCCGCTCACCCAGTAGCCGTTGATGACGAAGCCGGGCGTTCCGGTGATGCCGGCGTTCTTGGAGACCTCGAGGTCGCGATCCACCTTCGGCTTGTGCGTCCGCGCGTCGAGGGCCGCCTTGAACTTCCCCATGTCGAGGCCGAGCTCTTCGGCATACTTCTCCAGCGCGGGGCGCTTGAGGCCGTCGGGCGTCTGCTGATTCGCGAACAGCTTCTTGTGGTAGTCCCAGAAGCCGTTGTTGCCCTTCTGGATGAAGGCCTCGTGGGCGGCCTCGCTCGCCAGGGGCGCGTCCTGGTGGAACGCCAGCGGCAGGTCTCGCCACACGACCTTCACGCGACTGCCGTACTCCTTCATGACCTCGTCCATGGTGGGCTCGACGCGGCTGCAGAAGGGGCACTGGAAATCCGAGAACTCCTGGATCACCACCTTCGCGTTGGCGGCACCCTTGAAGGGGCTGTCCTTGCCCGGGGCGGGGACGCCTTCCTTGCGCTCGGGGGGCGGCGGACCCTTCGCGGTCTTCATGATCTCGTCGTAGATCTTCGCGCGAGGGGTGCCCTTGGCGACGAGCGCCTTGGCCTTGGCGAGCTCTTCGTCGATGACCTCCTTGAACTTCTCGAAGGGCTGGGCGCCGGACACGCGACGGCCGTTCACGAAGAAGTGGGGCGTGCCGCGCGCATTCACGTCGCCGGCCTGGTCCATGCTGCGTGCGATCTTGTCCTTGAAGTGATCCTCGTCGATCGCCTTCTTCACGGCTGCCCAGTCGAGCCCGAGTGTCTTGGACACCGCCTCGAGATCGGCGTCCTCGAGCTTCGGGTGGCTCTCGAAGAGCGCGGCGTGAGCTTCCCAGTACTTCTTGTCGCCACCCTTCTTGTACGCGACGTGACCCAGCGTTGCGGCGGGCTTCGCGCGCGGGTGGAACGGCAGCGCGTTGTCCTTCCAGACCACGCGCACGTCGTTGCCGTAGGTGTCCATGATCTGCTTCATGGTCGGCTCCACGCGCTTGCAGAAGGGGCACTGGTAGTCCGACCACTCGATGATCGTCACGAGAGCGTCCTTCGCACCCTTGACCGGATCGTCGGGGAACACGTCCACCTTCCACGCCGACTTGTCCTCTTCCTGGGGCTTCGGCTGATCTTGCGGCTTCGGCTGCTCTGCCGGCGCGGCGAAGTTGGCCTTCGTGCGCTCCACGTAGACCGCCGCGGCGGGGGTGCCCGAGTCGCGGAGCTTCTTGGCCTCGGCCAGCTCGGCATCGATGATCGTCTTGAACTGCTCGAAGGGCTGCGCGCCGCTCAGCGTCTTGCCGTTGATGCGGAACGCGGGCGTGCCGCTGGCGCCGATCTTGTTGGCGAGCGCCACGTCGGCGTCGACCTTGGCCGCGTACTTCTTGCTCTCGAAGGCGGGCTTGAACTTCGAAGCCTCGCAGCCGGCGTCGGCGGCCCACTTCTCGAAGTTGGCCGGGTCCAGGTTCTTCGAGTTGGCGAACGCCGTGTCGTGGAACTTCCAGAACGCGTCGCTACCGCACACGCCGTGGACGGCCGCGGCAGCCTCGTGCGCCGGGCGCGCCTTCTGGTGGAACGGGAGGGGCTGGTGCTTCCAGACGATGCGCACCTTGTCGGCCCCGTAGGTGTCCTTGATCTGCTTCATGGTCGGGTTCACCCGACTGCAGAAGGGGCACTCGAAGTCGCTGATCTCGACGACCGTGACCGGCGCTTCCGGGTTGCCCCACGAGGGGTCGTCCTTGGTGATGGGGATCGGCGAGGCGCTGTGATCGATGGATCCTCCCGCCGTCCCCTCCGCCGTCGGCATGATGCCCCGGCTCCGGTCGTATCCGTACATGAGCCCCACCCCTGCGAGAAAGCAGAGGATGAAGCCGACGATGGCTGTTCCCTTGTTCATGATCGAGTTCTCCTGAAATCGGACACCGGGCTCGCGACGAGCCGTCGCGCGCCGAGTGCGGTCGTTGGGGTGAGTGCGCCATCGGCGCACGCGTCGAAGGGTCGCGCGAAGCAGGGCTCGATGCCTGGGGCTCGACTTCCCTGATTCCGTCGCGGCGCGACCCCGGCTACCCGCGCGGTGGCCGGTACACGCCGACTCCGTGCGCCGCCGCGTGGGGAGGCAGCGTGCCCGGAGGAATGCCCTGGGCGGTGGAGGACGGAGGGGCGAGCGAGACGAAGTATCCGAGCCCAGCGCGCTCGGACAGCGCACCGGGGACCTTCACGCTCTCGGCGGGTGCGCCCGCGTGCCTCGGCTCGACGCCGTCGTCGCACGGCAGCGCCATGAGGAGCGGACTCTGCGCCCGTCCGCCCGGCAAGGGCGCCTCGGCGCTCATCGCGCCGGGGTCGCACCACGGCGCCGCCAGCGCGAGCTGCGGCGTGAGCACGGTGATGGCCACCGCCAGCAGCGCCCAGGCGAGCGGCGCAACGCGAATCCAGCGGGAGCGGGTCATCTCGAAAGCCGGCGGAGCATACCGCAGGCCGTTGACCGGACAACCGGCGGCGGCCGGCCATTCCCGGGCACGCGCGCGCCCCCGACACAATCCCGCCAAGCGCGCGGCGCTTGAGACGGTAGACCCCCTCCGAATTGTTGCCCTACGTTATCCTACATTGGCACCATGGCCCCATGCCTGGCCCCACTGACACCGCTAACCATCAAGAACCAAAAGAGAAAAGCGGCAGCCGGGGCCAAACGCAGGACGCGGACGCGCGCGGAGACCGGGAGATGCCGCGGGCGTTCGGGCGTCTCACGCTGCTGCGCCACGTCGCTCGGGGCGGCATGGGCGAGATCTACCTCGCCTCGGCCGGCCGCATCGAGGGCGCGGAGCGTCCCTGCGTCGTCAAGATCATTCGCAAGGAACACGCGGACGACCGGTCCTTCCTCGCGCGGTTCTTCGACGAGACGCGCATCCAGGCCCAGCTGCAGCACCCCGGCGTCGTCCAGGTGCTCGAGGCCGACACCGACGACGCAGGCAAGCCGTTCGTCGTGCTCGAGCACGTGGAGGGGCGGAACCTGAGCGAGGTGCGGCACCGAGCGGTGCAGCTCAAGGTGAAGGTGGACTGGACCGAGGCCGTGTCCGTGGGTGTGCTGCTGGCCGAGGCGCTCGCGCACGTCCACGAGCGTACCGATTCGTCGGGGCGTCCGCTGGAGATCGTCCACCGCGACCTGAGCCCCCAGAACGTGATGGTGGGCTACGGCGGCGACGTGAAGGTCATCGACTTCGGTACCGCCAAGGGCGAGAACCGTCGCTGCCGCACCGTGGCCGGCATCGTGTACGCGAAGCCGGGGTACGTAGCGCCGGAGGTCGCGAACGAGACGCCAGGAGGCATACCCGCCGACCTGTACGCGTTCGGCGTCATGCTGTGGGAGCTCGTCGCGGGTCGGCGCTTCCTGTCGGGCGAGGCCACGGAGCACATGGCCGCCGTCGGGAGCGGCCACCGCAACCCGACGCCCCTCGCGCAGCTCGTCGCGTGCCCGAAGGAGCTCGACCGCGTCATCGCGCGTGCCACGGCGGCGCGCGTCGCAGACCGTTACGCATCGGCGCGCGAGGCGCTGCTCGACCTCGTCGCGCTCCTGAAGGACGCGCCGTCCCTCGCCGATGGCGAGCGCGGTGTGCGCGGCAGGGTGCGGCACCTCATGTCGCGGCTCTATCCTTCCGAGCCTGCCCGCTCCCGAGCGGAGTTTGCGCGGCTCGTCGCCGAGGCGCGCAAGCTGGAGCCGCGCTCCGAGGTCGTGGCCCCGAAGACTCCGACGCCGGCTCCCGTGGCCGTGGAGGATCGCGACAACGAGCTGTTGCCGGGAACCCGGTACAAGCTGCTCGGCGAGATCGGGCGGGGCGCCATGGGCGTCGTGTACCAGGCGGTGCACGTCGACCTGGCGCGCACCGTGGCGTTGAAGGTGCTCGCGCGCGAGCATGCGAGCCGCCCGGACTTTCTCGCTCGGTTCCGCGCCGAAGCTCGCTCCATCTCGCAGCTTCGTCACCCGGGCATCGTGGAGATGCACGACTTCGGCGTCACCACCGACGGGCAGCCGTTCTACGCGATGCACCTGCTGGAGGGCGAGACGCTCGAGCGCTACCTCGATCGCGAGAAGGGAATGGACTGGCGCGAGGCGACACGGGTGGGAATCGAAGCCTGCCGAGCGCTGGGCGCTGCCCACGAGATGGCGCTGGTTCACCGCGATCTGAAGCCCGCCAACCTCTTCCTGACGACGGCCGGTGGCCTGAAGCTCCTCGACTTCGGCGTGGCCAAGCAGCCCGGTGACGACGAACTGCCCGGCGCGAGCGAGCCTCCCGAGGCGATCGGCTTCGTCGGCACGGCGGAGTACCTGTCGCCCGAGCAGGCAGCACGGCGCCCCGTCGACGCCCGCAGCGACCTCTACTCGCTGGGTGTCGTGCTGTACGAGCTCGTCACGGGGCGCCTTCCTCACGTCGGGGAAAGCACCGTGGCGCTCCTCGACGCCAAGCTCAGGAACGACCCGGAGCCTGCCAGGCTCCGCGCACCACAGAGAGGTATTCCCAAGATGCTCGATTCGACGATCCAGCGTGCTCTCTCGCGGGAGCCCGAAGCTCGCTTCCAGTCTGCCGAAGAAATGCGCGCGGCTCTGCAGGAGGCCCTCGACGAGCCGGTACGGCGTCGCGCTCGCCGCAAGGCGATGGCCTATGCGGTGCTCGGCGCCGTCGCGCTCGGCATCGGCTCGGTCGGGGCGATGCGCGCGACCGGGTCCGACCCCTCGGGAGCGCTCGCTGCGCTGGCTCGACCGGCGATGGACGCCGGAAAGCGACTCGCGCTGCGCCTGCAGACGGCGGCGTCCGAGGACGTGGCGCGCGGGACCGCGGCCGACGCGGACGAAGAGCCGGTTGCCGTGCTCGAGGCGCCTCTTGCAGAACCAGAGGCGTCGGGTGCCGATGAGAGCGACGAGCAACCCCTGAGTGAAGTCGCCGGTTCCGAAGGCTCCGACGCGCTCGCCGAGGAGCCGCCTCCGAGCGTGGAGGGCGCCGCGGCGGTGGCGGGAACCGACGCGCCTGCCGTCGCTGCGGCGGGTGAGGAGAAGGTCGCCTTTGCAGCCGAGCCGAAGAGCGGCGAGGGCGCAGACGACGTCGCGGCGCTGCTCGCCGAAGCCGACGTGCTGATGGAGAAGGGGGCGACCGTCAAGGCGTTCAACCTGTACCGGAAGATCGGTCGCGGTCACCGCAACGACGCCCGCGCGCTCAAGGCGTGGAGCGAGGCAGCGGCGAGGATGCGCGGCTGGGGAGAGGCCGCTCGTGTCGCCGAGCAGTGGGCAGCGCTCGAGCCGACGACCGAGTCCCGCCTGCACCTGGCGAAGATGCAGCGCGTGGTAGGTCGCACGCCCGACGCCGTGAAAACCCTCGCGAGTCTGCTCGAGCAGCACCCGCGCTGCGAGGAAGCCCGCGCGCTGCTCGTTCAGTACGGTGGTCAGGACCGGCTCGCGCTCAATCGCTGATTTCGTTTCGGCCGGCAACCCGGGGTAGACTCATCGACCGAATCGGGCGGGGACCCGGCTCCCCAACGACGACCCTGATGGCCGCCCCGCCCCTGCCTTCCGCCAGCAACGTCGTCACGGCCGGTTCGCCTTCATGGGTGGTGCTCCGGCTCGCTACGCCCACGGTGCTCGCGATGCTCACCCAGAGCATCGTCAACGAGATCGACATCTTCTTCTTCGGCATGCTGCCGTGTCCGGAGTCGTCGAACGCGCAGGCGGCGCTCCTCCCTTCGCTCATCCTGCTCTGGCTCTTCGGCGGCTCGCTGTCCGCCATCTCGGTGGGAACGCAGGCCATCGCGGCCCGACGCTTCGCCGAGAGCCAGCTGTCGGAGCCCGTCAGCGCCCGCTCGGGCGGAGAGGCCCGCCGCACGCCGGCCGATGCGGGGGCCGTC
Organism: uncultured Polyangiaceae bacterium; assembly: GCA_964487605.1. Lineage (GTDB taxonomy): Bacteria > Myxococcota_A > Polyangia > Polyangiales > Polyangiaceae > JAJDAH01. The sequence continues at coordinate 11,411 of CAZARU010000112.1, forward strand.
CTCCTGAACTCGTGGCTCTTCGCGTGTGGTTCGGCCATCGCGTTCACGGCGGTCTGCTACGCGTTGCTTCCCGTCATTCTACCGATGCTCATCAAGGTGCCGGCCGTGCGCGAAGCGGCGGAGGGGTACCTGGGATGGCGCTTGCTCGCGATCACGAGCATGGTGATGACGTTCTCGTTCAAGGCGTTCTTCGACGGTATCGGGAAGACCCACGTCCACATGGTGAGCGCCATCGTGATGAACGTGATGAACATCGTGTTCTGCATCGCCTTCATCTTCGGCAAGTGGGGCGCGCCGCGCATGGGCATGGCAGGCGCCGGCGTCGCGGCGTTCCTCGCGACGTGGATCGGGCTGGCGATCATGATCGCGTGGGCCGCGGGCCCCACCTACCGGCGCGAGTTCCATCCGTTCGACTTGAGCCGTCGGTCGTGGTCGCTCACGAAGGACATCCTCCGGCTCTCGATTCCGAGCGCGGTGGCCACCGTCGCCGTGATGACCGGATTCGCCTTCTTCGCGGTGATCGTGAGTCACCTGGACAGCCGCAGTCACGCGGAGCTCGTCTCACCCACCTGCCCAGGGGGCCAGGCCGAGGCCGTGAACAGCGCCGCGACCACCGTGATCGTCGGAGTCCTGAAGCTGACGTTCACCGCCTGCCTCGCCTTCGGAACGGCGACGGCGACGCTCGTGAGCCAGTCCCTGGGCGAACGCGATGGCGACAAGGCCGCCAGGTTCGGATGGGTATCCGTGCAGCTCGGCCTCGTCATCTTCGGAGTCGTCGGGCTGCTCGAGGGCGTCATCTTCCCCCGCGAGATCATCTCGTTCTTCACCAAGAGCGAGGCCGTGCAGAGCGCGGCGCTCCTGCCCATGCAGATGATGGGCATTTGCACGCCGCTCATCGCCGTGGGGATGATCCTGACCCAGGCGCTGTTCGGGGCCGGCAACTCGCGGTTCGTGATGATCGTCGAGTTGGTCCTGCACTTCACGTGTCTCGTCCCGCTCGCGTGGCTTCTCGGCGTCACGCTGGATCGCGGCCTTCCGGGGATCTGGACCTCCGCGGTCGTCTACGTGGTCGTGCTCTGCGGCGTGATGGTCTGGAAGTTCGCCAAGGGCGACTGGAAGTCGATTCGGATCTGACTACCGCGGCGCGCGGGACGATGGCCTGCCCGAGCGCGCCGGCGGCCACCGCGGGGCGCTACTCGAGCATCTGCTCGAGGAGCTGGTCCTCGTCGAGCGCGTTCGGATCCTTCTCCTTCGCGTCCGACGCGCCGGAGTCGCCGGCCTTGGCCCCGGCGTCCGCGGACTTCTTGGTTCCGCCGTCGGCGTCGTCGAGCATCTTGTCGAGGAGATCGTCGCCCTCCAGATCGTTGACGTCCTCGTCGGGCTCGTCGGGCTCCCCCGCCTTCTCCTCGGGCTTCTCCTCGGGCTCGTCGGGCTGCTGCTTCAGGCCGATGTCCTCGCCACGCCCGAACTTGGCGCGGTCCTCCTCGCGGCACGGTAGCGGGTTGTTCCGGTCTTCCTGCACGCATTCCATGAGCCATGCTTCGCGCGGGGGCTCGTTGAAGCGCGCGGCGAAAGAGCGTGCCTTCTCGATGTCCCCCTGCACGGCGACGGTCGATAGCCATGGAATGGTCATCAGCAGCACGAGGCCGATGAGCAGAATCCCGATGAACCCCATGGCGATCTTGTAGAGCGACAGCATGGGCCGGTTGAACCGGAAGCTCGCGACGAAGAGGTTCTGCCCGAGCGGTGGCGACAGGTACGCGATCTCCAGGTTCAGCAGGAACATCATCGCCATGTGGAAGGGCGAGAGCTCGAAGTTCGCCGCGAAGGGGATGAGCAGCGGGACGGCGACGAGGATGGCGCTGAACCCGTCCATCACCATGCCCTGGATGTAGAGGAAGACGTTCAGCGTGATGAGGAACTGCCACCGCTTGGTGACGCCCATTCCCGTCACCCACTCGAAGATCTTCTGGGGGATCTGCTCGCTGATGATGAAGTTCGTCAGCGCCATGGCCATGCTCATGATGAGCAGCACGGCGCCTGCCAGCGCCATGGAGTTCCGCGCGATGCGCGGGAAGTCCTTCAGCTTGAGGTCCTTGTAGACGAACGTCTCGATCACGAACACGTAGAGCGCGGCTACGGCCGAAATCTCGTCGATGCCGGTCAGTCCGGTCATCAGGCCACCGAGGATGATGACCGGGATCGCGAGTTCCCACTTCATGAGCCACAGCGCCGAGCGCATCTCGCCCAGCTCGGGTCGCGTGAGGGGGATCTTCGACTTGATGCCCACGTACGCCGCGTGAATTCCGAGCAGCGCGATCACGAGCATGCCGGGGATGATCCCGGCCTTGAACGCCTTGGTGAAGTCGATGCCGGCGACCAGCGAGTAGACGAGGATTGGCAACGAAGGCGGTAGCAAGAGGCCGAGCGAACCGCCCGTCATCACCAGGCCGAGGGCGTAGGGCTCGGAGTAGCCGCGCTCGCGTAGCGCCGGGTACAAGAGGCCGCCGATGGCGACGATGGTCACGGCGCTTCCGCCGGTGAGCGTCGTGAAGAACGCGCTCGCGAAGATGCACACGATGGCGAGCCCTCCGGGCATCCACCCGAAGAAGGCGTTGGACGCTCGGACGATGCGATGGGGAGTCTTCGCCTCGGCCATCATGTAGCCGATGAACGTGAAGAGCGGCACGGTGACCAGGATCGGAGATCCTGCGAATCGCTCGTCGAGGACGTCCGGGGCGAGGAACCGCACGAAGCGGAGCTCTTCGTTGTCGTGAAGCAGCCACGACAGCTCCGTGACGCCCGCCATGACCGCGAACACCGGCGCGCCGATGAGCGCGAAGATCAGCACGAAGAAGAGGATCGCCATCAGGCCTTCTCCTCTTGCTCGTCACGGGTCGGGGAAGAGCCTTCTTCCTTCTCGGCGGACCGCTGGTCCTCGTCGGGCGCGTTGTCGTCCGCGGGGGGCGCGGTGTCGTCTGCGCCATCGGCGCCGGGCGATTCGCCGCCGGCGGTCCCGTCCTGTCGGGCGGCCGCTTCGTCGCTCGGCGGGTCGCGCGCGTCGTCCGGCTTTGCTTCACCGGGCGGCGGATCGTCGTCCGGCGGCTTGGAAGCGGGAGGGTCGCTCCCACGCGCGAGCCCGGCTGCTGACGGATCGTCGTCGGAGGCGAAGTGGTCGTCCGTGGCGTCCGGATCGGCGCTGGCATGCCCGCCAACGACCAGGAGCGCCCGGAGCAGGAAGCGAAGGGCGATGATCAGGAGGCCTATGGGGAAGACGAGGTTCGCTGCGTGCACGAGCTCGCCGCGCGGCTCGCCCTTTCCGGGGACGACGATGATGGGAGCTCGCCGGTCGCTCGGCTCGATCTGCAGAGCCGTCGTGTACTCCTTCTCGAACGCCGCCGAGAGGACCGGCAAGAGCGCGGCGTCGGACATCGCCGCGACTTCGGTCTCGTCCTTCCCGAGGGCCGAGGCGATCTGGCTCGGAGCCCGCTCGTCCTTTTCCGCGCGTGCCTCGATGAGCTCGTGGGCCTTCTTCTTGCCGAACCGGGTCGCGAGGCCCGATTCGGTGATCCAGGCGTTCCACTCGTTGCCGGTGAGCCAGTCGGCGTAGCGCTCGCCCTTGAACACGATGCGCGGCGTGCTCTTCAGATCGAGCGCGACCTGCTTGCGAAGCATGAACCAGTGGTCGCCGAGCTCGTCGATGACCAGCGACACCTTCTTGCCGGCGCGAGCGTCCGCCTTCGCGCCGAAGTTCTCGATGGCGATGTGATCGAAGAACCCCCAGGCCGACGAGAGGCAGACGACGGCCGCCCCGATCCAGCCGATGACGACCACGGGGACGCGTGCCTTAGGCTTGAGGAAACGCGTGACGACGTCGATCGTGATGTGCTTGCCCGCGCCCGTCGCGAGCGACCCGCCGAGCAAGGCGAGGAGCAGCGTGAGCCGGGTCCCCACCCCACGCAGCCCCCCGAACAGCGTCAGCGACGACGCCTGCTGGTACCAGTTCAGCAGGTTGGACGTGTAGTCCACGCCCGTCTTCGCCCAGAAGCGCGCGAGGTACACGCCGGCGACGATCCCGATGCAGGCGGCCACGTTCCGCACGACCGTGCTCTGCTTGCGGAGCCCCCAGTAGCCCGCCATGCCCAGCGCGAAGCCGCCCAGGATGGCCCGGAAGACGGCGCCCGCGGGGCTGCCGCTGTCCGGCGGCGAAGACATGCCCTTGAGGATGATCCAGGCGCTCAGCGCGAAGATCTGCAGGGCCAGGACGATCACGCAGAGCCGCGTCTCGAAGGAGGACCACGCGACGTCGAGACGCACCAGCGGGCGGCCCCAAGCGGACGGCTTGAAGTCCGACGCAGGAGGACGCGACGGGGGAGACCCGCCGCTCGGAGGCTTTTCTTCGGCGCGCCCAGGCGCGTCCGGGCTTTCGTCGGCCAAGGCGACCCGTTTATGCCCGAGATCGATCGGCTTTTCACCCACGAACCGCGCGGGGCGCGACGGTGGGCCCCCGGACGCGCCGAGGGCCGGCGACCTTGCGGTCGTCGGCCCTCGCTCCCCGCCGCCGGGGCCGTGCAAATCGCGGGATCAGCAGGCGCCGATGTCCGTGAGCACGCTGCCCGGGATGGCTCCCTTGAGGCGCCCGCAGGCCTTCTTGAACACGGCGTCCCACTGCTTCTTCTCGGCGTCGGTCGCCTCGTGCACGGTCATCTTCTTCTTGAGGCGGGCGAAGGACTCGTCGTCGGCGCCGCGAATGCGCTTCGTGAGGGCCTCCGCCGCCAGCTTCCCGGTCTTCAGGAGTACGTCGCGCTGATCGGCCGGAAGGCCCTCGAGCGTCTTCGAGCTCACCACGACCGCTCCGATGCCGAAGTACGTGCGGTGGGTGTTGATGTGGTCGAGGCGGGATGCCCACTGGAGCTGCTCGGCGGCCAGCGCCGGCGTGTTCATCACGTTGATCTCGCCGCTGTTGAGCTTGGGGAGGAACTCCGTCACGGAGCCGGGAACCGGCGTGACGCTGCCGATGGCCTCGTAGATCTTCGGGCCGATGATGTCGTCGCGGATCTGCGCGGGCTTCTTGCCCCGGAGGTCCTCGGGCAGCTTCACGGCAAAGCCCTTCGACATGACGCGACCGATGCCGACGTCGCCCCACCCGGTGATGGTGAAGCCGTTGGCGTTCATTTCCTTCTCGAAGTCTGGGCCCAGCTTGTCGCGCGCCTTGTCCAGCTGCTTCCAGGTCTCGAAGGCGCCCGGGAACTGCAGGGCGACGATGGGCTTGTAGATGGCGGACAGCCCCACCGCGGTGATCGCGGCGCCGTGGAGCTGGCCGGACTTGATCTTGCCGACCACGCCGTCTTCGGGGCCCGCGGTGCCGTTCCAGTACCAGGTGACCTCGACCTCCTTGTTGGTCTTCTGCTCGACCGCCTTCGCCCAGGTGCTGAACACCTTGCCCCACGGGCTGCGCTTGGGCGCCAGCGTGGCGAGCTTGATGGTCGTCTTGGCTTCCGCGTCGGTGGCGGTGCCTGCGAGAACGAAGGAGGCGGCGATGGCCGCTGCGGCGAGCTTACGAATCATGTTCGAGAACCCCTGTGTTTTCACGTTCGGGTGGCTGAGCGCCGGAACTTCAGACGAGCAGCCGGGTGGATCGGATCAAACCTCGACGAAAAAAGACTCGGGCGGGGGCCGGAAAGGCCGGGATGCCCGAAGAAAACGCCGCTTCTTCCGGGGTGTGGGCGAACCTGGGCACCCGAGCAGGTCACGCTCCGAACCCGCACTCCTCGGTCCAGATCTCGTGGCCCAGGTAGCGGCGCGCCCGGCGCTTGGAGATGACGTTCTGCAGGCGAGCTTCCGGCAGGTCGTCGCCCGCCGCCAGCACCTCGTTGAGGGTCTTCTCCCAGTTCGGGCGGTCGCTCTTCGCGCAGTAGTAGCGGGTGGCCAGGTTCAGGCGCGTCGGGAGGAACTTGCCCCCGTTCAGGGCGATCGCCTTGTCGAAGTGCTGCTTGCTCAGGTCGAGCTCGGCCATGGCCGTGCGCGCGTGGTACGCGCCCAGGATCGTGTGCCCCGTGGCGTAAACGGCGGTCTCGTCGAGCTCGACCGAGCGCCGAACGATCTCGACGCCGACGTGGAGCTCACCCACGACCTCGGGGATGTCCTTGTTCGCCCCGACGTTGCCCACCCAGGCGTAGCCGATCCAGAGGAGCTCCTCCGCCTTCTCCGGGTCGCTGAAGTTGTCGACCATCCACTTTCGAATGGTCTCCTGGTTCCTGCGGGCCGCTTCGAACCCTTCGGCATGATGGCCCAGCAGTTCGACGCCGTAGTGCACCGCGCGAGCCCATCCGGCGCGCGTCCGCGCGAGGTGGTACGCCGACTCGACCTCGGCCTCCTTCTCGTAGGCGGCCTCCCAGTCGTCCTCGGTGAACCCGAACGTCGCGCCGCCCCAGCCGCGCGCGAGCAGGAAGAGCGCGTCGGTGTTCTCCGGCGCCAGCTTGTGCATACCCTCGAGCTGACCGAGGCCCGCTTGCGCCACGGCGCGGGCGACCTCGAAGTCGTGCAGCGTGTTGACGGCCGCCGAGCCGTCGCGCGTACCCTTGATCTGCCCGTTGAGGAGTACCTTCTTCAGGCACCCCGTGACGCCGACTGCGAGCCCTGCCGCCATCACGAGCGTGCCCAACCCTCTCAGGATCGTCATGGGGCGCGGATCTAACGGGTTTTCCTAGGGACTTCAACGGGGTGCAGGCGAGCAGGCTCGGCGCCCGGGGCCCACCCCGCGATCACCGCGATTTCCCGCCCCGCGCGGCGAGCATGGCGCAGGCGACCTGCAGGCGAACTCGCGGGTTCTCGTCCGCGAGCGCGGCGGCGGCGGCGGGGTAGTCTCCGAGCCGGAAGAGGCCCACCGCCCCCGAGATCCGCTCGGCGGGGCTCGTCGAACCCAGGTCCCGGGCGAGCCCCACCGTCGCCGCGCGATCGCCGGCAGCCGCGAGGGCGGCTCGGGCGCGGCGTGCCACGTCGTCGGTCCCCTCGGCGAGCTCGCGCTGTGAGACCGCGGCGCCGGCGCCGAGGCGCGGGTGAGTGGCGAGGCGCGCGAGCGCGACGACTCGCACCGCCACGTCCTCGTCCTCCGACGCGAGCACGACCGCGTCCAGGCCGCGCGACTCTTCGAGGGGCAGCACGCGAAGCGCCAGCGTGCGCTCGGTCCAGGACCCGTCGCCGGCGCCCCGCACGAGCACGCCGAGCCCGACTTCAGCGGACCGGCTGCCGGTGCGGACGAGGGCCTCGGCCGCCGCGAGCGCAGGAAGCGATCCGCTCGTCTCCGCAGCCCACACGAGCTCCCGTTCGCCTCCCGCTTCGAGCGAGCGCGCCATCGACCAGGCGTCCACGACGGTGATGCGCTCCTGGGGGTCGGCGCGCGCCCAGAGGTCCTTGAGGCCGAGGACCGCGCGCTCACCGCCGATGACGCCGACGGCGCGCGTGGCGCGCGCCCGGGTCAAGGTGTCGGGATCGAGGCGGGCCGCTTCCAGCAGCTCGCCCAGGTCTGCGGCGGTCGCCGCGTCCTCGGCGGCGGCCACGGCGGCGCGGCGGACCCGCTCGTCGGGATCGCGGACGAAAGCGCGACGCTGCGGCCCGTCCTCGGGGCTCGTGGCGGCGCGGGCCGCCACGGCGCGCCACGGGGCGCTCGACGACGCGCCGTGCTGCCGGAGCAGGCCGCTCGGGCTCAGCACGCCGCCCTCCAGCAGCGCGAGCGTTGCTTCCGCGCCCGCATCGTCCGGTCGCGTGGCGCGATCCTCGAGCACCGGAACGAGTGGGTGCATGCACGCGCGCGCTGCGCGGATGTGATCCACGGCGGTCGTACCCTGCGCCGACCGTACCTCCCTTCCGGCCACGGCCTGCGCCACGTCCTCCACCTGCTCGCGGTCGAGGGTCCCGCCGCGTCGCGCGGCGTCCAGCTCCGTGCGGAGCGTGGCAAGGTCGCCGTGCAGCGCCGTCGCGACGATGTCCCGCTTGGCGCACCCTTGGCCGGCGAGGACCACGGCCCCTGCGAGGAATGCGCGTCGCCACATGCCAGCGGTGATAGCACACGGGCGGTGAAGGTCGCCCTCCTGGTGAACGCTCGCGCTGGTCGCATCCGACGCGAGGCCGATCTGGAACGGCGGCTCGTCGCCGCTGCCGGCGGCGCGAAGGCGTACACGACCCAGACGGTCGCCGAGCTCGGTCAGGTGGCCGCGGACCTGGCGCAGTGGGCGCCGGAGGTCGTGGTCCTCTGCGGAGGCGACGGCTCGGTCATGGAGGGCGTGACCGCGCTCGAGAGAGCCTTCGGCGCTTCGCCCCTGCCCGCCCTGGTGTTCGCGCCCGCCGGCACTGCGGCGACGATAGGGAGACGCTTCGCCCAGCCCCGGGACCCCGTCCTCGCGGTGCGCCGCATCGTGCAGGCGGAGGGCATCGAGACCGTCGTGACGCCTACCCTCGACGTCCGCGGCGGCGACGAGCGGCGCGTCGGATTCATCTTCGGAACCGGTCTGGTGGCCCGCTTCTTCGAGCGCTACGAGGAGGCAGGGGCGCCGGGATACGCCGGGGCGGCGCGCATCGCCCTCGGTCTCGTCGGCGGCGCGATGCTGCGCACGCAGTTCGCCCGCAGCGTGCTCGACCCGATGCCGTGCCGGGTGACCGTGGACGGACGCCAGCTCGAGGCGGACGCCTTCAGCCTGGTGATCGCGAGCGTCATTCGCGACGTGGGGCTGGGCATTCGCATCACGCATCGTGCCGCCGAAGATCCCCGTCGCCCGCACGTCGTCGCGATGTGGCTGCCGGCGCCACGACTCGTTCGTCACGTCCCGAGCGTCCTGGCCGGACGACCGCTCCGCGGCGATGGCGTGTTCGACGCGCTGGCCTCGGAGCTCGTGGTCGAAATGCCGTCGGGTGGTGGGGCCTACGTCCTCGACGGCGACTTGCTTCGGGCGTCGCGTGTCGTGGTGCGTGCCGGTCCGCGCGTGAAGGTCGTTCGGTTCCGAGACTGACGCCGTTCCGCGCCGGCGCTCGTCAGTTGAGCTTGTCGACGCTCGCCTGCTTCGCGGCCTCGTCTCGCGCCGACGCCGCGATCGCGTCCCGGCGACGGATGGCGGACGAGACGAAGGTCGAGAAGAGCGGGTGCGCGGCGTTCGGACGGCTCTTGAACTCGGGATGGAACTGGCAGCCGACGAAGTAGGGGTGATCGGCCAGCTCGATCATCTCCACCAGCCGATTGTCCGGGCTGGTGCCGCTCAGGACGAGGCCCTGCGCTTGCAGCTGCTCTCGGTAGGTGTTGTTGACCTCGAATCGGTGGCGGTGTCGCTCGCTGATCTCCGTGGCCTGGTAGGCCTGCGCCGCCCGGGTCCCGCTCTTGATGACGCACGGATAGGCCCCCAGGCGCATCGTACCGCCCTTGTTCACGACGCCCTGCTGGTCCGGCATCAGGTCGATCACCTTGGAGTCCGACTCTTCGGCGAACTCGGCCGACGTGGCGCCCTTCACGCCGCACACGCTGCGAGCGAACTCGATGACCGCGAGCTGCATGCCCAGGCAAATCCCGAAGTACGGCACGCCGTGCTCGCGAGCGTACCTGATGGCGGCGATCTTGCCCTCCACGCCGCGATCGCCGAAGCCGCCGGGCACCAGGATGGCGTCCACGCCGGTGAGCTCGGCTTCCGCGCTCGAACTCTCGATCTCCTCCGAGTCGATGTACGTGAGCTCGACGGCGACGTCGTTCGCCAGTCCGCCGTGCACCAGCGCCTCGTGCAGCGACTTGTAGCTGTCCTTCAGGTGTACGTACTTGCCGACGATGCCGACCTTCACGGTGCCCTTCGCCGGCTTCTTGAAGCGCTCCACGACGCGCTGCCACGGACCCAGCTCCGGCTCGCGCGACCAGATGTTCAGGCGCTCGGCGATTTGATCGTCCAGCCGCTCCGCGTGGAGCACCAGCGGCAGCTCGTAGATGCAGCCGACGTCCACCGCGGAAATGACGCTCTCGACCGCGACGTTCGAGAAGAGGGCGATCTTGTCCTTCAGTCCCTTCGCGAGGGGACGATCGCACCGGCAGATGAGGATGTCGGGCTGGATGCCGATCTCGCGCATCTCCCGAACCGAGTGCTGAGTCGGCTTCGTCTTCAGCTCGCCTGCCGTGGCGATGTGCGGCACGAGCGTGACGTGCACGCTGAGGGCGTTCTGGGGTCCTGCTTCGATCTTCAGCTGTCGAATCGCTTCCAGGAACGGCAGCGACTCGATGTCCCCCACCGTGCCGCCGATCTCGACGATGGCCACGTCCACGCCGTCGGTGGCCTGGTGGATGCGCGCCTTGATCTCGTCCGTGATGTGCGGAATCACCTGCACCGTGGCGCCCAGGTACTCGCCGCGACGCTCCTTCGAGATCACGGCTTCGTAGATGCGCCCCGTCGTGAAGTTGTTCGCGCGCGTCATGCGCGCCGACGTGAAGCGCTCGTAGTGACCGAGGTCGAGGTCGGTCTCCGCGCCGTCGTCGGTCACGAACACCTCGCCGTGCTGGAACGGCGACATCGTGCCCGGGTCCACGTTGATGTACGGGTCGAGCTTGACG
>CAZARU010000113.1:0-21554 GCA_964487605.1 uncultured Polyangiaceae bacterium
CCGCAGCGCTCGCGGCCGGCGCGTTCGCGCCGCCCCCCCCCTCGATGCCTCGGCCCTCCACGCAGCCGATGATGCCCGCGGCCCAGCCGCTGCCGCCCCATGGGGCTCTCCCGCACCCGGGCATGGTGCCGCCGGCCACGGCGGGTCAGCCGATGTTCCCCGGCGCGCCCGCGCAGCAGGTCGTCTCTGCCATGCCGCCGCAAGCGGCGCTGCCCATGATGCCCGCCAGCGTGCCCCCGCCGGCGCCCGCGGGCCGCACGGCGCTCACTGCCGTCGCCGCGCTGCTCGCTGTCGTCCTGGTGGCCGCCATCGCGCTGCTCCTCATTCCGCGGAAGGGCTCGCTGCTGGTGACCGTCGCCGGTCCGGGTGGACGCCCCATCGACAAGGTCGAGGTGTTCCTGGACGGCCAGCGCAAGTGCGAGGCGTCCCCCTGCCGGATCACCGACCTGAAGTCCGGCAGTCACATGGTCAACGCGACCGCCGCGGGTTACCAGGGAAGCGCGCCGCAGGCCATCGCCATCGAGAGCGGAGCGGAAGCCGTCCTCAACCTCAGCTTGGGCGTCGCGACCGAGGGCACCGGCATGGTGGTCAGCGCGGAGGGAACCACGGGCCTCCGGCTCTCGGTGGACGGGAAGGACAAGGGGCCGCTGCCGCAGGAGCTGAAGGACATGCGGCAGGGCAACTACATCGTGAAGGTGAGCGGGAACGACGCCTTCGAGGAGTACGAGAAGTCGGTGGTCGTGAAGGCCGACGAACTCCTGAAGCTCGACCTGAAGCTCAAGGTGAAGAAGGGGCTCGCGGAGATCAAGCTGGGAGACGGCGCGAGCGGTGCCGACGTCTACCTGGTCACGGGGAACGAGCGTCGCCGCCTCACGGACAAGCTGCCGATCAAGCTGAGCATCTCGACGGACAAGCCCTACGAGATCGTCGCGAAGAAGCAGGGGTTCAGCGACTACCGCAAGTCCGTCGCTTTCGAGGACAACACCGCGGAGAAGGTCTTCGTCATCAACATGACCGAGACGGGACGCGCGCCCTCCGCCCCTGCCGCCGCCGGCCCCGGCCCCGCCCCGGTCGCCGCCGGCCCCGGTCCAGGGCCCGGTCCAGCCCCCGGCCCCGCCCCCGCCCCCGCGCCGGCCGCCGCTGGCGGCATGGGCACCGTCAACGTCAACTCGATCCCGGTCTCCAGCGTCATCCTCAACGGCAAGCCTCTCGGCTCGACGCCCAAGACGGGCGTCTCGGTAAAGGCTGGCCCGGTGACGGCCGTGTTCGTTCACCCCGAACACGGACGCAAGGTGCGCAGCACCGTGGTCAAGCCCGGCGGAACGGCGACGCTCGTGGTGCGGTTCCCGTAGCCGTGCGGTCGGTGACGCCCGTCGAAGCGGCGGTCGGTGTCGCCATCGCCGGATCGCTGCTCGCGACGGCCGTCCCCGCATTCCTCGAGAACCTGCACGCCTCGCGCCTCGCGGAGCCGCTCGACGTGCTCCAGCGGATCGCGGCCCGGGCCACGCACCTGGCGTCCGGGCGACCAGCCATCGGCGCTTATCCCGAGTCGGCGCCCCTGACGCCGGCGCGAGTGGCTGCGGGCGACGCCGCCCAAGATCCGGCGGGCACGTGGGACCACCCCACCTGGCGCGAACTCGGCGTTTCGTTCGAAGGGCCTCACTCCTTCAGCTTCGCTTTCGACAGCCGAAACGCGGAGGGCTTCGCGACGTTCGCCGCCACGGCGCACGGCGACCTCGACGGTGATGGCGTGCTGTCCACCTTCCGCATCTCCGGTGAGTCCCGCGACGGTAAGGAGCCCTTGACGCACCCGATGGACATCGATCGTGAAGTCGAGTGACCGGCGCCGCAGGACGGCGACCCTCGTCGCGGTCGTCGTCGTCGGACTCAGCGCCCTCGGCATCACCACGCTCCAGCGACGCCTCTCCGCCTCGTTCCACGCGCTCGAGACGACCTCGGACGTCTACGCCCTGCCGTCGCCGGACCGAACCATCGTGGCGAGTCTGGGCTACAGGGCCGGCGTCGCCGATCTGCTCTACGCGCACGTTTTGGTCTCGTACGGGCTCCACATCGTGGAGCGCCGCCGCTTCGAGTTCGTGGGCAAATACCTGGACACGATCAACGCGCTGGACCCGACGTTCCGTGACCCCTACCGGTATGCGGACACCCTGCTGACGCTCCAGGGTCAGAAGCCGACGCAGGAGGACTATCTGAAGGCTCGCGAGATCCTCGAGCGCGGAATGGAGGCCCTCCCCTACGACGCGGATCTGCACCGCAATGCCGGTCAGTACCTCGCGTACCTCTCCTGGCCTCACGTGCCGGAGGAGCGGCAGAAGGAGTGGCGTACCGCCGGGGCTCGCTACCTGGCGCGATCCTGCGAACTGCTCGGGAACGACGCTACGCTGCCGTACCATTGCATCACCGCGGCGACGCTCTTCAATCGCCTGGGCGAACACGAGGCCATGATCGATTTCCTGCAACGCGTGCAGGTGATCGCCGACACGCCCGAGGTGCGCGACATGGCCGCGAACTACCTCTCGCTGCACCTGGAGGGCCAGGAGCGTGCTCGCGCCGAGGCCCGATCTCGACGCTTTCAGGAAGCATGGTCCAACGACTTCCGCTTCGTGTCGCGGAACCTCCTGCTCGCCGTCGGCCCCGCCTTCGACGAAGCGTCGTGCGCCGGCCGCACGGTGGACGAGACTCCGGACTGCACGACGAGCTGGCGCGCGTGGCACGCGCTCCGCGAGCGGAACCGCGGCCCGTGACCGCGCACGTCCGGGGCCCGCTCACGGCGGTGGCCGCGGCGGTGCTGCTCGTTCCCGGCGGCGTCGAGACCGCGCCGCTGGCCCGCTGGACGCCCGTCGGCGTCATCGCCGCCGTGGCGGTCGCGGCGGCGCTGCACGATGGCGACCGCGCGCGCGCCTCCACACCCGTCGCGATCGGCGCCGGCCTGGTGACCGCGCTCACCTGGACGCTCGACCCCGCGCTGTGGGTACGCACGTCGGCCTGGCTGGCCGTCGCCCTGATCTCGGCGTGGTCCGTCGAAGCGCTGAGCCACCGTGCGGCGGCGATGGCCGCCGCGGTGGGCGCGCTGGCGCCTGCCGCCCTCACCGGGGTGATCTTCGTGGCCAGCGCGGACGGCGCCGACGTGCTCGGACGGAGTCTCGGTGAAGCGTGGACGGCGGGTGGGACGCGGTTCCTGGTCCACGGCGCTGCCGCCGCGATGCTCACGGTGACGCTCGCGGGGATTGGGACGAACGAGGCGCGGTGGGCGCGGCGGGCGCGCTGGCTGTGCGCTGCGGCTGCGGTCATCGCCGCCGCTACGCTGGTTCATCGAATGGCGTGGATCGCGTCGTGGACGACCCTCGCCACCGACATGGTCGTCTGGTCCGAGGCGCCCTTCCTCTCGAACGCACTGCGCCTGTCGGCAGCGCTGCCCCTGTACGGACCGCCTTCGGAGACCGCCTCGTACATCTACTCGCCCGGCCTGGATCTGGCCCACCGTGCCCTCCTCGGCCCGCTCGGGCTGGAGCTCTCGCTGCCCGCGCACCGGAGTCTGGGCCTGCTGTGGCAGCTCGCGGCGGCGCTCGCGCTCGTGGGGGCGCTCCGTCGCTTTGCCGCTCCGGGAGCGGCACCCGTCGTTGCGGTCTTGCTCGCCGCCTTCTCCAGCCTTCTTTCACCGTTCATCCACGCGGATCACGCGGTGCTGCTCTGCTTCGCTTGCGCGACCGCTGTGGTCGTCGCGGAGCCGGCGTTGCCCAGATGGGCCTGGGTCGCGCTCCTGGTCACCACGCCCATCGCGGCCACGGCCCTCAAGCTGACGGGAGCGGGCATCGGGCTCGGGTTGGTGCTCGCGTACGCGGTCGAGCGGCGCCCGGACGCCCTTCGCCTGCTGGGCGCCTCGGCGGTGGCCGCCATCGCTACCCTCCCGCTCTTCGACGCGACGCTGGGTGCGTGCACCGAGTGGACCTTGCGCATCCCGAGCGAGCACCCGTTGGTGTGGTCCAGCCTCTGGAGCCTTCCGTCGTCCGCCGCCGGCGCGTGCGCGACCCTCGCCGCGGCGATGCTCTGGATCTCGCGTGGGGAAGCCAACGAGGGCAGTCAGCGCGCCGCGCGCCGCGTCGCGCTGCTCACGCTGGGCGCCACGACGACGTCCCTCGCGAGCTTCGTGAAGTTCGGAGGTCGTGAGAACAGCCTCCTTCCACTCCTCGTTGGGAGCACGGTCGTGATCGTCCTGCTCGCCCGCCGGTCGGCGCCCAGGGCGCCGGGCCTGCTCTGGGTCGGCGCGGCCTGGCTCGGCGTCGCCACGGCGGACCCTCGACCGATCATCGCGGGCGCCGACCGCGAGGTGCTCGACGCCGGGCACCGGGCGATGGTCGCTCGCATCGATTCGGACCTCGCCGCCGGTCGTCACCCGCACCCGTACTCGGGAACCGCGGCGTGGATCGACGCGGGTCGGCGCGAGCCCCTGCCCGACCGCGCCCAGTCTGCGACCGAGCTGTGGGTCGCCAGGTCCGCGGACGTCGGTGCGCACCTAGAGCGCCTCGCGGACGGTCGCTACGACACGCTGCTCGTGGCGGAGTCCGTCCTTCGGCCCCGCGACACGCCCACCGGCGCGCTCGCCGCCGAGCTGCGGGAGCGCCTCTCGCCGGTCTATCGCTTCGAGCAGCTCGCGCCGGGGATCCTGGCGCTCGAGAAGCGCGCGCCCGGTCGACCGGGCGATCAGTGAACGAACGTGAACCGGCGCTCGACGTCGAAGAAGCCCTTCTTGCCGACGAGCCTGAAGAACACCGACTCGGTGCACGTCTCGACGTCTACCGTCCCGAAGTCGCGCGAATCGTAGGGGTACTGCCGGTTGTCGCTCAGGAGGAACGCCTTGCCCTCCTGGACGGTTCGCTCGGACGCTATCGTGTTCGGACGATCGCCGATGGTGTTGCCACGCTTGTACGACTCTCCCCCCAGCGCTTCCATCCAGCAGCTCTGCTCGACCACGTTGCCGCTGTAGGGGTCGTTCACCTCGAACGTCCCCTCGGCGCAGGCCGTCTCCGTCTGAGCCACCTCGTCGTTGACCCAGATGGAACCGTCCTTCAGCTTCACGCGGTCGCCGGCCTGGCCGACGATCCGACCGACGACCAGCCGGTTCGGAACTCCGGGCTCGGGGCACAGCACCAGGTCCCCGAACTTCGGCTTCGTGCCCCGCCAGAGCAGGACGAGATCACCGCCCGCGAGAGACGGGGCGATGCTCGCCTGCAGCACGGGATCGTTCGACGGCACGCGCCACCAGCGGAGCATCGTGTAGCGCGCCAGCATCGTCAGGGCGAACGCCACGCCGACGATCCAAAGCAGCGCCTTGAGGAACCCTCTCATCCCCGTGGTCCCGATGGTAGCTCGGTCCTGCGAACGAAGCCCAACTCCTGGCCTCTCGGTGCACCGGAAAAAAGACGACCGCCCCCGCGGCACGAGGCACGCGGAGGCGTTCGCCGTCGAGACACGCGAGGCCTATTCCTCGGGAAGCGTCTCGTCGATCGACGGAGCAATCAGCACCTCCGCGGTGCCCTTGCTGGTGTCGATCTTCCCGGTGATCTGGAACGTCGAGAGGGTCCCGTTGCCGTTGAGATCGCCGTTCGCCGACGCGATGAAGCTGCCGCTCGACGTCGTCGGGCTCACCGCCGAGTAGTTGTACATGAAGTACTGCGGGTCGGTCATCGCGAACTTCAGGCAGCGCCAGCCGGTGTTCGAGTCGCCGGTGTTCCACTCGTCGGAACCCGACTGGTACTTCTTCCCCTGAATGCTCGTCTTGCCCTTCGGCACCGTGTTGGAGGTTCCTGCACACAGGCGATTGATGATGCCGGTCGATTCGCCCGGGTTCAGGATGGTGGCCGCCATGCCTTCACGGGCGAACGCCGTCGAAGCGTCCTTGCTCATCTTGCCCAGCGAGTTTCGTGCCTCGGCCGTCTTCGCGTTCGCGATGTAGCGGCGGACGCCGTAGATGGCGAGCGCAGCCAGGACGCCGACGATGGCGACCACGATCATGAGCTCGACCAGGGTAAAGCCTCTCTTCAGTCTCGATGTAGGTCTCATTCTGTCTCGTTCTCCCAAGGGGTGATCCGTTGTTCCAAGCGCGCCGGGTCACCCCGTTGGTCCCGCACGCCATGTATCACTCGTCTTCGTTCTCGATCCTCACCTCGGCCGTGAAGCTCGAGGCCACGAAGTACGACAGCTTTCCGTTGCCGTTCTGGTCCGCGGACGCCCGAACGACGTACCAGGGCCCGGTCGGAGCGGGCCAGCCCAGCGCCGCGCCGGGTAGCCCGACCGGCGTGGGAGGCGAGCCCCCGACGTCGCCGGCTACCACCGCGTAACCGAACTGCACCGGGTTGGCCGAAGCGACGCCGAGGCGCAGCCACGCGGTGTGGTCACCGTGGCCCGGGTTGTCCCACGCAAACTTCCTTCGGCCCAGCTTGCCCACCGAGCCTTGGGGGTACACGGTCTCGATGTTCGACGAGACGGTCAGGTACTTGAACGTCTCGTCCTTCCAGTTCTCCTGGTTCGCCTTGATCTGGAGGATCATCGAGTTGGCTTCCGCCGACTTCGACGCGAACAGGTACTTCCGGACGCCGAACAAGCCGAGCATCACGATCACGCCCGTGATCACGACGACGACCATCAGCTCGATGAGCGTGAAGCCTCGGGTGGTTCGGGAGACGGGGGTCACGGCGCCCCCCCGGAGAGCACGAGGCGTGCCATGCGCCAGGAGCGCCCTGCGGCGGGGACGAATGCAGGCAAAATTTGGGATTTCGGCATGGCTACCTCGAGCGGCAACGGCCTGCGACGCCCCGCCGAGCCGCCGGCGAGCCCAAAATTGTCACCCGAGCCGCGGTCGGGTGACAATTCTCGCGGAGGTCCCGGCCCATGGTTCGGGCCCGCCGCCGCCGACCTACTCGCCTTCCTGCTCCCGGTAGACTTCGGTCGCCAGGCTCGTGGCGACGTAGAACGCGACGATTCCATCGCCGTCGGCGTCGGCGCGCGCCTGGACGACGTACCAGGGCTCGTTCGGGGCGGGCCAGTTGGGCTTCCCGGTGCTGCCCGGGACGGTCATGGGATCGAACGCGTTGCCGGCGGTGACCTTGTACCCGAACTGCACCGGGCCCTGCGTCGTGGGGTTGAGCAGGCGCCACCGCGGCCGATCGACGTGGCCTGGGCGCTCCCACGCCATCTTCTTTCCCTTGAGCAGGCCGTCGGAGGGATAGAACGTGTCGCTGGTCGAAACGTTGAGGTACGCGAGGTTCTCCGCGCGGTACCGCTCCTGCGCACCGCGAATGCTCTGGATCATCGAGAGCGCTTCGACCGTCTTCGAACCCGAGACGTGCTGCCGCATCGCGAAGACGCCGATGGCCGCCAGGACGCCGACCAGGACCACGACGACCATGAGCTCCACGAGCGTGAAGCCCCTCGCTCGCGCGCCGAACGTGTCCCTCGACCTCATGGCTCCCCCGGGGCCCTGCACTTGCCGTACCAGGCGGCAGCAAACGCGGGGTTTCTCGACGTTTCGCAGCACGACGCGAGTGTAGCCCGACCCGCGGCCAAGGGCCCAGAAGGGAAAAAACTGCGGAGTTCGACCTCGCGTGCGCGGCGTACTTCGTGCCGACACCGGTCGGTCCTCACGCCGAGGTCGGCTCGGAGTCGGGTTCGGCATCGGCGTCGACGTCACCCGCGTCCGCCGCCAGGCCATGCTTCTCGAGTCGGTAGCGAAGGGACCGAAACGTTATGCCGAGGAGCCTCGCCGCGGCCTTGCGCACACCTCCCGTCCGGTCGAGCGCCTGAACCAGCAATCGTCGCTCCAGCTCACTGACGACGGCATCCAGATCACAGCCGCCCTCGGCGAGGGTGCCGAAGAACGGCTGGGTCGCCCCGTGCAGCCCGCTCACCTCCGGCGGAAGATCACCGAGGCCGATCGAGCGCGACCCTGCCAGCGCGACGGCGCGCTCGACGAGATTCTCCAGCTCGCGGACGTTCCCGGGAAACGCATAGGCCTCGAGCGCGCGGAGGGCGTCGGGCGTCAGTCCGAGGATCTCCTTGCCCATCTCGGCGGAGAACCGCTGCATGAAGCGCTCCGCGAGGTAACTCACGTCCTCTCGCCGATCGCGCAGCGGCGGAAGCTCGACCCGGATCACGTTGAGCCGGTAGTACAGATCCTGTCGAAAGCGGCCTGCCTTGACGTCGGCCTCCACGTCGCGGTTCGTCGCCGCCAGCACACGGACGTCGACGGCGACCTCCTGGGTCGCGCCGACCGGACGCACCGTCTTCTCCTGGATCGCCCGGAGCAACTTCACCTGCAGGGCCGCCGGGAGTTCGCCAATCTCGTCCAGCAGCAGGGTGCCGCCGCTCGCATCCTGGAACAGACCCTTGTGCCGAGCCGAGGCCCCGGTGAAGGCCCCCTTCTCGTGGCCGAACAGCTCCGACTCCATCAGCGCCTCCGGCAAGGCGCCGCAGTTCACCACACGAAAGGGTCCCTCCCTGCGCTCCGAGCGCTCGTGAATGGCACGAGCGATCCGCTCCTTGCCGGTGCCGCTCTCGCCCGTGATGAGGACGGTGGTTCGCGCGTCGGCGATGCGTTCGACCAGGTCCAACACCTTGCGCATCGCCTCGCTTCGCCCCACGACGGCGGGCTCCTGACCGCGGCGGGTCTGGGCGCGGAGGCGGCGGTTCTCGGTGACCAGCGCGTGTTTCTCGAGGGCCTTCGCGACGAGCACGCGCATCTCTGCAGCGCTGAACGGCTTCGTGACGAAGTCGTACGCACCCGACCTCATGGCGTCGATGGCGTTCTCCACGCTCGAGTGAGCGGTGATGAGGATGACCTCCGTCGTCGGATCGCGCGCCTTGGCCGCGGCCAGCACGTCGAGCCCGGACCCGTCCGGCATCGAGAGGTCGGTGATCACCAGCGGGAAAGGCTGCGGGCTCTGGGTGATCGCCTCGCGTGCCCTGCGGAAACCCGGCACGGACACGACGCCACATCCCTCGCGCTTCAGGATGATCCCGAGCATCTCGCGCATGCTCGGCTCGTCGTCGGCGACGAGGATCTTCACATCGGGAGGCGCTATCGACCCCATCGCGGCGCAGCCTAGCCAAGTCCCCGCGCGCGGGCGAACTGGGACGGCGCGCCATCGCCTCGCCCCGCCAGTGACCGACCCTGGCGTCCATCACGCCGGATATGAGCCGACGAACCCGCGGTTCGTCGAAGGAGTTGCAGCACCTCGCCGGGCTCGTAGACTTCGGGAACTTGCCTCTTCTTCCCCGGACCTCCCGGCTCCCGCGGGCCACCCTGCTCGTCTCGCTGCTCCTGGCGATCGGCGCGTGCAGCGCGCAGGCCGGCCCACTGGGCGATCTCGGCAGCGGCGGCACGGGCGGCGCCGGCGGCGCCACCGCCGACGGACCTGCGCGCATCGACTTCGACGACGAAAGCCCGCTCATGACGCTCCCGGGCGAGGCCCGGACGATCCGGGTCACCGCATCGCCACCGGGCGTTCACGTCCTGCGGTTCTCGCTGCACGGCACCGCTCTGGATGCGGCGCTCGATCGAAGCGAAGTCGAGACGAACGCGGACGGATCGGCCGAGCTGGTGCTGACGACGCCCACCAAGCCCACGACCTTCTCCGTTCGCGCGTCAGCCGCGTCGGGCGTGTCGGCGCAGCGCGCGGTGTCCGTCAGCGCCAGTGGGTTCGGTACCGTCCAGATCCTCCCGTCCTACGGCGGAAAGCGTCCCATCTCCTACTGGGTCGGATCGGTGCTGACGGGGACGTCCTGCGCCGACGTCGTTGGGATACCCCCGCCCGATGGATCCCTCACGTCTACGGCACTCTCGGACGGAGGACCGCGGATCGAATCGGTTCCGGCCGGGCCGTTGCTGGCGGTCACCGTGCGCGCCGGTCACTACGTGGGCGGCTGCAAGGACGTCCCCGCGATCACCCCGGACGCGATCACCTCGGTGACCGTATCGGTCGCCGACCGCCCCCTCCAGCTCGACGAAACACGCCTCCGGTTGCAGCTCGGGGTCGAGGCTCGCGGCCCCACCTGGGAGACGGCGGTCGGAGGCGCGCTCTCCGCCATGTTCTCGGCAGCGCGTGACGGGGCCGAGGACGACGCCGCAGCGCTCCTGGACGCGATGTGGGCGCTGGCACCGTCCGCCGACGCGGGCACGTTCGGTACCGCGCGCGCGCTCGCCGGCTGGGACTCGATGCTCCTCGACCGCCTGGGATCGAGATCCGCGCTCGAGCAGGTGGCAACGCCCTGGATCGTCGAGGGCCTCGACGCGTTCGTCGGAGCGACGGTGATCGACGGTACCCTGACCTCCGCCGGCAAGGTCGGTGGGCAGGCGCTGCTCGAGCTGGAGTCCGTCGGCGGACTGGACCCGGACCTGGCGGGCTTCGCGGGCTCGAACGCCCACCTCTCGTGGGCCGGGGAACCCGGAGACGCCGTGCTCCTCGGGGGCGAGCTGTTCTGGCTGCCGTCGGAGCTCCTCGCCCAGGTCGCCGAATCGCCCGCACGCGCGTCGGGGGCCCTCTCCGTCACCGACGCGCTGGGCGAACGGCTCGGCTGCGACGACATCGGCGCGACGCTCGCGGCGACCGCGCCAGCGGCGGCCTCGCCGTCCTGCGACGCAGCTTGCTACGCGACCCTCTGCACCGGCGCCATCGCCAAGCTCTGGGATCGCGCCCGGACCGCCTCCGCCGCGAATGCCGAAATCGGCTCGCTCGATCTGGCCGTAGCCGGCGTCGCCACCGTCGATGACGAGGCGCGCCCCACGGGCTTCGACGGGTCCTGGGTCGGCACGCTCGACTTCGGCGCCGCGAAGGTCTCCGTGAGCGGCTCGGCCACCGCGGAGGCACCTCTGCCCAAGTGAGCGCGCGCCGCCCCACCGGCGACTTGCACCCCGCCTGCCCCGCCCTATCCTCACGCACCCCGCGCACGGCAGGTCGCCGCACGCCGCGGATGGAGGGTCGAATCGATGGGAATGCTGGCCGAAGCGCAGACCGCGCGAACCGACACGAAGGGCGCTGACGGAGTCATCGCGAGCTACGCACCGGCGAGTGGGGAGCTGCTCGGAACGGCCAGAGTCTCGACGCCCGACGACGTGAGGGATGCGGTCGCACGAGCCCGCGTGGCGCAGAAGGCGTGGGGCCTGCTCCCGGTCGAGGAGCGCGGTGAACGCCTCCTGCGCTTCCGCGACGCCATGGTCGACCGCGCCGAAGCGATCATCGATCTGCTGGCCCGCGAGACGGGAAAGCCACCCCAGGAGGCGCTCTCCCACGAGCTCTTCGTCTTCGCGGACATGACGACCTGGTACGCGAAGAACGCCCCACGAATCCTGGCTCCACGCGAGCTGGATCTCCACTTGCTGAAGCACCGTCGCAGCGTCGTCCACTACGCGCCCCGCGGAGTCGTCGGGATCATCTCGCCCTGGAACTTCCCGCTCGTCATTCCCTTCACCGACGCCGTCGCCGCGCTCGTCACTGGCTCAGCGGTGGTCATCAAGCCCAGCG
This sequence comes from uncultured Polyangiaceae bacterium, assembly GCA_964487605.1. GTDB lineage: Bacteria > Myxococcota_A > Polyangia > Polyangiales > Polyangiaceae > JAJDAH01. The sequence goes on from CAZARU010000113.1 coordinate 11,538, forward strand.
ACGTGACACCGCTCATCGCCCTCGAAGCGAAGAAGGTCTGGGATTCCACGGGTCTTCCCGAGGATCTGCTCCAGATCGTGATCGGGCGAGGTGACGTCGGAGCGGCCCTCATCAAGAGCGGCGTCAACAAGATCGTGTTCACCGGCGGCGTGGAGACCGGGAAGCGGGTCGCCGCTGCGTGCGGAGCGGAGCTCGTTCCCTGCGTCATGGAACTCGGTGGCAAGGCGCCCTTCATCGTCTGCAGCGACGCGGACGTCGAACGCGCCGCCCAGGCGATCGTCTTCGGCGGCTTCGCGAACAGCGGCCAGGTCTGCATCTCGGTGGAGCGTGTGCTCGCTCACGAGTCCGTCTACGACCGCGTGGTCGGCCGCGTGACCGATCTGGTCGGCGAGCTCCGTCAGGGTGATGCCGGCAAGGGGACGGTGGACGTCGGCGCGATGATCTTCGCCCCGCAGATCGACGTCGTGGAGAAGCACGTCCAGGACGCCGTGGCCAAGGGCGCCCGCGTCGAGACGGGGGGCCGGCGCGGACCGGGCCCGGGGCAGTTCTACGAGCCGACGGTCCTGTCGAACTGCCGAACCGACATGACGGTGATGCGCGAGGAGATCTTCGGCCCCATCGTCCCGATCATGAAGGTCGCCTCGGAGGACGAGGCGGTGGCCGTCGCCAACGAGTCGCACCTGGGTCTGAATGCCTACGTGTTCACGACGGATCGCGACAAGGGCCGCAGGCTGGCGGAGCGGATCTCCGCGGGGAGCGTCGTGGTGAACGACGTCTTCAGCAACTACGCGTCCGCCGAAGCGCCGTTCGGAGGCGTCAAGCAGAGCGGCTTCGGTCGCGTTCACGGGGAGGACGCGCTGCGCGAGATGGCGGAGGTCCGACACGTCAGCTTCGACCGCTTCAAGCCGCCGTCGAAGGACCCGATCTGGTACCCGTACTCGAAGAAGTCCTACCAGTGGAGCCTGCGGGGGCTCAGGCTGCTCTTCTCCGGGCGCGGCCTGATCCAGAAGCTCGGCGAGCTGTTCTAGCCGTCCAGCCCCGGAGTCAGGTCCCGAGGCTGCGACGCGACGTGCGCGCCTCGATGGCGAAAGTGTACGCCTCCAGGGCCTCGACGAGCGACAAGGCGCGGCCACCGCGCGCCTCGCGCACGAGGACTCGAAAACCGAGGTACCTGCGTCCGTCGAGGCCCAGGAGGAGCGGAACGACCGCCGGATCCTTCGGCGCGTCGGCCGTACTGCCGATGATGTGGGCGGCCCCGGCGAACGACCGAGCCACGAGCTGCTCGGCGAGGTCGATGGCACGGGAGTAGTCGCCATCGCCGAGCGCGGCCTCGAGCGCGCGCACCGTCGGGCGCTCTCCAGAGGGCCACAGCGCCTCGAAGCTCCAGGTCGACGCCATCGGGGCGGCGATCTCCGTGTCGCTGCGCCCGAGGGGCCGCTCGCTGGAAGGGGGGCCGTCCTCCGGCCTCGGTGGCGGTGGACTCATGGCGGGCCGAGGCGAGACGACCTCCACCGCGCGCGTCGCGAGGGCCGCGCCCAGGCCCGGGGCGGTACCCGCGCGGCTCATCATGGTCGCGTCTTCCACCTCGTCGGGCAGCGGCGTCGCCGAACGCGCGGGCCCGGTCACGGCGCGGGCGGCGTGCTCACCGTGCATCACCTCGGGCCCCGGGGGCACCCGCGACGGAAAATCGGGGGCGGGGGGGTCCGGTCCACGAATCGCGCGCTCCGCCGCTGCGTCCGCAATGGCGCGGTCGAGCGAAGGGCCCTCGTCCGCAGATCCGCGGAGCGCGCGGGTGAGTCCCCCGTCGGGCAGAGTCAACGCGGCGCGCCCCGGCGCCCGCTGCGACTCCGGGATGCGTCGCTCGAAGTCCTCCATGACGAGGCGGGTGATCGCTTCGAGGGACTCGTAGACGCCGGAGCCCCGGGTCGCAACGGTCTCGAAGGACGGCCCGCCCGTACGGTTGAGGCGACGATCGAGCTCCGCGACCTCGACGACATCCGGCAGGTCGCGCTTGTTGTACTGCAGGACGTGCGGAACGTCCTCGAGGGCGCGGCCGTGCTCCCGCAGGTTCTCCGCCAGGTTCTCGAGACTCTCCAGGTTCGCGTCCGCTCGCTGCCTCTGCGAGTCACAGACCAGGACGACGCCGTCGGCGCCGGTCAGGACGAGCTTCCGTGTAGCGTTGTAGTAGACCTGACCCGGAACGGTGAAGAGCTGGATCCGCACTCCCATCCCCCGCATGCTCGGTACCCGGATGGGCAGGAAGTCGAAGTAGAGCGTCCGGTCTACGGGCGTAGCCAGACTCACCATCTTGCCGCGGTACTCGGGCTTGGTGGTCGAGTGGATGTGCTGCAGCGTGGTGGTCTTGCCGCCGAGTCCGGGACCGTAGAACACGATCTTGAACACGAGCTCGCGCGCGAGCGGGTTGACCACCGGCACGAGTCAGCTCTCCTCTTCCTCGCGACGCCGCACGGCACGGAGGATAGACCACCTGGGCCCGAAGCAGGAACGCGCGCGGGGTCGTGAACGCGCGTCGTGAGCCTCCCGCGCACAGGTGCGAACTGCGGCTCGGGCCCGAAGCCCGAAGAACCCGGCTAACCGCGCACAAATCCCCCCCGCTCGTGTGGAACGCGACTTGCGTAGCGCACCGTGGTGCTCGATCGATCCGTGATCCTCGTCGCCGCACTCGCCTCGGCGGCGGTGGGCTGCCCGGCCCCCCTGCCCCCGCTGCACGCGTACGGCGCCGTGGGCTCGGCCAAGACGACGCCGAAGCCCGCTCCGGACGCCGACTCGCCGTTCACCTACTCGGCCAGGGTGGGCGTCCACCCACTGGGCTATTCGACCAGCTACTCCACGGAGCGGACGCTGGACTTCGGGCTCGGATATCAGCTCGAGCAGATGCCGATCCTCGAAGCGCCCCAGACCTTGCACGGCCCGTACTTGGTCCTCGACGCGTTCCCGTCGATGAAGCCCACCGTCACGGCTCGACTCGGCGTGCGTGCTTTCGCCGAACTCCTGATGCTCGAGACGGATCGGCTGGGCCACCCCGGCGCCGGCCACCGCGAGCTCGGGTACGGGAGCACGCTCATGCTCGCCTGGGAGGCGACCGGGTCGCTCGACGCGGACATCTACGAACGACGCCGTACCCCGGCAACTTTCGGCTACGGGCGGGGCGCGTGGGGCCTCTTCGCGGCGGGGAGCTTCCGCGACACGGGTGATCAGCCGCACTTCGTGCTCGGCGTCGGAGTGTCGCTGCGCGTGCCCGTGACGGTCGCCGACGTGGCCACGCGTCGCAGGTGAAGCAGCCGAGGCATTCGACGAGGTCAGATTCGTTCGAGCTGCTCGAGCGCGGACGCGACCTTCCACTTGGGTGACAGGTGGCACACCGGGACGGACGCGAAGCTCGCGACCAGCAGCAACCCGCCGATCCACGAGAACACCCTTCGGCGCTCCCACGGAGTGCGCTCGCGCCCGAACGCGAGCCCCAGCACGACTCCGGTCACGAACCCGCCAGCGTGCGCTGCGTTGTTCACCGGAAAAGCGTAGGCGAAGATCGCCGCGTAGAGCGCGAGGCGGATGAAGTACTGTTTCCACGCGGGATTACGCCGCGTGATCAGCAAGCCGAGCAGCACGCCGGCGAGCCCGAAGATCGCCCCGCTCGCACCGCCCGTCACCGCCGTCTGACCCCTCACCCCGTACCAAGCCGCACTGACGACGAACCCCATCACGCCGGTCACCACGAACGCCGTCGCGAGCCTTCCCGAACGCAGATCCGGCTCGAGCGTGCGTCCCAGATCCGTCAGGGCCAGGACGTTGAATCCCACGTGCAGCAACCCGAAGTGCAGGAACACGGCGGACGCGACACGCCACGGCTCGTCGCCCGTCTCGAGTACGGCCAGACCCGGTGCGTGCTTGGAGAGATTGGCGACGATGGCGCCCCATCGGAGCAGCTCGGAGAGCTCGAAGCGCTCACGGCCCCCCAGCCCCAGCGGGAGCTTCTGGGACACCAGCGCCATGAGCGCGAACGAGCCGATGCAGACACCGGCCAGGAGCTTCGTGACGGGGTACTCGGCGCCGAGCAGCGAGGTCCACGCGTCTCGAACCGCCATGGATGTCGCGTTCGGCAGCGAGAGACGACATCGCACGCACCGCTCCTCGCCGGCGGCGTTCAGCGCGCCGCAGGACGGACACACTCGGGACCCTGACGCCACCGGCGGACGCTAGTACTGCGCGCCGCCGGTTCCTACGATCCGGTGCGGGCGAGGAAACGTAAGTTCCAGGCGGCCGCAGCGTTGAGGGAGGCGTGACCCCTTCGGCGCTCCGCCCCACCGTGCGCTCAGCCCGCCCGGTTGCCGGGGGGCGCCGCGCCCGCGCCCCCGTGGCCGCGCCCGGCAGCCGAGCCGCACGACGACCCTGGTGGCCGCCCGCAGGGCCGCGGCGCGCCCCCCCCAGCCGGTGGCGGCCCACTGCGGCTAGAGTCGGCGCCGTGGGGGAGCCCGACGAGGACCTCGCGGCGGAGCGTGCGCTCGTAGACCGGGCTCACGCGGGCGATAGAGCGGCCCTGGGCGCGCTGCTCCAGAAGCACGGCCCCCGCCTCTTTCGCGCCGTGCTCCTGCCACGACTCGGGGGGCGCGCAGCCGCAGAGGAGGCGCTCTCGGCGACCTACCTGAAGGTCGTCGAGCGATTCGACCAGTTCACGTGGCAGGACGTCGGCGTGTACCCGTGGTTGCGCATCGTCGCCCTGCGGACCGCGCTCGACGCGCTCCGATCTCGCAAGCGGGAGCTCCTGTTCGAGCCCGCCGACCTGGAGCGGGAGATCGACGCGGCGGCGTCCGACGATCGCTCGGCAGAGTTCATGGAGCAGCACGACCTGGCCAAGGCCCGCGAGCGCGTCGAACAGGTCCTCGCCAAGCTGAACCCGCGCTACCGACTCGCCATCGAGCTCCGGGTCCTGCAGGCGCTCCCCCGCGACGCGTGCGCCGTGAGACTCGAAGTCAGCGTCGGCACGTTCGACGTGGTACTGCACCGGGCCATGGCGGCCCTGAAGAAGGCCCTCGCGACATCGGGAGGCGCGTCGTGACCATCGCCGACGACGACACGCTCGAGCCGCTCTCGGCGAGCGACGAGCGCGAGCTGTCGGACGCGCTGCTCGCGGCCTGGGCGCCGTACGATCTCGACCCGAGCGTCAACGAGCGGCTCATCGAGATCGCGCTCGAAGATCCGCTCGCGCCGCCAACCGAGGAAGAGATCATCGAGTCCGAGCGCCTGCGCAGAGCGCTCGACGGCGAGGGTGACCACCCGGCGGCAGCCCTCGCCGAAGCGCTGCGCGCCGCAGCCGCACCGGCCAACCTCGACGAGCTCTCGGCTGCGCGACTGGCCAGGGCCGCGCGCGACCGGCAGGACGGGCCAGTGCCCACCGGTAGGCGGTCCAGCGTCGTTCTGATGGCGTTCGGCGCCGGAGCCGCCGTGGCCGCGCTCGCTGCGGCGGTCGCACTCGTCGTACGCCCCGTGACCGAACCTCGCGCGACTCCGACCTCCGCGGACCGCGCAGAGTTCGCGGCGACCGTCGCGTTCTCGCGCTCCACGGCGTCCCTGTTCGACGAGCGCTTCGAACTCGGGAAGGCGAGCTCCCGGGTGGACCGGATCGCCGCCGTACGCGAGCGCGAGCTCCGCTCGAATCGCTGGGCCAGCTGGGGCGTTCGATGAGGCGTCTCGCCGCGCTTGCGCTGGTCCTGCTCGTCCTCGGGCCGGTGGCTTGCTCCCGGGGCGAGGAGCAGACGCCGGTGCTCTGCATCGACACCGACGGCGGCAAGCCCGTGTCGCCGTCGCTGCTGGCGTTCCTGTCACGGGCGCGCGCGGCTCACCACCGTGCAGACCTCCAGGAGGAGAAGGGCGACCTGGCGGCGGCACGGCGAGATCTGTCCGCCATCACCGACGGTACCACCCCGCAGGGCGCGCCGGAGGTGGACGAGGTACTGGCCGACACTCACTCGCGCCTCGCGGATCTCGCCAGCCGTGCCGGGGAGTTCGACGCGGCGGGCAGGCATCGCCAGCGGGGCCTCGCGCTCGCGACCGCCCCGACGTACTTCCGCGGACACCTCTTCGAGGTCAAGGGAGTCGTCGCCCAGCGACGCGCTGCCAAGCTGGCGAGCGATGGCGACGAGCGCGCTGCAGCGGTCGCGAAGCAGGAGGCCCTCGCCGCCTATGAAGAGTCCATGCGGATCCAGGCCGAGGTCATCGACAGAGCCCTGCCAGTGCGCCCCCCTGGCAGCACGCCGCCCGGAGCGCCGAAGTGACGACCCGGGCGCGCGCGGCCCTGCTCGCCGGCCTCCTGATGGCCGCGTGCGGCGGCCAGCAAGCCACCCCGAGCGCGCCAGCCGCCACCGGTGGGGACGTGACCACCGAGAGCGCCGACGGTGACGCGGAGAAGGAGGCGACGCCCGCGCAGCAGCCGTCCAGCCCCGGATACGGGCAGGCACCCCCGGGAACGGGCTCGACGCCACCACAGCCGGTCGGGCGCTTCGCGGAGCCTCCAGCAGGCGACGACGGCCTGGAGGCCGCCTGGAACGATTTCCTTCAGCTCGCCGAACAGCTCGAGTCGTCGCCGGGCGACTGCACGACGGCCTGTCGTGCCCTGGCGTCGATGCGTCGTGCGCGCGAACGAATCTGCACCCTCGAGAGCGCGGACGACTCACGTCGCCGCTGCGCGGACGCCGAGTCGCGGCTCGAGCTGGCGACGCGAAAGGTCGTCGCAGCGTGCGGTACGTGCCGGTGAGCCGCCCACACGCCGTGGTCGATCTTCGGAACGGTGGGCGGTGGTCCCCGATGCAGCGGGTCAAGAACGCGCTGCTGCGGGGGCTGATCCGCGCCGCGCTGTTCGTCACAGACCGGATCCCCGCGAGTGCCATGGCCGGGCTGGGCCGACTCGTGGGCGCCGTGGTCTACGTCACCGCCCCTGCCCTGCGGCGCCGAGCCCGCATCGCTGCACGGGATGGCCTCGGTGTCCCTCGCGCAGGGGAAATCTCCCGCAGAGCGTTCACGGTCGCCGGGGAGAGCCTCGCGCGATGCCTGCTGCTTCGCCGCGCGGCGTTTCGCGCGCTCGACGTCGTGACCATTCCGGCCTCGTCGCGCGAGGTGCTCGCACGAGCGACCGCCGAAGGGCGCGGCGTCGTCTTCGTGAGCGCGCACCTCGGTCCCTTCGAGCTGGTGGCCGCCGCCGTCTCGGAGCTCGGCTTCGACACGGTCGTGGTGGTGCGGGAGAGCTACGATCCCCTCCTCGACGCCACGGTGGATGCGCACCGCGAGGCGCGCGGCATCGAGGTCATCCATCGCGGAAAGCCTCGCGCGTCGCTCCGCGCGGCGCGGGCCCTCGAGCGCGGCGCCGTCGTCGGCGTCCTGCCGGACCTTCGGACGCGGGCTCCCGGTCGTCCCGTCGAGATGCTGGGGGGCACCGCCGAGGTTCCAGCCGGCTTCGCGCGCCTGGCCAGCGCGACGGGCGCCCGCATCGTCGTCGGCGCGCTGGACCCCGTGGACCGGGGCTACCGCCTTCTGGTCACGCCCGTCCCTTCGGACTCCGGTGGGGATGTGCTGCAGAGCGTCATGTCGGAGGTCTCGCGACGGATCGAGGCCTGGCCGGAGGGTTGGCTGTGGCCTGCGAGTCCGGTCAGGCCGCGGGGGCCGATTGCGACGGGTTCCGCCTGACGGATATGCTGGGCGCGCCGCGGCCTTGCGCCGGTTGGCCCCGACCACTGCCCGATCCTGCCCCATGACCCCTCACCTCGTGGACGGGGTGGACCTCCGGTCCCTCCCCATCGGCCCCGAGGAGGCCTTCGTCCTCTCGCGGATCGACGGCCTGACCTCGGCCGTCGACATCGCCTCCTCGACGGGCCTGGCCGGCGACGTCGTGTCGGAGATCCTCGCACGTCTGGCCGCCCTGGGCGCCGTCGAGCTGGGCGAGCAGCGGCCGGTGGAGCGCCCCCGCCCACAGGACGAGGGGCCCGCACGGAACACGAAGCTCGAGCGGCCGATCATCGAGGCCCCCGCCGAACGCAGCGTCGCCTGGGACGCCGCCGCCGCGCTCTACGATCCCGCGGAGCTGGACGAGCCGGACGTCGAAGTCGAGCTTCCGCGGCGCCGTCAGATCCTCGACACGTTCTACAAGCTGGACCACGTCACGCACTACGAGCTCCTCGCCGTCGGCACCGACGCCGACAAGAAGGCCATCAAGCAAGCCTACTTCTCCATCGTCACGCTCTATCATCCCGACAAGTACTTCGGAAAGAAGCTCGGGAAGTACAAGCCGAAGCTCGAGAAGATCTTCGAGCGTGTCACCCACGCGCACGACGTCCTGACGCGAAACCAGACCCGCGAGGAGTACGACCGCTACCTCTCCGCGAACGCTCGGCGCCGAGCGCTGGACACCGCCATGACCGACACGGCCGCTCACGAACGCGAGCTGGAGCGTGTTCGTCGAGAAATCGAGGCGCAAGCGCGCGTCGTGGAGCGCGCCAGCACGGTGCCGAAGGCGCCCGCGCCGATGGACATCGAGGACCGAAAGCGCGCGCTCGCGCGGAAGCTCGGTCGTAGCGCGCCGCCCGGTGCACGCCCGTCAGCGCCGCCACCGCCAGAACGCGCCGAGGTCAAGGAGGTCGTCGCCGACGATCTGCGGCGCCGGTACGAGGCGCGCGTCGCGAACGTCCAGAAGTCCCAGGCCGCCCGGTACATCGCGGCGGCGGACAAGGCGCTGCAGATGCGCGACAAGGCGTCGGCGGCGAACGCGCTGCGAATCGCGCTCTCGCTCGCTCCAGGAGACGGTGAGTTATCGAAGCGCGTCGAGGCGCTCCAGGCAGAGGTCAACGCGGAGCTGGCCGAGACGTACCTGCAGTCCGCGCAGTACGAGGAGCGGAACCAGCGCTGGGCCCAGGCAGCCGACTCCTACCAGAAAGCGGCGCGTGGACGCCTCGCCGGCCGCGAACGCATCCTGGAGCGCATCGCCTTCTGCATGCTGGAAGCCGAGGGGGACTTACGGAAGGCCGCCGAGTTCGCCCAGGAAGCGGTGTCCCTCGCGCCCGAGAACGCCCAGCTTCGGGTGACCCTTGCCCGGATCTACCTCGCCCTCGACCTGCGAAAGAGCGCCCTCGGGGAGTTCGAGCGCGCCTCTCACGCAGCGCCCCAGGATGATACCATCAAGGATTGGATCAGGCGCCTGAAGAAGGGCGAAGCCTGAACCCGTTCCGCCCGTCCCCCTTGCCCTGCGAATCACGACCCCAACTGGAGTTGAAGTAGAAAGGCACTCATGGATCGCGTCATCGGCATCGATCTGGGTACCACGAACTCGTGCGTGGCCATCCTCGAGGGCGACACCCCGACGGTCATACCCAACCGTGGGGGCTACAAGACGACCCCCTCGATGGTGGCGGTGACCGAGGCGGGCAAGCGCCTCGTCGGGCACATCGCCAAGCGGCAAGCCATCACCAACGCCGAGAACACCGTGTATGCGGCGAAGCGGCTCATCGGGCGGAAGTGGAACTCTCCGCAGGTGAAGAACGCCGTCATGACCTCCAGCTACAAGATCGTGGAGGGCCCCCACGCGGACGTCCGTGTCGACCTTCGCGACAAGAACTACTCGGTCCCCGAGATCAGCTCGATGGTCCTTCAAGAGATGAAGATCATCGCGGAAGACTACCTGAGCGAGTCGGTGTCCAAGGCGGTCGTGACCGTGCCTGCCTACTTCAACGACAACCAGCGACAGGCGACCAAGGACGCCGGGACCATCGCTGGACTCGACGTCATCCGCATCATCAACGAGCCGACGGCGGCCGCCCTGGCCTATGGCTTCGGCAAGACGGTGGACAAGACGGTGGCCGTCTACGATCTCGGGGGTGGCACGTTCGACGTCTCCATTCTGGAGATCGGTGCACACGGGGTCTTCAAGGTCATAGCAACCACCGGCGACACGTTCCTCGGCGGCGAGGATTTCGACGCGCGCATCATCGACTGGCTGGTCCAGGGGTTTCAGGA